>JADBLO010000072.1 GCA_014894395.1 Thermoplasmata archaeon
GGTTTTTTCAAAGGACCATGAAAACAATTAGCTAGCTAAACAAATACAAAAAATCAATTTTACAGAAAGCCTTTAAAGGAGAACTCACAGAGGCATCAGCATGAATGAAGATGAAACGAGAGCTGAACTGATTGATCCTAAGCTAAAAGAAAGCGGATGGGGCGTAATTGAAGGCTCTAAAATCAATAGAAATTTCCCAATTACTCTAGGCAGAATTCAAACAGGCAATATCAGAGCTAGTCCTATCAGAGCAGACTACGTACTATCATATAAAGGCCGTAAACTAGCAGTTATAGAAGCTAAAAGTAATATTCAAGAAGTTGGTGAAGGAGTTGCACAAGCAAAAGAGTATGCTTTAAAATTATATTTAGAAACCACTTTTGCAACTAACGGTAAAGAAATATATCAAATCTGTATGGAAACTGGAAAAGAAGGTATAATAAAAAATTTTCCAACGCCCGAAGAATTATGGAATAAGACATTTCACATTCACAATGACTGGAAAGAACGATTTGATGCAATTCCTAAGGGTGGAATTTACGAGCCTAGATTCTATCAAGAAATTGCAACAAATAAAGCTTTAGATGCTATTGCTGAAGGAAAAAATCGATTACTGTTAACTCTTGCAACAGGTACAGGAAAAACCAATATAGCTTTTCAAATCTCTTGGAAACTTTTTCATGCACGTTGGAACTTACAACGAGATGGTACAAGAAGACCACGAATATTATTTCTTACAGATAGAAATATTCTAGCAGATCAAGCTTTTAATGAGTTCTCTGCATTCCCAGAAGATGCATTAGTCAGAATTAAACCAGATGAAATAAGAAAGAAAGGCTCCGTTCCAACAAATGGCAGTATATTTTTCACAATATTTCAAACTTTTATGTGTGGTCCAAATGATACTCCTTACTTTGGAGAATACCCTAAAGATTATTTTGATTTAATAATTATTGATGAATGTCATAGAGGCGGAGCAAACGATGAAGGAAATTGGCGAGGAATACTGGAATACTTCGCGCCTTCTGTTCAACTAGGTTTAACTGCCACTCCAAAACGAAAAGATAATGTTGATACGTACAGATATTTTGGAGAACCACTGTATGTTTATTCATTAAAAGAAGGAATTAATGATGGTTTCTTAACTCCTTTTAAAGTGAGAAGAATTAAAACAACCTTGGACGATTATGTTTATACTTCTGATGATACGGTCATTGAAGGAGAAGTAGAAGTAGGAAAGATTTACCAAGAAGCAGACTTTAACAGAATAATTGAGATTAAAGAACGTGAAGCTAAAAGAGTAAAAATATTTTTATCAGAGATTAATCAAAATGAAAAAGCTATTGTTTTTTGTGCAACCCAAGATCATGCACTTGCTGTGAGAGATTTAATTAATCAATTTAAAAAAAGTAAAGAACCAAATTATTGTGTACGTGTTACTGCTAATGATGGAAAACTTGGTGACCAATATTTAGCAGAGTTTAGAGATAATGAAAAAACTATCCCCACAATTCTTACTACTTCGCAAAAGCTTTCAACAGGTGTTGATGCAAGAAATATTCGTAACATTATCTTAATGCGTCCAATTAACTCAATGATAGAATTTAAACAAATTGTTGGACGTGGTACTAGACTATTTGATGGAAAAGAATTTTTCACAATTTATGACTTTGTTGATGCATACCATCACTTTAGTGACCCGGAATGGGACGGTGAACCATTAGAACCTGAACCATCAACTAGACTAACGCTTACTGTAGTAAAAGATCAAACGCCTCCTTACGGCGAAGACTTGGAAGATGAATCAAAAAAGAAGAAATTAAAAATAAAACTAGGAGATGGAAAAGAAAGAGAAATTCAACATATGATTCAAACATCATTTTGGAGCGCGGATGGAAAACCAATTTCAGCAGAAGAATTTTTACATAACCTGTTTGGAAAATTACCTGAATTTTTTAAAAATGAAGATGAACTTCGTAAAATATGGTCAAATCCTATAACAAGAAGAACCTTACTTGATAAACTGGCAGGCGCAGGTTATGGGATGAATGAATTGAAAACATTACAGCAGTTAATAAATGCAGAAAACAGTGATATATTTGATGTTTTAGAATATATTTCTTTTGCAATTAAACCAATTTCAAGAGGGGAAAGAGTTGCAAAAGCACAATTAAATATATTCAAATCATTAGACAATAACCAAAAAGAATTTTTAGAATTTGTTTTATCCAAATACGTTGAAACAGGTATTGAAGAACTTGATCAAGAGAAACTACCTACTCTCCTAAAAATTAAATATTTTGCAATAAAGGATGCTACTGAATTGCTTGGCGGTGTTGATAGAATAAGAGCGACATTTATTAATTTCCAAAAGCATTTATTCCTTGCGTCATCCACGACGTCAATCAACTCCCAATAATCCTCCTTTTTCCTTCATACTTACATATCCTTGTTTTCCTATGATGATATGATCCAAAATACTGATCCCGATTATATCACCGGCGTTATATAACATCTTTGTAACTTCAATATCTGCAGCACTTGCCTCCGCCTCCCCGCTCGGATGGTTATGAACTAAAATAACCGCATGACAGCTTGCCTTCACCGCAGGGTTGAACACCTCCCGTGGATGAATGAGGCTCGCATCAAGGATCCCAACGGAAACAAGCGTCTCAGAGATTATCCGGTTCTTCGTATCAAGACACAGCGCGTAGAAATACTCTTTCTTCTTCTCCGCTAGCCTATCAGCAAAATAATGGTACACATCCTCCGCGCTCTGTATCTTTGTACTAAACCCCTGCACCTTGAGCCGGTTCGTCCGTCGGAACAGCTCAAACATCGCAGAAACCTTGAGTGCCTTGACCGTATCATCACCAAACGTCTTTGCAAGCTCAGGCAACGACTGCTCCGCAAGATAGTTCAGATTCTGCTCCCGTAAAACCCGACGGGAACAATCGATGACGTTTTCTTCTTTGCTTCCGCGACCAAGCACGATAGCAAGCAGCTCAGCATCAGAGAGCACCTCAGGACCACCGCGTTTCAACCGAGCCCCCGGTCTCTCAAACCATGGCATCTCACGAATATTCATGACTTCATTTCTCCCAGACTGTTACAATAGACCTAAGAAAATGAATTATTTATTCCTTCTTATATTTTTTGATTTTATCAGGATTAATCGTAAGAGACTATTCGTTGTTGTTTTGTTAATATAATAGACGGGACATAATACTTTCAGAGACCTCTGATAATTCCTTATAAGGAAAGATGACCATGCGTACGAAAAGGCTAGTGAAATCAATGGGTTCCAGAACAAAGGTTAAATATGTAAACGTAACATACATATTACACGTAATAAACATAATGGACAGGTGATATGAATGGTAAGCATGACCTTAGCAATACCTATAGAACTGAAAAAAGAAATGGAACTCTACCCGGAAATAAACTGGTCTGTCGTCGCCCGAACAGCGATACAACGAAAAATAAAGATCCTTCAGGAAATGGACAAGCTTCTGTCAAAAAGTGAATTAACAGAAGAAGATACAATCCGAATAGGACGACAGATAAACAAAAAAGTCGCAAAAAAATATCGGGAAGAAGGATGAATGGAAGTCATCATCGATGCTAATATCTTCGTCGCTGCATTGCTAAAAAAGGGGGCAACCAGAAAATTACTCCTGAATGATGAGTTGGTTCTGTACACCCCAGAATATGTCATCGAAGAAATCTTTGACCACCTACAGGAATTCGAAACGAAATCTCATCTCTCACGAATTTCACTCGAAGAACTCGTAAAAGTACTAATCATTGAATCAAAGATGAACATCATTCCAAAAGACGAGCTGCGACCGTTTATCAAAAAAGCTGATGAAATAACACCGGACCCTGATGATGTAATGTATTTTGCCGCTGCATTAAAACAAAACATAGGAATCTGGTCAAATGATAAGGAGATGAAAAAACAAAAAGTAATAAACGTGTATTCTACAAATGATTTGGTAAAACTATATGAATTTGTCTAGATTCGTTCTTGCCGGTCTCTCAAACCATGGCATCTCCCAGACTTTCATACGACAGACCTAGGAAAATGTATTATTTATTTCATCTTATATTTTTCGAAAGAGAAAAAGAACAAAAAAAGACCCTGTTTCCAGGTAAAACCACTCCGTAGTATCCTGCCTTATTTGTAGATGGTGTCATGATGGTCCAAATCATAGAATAAGACCGTATCAGACGCGTCATCATGTCGAAAGACCAGGACGAAATGTGAATCAATGTGAACCCGTCTGAGGTGTTGCAGTGGCGCCCGGAGATTCTTATAATGAGTCACCTCGTCACAGCTGAGAATCTCCTCCATCTTCTTTAAAAGAATCGAGTATCGCTTCTTGTCTTTTTTAAAAAGGATTTTCATCTTTTTCTTGAAACGCTCTTCAATAGAGTACTTACGCATGTTCGATTTCATCTCTTAACTGTTCAAGGGAGGAGTATTTCGTAAACTTTCCATGTTTCTCGATTTTTCTAATTTTTTCTATATACTCGGGTTTTAACTCAGGTTCTAAAAGTTTTTCTTCGTATTCTTCAGCCATACGCTCAATTGCTTGGCTTTTATCTTTCAGACCATACTTCGCCTTGAGAATATTCAACAAACGATTGGCTCTCTCATTAATATCGATAAAGGCTTGAACCATTCATGTCACCTTAATACAATATTAATACGGCATTAATATTTATAATTTTCTGCGATTCCCTCGAAAAGAACCAACCACAACCTTATCTTCCAATACTAATCCTTCGGTCTCTCACACCATGGAATCTCCCAGACGTTCATAGAAAAGAGAACTATTTATTTATACTTATATTTTTTGTTTTTATCAGATTTAATCATAAGAGAATATTCATTTTGGTTTTGTTAATATATTAGACGGGACATAATACTTTCAACGACCTCCAAGAATTGTATATAAATAATGCCAGTCATGCCTGCATTGAAAAAGAATATAAGTATCACCAAATATAGTATCAAAGGAGAAGAGACATGAAAAAGAAAAGAACATTGAACAAATACCTAGGTAAATGGGTATTACTCGATAAAGAGAATCAGGTGATCTACGCAAGCGACAATGTCGCTGACGTGGTTGAAAAGGGAAGAGAATACCCATACAACGAAGTCTCTATCGGAAAAAAATTAGACCCGGGATCTTGCTTCTTTTAGCACTATGCCACATTCGACTTTGTTAAAATTTACTTTTCAGTATGACGAAAAAAGCATGATACCCCTTATCCCCGTTAACTTTTTTTACAAAGATGGCACACCTACCCAACCGTTTCAAGATGCAGTCCTGGATTCCGGTGCAAACCAAATAACAATTCCAAAAGCACTCGCCGATATTTTAGGGCTAAAACTAGCCCCTAGATCAGGTCCTGCTCAAACAGCTGCCGGAGAATCCCAAGCGTTCACAGCAACAGCTAATTTCAATCTAGGACAGGGTGGCAGGGTCGTCTAATACACAGGCACTGAAATTTGTGTCATGGAGAAATGTCCAGCAATTCTTATTGGAATACAGCCGGTGTTCCAAGATTATAACGTCACCATTAAGGCGTATAAGAACACCTGCATCCTTGAACCAAAAGAATAAATTAATTATTCACATATTTTTTGATTTACATCTCCAGAACAGAATGTTTTATTTCCTTCGTTATTTTTAATATAATATACGGAACATAATACTTTTAATGGCCTCCCCAATCAGGATTTATAAGGATGGAACACCCTGCACTCTTGATAGACAATGGGAGGTAAACAAAAATGTTTAAATATATGAATTATATAAACTTATATAATAGGCAGAAACAACATGACCACCATCATCCACTACCCAACACTCGATACCATCCTCATGGTTGAGGAGGCGATCCAACACATGAACTACCCAAAGAAAACAGAGCTCTGGAAGGCACTCCCAAAGAAGATGATGTACCAAACCTTCTGCCTCATCATAGACTACCTTGAAACCTCAGGAAAAATCATGATCGACAACGACGGAAGAGTAGTCTGGACATGGAACCCGGAGATGATAAAAAAGATACGTGCGTCTCGGGTGAGACTTCGATGAGAAAAAACACAATAAAAAATGATATAGTGGAACGAGATTCTCACCTAAGAGAAAAAATGAGATTTATTGACAAAACCACTCTTGAAATCGACAGGGAATTATCTGATCTCGATCGATTAGCCTTTGAATTCACCACAATCCTTCAGAACTATACACCGTATGTGATTGTCAGTGGGTATGTCTCTATTCTTTTAGGAAGAGCACGGGCAAGCGAAGATATCGACATCATCATCCCAAAGATTTCATTCCCCAAACTAAAAAAATTGGTATACGAACTCAAAGAGAAAGGATTCTATGGTATCAATGAAGAAAAAGACAGTGATATCTTTGCGTGTCTCAGTGAAGGTATCGCGGTCCGATTCGCAAAACAAAACACCATGATCCCCAACATCGAAATGAAGTGGGCAAAAAACAACATCGATGACCTTGTATTACAAAACACCATCAAGGTAATCCTTCCACACGGAACCCTGCTCGTCTCCCAGCTTGAACTACAAATCGCGTTCAAAGAAATAGTACTGAAATCACCAAAGGATAGAGAAGACGCACGCCACCTACAAAAAGTCGCCGAAGGGTATTTAGATAAAAAATTACTACAACACTACAAGGAGATCTTGCGTGAGTTTCATTAAGGAAAACCAAAAAGAACGATTCCGTTTCATTGACCAATGGGCTGAATACATCCGTACCCATGATGACAAAGAATGGTCACAACAACAAAATGTGATTATCAATTCCTGTGTACGAACCGCTTCCATGACAAAAGAACAGTACCTCGCGATGAAAGGAAAACAAAAACGTCGACCACAATCATAGGTGTTTGATTTAGTGAGCGCTCGAGCAGTATGTTATTGATTTCTTCCTATATCGCACTAAAGGCAGTAATTTCTTATTAATCCTGCTTTCTTAGATATCCAAAATGCTTCTGCGGAGTGTTCTCTGCCGTCACGTTTTTAAAAGAACTGATGCTTCTATGATTGTAAGAAAAGGGGGTGTCAAAATGAAAGATTACACAAACAGTACCATTGTCAAAGTCAAATGCGACTGCTGCGGAAAAGATATCGAATGCCCCGAGGAAATGCTGAAAACATCAAAGAAACACCTGTGCTACAGCTGTTTTCAGGACCCAAAGAGTTTCAAGAATTTCAAGCATGACGAATTAAAAAACGTTCATGTGGACATGCCATTAGAGGAGGTTACCGATGATATCGCGGATAACTTTGCGACCATGATGGTCAACGAAGCGTTTCCAAAGATCTGGTCGGAGAAAAAAGAAGATCTCAAGGAGTTATCAAAGAAAGATCTGTCGAAAGAGATGTTCGGCGTCGGTGTCTATATAGGGATACAAGCATTTATGGATTCCATGCAAGAGGAAAAGAAAAACAAGAAATAACAACCACCTAAAAGTCTTGGGTTTCTCACGTGTTTATCTCTTGTACATGTTGGAATACTGTGGTTTTTCCACTTTGCCTTGATCCTTTTATGAGGATGGTTTCTTTTCTTTTTACCCACGTTTCCAGGTTTTTATCTATTTTTCTTGGATAGCACTCCAGGAATTATAGACGTATATATGGAGTTGATACTCGTTTCTCTCAATTACAAAAAAATTCTTTTTACACGGACCTGGCAAAGCGAACTGGGTTCTTATCTGGAGTTTGGAACGAAAGAAGAGGTACAATCAATAGATGATTACATGATGCGATGTGAAAAAAGAAGAAATATGACAAAAATAAAGAAAGATTTAAATAGTATTCTCTAATTTTGTCATAGATATGAATGAATTGGATCTCCTCATCTTCCAGCACACACACGAACCTATCGCGATAAAAGAACTCACCAAAAAAATACACCTGAGCGTTGCACAAAAAACAGTGTACACCAGCATCTACCGACTCGAAAAAGAAGGTTTACTCACCGCAAAAAAACAAGGTAAAAATCTTCTCATTCAACAATCCCCGCAGCCAGTTTCCGCCTACCTCCACACCATCCTAGAAACCCAACCACATCTCATAAAAAAACACATATTTTCAACCACGTCCCTTCATATTCTCCTCACCCTATTACACGATATTCTCACCGTAAAACGGATAACAGAAATTAACCATCTCAGCGAACGAAATACACGACGACATCTCTCAAAACTCCACAAAGCAGCTGTCATCATAAAACAGAAAGATCACTCTACCCCACACACATACATCTGGGAAATCAACAAACTCCAGAGAGAAATTCTCCAATTTCTCGAAGCATACGAAGAATTCAGGGCATTTAAAATCAGCAAATCCATCGATGCCAATGCAAGTCTCCTCTGGGTTCACGGCATAGATTTCTTAATAAAAACCCCACAACCAGTACATCAAAAATACTTCATAAAAACCGGCGCAGCAGCACTGAATCAGTATGGAATGAAACTCCTATCAACAGAACATATCTACCTCTACACCAAAAGAACGCTTGATCTCTGGGACCATGCCTTTCTTATGGTGCTCTCAAGAAAAAACGATGCCAATCAACTGCGATATCTTGCATACCTGTATAAAAAACATAAACCAGATCCAACAGAGTTCCTGCAGAAAGGCACATACTACGACCCTCAATCCATGCATCTTGTCTCTGACTTCTTTTTGAAAAACAAAGAAACACCACAGCTCACCAGAAAAGACATTACAGAATTAGAACGCCTGTATGGAGTGTAACCATGGAAAAATCACCGTACACCATGCAAAACTGGGACTACATAAAAAACGAATTCATGCACATCGATAAACGGTTAAAAAAATCAATTGATATCTATCTCATTGGCGGATGTGCGTTAAGCTACTATGGGGTGAAAGATGCAACAAAAGACATTGATGTCCTTTTCAAAAATCAATATGATTGTGCAGCATTCTTCAACGCGATCACCGAACTTGGCTATGAAACCGCTGAGCAATACTTCCCACCGGTGGTTCAGATGGAGGGAGCGTTTTATATCCATAAAGGTGATGAAATCTGGATTGACCTTTTTGTACATACCGTGATGAACAAATTCGAATTATCTACTACCATACGACAACGTGCTATGAAAACAGATATCTCTACGAAAAAACTCAACGTATATTGTCTTAATCCTCACGACATCTTTCTATTCAAAAGTATCACACCACGTGTACGAGATGAAAACGACCTCATGTTGTTGTTAACAAAAACAACCGTAGATTTTCATATCATCCATGAGGAAATCAAAAGACAATCAAAGAAGTTTAATGGTCTTAAAGAAGCGTTCAACACAAAGATGAAAAAACTCGAAGAAAAAGGATACCATGTGGAATATATGAAATAAATAGTGTCTGTTGGCTGATTAGGGAATGCAGTGTTTAATCCGATATCCTCTGATAAAGAAGCGGACCTGACGGGGTTAAGGTTTTCGTTCCTCTGTTGAAAATCTTAACAAACGACCTTCAAACCCGTTTGTTGATCCGTCTACATTACTTTTTCTTTTTTTGTTCGTCAAATTCCATCTTTTGAAGTAATACCTGAAAGGTTTTGAACGGAATGAAATTTAATCTACGATTGAAATAATCTTTAACCAATCCTCATTTGTGAATCCTGGTATGCTTCGTTTGATCAGAGATAAATGATTATCTTGAAATTTCATTATTTGGGAAAGAATTAACTTTTTAAAAGGAAGATGCCAATAAATCGTGTGTACTAACAGATCTCTATTGAGATGTGATGTAAACTGTTTAAATTCCTGTAACGCTTTCTGTTTTGATAGTATGCTTATTGCAGCAATTTTCCCAGAGATGAGGGCACCGTTCATACCAAAGCCAAAAAAGGGATCTAAAAAGCCTGCTACGTCCCCAGCCAGCACAAAGGTTTTTCCAGCAAAATTTGTAAACAACCGTGCTTTTTTAGGAAAATAGGCAACAATCGAGGACCATCCATCCAGTTCAATGCCTTCAGTTTCTTTTACTAAATTCGTAAATTTATTTAAATTTTCTTGAGAGAGATTTAATGGACCTGAAAGTTGAGCTGAGAGTAGCCCATTTTTTGTTGAAATATATCCGTAGTCGGTTGTAAAATCTCCAAAGTACGCTATGGATACATTTTCAAGATCAGTCTGTATGTGTGTATCGAATTGTTTGAAAGTAACATAGGGTAGATGGAGAGCTCTAACAATCTTCGAATATCCTGCAGTTGCAATAATTGAATTTTCAGGAATGCTTCTCAATTCTTCTGAGGTTAACGGATGTGAAAATTTGAAGGTAACTCCTTCTTCTAAAGCTATTTTGTAGAGAAAATAATCCAGGGATGATTTTCTTGGCCCTCGTTCAACAACATACATATTTTTTGTAGAAAATACACATTTTTTTTGACCAATATACCCTCTAAAATCATCTAATTTTGAAAAACATGATTTTAATTCTATTCCGACATACCTTTCCATTTGTTGAATATGCATAGGCGTCATATTAGCTGACGGATGACAGTGTGAATTCCCCCCGATTTTCTTTTCTTTTTCATATACTGTAACATCATGTCCTTTCCTCGCTAGATGTACCGCTGAAACGAGGCCGGATAATCCTGCGCCATAAATCTGGACGTCTTTTAATATCATTAATAAACTAAGAGCGTTGGATATTAATATATCTTGTTAAAGTAACAAATTTTAAATATCAACATTGAATCATAAAAAGGAATTTTAATGGAAAAGATCATAGGAGTTCTCGGCGCATCTGGATTCGTTGGAAAAAACCTTATCAAAGAATTAATTGGAAACACAAAAAATAACATAATAGTTGCCAGCAGAAAAGAAAAGAAACTTCAGGAAATGTATAACCAATTTGACAGAATAAAAGATATTTTTGCGGTAGATGCAAGGAACAAAAAGAGCTTGAAAAAGTTTTATTCAGAAATAGATATGATTATCAATTGTTCTGGCCCCGCATCTATTATTAAAACCATTCCCGCAGAAATGGCTATTGAGGAATCCATCCCCTATGTAGAATCAAGCGTATCGCTCTTAAATGAATGTGAAAAAAGCATCCGAAAAATTGATCAAAACGCAAAAGAGCAAAACATTTTGATGGTCACGGGAGCAGGAGTTTTTCCCGGGCTTTCCAGAGTTTTACTCCAATTAGCAGCTACTACATTTGATAGCGTTGACACTATCAAAATTTCAGTACTGTTTAACGATCCTCTCTCAATAGGATCCGCTGTCGACATGCTGTTAGAATCACAAAAACGTGTTGCTGTTTTTGAGAACGGAAAGTGGATCAGCCCAAGGTTGGGTTCACTGAGGGAAACAATTTGTTTTCATTCACCATTTAATACCCAGCATGTGTATGCATCACCTCCAGTAGATACACAACTTCACTTCCCGAAAAACATCCAAAATTTTTCTCTTAAAACAGGGACATGCAGCATTTTATCAGACGCGATACTTTTAACGCATTCTATCAACGCTGACAGTTATACGTTGACAAAAATAATGGGCAGATATCTGAAATATGCCAGTGAAATAAATCAGTATATCGCCCCCTGTGGCTGTGCAATGAGAATGGATGCCTCCGGGAAAAAGAAAGAATGTACTAAAAACATGAACGTTAGTCTTTATCATCCTGATACATTTACCGCAACAGCATCTGTTGTCGCCCAGGGGGTTGACTTTTTATTAAAAAATAAGGTCAAGAAAACAGGTGTTTTTACTTTTGGCGAAGTTATGAATCCGATCGAGTTGTTAAACCAACTTCGTTTGAAAAAATTTTTAATTGAAGGTACTTAATTTTTAACCCAGCAGCTATCGCCTTCAAGATAGTCACCTGTTTTCCAGAATGCTTGTGCTCTGCAACCACCACACACATCTCGATATCTGCATTTTCCACAGGTTCCTTTTAATAATCTTCTGTCTCGTAGTTCTTTTAGAACAGGATTATTTTTGTCAAACCAGATATCTTCGAAGGTTTCTTGTGTCAGGTTTCCAAGGATATGCGGTAAAAGATGACAAGGATGCAAGTCTCCATTACTTGAAATATGACATACCCATCGTGCTGATAAACAACCCTTAAAAAACTCGGTTAGTCGCCCATATTTTTTATAAAAATATGTCTCTGTTCCACATGCGGAGTTGATAGTTATCAAATAAGGATAGGGTTTCAGCGTTATCTTGCTTGAAGGTGCGATGTCTTGGAAATATTCAAAGAGACGTTTGCGTTGTTCCGGGGTAAGAACCCCCTGTTGTAGTTCTTTACCTCGTCCAGCGGGAGCGAAATCATAAATGTACCATCCATCGACATGAAGCGACTCTAAGAGCGTGTACATGTCTCTTAATTCATTGATGTTGCTGTTCAAAAAAACCGTTGATATCTGGGTAGTAATACCAGCGTTGACACAGTTTTTTATACCACTGATTGCTTTTTCGTACGTTCCTTTTTTATCACGGATATGGTCATGCGTTTCTGGTTTTGCGCCATCAAGGCTTATGCACACGTGATCTATGTTTAGTGTTTTTAAATGCTTCGCACAGTTTTCATCGAGCAGTGTCCCATTGGTTGAAATCGAGGTATAGAGTTCTAATTGTTTTGAATACGTCAAAATATCAAAAATATCTGTTCTTAGTAGCGGCTCTCCTCCCCCAAAATCGATCATTCCTACCCCTGCTGCAGAGAGTTTGTCCAATACATGATACACACCAGTTGTTGTTAATTCTTCTCGTTGTTCTGAGGAATAACAATGAAGACAACTCAGGTTACATCTGTTTGTAATATCAAATACCGCGTAAATTGGTATACCAAATTTGATTGCGATACGTCCTTGTTTGCTTATGCTTCGGAAAAATGCGCGGATTGATGCCATCGCCTCTGCATTGGAAGATAAATCACCTAGTTCGCTGCTCTCTATTTTCATAGACATCATTAGTATTTTGAATATGATGCTTCCAAAGATAAGGTGTTTATTGCATTCCGGGCAGATTGTTTTTTCGTTATAGTTGTGTACTATTGCTTCGATACGAGTAGTGCCACAAATGGAGCATTGTTTGGAGTACCACATAGCTATTGGTTTAACAAGTGGATTACGCATTGTTAACCTCTTTTATTTAACCCCGGTTAAGAACTCAGATGGGACGAACTTTTTGCGTACCGCATCATATCGGCTTGCTGTATCTACAAGGTCATAAAAAATGTCAAAGCAAAGAAATCCTATAAAATGAATAGGCTGAGCGAAACCGATTATAACACCGAAAAAGGCAAACGTTTTCAAGAAGAATCTGTGTTTAAATATGAAGGTGATACTTTTTTTGTTGCTTTTCCATCGTTCATGCCCAAATTCATCCAGGAAAGACCCTGCTGCAGCTACGGGTATGATGTAAAACGTTGTTACTTCTATATTTATTATATGCAAAACAAAGGCGATAGAAACCAGTGTGATAAATAAAATGACGCTTATTACGTACGCTGGATGATCTAATTTGCCTGCTATCAGTATTCCAATAACCGTACCAAGGACCATACCAATTACTGGTTCTTCTGTTAATGCTAGATATGCCATGGAAGTCGGTATAAAGATTGCAAGCGGTACAATCCATAGTCTATACGATTTGACTTTTATCTCGTCTATCAGTTGATCCATGGTTTTTACTGCTACTCCTAAGAGTACACAGATTCCCACGATTGTAAATCCATGAAAAACAATGTTTTTCGGATAAGAAAAACCAAGACTGATACAACCTATACCCATAATTAAAGATATTATTATAATAAATACCGATATTTTATATTTCACATTTATAAATAGATAAGATTATTATATAAACGTTTCTTTATGGTTATACAATAGATACCAAAACCTACGATATCGACGGTATAAACATGGAACCATTTATTCTAATAAATTTATTAAAAATGCTGCGAAATAAACAGATTAAAAAAATACCAAAAAAAACGTTATTCGACCTCACCACTATTTTCAAATACGAAAAATTCATCAAATTTGAAAATAAAATACTCATTTCCATACATGCCCCCCCATATCCAAGTAAGGCATTCGATAGATTTCTTGAAGCCGGAATCAAAGCAAAAGAAGAAATTAATATCCCAGTAATTGTAAACTTCGCAGTAACACATCAATGCAGATACCACTGTTGGCATTGCAGTGCCTCTCCAAAAAAAGGAAAAGATTTACCACTTAAAACGATAGTTGATACAATACAAAAATTTCAAGAAATAGGAACATGCACGTTTTCAATCACCGGAGGAGAACCACTTCTTCGAGAAGATCTCGTAGAAATTATTGCTCGTATAGATGATCGTTCCTCAGTGTTTATGTTCACCTCAGGCGATGGATTAACCGAAGAAAAAGCTAAGGAGTTGAAAGATGCAGGTCTTCTTGGAGTAATGATGAGTTTAGATCATTATAAACCTGAAATTCATGACAACCTTAGAGGGTATAAAGGAGCATATGACATATTAATAAAAGGATTAAAAAATGCTCAAAATGCTAACCTCTATGTTGGTTTGTCATGTGTCATTACCAAAGATATTTTAAAAAACAACGAAGTTTGGAAGATGCTCGAGATCGCAAAGAACCTTTCCGTTCAAGAGATAATGATGTTTGAGCCAACCCCTGTAGGTGAACTCTTCAATACTGATAACTGTGTATTATCTATCGATGAAAGAAAGCAACTAATTGAATTCCACAAGCAAATAAACAAAAATAGAAAATACAAAAAATATCCAAAAGTTTCAGTGTTTCCATATTTTGAAAGCAAAGAAGTCATAGGATGTACTGCAGGATATAACCTCGTTTATATTGATGCTGATGGAAACATACAACCATGTGATTTTACACCATTAATTTTTGGAAACATCCAAGAAGAACCTATTGAAAATCTTTGGCAAAAAATGAATTGTATGTTTAGCAAACCACGAGATTTTTGTTTCATGCTGGAAAACCACAAACTTGTGAGGCAAATAGGAAATGGAGAGTATCCTTTATCATATGAAAAATCACTTGAGGTATGTAAAAAATGTCCCCCAAGTGAAATTCCTATGTTTTATAAAAAATTTGGAATTAAATAACAATGTTAGAAAAAATAAAGCTTCAATATCAGGCATATAAAATTTTACGAACAAAAAACATAACACTATTTCCAAAGAAATTCCTATTTTATTTGTTAATAAAGTCACAATATGAGAAGTTGAGCTTACATGATGGGAAGTTTGTTATTTCTTCTGATTTACCACCATTTCCAAGTGGAGCATTTGACAGATTAATAGAAGCATTACATTCAACTAGAGAACAAGAGGTAATCCCAATTTATGCTTCATTTTCAATTACTAATAAATGCGTGTATAACTGCTGGCATTGTTATATTAACAGTTTAAAAGAAGAAGATATGCCTACTGAGGATGCCATAAAAATTTTATATAAGCTCCAAGAGTTAGGCACATCTGTTATCGCATTTACTGGTGGAGAACCACTTTTAAGAAAAGATATATGTGAGATTATCTCCAAAATAGATGCTGATAAATCCTCAGTTGTTTTATTTACTACAGCTTATGGATTGACTAAAGAGAAGGCGGAGGATCTAAAACAAGCAGGTCTTTTTGGGGTTATTATAGGTTTAGAGCATACCAATAAAAAGATGCAAGATAAACTGAGAAATTACGATGACTCATATGAACGAGCATTAGAAGGTATAAAAAACGCTAAAAATTCAGGGTTGTACGTTGGCATTTCTACGGTTGCTACAAAAGAAAGAATTAAAACAGGGGAGATCTGGGATTTTATCAAATTCGCTGGAAAACAAGGAGCAGATGAAGTGCTTATTCTTGAGCCAATACCTGTTGGAAAAATTATAGATGAAGATGAGGTCATTCTAACAAATAAAGAGAGAAAGCAGCTGGCAAACATACAAAAAAAAGTAAATAAAAAGAAAAGATATCCGAGAGTACTTTCGTATCCCTATCGAGAAAGTAAACAGGTAATAGGCTGTTGTGGAGGTTATCAATACATACACGTCACCGCAAGCGGCAACATCTGTCCTTGTTCTTTTACTCCTCTTTCATTTGGTAATGTAAAAAAAGAAGAATTGAGTGTTATCTGGAAACGGATGAATACCGTTTTCAATACGCCTGAGGCAGATTGTTTTATGGTAAAAAATTATAAATATATATCACAACACTTAGAAGATGGTTTTATAAATCCTGAAAAATCTGTTGAGTTATGTAGTAGCTGCAGAAATCATAATGTTCCTCTGTTCTATAAAAAATTAGGTGTAAAATAAGATGATACATGTGATTGAATGCAAAAGATGAATTCTAACATAATAATGATAATTTTACTTGTTGTAATAGGAGTTTATTTTGTTCTAGGTAACATGCTCAACATTCCACGTTCAGAAACGTTCTTTATCATAGGGTGTATTCTCCTTTTTTTCGGTATTGTTTTCATTCATGGATGGAAAACATTGGGGCCTCGCGATTTACTCGTCTTTTTTTTGATTGCCTATAGCATACCTCTCCTCTATGAATATGCTAATGGATTGGGATTTGGTGGATTGGTGGGGTGTACGTGCATTTATAGTGATCTATTGGGGCCGAAATTCCTTGGTAAAGTCCCTTATGTCATACCACTTGTCTGGGCAATCTCTCTTTACTGTACTTTCACTATGACGAATATCATTTTCAACAGAATTAGGATAACTCATAAGTTCGAAGAGGTAGTCTCCCTACAATGGTTTTTTAAAATTGTTGGAATGGGGATTGTAGCAGGTTTGATCATGGCGTCCTGGGATTTGATTATTGATCCAGTAATGGTTGCAATGGGTGCTTGGAGTTGGATAAATGGAGGATCATATTATGGTATCCCCATATGGAATTATGAAGGATGGATAGAAATCACTGCAGTAACCTTTGTGGTCTACAGCATTTATCTTCGTATACAAAAGAAAAGCCAAGTCTACATAGGGGGAGAGAAACGATCGAGTTACACCCTTTTGGTGGTCGTCCTCTACCTAACTGCATTAATTGTCTATGGGATTTATGCGGTGTATGAACAGGTGATGTATGTAATTCCATGGGCGGTGATGACGATGGGATCATTTGCTGTTATTGTAGTAATTCAGTTCTATCGATCGTATCCAAAAGTAGGAAAAGAGGTTTTTTCTGTTGAGTGAAGCGGACCTGGCGGGATTTGAACCCGCGATCTGCAGCTTAGGAGACTGCCGCCCAATCCAGGCTAGGCTACAGGTCCAATGTTCGACATTATCAATTGGATTAATAAGAGTCTTTCTCTCAACGGAAGCTCGATACGCTCTTAGATTTTAGATGAAGAAAAATCATGGTGATTTTTTTGTAGATTTTTTATCTAAAAATTAAGAGGTTCTACCAGGGGACGATAAATTAATTATCCTCGACAATCTTCACCCTTGATAGAAAGATTTTGAAGTGTTGTATTGCGGTATCAGTGGAATGTTCTGCACAGGTGACATTGACTGAAATTTGTGGAACAGCTTTTAGGAGCCCAAACCCCACGCCGAATAGTGGAACGACTACGTCTGCTTTTGTTCCAGCAGGGATCGTGTCAGGGAATGCATACGTTCCTTGATGGATGAAAAATCCTCCGGTGATGACAAGTTCTCCGGTCACCCCGGTTGCATTCGCATTTCCTGAGTTCTCAATCTCAATTGTTAATTTATTTCCACCAGATATCTTCGTAATGGTAAGATCAGGCTCTGATACCGTTACTTCGCCGTAGCAATAGATACCGCCCCAGAAAGAATCAGAATCACTTTCTGCCGAACCGAGAACAAGCAAGCCATCTGCCATTGATAACGTTCCATACACATAATTCGTCGAGTCGTTATTGATAAAATGCGCTGATACGAGATCACCGGTGAAAATATCAAAACAACAAATGCGAGCACGACGATTCTGTCCAACACCGGTGTCTTCAACAATGAACAATCGATTCTGTGCGATCGTGGGTTTCGCGTTGTACTCTCCATTATTCTCTGATGAATAGTTCCAATATTCGTCTCCAGTCTCTATGTCGATACAATGGATCATCCCAGGGATTGAAGCAAGCGGATTGAGAGCACCAACGAATAATCTGCCAGACCCGATTACGATAGAGGATGCTACCAAGAAACCTTCTTTTAGGGGAAATTCCCACTGGGTTGTCCCATTGTGTACACAGTAGACGGAATCATCGGATGCACCAAATATGTTGTTGTTCACGACAACCGGATGTCCTGTCGTTATCTGTTCATCTGACTGCCAGATCACATCCCCGGTAAGAGCATCAAAACAGGTTAAGAGGTTCCCAACACCAGCAGCATATACCTTGCCATCAACGACCGCTGGAGAAATATCTTTTGCGTTTTTTGTACTATTATACCAGGCTACCGATCCATTTTCTGTATATAAGCAATAGAGTTTGCTTTTATTGGTTGCCGGATACTCATTTGTACAACTGATGTATATTCTCTCCCCATAGATCACTGGAGAGCTCTGTATCATAATATCAGTATCTAATAAATGGTTCCAAATTTGCTGTCCTGTTGATGCGTTTATGCACAGGAATCTTCCATTCAAAGATGCAACATATACTTTTCCATTATGCACTGCAGGAGATGAGAATAATTGATCATTTATGGTGTAGTTCCATACGTATGAGCCATTATAGAGATCTAAACAATGAATATGACCTTCCCACCAGTTACATGTTGTTATGTATGCTTTTCCATCGACAAGAGACGGCGAGGATTCGATAAAACCATCGACCGTATGATTCCATATCGTATGACTGATATCAGGTGTAGGTGCGCTGGTATTTCCCGTTCGTGCTTCATCGTGATAAAACATGGGCCACCAATCGACTTCTACAGAATTGTGATTGGTCTTTGAATTACTCTGTATTATAGCAGGATTGTACAGAGCCAATGCTGGCGAAGTCACTAGTATTTGAATCATGATGAGTACAAGTATTTTCTTCATAGGATCCCTACATCGTTGAATTTACTAAGCTTATAATAATCTTTAGTGTATATAAAATTATTGAGTTATATATTATAAAGAGTTACAGAAGTGTTCACAGAAATTTTTTTAAAAAAAAATTCTTTTTCCCCTTCGCTCAACAGGAAGAGAAGTAGTTTTGGGTGATTCTTAAAAGTTGACTCCCTTTTTTTAGAGCGGCTTGTAGTTGATGGAAAAATGAGCAGACGATCCATCCGTCTCTTTTATCTGCGGCTTCTGCAGTTCCTGTAACCGGATGGTCTCAAAAGGAATCTGTTTCTCTTGCAAGAGCGCGGAAATCCCTGGCACGTGCCCGTCCCCGACACAGGCGATTATCTTCTGATGTTTCTCATGCAATGCGACAAGCTTGAGCACCATAAATTCGTTTCGTTCATCGATCAACGTGCGTTTGATCGTGGGGAATTTCTTGCCGATCTCCTGGATGTAAGAATCGAAGTTCTGTTGGTAGTTTTTCAGTTCCTGTTCGACCCGTTTCTTGGAAACAAAGAACCCGGCAAAACCTGAGAACAGAAGTTTGAATTTTTCAGAAAACGGCATCGTGTTCCACATGCGGATGAAGAGGTGTTGTGCGTTTGTATCAATGAACGCAACCGGCAGCTGATGTGATTGCGCATAGTGTATCGCGGTCAGCATCTCGTCTCCGGCGTTCACGCCGTACTCCTCTGCCATGCTCTCCTGGAATTGCGCGAGCATCTTATAGACGATCGGAAGGTTCTTTTTTGCGGCATGATAGGCGGTAGGATCGGTGTTCCGCAGCATGATTGCCTGGTATCGTTGCGGGTCGAGTTCGACGCCGATGATCTCCGGTTCTTTTTCCTCAAAGATGTTCAGTAGTGCTGCGGAAAGGTCGAAGACGTGCCCGGTGCCGATGAGGGTGATCATGGGTTGCGGCAAATACGATGGTATTTGATTAAGGTATCCGTTCGTACAACCCCAGTATTCGACAATCGTCGATATAACAATCGACAATATTAAATACTATGAAAGACATAATAATACGCATGTGTAACGTCATCGACGATTATCGGGAAGATGAATTATCCGATGTATGGATAAAAATCGAAAGAAGGAAAATGCTTTATTCATAATTTCCCCCCTTTTCCTCTCTTTCACCCTTTATTTTTTTTAGTTATTTCTCCGAGAGAAAACCAGATCGCTAGTACCGATAATGCTCAGACTTGTACGGGCCGTTCACCTTGACACCGATATAATCAGCCTGCTCTTTAGATAGTTTCGTCAACCGGACGCCAAGCTTCCCCAGATGCAACCGCGCGACCTCTTCATCAAGGATCTTCGGCAGCATGTACACCCCGATCTTGTGCTTTTCTTTCCACAATGCGATCTGCGCAAGCACCTGATTTGTAAACGAATTGCTCATCACGAAACTCGGATGCCCCATCGCACACCCCAGGTTCACCAACCGTCCCTCCGCGAGCACAAAAATCTCATGACCATCAGGGAACACATACTTGTCCACCTGCGGTTTGATATTCACTTTTTTCACACCTTTCATCGCATCCAGCTTCCCGACCTCAATCTCATGATCGAAATGACCGATGTTGCACACGATCGCCTGATCCTTCATTTTTTTCATATGATCAGTCGTGATAACATCTTTGCACCCGGTCGCAGTCACATAGATATTCCCTTCAGCGAGACTGTCCTCCACGGTCTTGACCTCGTAGCCTTCCATGACCGCCTGAAGAGCACAGATAGGGTCAATTTCGTTGACAATCACCCGAGCACCAAACCCACGCATCGACTGACAACAGCCTTTGCCGACATCCCCGTACCCGCAGACCACCACGGTCTTGCCTGCGATCATCACATCGGTCGCCCGTTTGATCCCATCAGCAAGGCTCTCCCGGCACCCGTAATGGTTATCGAACTTTGATTTTGTCACGGAATCATTCACGTTAAACGCGGGGAACAACAACGTTTTTGCCTCCAGCATCTGATACAACCGATGCACCCCGGTCGTCGTTTCCTCAGACACCCCTTTGATGTCCTTGACAAGACACGACCAGTACGTCGGATTCTTCGCATAGATTTGTTTCAGAAGCTTCATCAGCTCCGTAAAATCCTTGCCTTCCTTCGAATAATCCTTCTTCAAAAGCGACGGGTTCTGCTCCACCTCAAAACCTTTGTGCACCATGAGGGTCGCATCACCACCATCATCCACAATCAACTGTGGTCCTTTCCCATTGCCAAAATCCAACGCCTTCTGCGTACACCACCAGTACTCTGCAAGGTTCTCCCCTTTCCACGCGAACACCGGGACACCGGTCTTGGCAATCGCAGCAGCAGCATGATCCTGCGTCGAGAAGATATTACAGCTTGCCCACCTGACCTGCGCGCCCAGCTCTCGTAACGTCTCAATGAGCACCGCGGTCTGAATCGTCATATGCAGGCTGCCGGAGATCCGCGCGCCCTTCAACGGTTTACTCGCACCGTATTTCTCCCGCACCGCCATTAGCCCGGGCATCTCTTTTTCCGCGATCTCGATTTCCTTTCTGCCAAACCCAGCAAGGGTGATATCTTTGACTGCATAGTCGTTTTTTTGCGATGCTTTCATGACACCATACTCCATTCTTATTTTTCTTTCAGGATGAGTTTCGCATCCACAACACAGATGCGTTTCTCATACACAAACACAGGATTCAAATCCATCTGGTCAACCTGATCAATAAGCTCCTCGCCCAGTTTTGAGACCTTCAACACCAGGTCAATGACGAGTTGTTTGTTTGCTTTCATCCCGCGGAACCCTTCCAAGAGTTTCTTGCCAGCCAGTTCCTCGACCATCTGAGCTGCATCGTAGGAATCGATAGGAACAACACGGAACGAAACATCCTTGTACAGCTCGGTGAAGATACCACCGATCCCGCACATGATGGACAGGCCGAACGTCGGGTCCTGGACCAGACCAACGATGATCTCCACGCCTTTCTCCTCCATCTGATCGACGAGGATGTTTTCTGAAGGGAATTTTTTCCGAAACGCTCTGAAGGTTTTCTTCAGCTCGTCAGTATTCTGAATGTTTAATACCACGCCGCCGACATCGGTCTTATGCAGGATAGCAGGTGAGCAGACCTTGAGCGCGACAGGAAACCGCAGCGTGAGTTTTTCCAGATCTTTTTCTGTCCGAACCACCTGATATTTTGTGGTAGGAATCCCATACGCACGCAGCAGGTCCTTGACCTCATTTTCCGCAAGCGCACCAATCCTGCCGTCAAGGAGTTTTTTTACTGCCTTGTTCATGATTAGTCCTTCTTCCGGTTATCGATAACTCGTTTTGCCTTTAAACCTGTTTCGAGGATCGAATTCGGCGGCAGCACATCAACACGCGGAGTGAACACGATCACGGATTGGATGTCCCCTTTGAGCTTCAGCGCTAACTGTTCGGTATCAACCTGGCTGAGCCGCTGCTTGGTCTCCACCTCGACCGTCAACATGTCAATGTCATTCTCCGTGGACAGCACCATCCGCCAGTTCCCCCCGACCAACGGGTTGTTCATTAATACCGACTCGATCTGACCAGGATAGATGTTTGTCCCCCGGATAATCACCATGTCATCAGACCGTCCCTTGATCATCGAATGCCGCACATGAGTCCGGCCACAGGAACAAACCACCTGATCATAGAGTTTCGCGATATCCCGTGTACGATACCGCAGTAGCGGCATGCCTTCCTTTGAAATCGTCGTCAGCACAATCTCACCTTCCTCCTCCACGTCAACCGGTTCTAGCGTGATCGGATCAACGCATTCGACAAGGAAATGATCCTCCCAGAGATGCAGACCATCATGCTGGTCACAGTCCGTGGACACACCAGGGCCGCACATCTCGGTCAACCCGTAAATATCATGCACATCCATGTCCCAGGTTTCCATGATTCGCTTCTTCAACCCAGGCGTGAACATCTCCGCGCCGAACAACCCGTTCCTCACCTTCAGACGCTTCGGATCAAGACCCATCTCCAAGGCAACCTGACCAAGGCGCATCGCATACGATGCGACCCCGGAGATAAAGGTCGTCCCATAATACTCCATGAGCTTGATCTGCCTCTCTGATTGTCCTTGACCGGAGGGAATCACTAGCGCACCGATTTTCTGTGCACCGTAATGAAACCCGAACGCACCCGTGAACGTCCCGTACGGGATCGGGTTCTGAAAAATATCTTTTTTCGTCAGACCAGACATGGACAGACATCGCGCCATCACCTCAGACCAGACCTCAAGGTCACTGCGAGTGTAACACGCGGTCACCGGCACACCGGTCGTCCCTGAGGACGCATGAAGCTCCACGCAGTTCTCCAAAGACGTTGTCATCATCCCGAACGGCGCGTTCTTCCGCAAATCATCCTTGGTCGTAAACGGCAGTTTCCTGATATCGGCAAGGGTTTTGATATCCTCAGGTTTCACTCGGAGCTCCTTGAATTTCTTCTTATAATGCGGCACGGTCTCGTACACGAGATGCACGGTGTTCTGTAACCGCTTCAGCTGCAGCTCCTGAAGTTTCTTCCGCGACATTGCTTCCATTTTCGTGTTGAAAAGATGATCCATAGCACTCCCACGCCCCCAATACACTGATTATTTATTAAGGTTGATGACCCGAATGCGAAAAGGAACAGTGAAAGAGGTAAAACAAAGGTTATTAAGGGAGAACTTTGTTATAAAATTGTACAAATGGGGGAAAGGCATGGAAACATATCCATTGTTAAGGAAAGGGTTGGCAGTTGGAATCATTCTCTTGTTCGTTACGACAGGTATCATTCCATCTCCTGCTCAAGATATGGAGAAATCGTCTCTACCATCTTCAAAAGGCAATTAGTTGTACATTGATGGAATCAAGAATCGATACAAAGAGATGATAAAGAAGCTAAATAACCCTCTTTTTCAAACGATTACTCTCCTAGTATTCCCTCCCGAGGACCAAACCCAAGAAACTATTTAAAGCCACTTTCCTTCAAATCGAACACCTATGAATCAACAACGTGAACCCCGTGGATGGCAGATCCATCATCACGAACAACTATTTTTCAAAGGAAACACAGGTGCCCCGACCATTCGACTCAAATTCTTCCATTATCCAGCCTACCGACAAACCGTCACCATCGATCAACCACCTGCGTACTGTAAGCTTAAGACGAAACCGAACAACACGTTTTTCCTGTTCCAGCAGAATGTTCGGACGAAAGGAGCGATCTCTCTTGAACGAATTATCTCAGTCTATCCACAGCCCTCAACACTCCCCGTAAACAAGACATGGGGCAGGATATCGGACATCCCTCGACTGCTTCAGCGAAAATACAAACAAAGCTTCTCATATTGGCCGGTGAGCTCATCTGCAATCCAGGATGTTTCCCAAGAACGCTGGTTCGCCACCGATGACCTGTCCGACTGGGTGCAAACGGTGAGTCGTTACATCACCATGAAAATTAAGCATCCTGAAAAACAAGAGAAACGGCTAGGTGCTGATCAAGCACTCCGCACCGGCAGCGGTGATTGCGACGAATTCACGGACCTGTTCGTCACGCTTGCCCGGATACGCGGAGTCCCGTGTCGACGGTTGACCGGATATTTCATCCATCAAACGAATGCAGAACCTGAGCCACACGCTTGGGGAGAACTGCTGTCACCAACCATCGGATGGGCCCCGATCGACATCGCGTTACGTAACCTTGGGAATCATACCATCAACTATGTGATCAGCAAGATCGAGGAATTCAACCCCGCCCTGCTCGACTATCAAATCCTGAGACAAACCTCTGCGGTACACTATCACTGGGAGCGACCGCTACCGATATTCACCCCGCTTTATTGACAAAGAAAAGAGAAAGAAGGAAAGGAAGTCTTTATCAAAGCATCATTAGCCGCGTGTCTTACCAATCTCATTTGATTCCGATAATAAAGAAAAGCAAGAGTGTGGCAGTCACTGTTTTCGTAATAGGTTCACCATCAGGCTCCTCTATGGCGATGGTAATGGTGATTTTCCCAAATCCAAACACGGGTTTATCAACAATAACCGTCGAATTACCTGCTGGAATCGAGGGAATTATCCCGGATTTGGTTTTTCCAAGAAGAACAAGTTTGCCATCAATGGTAATACTCCAATTTACTGAGGTGACGTTGACTGTGCCTTTATTGAGGATTTCAGCATTGATTTTCAGGACTCCTCCAGTGATGTTCCCAATCTCAAGGAGGCTACCGCCAGCTGGTAAGACGGTGATGTAGTGTTCCTTTGTTTCTGTGTCTGAGATATGGCCATCTGAAATCGTTAAAGACACCGTGTACGTCCCATTGTCATTATAGATCCATGAGGGATTCCGTTCGGTTGAATCAATGGTTCCGTCGTGGTCAAAATCCCATTTCCATGAGGTAATAGTCGTGTTTTCCGCGGTTGACAGATCCGTGAACTGAACAGTTAACGGAGCTGTTCCTGTCGTTGGAGTGGCGCTGAAGTCAGCAACAAGCGAGGGAGGAGAAGAAGTTGCATTTAGTCCTCCTGAGTAACAGATGACTTTCCCGTTTCGTCCCCCGACGACCATCTCCATGGAGCCGTCGTTGACAACATCGGGAATAGCGGCGATCGCATCAACAGCCTCCCCGTACGGGATTGGTGATGTTAACTCTGATCCATCGACTCCGTTTAAGAAATAACAGTAATTGTTTGAATATAACGTCCCGACAAATACATCGTTAATAGCATCCCCACTAATATCTGTGCTTGGCGCGACGTTCCACGGTTGATCCGCGGTTGCATGAGACCATATAACAGAACCGGTATACCCGTCAATGACCTGAGTAGTATGTATGGTACTATGTTCTGGTATGATATCAGTATATCCGTCACCGTTCATATCACCCATATTTTCTAAACCAACGATGAGCACTGATCCGATCGAGAGAGTAAAGAGTTGAGATCCAGTCGCGGCATTCAGTCCGTAGATATGTCCTGAAAAATCTCCGATGATTACGTCTTTTACTCCATCGCCACTTATATCATCGAGTTGTTCGACACCCCAGACCGAGGATCCAGCGGTTGCGAATGACCACATCTGGGCACCTGTTACCCCATTGATTCCTTTTCCATATCCAATGGTTTCTCCTTCATTGGAACATCCTGCAAGCACATCAGGGATTCCATCACCGGTGAAATCTTCGACACCAATGACAGCAAATCCTGGTCCCCCCAATGGCCGCTCCCATAACGACACACCAGTGAGTCCATTCAAACAGTACACTCGTTTTGGACCGGTATCTGAAGAATCGTCACCAGTTGTTGCCAAGACGTCAAGGACACTATCATTATTATAATCGTACTTGCAATTAACCTGATAAACCCAACCACCACCCCCATACTCGTGGGTATCATGTGTCCATAAAGTGTTTCCGTTCAAACCTGAGAGACATTCAATGGACCGATCTCCTCCAGTGGTGCCAACAACAACATCGCTGTATCCATCATTGTTGATATCCTCGGTGATCGTTAAACCATGTTGAGAGTAGATGTTCCCTGAGTAGATATTATGTGTCCAGAGAACAATCCCTGTACCAATCGCACCACCGCTGAAACATCGAATATTATTATCTTCCGAGCAGATAACGACATCGTCAATACCATCACCATTGATGTCCGGTATTGCCGCAATTGCTTTCGGGCTGTTATCAGACCCCCCGGAAATTTGATACTGCCAGATGAGAGAACCAATAGGATAATCTGTATTGCGATTATCTGGTTGAGTTCTCTCAAGATTCGCATCAAAACTGGGATATTCCGCGGAAGAAGACAGAGCAACCGCGTATCTATATGCTGAGATATCTGGAAAAGAATCAGGAGAAAGCAATGTCGTTGTGGTGCTCTTCAAACCCATACCAGATATTCCAATGATTCCAAGTCCACTAAGAATTACGCTTATTCCAATTACATATGTTAGTATCGTTCTCATATTTTTCCCTCATGTTTAATAAAAGTCAGATGTATATTTAAATTTTTGTGAACAGGTTTTTAGACGTTTTTTAGACAAAACTTCTTGGAAAACGGTAAATTGTCGTGAAAATTTAAATACTATAGAGGATATAATATCTTGGGGGTAGACCATATGAATAAGAAGAAAATAGTATGTCTTGTAATTTGTACGCTGATGATCGTGACTGTTTTCCCTGTCGTTGGTTTTCCAATTCAAACAGGGGAAATGAAGAATACGAATTTTGCGCAACCACAATATCGAGCGCCAACACCAGGATACGCACCAATTCCACCGCTAGATGCATTAATGGATGCACCAATAGTTCGTGAACATCCTGAAAAAACAGCAGTGAGTATGAGTGATATCGTCATCAACATGCTTGAGCAGGTTGACCAATCGACTTTTTTAAGTTATGAGGAAAATCTGACTGATTTCGGACCACGGAGAACAGGAACTAGCGCCTGCGTGGCAGCAGCTGCATACATTTTTGATCAATTCGAAAACATGGGACTATGGGTACGGTATCGCCCCTGGAACAATGGGGGTTACTCATCAAATAATGTTGAAGCAACCATGAATGGGACCGATGAATCCAGCGATGAAATCTACATCATTTGTGCCCACTATGATACGGTATCAGCCGGTCCAGGGGCTGATGATGACACCTCAGGGACTGTCGCAGTCATCATGGCAGCATTAATTATGAGTCAATACCAATTCAACCACACCATCAAGTTCGTAGCGTTTTCTGGTGAAGAACAAGGTCTCTATGGAAGTGCGGTTTATGCGGCTGACGCAGCAAGTCAAGGATGGAATATCGTTGGGGTTTTGAACTGCGATATGATCAGTTATGCGATAACAACCAATGATGGGAATAATCTCATCGTGTTTGAAAACACCGCATCAGAGTGGCTCTACACCTATACCTTGAACATCAACACAGAATATACTGATTACATCCATCTTACTCTCGTTCATGGGGGATCCACCTGGGGCAGCGACCATAATTCCTTCTGGGACGAGGGGTACGACGCATTGTTCTATTTTGAATATACGGAAACACCGTACTACCATACCTCTGGTGACACGATGGCTCATATCAACGCGACGTATGCAGTAAAAAACATACGACTTATTCTAGCGACCCTTGCGGAACTCTCAGAAGCTGGACTCCTCAGCAATCCTCCAGCTAAACCCGTGCTTACCGGTCCGACCAACGGGGTAATTAATGAAGTATACACCTACTCCGCGGTCACCACCGAGCCGGATGGCGAGAATGTGTACTATTATTTTGAATGGGGTGACGGGACGAACAGCGGATGGCTTGGACCTTTTAGCTCAGGGCAACAAACCTCTGCGCAGAAATCATGGAGCGCAGCAGCAACGTATACCGTACGTGTCAAGGCAAAAGACATCAACCAGGTTTCCAGCGAATGGTCTGATTCACTCTTAGTGACGATTCTGGTTGACCGCCCGCCAAACACTCCAACCATCAACGGTCCTGCAGAAGGTAAACCAGGAACCTCCTATCTGTATAAATTTACCACCACTGACCCCGATGGAGACATGGTGTATTATTACATTAATTGGGGAGATAATCAGACAAGTGGATGGGTAGGTCCCTATAACTCTGGCGCGACAGCCTTGGTTACTCATCAATGGAGCCAAAAAGGTAACTATACCATTCAAGCAAAGGCAAAAGACATCGTTGGCGCAGAGAGCGACTGGGGAACACTCGATATAACGATGCCGGTGAGTGTGGAGCTTCAATCAACCACCCAATCACCACTCCAGATTGAGAGGTTCTTCTCGCAGATTGGTTTGTTCTTCGAGAATCTCGCGTTGAGACTGTTCGGGGCATAGTAGGAAGGACACCTACTCTCTTCTTTTTTTTCTTTATCCGCTTAATTCTATCACTGTTGGAATCAATAAAATATTGATTAACGGTATGCAGCGACAAAAGTTTTAAATAAAGATTTCCCTTCCTTACCTCCTACAACTAAGCATAGATACAGGTGTAAATCATGGTAAAAAGCATGTACAGTTACGTTGGTGATAAGTGGAAGAAACCAGATACATCCTTCAAATCACCGCAGAAAAACAGATTGATTCAGTGGAGACGAGAAGAGAATTTTCTGAAGGTTGACAAACCATTACGGGTGGATCGTGCACGATCACTCGGGTATAAAGCAAAACAAGGGTACATTATCGTCCGGGGACGCGTGCGACACGGCGGGCTGAACCGCCACCAGATAAAAGGAGGGAGAAAACCCTCTGCACGAGGAACAAAGAAACTCACCCCGGCGAAGAACTCACAGAGAATCACCGAGGAACGAACAGCGGCCAAGTTCCCGAACATGGAAGTACTGAACTCCTACTGGGTAGGAAAAGACGGCATGTACCATTACTATGAGGTTATTTTGGTTGATCCAGCGCATCCTTCAATCGTGAACGACCCGAAGATCAACTGGATTTCCGCGTTCCCGAACAGACGACGAGTCTTACGAGGGAAAACCAGTGCAGGGCAGAAAGGACGCGGGTTGATGTACAAAGGAAAAGGCGCTGAGAAAGTCCGTCCAAGTATCCGTGCACACCAAAGTAAAGGAAAGTAAACCGGTTTTTTATCGGACGACCATGACTGGTTTTGCCGCGTATTGTACTACTTTATTGGCGACGCTGCCGATTGGGTATTTTCCCAATGAACTTGATCCTCTACTCCCCAGAACAATTAAGTCGCAGCGCAGCTCGTTTGCCACATCGATGATCAACGCAGCGATATCTTCCCCTTCTTTCACCATCCCTGTGATCGTATACCCATGAGACCCGATATCGTGAATAACGCTATTGATAAGATTATGTGCCCGTAATTTGATGATCTCATAGGTTTTTTGATCTAGAAGATTCCGGTCAGACGGCAAGGGGATGATCGCAATAATAATCAGTTCGCCGTCATCATCGAGAATCATCATCGCTTTGTTCAGCGCGTTTTCCGCTCCTTCTGAGCCGTCAAACCCGACTAATACTCGTTTCATGATTTATTTTCTCCTCCACACGGGACCTTTGGCTGTATCTTGTATTTCAAACCCGAGTTCCTCAAGGTTGTTCCGGATACGGTCTGCGGTTTTCCAGTCTTTGTGTTTTCGTGCGTCTTCACGTGCGAACAGCAGCGCTTTCATCAGTTCATCAACAGTGGGTGCCTGTACGGTTTTTCCGCAGGATTGCAACAGTATCTGAAGTTTGTTTGTTACGTCTGGTTCTTCTTTTGTCCGTGCGTTGGTTTTCGGTTGGAACAAGGTAAGCACAGAACCAATTTTAAGATAAACATCCAACGCATGCTTGCACAGCTCCGGATTTGGTTGCGGTTGCTGTTCAAAGAACTTGTTGCTCTTGTTGATGAACTCAAACAGTGACGCGAACGCTTTCGGCGTGTTGAAATCATCATCCATCGCTTGCTCAAACTCTCCCTGGAGTTCTGTAATCGTGGTCAGGTACTCCTTCTCAACCTCATGTAACATCGTAAGGGAAGGTTTCTGTTGAGATGCGTGTTTCGCATGCTCTTCAAGTCGTTCTTTGACCCGATAGAGACGTTCACGTCCTTTTTCGATATCGGTGAGCGCTTTTTCACTAAAATCAGGGGGACTGCGATAGTGCGCCTGGGCGAAAAACATCCGCAGGACCTCCGCGTCCCAGGTCTTTAGCAAGTCCTTGACATTGATGATGTTCCCAATAGATTTGGACATCTTCTCGCCGTTAATAGTGAGAAGACCGATATGCATCCAGAAGCGGGCAAACTGCTTCCCGGTCGCAGCCTCTGCTTGTGCAACCTCGTTTTCATGGTGCGGGAACTGCAGATCCATGCCTCCGCCATGGATATCGAACGGCAACCCAAGGAACTTGCTGCTCATCGCGGAGCATTCAATATGCCAGCCTGGTCTGCCCGCGCCCCACGGAGAAGGCCACGTCGGTTCACCTGGTTTTGCTTTTTTCCAGAGCGCAAAATCCAACGGACTGCGTTTCTGCTCCCCAGCTTCGATACGAGCGCCTTTTTTCATCTCAGCGATGTTTTGACCGGAGAGCTTCCCATAGGTACTGAATTTTTCAACAGAGAAATACACGTCACCATCGGCAACATACCCGTAGTCTCTCTTAAGGATCTGTTCGATCATCCGGATCATGTCAAGGATGGTTTCTGATGCCTTCGGGTACAGGTCAGCCCGACGTACACCGAGCGCATCAAGATCATCTAAGCACCGATCAGTGAACCGCTGTGAGTACTCGAGAGGATCCACACCCTCCCGGTTTGCTGCAGCGATGATCTTATCGTCGACATCGGTGATGTTCTGCACATACATCACGGAATTTCCCTTGTACTCAAGGTACCGTCGAATCACATCAAAAGCAACATAGGTCCGGGCATGACCGATATGCGCGTCGCTATAGACCGTCATCCCGCACACATACAGCTTGACTTTGCCGCTCTCAACAGGAACAAACTCTTCTTTTTTCCTGGTAAGCGTGTTATAAATGTTCAACGCCATCTCCTGCACACTAGTTCTATAGCTAATGGAAGGAAAATTATATACTTTATGGGTGTCAGGATGCTCTCTCATGACTATTTCTTTTAGAAAAGACCCTTTGAACCTTTAATTTTATATACGAGTAGTTTATTAGGGACTTTCCTTAACAACAGTTAGCGGAGTTTAGAGAATGGCACGAATCCACGCGCGAACAAAAGGAAAATCAGGTTCAACCCATCCGATGCGAGAAAAACACCCAGAGTGGAGCTCATTGAACCCTCGAGAAATCGAAGGACGTATCCTGGAGCTTGCAAAAGCAGAGAAATCCACAAGTGAGATTGGGATGATTTTACGTGATCAATACGCAGTCCCTGATGTCAAAATCGCGACCGGAAAAACCATTTCTCATATCCTTGAACAGAACAAGATTAAACCAGAAATCCCTGAGGATTTACAGAATTTGATTAAGATCGCGTTGAAACTGAAGAAACACATTGATCATCATAAAAAGGATCTTAAAACGAAACGGAGCCTATCACTCACAGAATCAAAGATCCGCCGACTGATGAAATATTATCGTCGGGAAGAGCGACTTCCAGAAGGCTGGAAGTACAGCCTCGAGCAAGCAAAACTGATGTTCGAATAAAAAATCATTCCATTATCTTTTTAGCCTGAAACATGTTTTTCTTTATGTAGAGTACAGTCTATGGCAGAAGATATTACTGAGGCATGTAAGAAAGCGGCTGCGTTGCTCTTGTCGCATCCATCGTCGAGTCGTATTCGAGTGGTGTCCCATTACGATGCGGACGGCATTTCAGCTGCAGGAGTTCTCTGTACCGCACTATATCGGGCAGGGTTCGAGTTTCATGCAACGCTGATGCGGAACCCGTTTACGAAAGGCTTTGATCGACTCAAAAACGAACATAACGAGTTGATTATTTTTTCCGATATGGGGAGCGGGCAGATTGAGACGATCGAACACATGGGCTGTAAAGCGATCATCCTTGACCATCATCAGTATCTGACCGATCAAACTTCAAAGAATATTGTTCAGATCAACTCAAACCTCTTTGGGGTTGACGGGAACTATGAGGCGTCTGGTGCGACGTTGAGTTATGCGTTTGCGACAGCACTAGACCTAGCAAACGAGGACCTTGCGCCTCTTGCTCTTGCTGGTGCGACCGGTGACAAGCAATTCATTGGTGGTGTTCGTGGGTTTAACAAAGCAATCCTTGATAATGCGTTGCAGAAAGGGTTCCTAACCGAACAGACAGGCATCAAACTCTATGGGGATACGCTCGCTGATGCACTGTTTTTCTCAGCGGATCCGTATTATCCTGGTATGTCCGGCAATCGTGAAGCAATTGAGACGATGCTGGAAAAGTTGAGCCTTGAGAAATCAGCGAGCCTTCAGGATATTAATCATGAGACGATGATGCGGGTACACTCGTTTCTTCTCTTTCGGTTAATCAAAGCAGGGTGTCAACAAAACATCTTGGATATGACGATCAGAAAACGATACACCGCACCGCAGGGCTGGGAGCTGGAGCGGTTTGCTGATCTGCTTGACGCGTGTGGGAAGAACGGGTACCGGAGCCTGGGGCTTGCGCTCTGTCTTGGTGACAGCACCGCTTGGAAAGACGCACTCTTGGTTGAGAAAGAGTACAAGCAAAAACTCCTGGATGGACTCCGGTTGTTAGAACAAGGCGGTATTCATGAGACCGATGGGATGCGGTATTTCTATGTTGATAATTCCTCGCTCGGTGGCGTGATTGCTGGGATTGCGATGAACTATGTGCTTGATGAGAAGAAGCCATTGTTTTCTCTTACCCGGAAAGAAACCGATGATGAAGTGCATGTGTCGTGTCGTGGGAATCAGAGGCTCGTGGAGCAGGGCTTAGACCTTGGTTCTGCGATGAAAACGGTTGCCGGGGAACTCGGAGGATTTGGAGGAGGGCATAAGATTGCTGCTGGCGCCACTGTAGCGTTTGACAAAGAAAAAGAATTCATGGAAAAAGTTGATACGATTCTGGTAGAACAGATGAAGGGATAACATGAAAGCCGTCTGTACACTGACGATTGAGTTTGAGAACGCGGAAAAAGCAAAAAAAGTACTGCGGTCCATTCAGGCCGATGACCATGGTTTTGTGAAATCAAAGCAGAGCGGAAAAACACTTGAGGCGATTGTCGAAAGCACCTCTGTTGCCTCGTTGCTTCATACGTTGGATGATTATCTTGCGTGTGTCTCTGTGGCTGATGAGATAGTGAATAAGTGAATAATAGGTATCCATAAGTGTTATTTATATTTCCGTAGGATCTTGCTTTTCCTCTGATATTCCTGGGTTTTTCTCTTAAAAATAGAAACAGCTATAGGAAGGAAGCATCCTTTTTCATATTTGGATTTTTTATACCATTTCTACGGAGGGGAATGAGCGTTTCCAAAAGAACAACATTTGAGACACATTCCTGATATTTTTTATTAAATTCTGAAACGAATTTTTTTGCAGAAACAATGTTGTCCGTCCAAAACGAGACTATACCATCGTATAAACCATGGACGTATTCAGCATTTTCAATCTTAAATTCAATATTAGGAACAAGTTGTTCAAGTCTTCCCGTCACCATAAATTCAACAGCACTTTTATCAAAAGGGATCGATGTTCTTTTTATAAACATCACATAATGCTTCAAATTATAGTTCCTTTCATCGGAGATTGCAGAATACCCCCAAATTGTTTTCTCCGCTTCCAGTTTCTTGATAATCTGAGAGACCTTTTGTGGAGACAACTTGCATTTTTTTGCGATATCTTCAATATTACCCCTCGCATTTTTCTGTAAAACCATTAATACTTTTTTTTCATCTTTAAACAATGTTTCGTTTCCGCTCTTTGACATGCTACTCGCTCCTTTCCAGCGATACTCATTATAACAAAACGCGTATTGCTAATAAAAGACTATCTATCTGGAAATACGATTTAAACCGTACTTCTCTTCTGATGTTGATTTATTGACCCACATATAGGGTTCTAAGGGTATGTTTTTAAAGGAGATAGTTGTTATAAAATTGGTGAAATAAAGAGGCGATACATCTTAGACCTTTTGTATCCATCTATGTTTATAACATCTGATTTTTTTTAAATTCAAACCAGGGTTGTTGTACTCATCATACTCATAAGAATTAAGTATCCATGGAGGGATAACCTTCTGATGATGCGATGTGAGTTACAAGCCAGATTTACGCTCAGCGGCGATGTCTCAAGACTGACCAAAGAATTTGAAAATTTTATCGCAACGACGAATGAGTCGATTCTGAAAAAAGGCCCGGAGAAACTCGCAGTAATCGAACATTTTACGATTGAGAAGGGAACACTTTCTCTGTCTATTACTTCAGAGGGGACTCTTCGCCCGCATAACGCACTTCTGCAGATTAAAAACGCGCTCAGTAAAGAGCTGGGTAAGACCCATCATGTTGGTGTGCGAGGTATCACCATTGAAAAATACACGATTAGTTTTGATCTCGCGCGAGAACCACTCAAAGACGTCAGTATCCCGTTTGCCGAGGTGAAGATACAAGGAAAACACGCAACGATACTGCTTTCGGATGTGTCTGAGGAGTTTCTGCGGAGGAACTACATTGATCGGATGATAAATCGTGTGAAAGAAAAAGTGGAGAACCAGTACTACGAGGGAAAAGCAGAGTTCTGGAAGCTCATTTGGAAATCCGAGGAGAAAAAACCAACATGGACGAAAGATCCAACGGAAGAAATGGAGAAGCTCGATTGGCTGAAGCAGGGTCCGACGAAGGGGAAATGGTTCTATCGTCCTCAGGCAGCTGCGATCCTGAAAACCATGGAGCATATCGCGATAAAAGAGGTGTTGCAACCACTCGGGTTCCAGGAAATCATCGAGTCACATATCAAACCGTTTGATATCTGGCTGAAAACCGGTCATATGGAGGGCATGCCCTATGAGTTCTACTATGTCGTCGAACCAAAGACCAGGGACGCAAAAGACTGGGAGCGGTTCATTGATCTGACGAAGATAACCAAAGAGGTCCCTGTCGAGGAGCTGCAGAAGAACCTCAGCGCGCCAGCCGCGGGTATTTGTTACGCCCAGTGCCCGATGATTTACTGGTCGTTTAAAGGCAAGACCATCGCAGAGAAATCCCTGCCTGTTTTGGTGTATGATAAGACCGCTATCTCCGCGCGGTATGAATCCGGGGGGCGGCACGGGATCGAACGAGTGGACGAATTCCATCGTATCGAACCAGTCTATATCGGAACCAGGGAACAACTCCTCGTGTTAAAAGAGAAAATGCTTGAACGGTACAAACATGTGTTTAACGATATTTTCGATTTGGAATGGCGGATGGCATGGGTCACCCCCTGGTACATGCAGCAGGCAGGGAAAATCGGTGATGAGAGCACTCTGGATACTGGGACCATTGACTTTGAGGCATACATGCCGTACCGCGGAGACCGGAAGGATTCGGAGTGGCTGGAGTTCCAAAATCTCAGCATTCTTGGTGATAAGTACATCTCTGCGTTTAATATCAAGGCGCAGAAGAGTGAATTGTGGAGTGGATGTTCAGGAATTGGTCTTGAGCGGTGGACCACTGCATTTCTTGCACAAAAAGGGGTGAATCCAAAGCATTGGCCGGAGGGATTCAAAAAATATCTTGAGAAACTTCCAGAAGAAATTGAATTCCTGTAAACCTGAGAAAACCCAAATGAAAAAACCTTTTAAGGAAGCATTCCTTCCTGGCCCAATATGGCAAAGAGACGAAAAGAAGGAACCGAGCAAGAAGAACAATTCGATTTTCAGATACCGAAGTTTGACGAAGAAGCATTCATTAAAAGAGAACGACGGAACATTAAAACCCTTTTTATCGCATTTCTCTTTGGTTTGCTCATCTCAGTGATTTGTTTTGGTTTCTGGGCATTGATGGGTGACAACTTTCTCCGTTGGGAGTTGGTCCTCCTCGTTGGTGTCGTGAACGCGATTTGGATAAAATATCTGTTCTTGAAACTGAATATCGATCTGACTGATTTTGGACGAAAAGGCTGGCTGACCGCGTTTGCCACCTATTTTTTCACCTGGCTACTCCTACTGATTGTGTTAGTGAACCCTCCGTTCTATGACGGGGAAGCACCACATGTCGAAGTTGTTGCGTTGCCAGGGATGCAAGAACCAGGGGGAACAATCCTGATCGCAGCCCACATCGTGGACAACGTAGGAGTCAACAAAGCAGGAATCAACTTCACCGTCATGGATCCAAATGGAATCATGTCTGCTCCAGAGTTTACCTTTGAAAACAATATCTTCCGGTACACGTATGAGAACCCAGGTAACCTCAATGGCTCATATAATTACACGTTTATTGTCTCGGATGTAAACAACAGGAAAACAACCATGAACGGTTCATTTAGCTACGCCACTGATGTTCTTGAGATCATCTCGTCTCGTTTCACCGGGATTATGAGCGGGGATGCGATCACCATAAAGGCTGACGACCGGATAAGTAAATATAATTTCAGAGTGTACTACAAGATTGACAATGGGTCAGACCTCGACGTTGATCAAAAGGAGACAGGCGATAGAGAAAAATATGAGACCTCCGCGGAGTTCAAAGGATGGACAGCAAATTCCACCGTGACCGTGCATGTGTACGCGGAAGCACGTCATTACTTCCTCAACATCCCTGAAAAATTCTCCAATACCATCAAAGATACACGACCGTACATATTTTCAACGGCGAACGACCAAAATATCGGAACTGAAGAGCCTCTTGTTGAATGGAATTATACGTTAGCGTTACTGCGGAAACCACAATTGCCAAACACGGTGAGCTACGCGTTACCCTATCCTATAAGTATGGGGTCAACACCAGGGTTTGAGGTTGTAGTCTTGGTCCTTGCTATCGTTGTCGTCGTCTTCCTGTTCAAACGTAAAAAAAATGATAACAAGACATGAACGAGATAGCCACCTTCTGTCAATCATTCAAAAAGGATTTTACACCTCGCGCACAGGACGCTCGACAGCCGGTTCGCTGTTGGTCAGAAAAAGATGTTCTCGATGGCAAGGTTGTCGATGCGTACGTAATTATTTTAAGGACACGCGGATGCTCCTGGGCATTGGCATCGGGGTGCACGATGTGCGGGTATTTCAACGACAGCATGTTCGCACCTGTTTCTGAGAATGATTTTCAGTCTCAGTTTGAAAAAGCTATGCAGAGCTACAAGGGTGAAAAGATAGTGAAACTTTTCACTTCAGGTAGTTACCTTGATCCTCATGAAATACCGGTACCCGTGCAACATGAAATCCTCAGCGTATTGACCGAGCGGGCAGAAAAAATCTCGGTGGAATCACGCCCGGAGTACGTAACAGAAAAGAGGCTAGCAGCCATTCATAAGATTGTGTCGTCGAAAGAATTTGAGATTGGGATTGGGTTAGAAACCTCAAATGATCTGGTGCGGGAAAAAGCGATCAACAAAGGATTCACTTTTAATGATTATAAGAAAGCAGTAAAACTATTGAAAAAACATCAGATGAATGTGAAAACCTACGTACTTATGAAACCACCGTTTTTAACAGAAAAAGAATCACTGAACGATTGCATCCGGACAGCTCAGGACATCGCTCCATACACTGATATAATCTCTTTGAACCCGACGAACGTGCAGCGTCATACGGTGGTGGAATACCTCTGGAAACGAAACCAGTACAGGCCGCCGTGGCTCTGGAGTATCGTTGAGTTTTTAAAACAGAGTAAGAGCGTCACCGATGCGTTCGTGAAATGTGATGCGGTTGGTGGTGGAAGCATGCGAGGGGCGCATAACTGTGGCGTCTGTGATCGGAAGGTGCTGAATGCGATTGAAGAATTTTCTTTGTCACAAAAACAGGACGCGTTGAATAATCTTACCTGCGACTGTAAAGAAAAATGGCTTGACCAGCTTGACCTGGAGAATTTGAGTTTTGGTTCATTTGTTGATTTTGCGCGGTGGAAACCATGAAACAAATGGTTGAACAGAACGATACCGTGGTACTCATCGATGAAAGCCTGAAGAAAATCATTGTTGACACGAACTGGAAAACAGATAAAATCAGAGGAATCGGGGTTATTGATCCAAAAACTCTTGTTGGAAAAGAATATGGAAGTAAGTTTGTGATTGGGAATAAACAGTTTTGGGTTCTCTCTCCGTCGTTACAGGATAAACTGCAGGGGTTGCGTCGCCAAGCACAAATTATTCTACCACGCGATGCGGCCCATATCCTCATGAACTGCTCCATTGAGCCAGGACAGACAGTGCTTGAGGCGGGGATTGGGTCTGGGTCGCTCACAATCGCGCTTGCTTCTGCTGTCGCCCCAAATGGAAAAGTCATTTCCTATGATATCAGAGCAGAATTCATCGAACATGCGATGAAGAATCTGAGACAATCAGGTCTCACCCAGTATGTCACCACAAAAATCAAGGATGTGACTGAAGGAATCGACGAAAAAGACCTTGATGCCATCGTCCTTGATATTCCGAATCCGTGGGCAGCAATTGAACACGCATGGAAGGCACTGAAGGTTGGCGGGTATCTCTGTACTTATTCGCCGTTGATTTCTCAGGTTGAGCAAACCGTGAAAACAATTGAGCAATATTCGTATATAGAATGTAAAACCTTTGAGAACATCCAGCGGGAAATGGTTGTTTCAAAGTATGGGACCCGCCCGAGTTTTGACATGTTGGGTCACACCGGGTACCTGACGTTTGCACGAAAAGTACAAGTCCTCTGAAGGGTTTATTCTCCTGGGAGGGGCGGCTCCGAATGCTTTAAATTCCTTTGGGGTATACACTGGTCCAACGATATAAAGGATAGTAAATGGAGGCAATTGTTATGACGAAACGTGTATACAATTTTTATGCAGGTCCAGCAACGTTACCGTTACCGGTGTTGAAGAAAGCGCAGGAAGAACTCCTTGATTTTCATGGAACCGGGATGTCAATTCTGGAGATTTCTCATCGATCCAAAGAATACGATGAGGTGCACAAGAAAGCCTCAGAGCTGCTGAAAGAACTCATGGGCATCCCCAGCAACTATAAAGTATTGTGGCTGCAAGGTGGTGCGTCCTCCCAGTTTTTCATGGTGCCCCTGAATCTTCAACAAGCAGGGAAACCCATGGAATACGTGTACACTGGCGCATGGGCAAAAAAAGCGATTAAAGAAGCAAAGTTGTATGGTGAGGTGAAGGTTGTTGCATCCTCAGAGGATCAAAAGTTCTCCTACATCCCCAAGAATGTTACCTTTAGTGAGAATGCAGCGTTTGCGCATATCACGGGAAACGAAACGATCGGAGGAATCGAATGGCATGAGTGGCCAAAGGTTCCTAGTGAGGTGCCGCTTGTCTGTGACATGTCCTCGAATTTTTTGGATAAGGTCGTTGACGTGAAGAAGTTTGGAGTCATCTACGCAGGTGCTCAGAAGAACCTTGGCCCTTCCGGGGTCACTGTTGTTGTTATTCGAGATGATCTGATCAACAGGGTTCCGGAGAACACACCAACCATGCTGAAATATAAGACGCATGTCGAGAAGGATTCCTTGTATAACACCTGCCCGTGTTTTGCTATTTATCTTTGCGAGCTCGTCTTAGAGCATCTGAAATCCCTTGGCAGTATCCCCGCGATGGAAAAACAGAACCGGAAGAAAGCAAAACTGCTCTACGATATCATTGACGAATCTCAGGGTTTCTATCGTGGTGTTGCAAAACCAGAGTCACGATCACTCATGAACATTACCTTTAATTTGGCAACCCCGGAACTTGAGGCAAAATGCGTCGATGAAGCAAAGAAGAAAGGGCTCATTGGTCTCAAGGGTCACCGGGATGTCGGTGGCATGCGAGCATCTCTGTACAACGCGATGTCTCTCGAAGGCACCGAGGTGCTCTGTAAGTTTTTAAAGGAATTCCAGGAACAAAACCAGTAAAACCCTGGATTTTTCTTCTTTTTTCTTTCTTTTTCAACGCAACGGAAATGAATACTTTCGGTGACCCTGTTTGTATGTATATAAACCAAAAAGCGCCTTATGGTATTAATTGACTTGAGTTGCGGGGGACATGCCAGCCCGGTGTTTGCTGGCATTTCTGCCACTTTTCTTAGAATTTATCTAATGTTTTTGTTTTGTATTTTTTCATGAGATTTTGGGCAGTTTCCCATGAATGTCTCGTATGTGGCGGCAACTCTCCGTACGTATCTACCCATGTTTTTAGAAATTTTTTTGTTATAGGGTCTGCAGGATACCCACTCCCTAAAGGAAGATTGATCTTTTTTTCAAGTTCCCGGGCTATCCGTCGAACGTGCTCATCTCTAGTAGTCTTAGCTAGAATTGATGCTGCACCAACAATAGGATACGTTTCATCGGCCTTATGTTTTGAGATCATCGTTGGTTTCCAAGTAAGCCTTGAGAGGATGTCTTTTCCGAATCGTACTTCGTTCACATCAGCAGCATCCACATAACAAGTATCTGGTTTGAGTTTTTCGATTACTTTACTAAAAACAGAGACTTCAAGTTCGTTTAACGTCATGACTTTTCGCAGGTCATCGATATCAGAAGCAGGGATGACCATTATTTCATATTTTACTACGATGTCTTTTATTTGTTTTGCGAGCACTTCTCGTTTGTTTGGAGTGAGTTGCTTAGAGTCGCGTGCACCGATTCTGATTAGTTCAGCATCGTTTTCAACGAGCACGCCGGCAACGACAAGAGCGCCAAAAACCGGCCCGCGTCCCGCTTCATCAGCACCACAAATCATTGAGTTCTTGTATCAGATGGAAGTAAAAAGATGTTACGGAAAAAGCTATAGGCAATTTTTTAATATCGGACCTTATTCAGGCCCTAGAATGCCGCCGTAGCTTAGCTGGTGGAGCGGCTGATTCGTAATCAGCAGGTCAGGGGTCCAAATCCCTTCGGCGGCTATCTGAACTTTTTTCGCCTGTTGGCGACCCTTGTATTACCTTGAAAATGTAGGTCTGCGGGAAAAACATGTAATCGTATCGGACAAATACATCTAAGTCAGTATCTATTTTTTATCTTTTTTCTGTGGGGGCAGCTCCTGTATCATGTTCATCAGCTATTTCTCCAAATATTTCTTCTATCAAATCCTCCATAGAGACAAGACCTCTGGTTTTACCTTCTGCTGTTTGCAACAAAGCAAGATGCGTTTTCTTTGCCTTCATGATTCGTAGTACATCATCTACTTTCATACTCGAATCTATTTTCAAAATAGGGCGCATGATTGATTTCACAGGCATATTTTTTTCTGTTACAACCAACGTATCTTTCACATGGACCATACCTATGATATCATCCAGATTATTTCTGCATACAGGGAATCGGGAAAACCCTGTTTGAATTGATTTCTGTATAAGATATTCAATTGTATCATTTTCTTGAAGAAAAACTACTTTCTCATTTGGTGTATATACTTCAGAAGCGTGTGTCTCATCAAATTTGAATACTCCTTTTACCATCTCTCGTTCATCACGTGCAATAGTACCTTCCGCTTCACCAAGCCGCATCATTGCCATTATTTCTCTCTCGGTTATAATTGATCGACTTCTTACTTTTCCACCAACGAGTCGTATCAAAACATTAGAGATACTTGTCAGCAGAAGAACCACTGGATGAAATATCTTGGTAACGAAAGCAAGCGGTCGTGCGACTCGTAAAGCGAAACGCATGTTTTGTATCCCAAATGATTTTGGTGCGCTTTCAGCAAAAATAATTATCAAAAGTATCATAACAACTGTGGCAATGCCAATACCGATATTACCGAAAATTATAGTAGCAATAGTGCCTGCAATAATCGAAGCGAGTATATTTACGAGATTGTTTCCGATAACAATAGCGCTAATTACATTCTCCGGATTCTGTAAAAGCCGATCCAATATAATCGCATGTTTCTCTCCTTCTCGTGCTTTTTCTTTTACAACGGCGCGATTAATAGAAATAAAAGCCATCTCAGCACTAGAAAAAAATGCAGAAATTAAGACAAGGCATATTACAACTAAAATACTAATGATTATCCATAACATGATATTTTACTCTCATAGAATATTTTTCGATTTATGTATGGAACATAGATCATATTCTTAACTCTAACTCTGCAGTTCTTTAGGGAATAACTTCAGCCCAAGTGTTTTCTCCAATTACATCTTCAAGATAAAGAGATTTAAACTCGGAGTTGGTATCTCTTCCCCTGCATTTCTGTTATCGGTACTTAGATACTATTTGACAAATTTTTCATACTCGGAACTGAAGAATTAACACTGATGTCCGCCCCCGCATTAAACTAGGTGGGGAATTTAACCTATACATCGTTATCCCTTCGGCGGCTCTCTTACTTTTTCTCGTCTACCGAATTCCTAGAAAATTAGGTTCCTACAATTATAAATTGTAACCTTGACAGTCATGATTTTACCCTTTTTGATCGGAGTGAAAAAAAATCAATACTATCTCTAGAAAGAGGATTAATGAACATTAATTCTGATTTTCATATTTTCCTCAGTAATCTCTACTTTTTGAGGAAAATTGCTGAAGAATCCTTCAAAAAATGTTTTGATAAACCGTACTGATTCCGAAGTAGCAAGAATAAGTGTGAAACTGTTTTTTGAATCTACCTTTAAGCTGTACCAGTTTGTTTTCTCTATATAATTTAAAATTTGTTGGACATCTCTGATTCCTTTATCAAAATATTCTTTCCGATGAAAATCTCCTGTTTTACGGACATCATCCCAGAATTTTTTTGATCCTTCACCGATCTCAATAAAGATAGATTTCCAATGTGCAATATCAAGAATGAGATGCTCATTGTCTCCAAGATAATCAACATATGTTAATATGTTTTCAACAGAGACTTTTTCAGCCGGTTCCTCAATAATACTCATCCAATGAAGAGCTCTTCTGATAACATCAGCTTGTGTTGTATCATATTTTGTTTGATATTTCTGGATGATGGCAAGTGATTTATCATTTAAAGAAACGCTAAGTCTATCCATGCTAATCGTTGTAGCCTGTCATTCACTTCGATTATATAATCTTTTGTAACCGAAACGATTAAAAATTAATATAATAATATATTAATGATTAATTGCTAATCATCGGTATTCTTTGTTCGCACATAGTCTTTTAATTAACCTGATTTTCTCGGTTTTAAAAATAAATGTTTAACTGTTTAACATGGAAGGATGACTATGGCAAAAGGAAAAACAAAATCTCATTTTGTTGGAGTACGTTTAACCGAAGAACAGAAAAAGGCGTTATACACATTACAAAAAACCTCTGATTTGAGTAAAACAGATATTCTTCTTAGGGGACTTGAAATTCTTTCAGAATACTATGCACTTGGCCTTGATCAACCTCCGTTGAATGAAGAATTGAAAAAACTTGAAGAAGAGGCAATCAAGCATCTCTACGCACTTAAGCAAATCAAACGAAGAGAAGAATCTGTAAAACACATGATTCAAGAACTCCGAGAAATAGACGAAATCATTGATGACTACGACGGGGAGAAAAGCGCTCTGATACAAATTCTTTTAAAAATCCAGGAGAAAAATCATTGGCTTCCAAAACCAGCTTTGCTGTGGGTATCTGAGCGGTTAAACATTCCGATGTCTCAGATACTGCATATCGCAACGTTTTACAAGTCATTTAGTCTTGAGCCCCGCGGGGAACATCTTGTCCGTGTATGCTTAGGAACCGCTTGTCATGTTCGCAACGGGCCAAAAATCCTGGAGGCTGCTGAACAATATCTTGGTATTCGATCGGGGGAAACGACCCCGGATATGAAGTTCACGCTTGAAAGCGTTAATTGTCTGGGCTGTTGTGCCTTGGGACCTGTGATGATTGTAGATAATGAATATCATGGTAAATTAACGTCTTCACAGGTTTCTGATATCCTGTCAAATTACCGCATCGGAGAACTAACCATGACGAAAGAACAACAGAAACTTGCTCCGATCGCACTGAAACAACCACCAGCTAGACCAATGTAGGTGATATCATATGGTACAATGCTCGACTGTTAGAGATTTAGAAAACCATCGACAAGCTCTTCTGAAACAGAGAAACTCCAAAAAACTCTGCATTGCTATCTGCTCAGGAACAGGCTGTCATGCGTATGCAAGTGAAAAAGTCGTCGCTGCTTTTGAAGAACAACTAAAAAAACAAAACATGGAAATCATGGTTGACATAAAAAGAACAGGCTGCCATGGGTTTTGTGAAAAAGGACCTATCGTGGTTATTTACCCGCATGAAATTTGTTACTGCAAGGTAACACCTCAGGACGTACCCGAAATTATCACTCATACGATTCAACAAGGAAAACCAGTGGAACGATTATTATACACAGACCAAAAGACAGGAAAACCCATCCTTCTTGAAACAGACATCCCCTTTTATAAAAATCAAACAAGGTTGATTTTTGGCAACAACCGAAAAATCGATCCAAAAATCATTGATGACTATATTGCTCTTGGTGGATATTCGGCTTTGGCAAAAAGCCTTAGTGCGATGACGCCGCAGAAGGTTCTTGACGAGGTAAAAAAAGCGAATCTTCGAGGACGAGGCGGTGGCGGGTTCCCTACTGGGAGAAAATGGGAAACGACAAAAAATGCTTCTGAGGAACCAAAGTATGTTATTGTGAACTGTGATGAAGGTGACCCGGGGGCGTATATGGACAGAAGCCTTATGGAAGGCAACCCTCACAGCGTCTTAGAAGGTTTAATCATTGGTGCATACGCGATAGGTGCCCATGAAGGCTATGTGTACGTACGACAGGAATATCCCTTAGCTGTGGAAAATACTGAACATGCGATAAAACAAGCCATGGAGTATGGGCTTCTTGGGAAAAACATTCTTGGCTCTGGTTTTGATTTTACGATTAAAGTCCATCGAGGCGCTGGAGCGTTTGTCTCCGGGGAATCCAGCGCGCTTATGTCCGCTATCGAAGGACGTGTCGGCGAACCACGTCCTAAATACATTCATACCGCGGTGAATGGTTTATGGAACAAACCAACCTGTTTAAACAACGTAGAAACCTGGGCGAATGTTCCCTTTATCATTAACAACAGTGCCCAATGGTTCGCGAGCATGGGTACGCCTACTAGTACAGGTACGAAGATTTTTTCCCTTGTCGGTAACGTGAATAACACTGGTTTAGTTGAAGTACCTATGGGGATAACATTACGGGAGATCATCTATAACATTGGTGGAGGAATCCCAAATGGGAAACGCCTCAAAGCGGTTCAAACCGGTGGTCCGTCGGGCGGATGTATCCCTGAGAAGTATCTAGATCTGACCGTTGATTTTGATGAATTGTACAATGTCGGATCCATGATGGGATCTGGCGGGATGATTGTCATGGATGAGGATACCTGCATGGTCGATATCGCTCGGTACTTCGTCAATTTCCTTTCCCAGGAATCCTGCGGGAAATGTATCCCTTGCCGTGAAGGCCTGCGGCAGATGGTGAGTATCTTAAATGATATCACAAACGGCAAAGCACTTGAAGAAGACGTCGAGCTTCTCGAAGAACTCTGTGAAGTTGTGCAAATGTCAGCATTATGTGCTTTAGGACAATCAGCTCCAAATCCGATTCTGAGCACGTTGAAATATTTCCGTGACGAATATGACGCACATTTACGCGGTGAATGCCCAGCGAAAGTCTGCAAAGGACTCATCCAATATACTATTGATCCAGTGAAATGCAAAAAATGTGGACTATGCGCAAAGAATTGCCCGGTTGACGCTATCACAGGAGATAAAAAAGAACTCCATCGCATTGAAATAGAGCAATGTATAAAATGCGGAAACTGCCTTGAGAGCTGTAAATTCAATGCAGTGATCAAAACAACAGGAAAACAGAAAGAATTTCTGAAAAAACAACTACCGAATATCACGAGGTGAAATGTATGGCTACTCTTTCATTAACCATTGATGGGAAAAAAATTCAAGCAGAAGAAGGAACAACCGTGCTTCAAGCCGCACACAAAGCAGGCATCAACATCCCAACGTTGTGTCATGATGACAATTTAGAGCCGTACGGCGCCTGTAGATTTTGCATGGTGGAAATTGAAAAAAACAACAGGAAGAAGTTAGTCGCATCGTGTTGTTATCCAGCGGAAAGTGGACTTATTGTACAAACGAAAACAGAGAATACGGATAAAATACGAAAACTTCTCGCAGAGCTCTTACTTTCCGTTTCTCCTAGTGGTGCTCATGTTGATATAGCGAAACAGTATGGTATTGTCCGCTCTCGATTCAAACAAGCAGAGAATCCGGAATCCCCCTGCAGCTTATGCGGTCTTTGCGTACGGTATTGTGCCGAGGTAAAAAAGAAACATGCGGTGTGCTTTGTCGGTCGTGGGATTGACCGTACTGTCGCATTAGTACCTGGAGCGTCTGATACCTGTTCGTCTTGCAGGGAATGCTTTGATGTCTGTGATGCAGGGAAAATCGTTTATCTTGTGGACATGGTCCAGGAAATCTCTTGTCCACCACTCCGATCAGTACGTTCCCGGTCAAAATAATTAGAAGTTTTTTTTCTGAAAAAAACATTCTTTCTTTTCTTTTTATTGTGCATCAGTGACTTTATCGATGCACCAGATTTCCCGATCAACGGTTACTGTGATTCGATCCCCTTTCTTCAATCCTAACGAACGAATACAGTCACGCGCGTCTTCCCATAACACTGATAATGTTTTTCGTTCTCCATCATCTAAACGTGTATGGATCGCCCACGGACCTATAAATCCAGGGACCTCAGGTTTTATCCCCTTAAAAACACCTTCATATTTTTCTAAAAGAAGAGGTGTACCATGATACCCGCACACCTTACACCTGTAATCTATGGTGGGTTTATTTAAAACAACATCTTTAATGATCTCCTGCTGGATTTGTTTACCACCACATTGCGGACAAGTAGTAAGCTCCATACATATTGCCTCGCGAATATAGTATAATAATCATAAGCAGGACTATATAAGTTTTCCTATCAAGTAACCAAGCGTATTATTCCTTAAAATGGTAGGAATCCAGACATTTTTTACTCATTCCTTCGGCGGCTTCTTCACCCTTAAAATTTTCTTTTTTATCAATTTTTATATTTTATAATGACTTGACTTTGTCACAATAATTTTTTTTCCTTTTTTTCTCTATCTTTTTTTATAAGCTTTTGATCGTGTTCGTTCTATTCTTTCTTTTTCCAATATTGAGATAAGGATGCCCAGCTGCTGCGATTTGACTTTTGAGAGAGGAAAACATTGTCTCTGCGGGCATTCGCTGTCAAGGACCGCACCGTTGTTGTCTTTATCGTAGACTATCGGGTAGAAAGAACATCCTTTCGGTCGATGTTCGTAAATAGTACATTTTTCACCAGTATGGAACACGCATCGCCCTTGAGAGTTCTTAAGTTGTAGCCACCCACCGTGTTCCCTTAGAAAAAACGCGTGGCCGTACCCTAATTTTTGTATTTTTTCGATATCGTGATATGACAGCAACATATTCGTTTCTTTGCAGCATTGTATGCATTTTGTTTCAAGGCAGCGGTTCGACATACGGCATCATCCCTAATATCGCAAAGTATTAAAAACCATTTTGTGTTTCTTATATCTTAGAATAACGATGTATCCTTCTGAAAAAGGGAGGAAAGGGGAAGTTGAAGAGCAAAAAAAGAGCTTTCATCTTATAACTCTGCAACCCCCAAAAGAAAATACTTATTGGCAATATAAATGTTTCTCAAAAGGTCTTTATACTAGCTTATACAAGCCCCTATGCGAAACATTAATAACATTAAATGGTATAGTGGCTCTCTAGTCTCCTAGACAAAGAAAGGTAATAAAAGAGCCAAAAAATCAGCTCTTATTAAGACAATATATCATGGGGGAAAAAAATTATGGCTAAAAGTAGCAGAAAACAAATAGACCAGGATGAGAAGCGAGTAATTGAGCAGCTGCAACGAAATTCCAACGAGAGTATAGACAAAATCGCAAAAACCTGCGGGTTTTCCAGACAGAAAGTATGGCGCATTATTAAACGACTCGAGAACAACAAAACAATTTGGGGATACACAGCAATACCAGATAAGGAAAAACTAGGTGTGCGCCACTACATCATGTTGATCAAACGATCGAACGAGCCTGCGAACGACGTCATTGATGACGTTATCGATGGATTCAAGAAATATTCAGGGAAAAACCTTGGTATTTTCGTCCAAACCGCCTGCATGCTCCATGGTCAATATGATGTGATGCTCTGTTTCACCGCAAAAGACATCATCGTTGCAAAACGATTCACTGAGTTCATCAATAAGAAATACTCGACATACATCAGAGAAATCATGATGTTGGAAGATATTTTCTCAGTGAGAATCAGCGGCATGATGAATCCAAAAGTCGATGACCTAAAAGAATTCTTCAAGACAAACTAATTCGTTTGAGGGCAATGCCCTCCCCATTCTCCTTTTTTATAGAGTAGCATATTATTCACAAATAAAATGTACATCACGTCTTTTTTATGAAGTATTTCGAGAAAGAGAATTAGGAGAAGGGGTCTAAAAAGTCTGGGAGGAAAAGAATGAAAAAGATTTTTTCAATTCAATTCTTTAGACCCCCTCACATTCCCCTGAATGAGAAACAGGTAGATAAATATAACTCCCTGATCTCCCCGCAAATACAATGACCAGCAACGAACCAAATAATATTCATCACCGGTACCCCCCAGATTACTTCTTCCGTAATTATCAGAAAACACTTTAAACGCATGCAATAAAAAAAAGATTGGGGGAACTCTTCCTGCAAAGAGCTCTTTTTTCACCGAACCCGAATTATATTAATGATGGATCAGACCAAGTGAAGTGAGTTCCTGAGATAGTTTCTCCACCGCAAGGGAAACATCCGTGATCTTCCGTGCCCCCGTGCACACGATCTTCCCAGAGCCAAACAGGAGCATAGCCACTTTAGGTTCTTTGATACGATAGACAAGTCCGGGGAACTGCTCTGGCTCATACTCAACGTTTTCTAACCCAAGTGCCATGGCAACCTCATTGAGGTTCAACTCGCCGCCAAGATCAGAAATCGCGACAATGTTCTGAATGACGATCTCAGGGTCTTTATAGACCTCGACACCTAATTTCTTCAGTTTTTCCGCAATGATATTAATCGTGGTTCTAACGTCCTCAATATTTTTCGCACCAGTACAATTCGCCTTCCCACTCCGAAACAAGAGGGTAGCAGTTTTTGGACTACTCAACCGATACACAAGCCCAGGAAATTGCTCTGGCTCATATTCCGCTTCTTCCAATGATTGTGCGATAACGTCCAAATCCAATTTATCGGAAAACGACGTTGACGCAACAATATTTTCTACTTTTACGTCTGGCATACATTTTCCTTCTTTTTTATACCAAATGATAACAGTTTCTCCAACATTTTATCAAGAGCAACAGTAACGTCTTCAAGCCTGATTCCGTTGCAGACAATCTTCCCCGAATCAAACAGCAATATAACAGTGTTTGGGTCATCTCCTTTATAAACCAATCCAGGGAAAACCTTCCGGTTATATTCCACGGTTTGTAGGGATTTCGCGAGACGTCGTAATTTCAACGACTGGTGTAGATCAGTTGACACGGTCACGTTCATTACCTCAATCTCTGGTGTTTCTTCCAACGGTACACCAACGACATTCAGACGATCAGTAACCATTTTAACGACTTCATGGACCTCATCCATGCTTCTCGGCCCGGTCACCACTACGTTCCCCATGGAAAACAGGGTTGCCATAGAGCGTGGTTTAGAAAACTGCATTACTATTGCAGGAACCTCGTCAGGATTATACGTTACATCGGGGAGAATTCCCGCAAGTTCCGATAAATCCAACGACGACGAAATTGTAAAAGACACAACGATGTTTTCCACCGAGACCTCAACCATAATAAGATTTCTCTCCTTGAAGTATATAAAGGCTTTTTATAAACATTTCGTAAAAAACGAGGTTATCGAAAAAAACCTACCACACTTTATCAATATCGATGTCATCTTCCTCACCAGCTACCGCCTTTTTCTTCCTGTTGGTTTTTTCCTCATTCGCTTGATCTAGGATACCGTGGAACTCATGGGTTCTCTCATAGATTCGTTGTTCACAGTTCGAAACCACGAGCTCCCCTCGGGTTTTTTCAATGAGACCACGGACCATGTCCTGCTTCTTTTTAATAGGAACCAATGCCGAAGGATAATCAAAACTCATGATCGCATCATAGATCCGGTCCATATGCTGCAGGTACTCGTTTGCTTTCGCGGTATTTCCGCCCAGCATAAAATCCAGGGCGCCGCGTCGCAGCTCACCCACGACATCACACAGCCCAAGCAGGTACGCGCTATACGTGGTTTGAATTGTATCCGGGTCAGGGAGATCCTGCCCTTTCATGATGTTATACAGACAGTGAATCTCGACAAACTCCTGGGCCGCATTCTCCACAAATCCCGCATGAAAAATATCAGGATGATCCCTGGTAAAATCATATAACTGCGCAAGCTTCGCAGATGCTTGTTTAATATAATTCTCCGCCTCATCCATCTGATCGCGGTGGAGCTGCTGAATGCCTCTTCGACAACAAATAATAATATCCCGGGAAGTCTTTAACGCATCTTCCCGTATTTTTTCCTTCTCCCCGATATGATGATCAATCTTTTCGATGATGCCATCAAGATTCTTCATTGCGTTACTGGGGATGTCTTTTCTACTCATTTCCCTTCCATCATTTTTTTATTCACCCAAAAATCAGGTGTCTTCCCGGAAAGAACAAGAAGCATCTGCTCAGCACAAATCTTACCAGCTCGTAACTGTCCTTCTTTCGTTGATGCACCGATATGTGGTGTACAGACAACTTTCGGGTGAGTGACAAGCTCTTTAAACGTCGGGGGTTCAGCTGCATAGACATCAAGAGCAGCAGCCCGTACCTTCCCACTATTCAAATATTTTAACAATGCCTGTTCATCAACCACGCCACCCCGGGCACAGTTGATGATAATGACACCGTCTTTCATCTTCTCAAAATCAGGTTCTTTAATCGTGGCTCCTTCTTCTTTCACAAACGGGATATGTAGCGAAAGATAATCAGATTCTTTGAGTAATTTCTCCAACGACACCATCGCAATCTTTGCGGTCGGTGATTTCTGGATGTACTTGTCATAGGCAAGGACTTTCATGTTGAACGCGAGTGCTCGTTTCCCAAGCTCAGTCCCAATCCGCCCGATTCCGATAATTCCAAGCGTTTTTCCGCACAGCTCGACACCTTTGAACGCTTTCTTCTCCCACAGCCCCTGCTTCATCGAATGGTCTGCCTGTGGAATTGACCGTGACGCAGCAAGCATCAGTCCGAACGCAAGTTCAGCGACACTTTCGGTCGTACCGGTCGGAGCGTTCACGACTTTGATCTTGTTCTTCGATGCCGTTGGAAGATCAATGTTGTCAACACCAATCCCTGCCCGTCCGATAACCTTCAGGCTGCCTTTTGCTCCTGCGTTGATGACATCGGCAGTTGCTTTTGTCCTGCTTCGCACCATCAGCCCATCGTACTTCGGAATCTCTTTGAGCAGCGTTGCGGGATCCATTTCATTAAAAGTGACTTCTTGACCAGCGTCTTTCAACTGTTGGACAACCTCATTTTCTGTCTTATCAGTAATAAGTATTTTCATTACTATGCCTCCATGAGGTGTATCGTCACGTAGATAAAAATGTTTACGCCCTCTACAGGAGTTCTCGGAAATCAACTCCAAGGTACTCTGCTTTCTCCCCAAGTTCTTCTTCGATACGTATCAATTGATTGTACTTCGCGTTACGATCGCTTCTCGCTGGTGCACCAGTCTTAATCTGCCCCGCACTTGTCCCCACCACGAGATCAGCAATGAAATTATCTTCGGTTTCCCCACTGCGATGACTCACCACCGCAGTCCATCCCTCATCCTGCGCCATCTTAATCGCATTCAATGTCTCTGTGACAGAACCGATCTGATTGAGTTTAATGAGCACAGAGTTTGCCGCTTGCAACTCAATCCCTTTCTTAATGCGTTTTGTATTTGTGACAAACAAATCATCACCAACAATCTGAATTTTATTCCCTAATTTCTTTGTCATCTCCACCCAGGAGTCCCAGTCATCCTCCGCATGGCCATCTTCAATGCTCACAATTGGGTATGTTTTGCAGAGATCAACATAGAAATCAACCATCTCCCCACCAGAATATGATTTCTCGCCTATCTTGTAGATACCGTCATAGAAAAACTCACTGGACGCAGGATCTAATGCAATTTTCATCTTGTTGTTATATCCCGCGTTCTCAACTGCCTCTAGCATCAGATCAAGACGGTCATGGATATCAATGATCTGAGCAGGTGCAAACCCGCCCTCATCACCTATCAGAACACCGCCCGCACCAAACTTTCCCTTTAATAGTTTTGCAAGATGATGGTAACTCTCAGAAATCATTCTGATTCCTTCAGTAAAATTTTTTGCACCGGTCGGCATGAGCATATGCTCCTGGATTGAGTTCTCCTGACCTGCGTGTTTTCCTCCGTTAATGACATTACACATTGGAACGGGTAAACGATAGGGAATCACGCCAAATAATTCACCGATATACACGTAGAGAGGAATACCGTTGGCAACAGCGCCAGCTTTCGTTACCGCCATCGACACGGGAAGCACCGCGTTTGCGCCAAGCTTGCCTTTGTTTTCTGTCCCATCGATTTTAAGCAGGATGGAATCAATGGTTTCCTGGTGACGACAATCCAACCCAATCAATTTCGGGGCGATCTTCTTATTCACATTGTCAACTGCTTTCAACGTTCCTTTCCCGAGGTATCTTGTTTTGTCTCCATCTCGTAGTTCTAAGGCTTCATGGTGTCCTGCACTCGCACCACTAGGCGTCATCGCTCGAAAAATACCTTGTTTTGTAATCACATCGACTTCAACAGTTGGATTTCCCCGAGAATCAAGGACCTCACGTGCCTTTATGGCAATAATTTCAGACATGACTCATCTCCCCATAAAATATACATTATAAGGGAGGGGGCTTTTTAAAAATATCGTTTCAATTAACACCTCTACAGAAACACTTAAGAATAGAAAGTAGTTTTTCGGCACTGGAGGTAAAAAAATTATGGTAGATATCAACACAATGCTGGCCTTTTTGTTTATTATCGTACTCTTTCTGATAGCAGTCCTTGCATCAGCGATAAAGATCATGCCGGAGTACCAACGAATTGTAATCTTCAGATTAGGAAGATTAATGGGGATAAAAGGTCCTGGCCTCGTGTTCATTATCCCTATTATTGACAAACCTATTCGAATGGATTTGAGAACACGAGTCATCGATGTCCCAAAACAACGAATCATCACCCGTGATAACGTGACAGTAGATGTTGACGCTGTGGTGTATTTCAGAATAACAGATCCACAAAAAGCAATTGTTGAAGTGCAGCGCTATGACATGGCGACCAGTTTACTTGCACAGACGACGCTAAGAGATATCCTTGGTCAAAAAAACCTTGATGAACTCTTATCACAACGAGAAGAACTGAACAAAAATCTTCAATCCATCTTAGACATCGGCACTGACCCCTGGGGAATTAAGATATCAGCCGTCACATTACGAGATGTCTCATTACCGGAAGAAATGCTTCGGGCAATCGCAAAACAAGCAGAAGCCGAGCGAGAGAAACGATCAAGGATCATTATGGCAGAAGGAGAACTTCTAGCCTCAGCGAAAATGACGGAGGCGGCAAAACTGTATGAAAAAACACCGATCGCTTTACGACTTCGAGAATTACAGACACTCACGGAGATAGCACGGGAGAAAAACCTCATCATTGTTCCCGGCGGTGAAATAGGAACTATGGCGGGAATAGCAAAAGCAGTCAATAAAAAAGTCGAACAATGAGAAAGACCTACCCTCCTCTGATTTTTTTCTTTTTTTTTCTTCTTTTTTTGTCAAGTAGTGCATCCGCGCAAACCTCTAGTGTTGTCCTTGTAGAAATTACCGATACCATTGATCAATCCACGGTTGAAGTGATAACCGATAGTTTAAAGCAAGCAGAGGCAAACAATGCCCAAGCAGTGATCCTTCTTTTGAATACACCAGGAGGCGGGCTTGATCAAACCTTTGAAATCGCTGAGATGATCAAACAGAGCGACATCCCGGTTATCGGTTATGTCTATCCAAGCGGGGCGACCGCGTGGTCAGCAGGAACTTTTATTTTGCTGAGCACACCGCTTGCAGCCATGGCAGATCACACCATCATCGGATCGTGTCAACCTATTGAAACAAGTCTTGAAGGAACACGATTCATCAACGATTCGAAAATCATCAACGCGCTCGTGGAATGGCTCCAAGAACGAGCGGTGATGTATGGGCGAAATGAAACACTGGCAAAGTTGTTCATCACTCAGAACAGGAACGTGAATGCGACCGTCGCAAAAAACAGCAACGTCATCGAAATCGTCGCGTCCAGTATTGACCAGCTTTTAAACGATATTGACGGGAGAAACGTGACCACTGCTGCAGGTACAATCACCTTGCACACAAGAGCTGCAGAGCAAGTAAGGTATTCACCTTCGTTGAAAATTCAGATACTGAAACTTATCTCAAACCCTATCCTGACTTCTTTGTTGTTGATGCTAGGGATTTTTGCGTTGCTGGTAGGAATCTCCACACCAGGATATGGTGCTGAGGTGTTTGGCGTCATCGCAATCCTGCTATCACTGATTGGGTCTGGATTTAGCATCTCCACGTTAAGCGTAATCTTTATAATTATCGGATGCCTACTCCTCGCCGTAGAAATATTCGTTACCCCTGGCTTCGGTGCTGTTGGCATCGGCGGGATCATCTGCCTTGTCATCGGATCGATATTTCTCATTCCAAGCTATCCAACAAGAAAATGGCTGATATCAGGTGAGTATATGACAGATGCAATAACCATCATGCTGTTCGTCATCGTGCTCTTCGCACTATTCTTTGCGTTCCTCCTGTATAAAGTACTTCAGATACGAAAGAAAAAATCACCAGTAGGTAAATTTGCTGGAGAAAAAGCGGTCGCGATCGAACGTATCACCCCAGAAAAACCAGGGTTCGTGCGATACAAAGGAGAATACTGGCAGGCAAAATCAGAGGTCGTGATTGAAACAAATACGAAAGTCGTAATCATTGAGAAAGACGAGACAATGCTCATTGTAAAGCCTCTGGAGAGATGACCAAAGATTAATCAACCTCTTTTTTCTTTAGGGGGCTCTGATTGTGAAAAGGTTTGATGTAAATGAATTCTAGTATGAAATGTCAATTTCTTGGTGGCAGTGACGAAGTCGGCAATCTCGCCATGGTGCTCGAGCTTGAAGATATGAGGTTCCTGTTTGATTATGGGATGTCGCCAGGAAAACCACCCACGTTTCCATTGCCGCCACCACCGATTGATCTCACGTTCCTTACTCATTCGCATCTTGATCACTGCGGGATGATTCCCTGGCTCTGCTCACAATCAGATCATCGCATCATCGCAACAGAACCAACCGCTGTCGTGAGCAATTTATTGCAGAAAGATACCGTCAAGATCGCGCAGATGGACGGCTACTCTATCCCGTTTACCAGTGCCGATGTCAAAGAAGCAGAACATAGTTATGTTCCGGTCGAACCAGGAAAGATGCGAGACCTTGGTGAGAACTACAGCGTTCGTTTCCACTCCGCTGGTCATATTCCTGGCTCACTCATGTTTGAACTGGTTGGGGAAAAACGACTGTTGTTCACCGGTGATTTAAACGTGGTTGACACAAGACTTGTCAGAGGAACAAAACCGGTTCCTTGCGACATGCTTTTCATGGAGGGGACATACGCAGGGAGGGAACATGAAAACAGACAGCAAATAGAACGAGCATTTCTTGAAAAAATCGAGGAGGTCGTCAACCGAGGCGGTACCGTAATCATTCCAGCGTTTGCGGTCGCACGATCACAAGAACTCCTTCTCGTACTGAAAAACGTTGGGTATGACGTCTGGTTTGACGGCATGGGAAAAAAGATTTCGAAACTCTATTTGAAGTACCCGAAGTACCTCCGGTCGGTCGATGACCTAAAAAAAGCGTTTAAGAAGGTCAACGTGGTCCATTCAGAACATGGCCGGAAGATGGCAATGAAAGGACCGGTGATTATTACCTCCAGTGGAATGATGGATGGCGGTCCTGTTTTGTCCTATATGAACAAGCTCAAGAATGATCGGAAAAGCGCAGTCCTTCTCACCGGGTATCAGGTCGAGGGAACCAATAGTAGGCTTCTGATAGAAAAAGGGAGGCTTAACTTCTATGGTGTCGTTGAAAAAGTGGACTGTGAAGTCCAATACTATGATTTCTCTGCGCATGCAGGTCATAGTGAACTGGTTGAGTTTGCAAAGCAATGTAAACCAGAAAAAATCATCCTATTCCATAGTGCTGACAGGGCACCGCTTGTGGAATCATTGAAAGATACTGCAGAAGTCCTGACCCCGATGAAAGGGGAACGTTTTTCATTATAACAAATCCTTGTTATGATTTTAAGAATGATGATGAGAGAAAGTGTATCAAAAAGGTGATACGACCATGGCAGATGAACTGACACAGCGGCAGATCTACGACCTGAAACGACAACTGGAAGAGTTGAAGAAATGCAGAGGTAAACACACCGAACTTATTTCGTTGTATGTCCCGCCCTCTAAACAAATCTTTGATGTCGTATCGTACCTTCGAAATGAGTATTCGCAGTCTCAGAATATCAAGTCAAAGACAACCATGAAGAATGTTCTTTCTGCGATTGAATCGATCATGAGTCGTTTGAAAACGTTCAAGCAACCACCGCCGCGCGGGCTAGCCATGTTTGTTGGCCATAAAAGCGTCGGTGCTGACAAAACCGACATGGTCGCATACGTCATCGAGCCACCAATGCCAGTGATCACGTTTTTGTATCGTTGTGACTCAGAGTTCTATATACAACCGTTAGAAGAGATGTTGACAGAGAAGGAAATTTACGGATTATTTCTTATTGATCGAAGAGAGTGTACGATCGGGATGTTGCGCGGGAGTCGCGTTGAGATGCTGCGGTACATGACATCGCAGGTTCCTGGGAAACACGGAAGAGGCGGTCAGTCTCAACGAAGATTCGAACGGAACACGGAGATTGCTGCCCATGAGTGGTTTGTGAAATGCGGGGAGCGGGCAAGTGAAATCTTCCTTGCAGAGCCGAAAATGAAAGGTATTTTGGTTGGTGGCTCTGGTCCGACGAAACAATATTTCGTTGATGAAGTGTATCTCCATTATGAGATTCAGAAGAAGATCATCGATACGTTTGACACCGGCTATACCGATGAGTTTGGGCTGCGGGAGCTCGTTGCAAATGCAGCTGATAAGATGACCGATTTGAAAGTATCTCAGGAAAAGAAGGTCATGAAGCGATTCTTATCTGAAGTAACAAAGTCAGAGAAAAGCATGGCTGTCTACGGGGAACATCAGGTGAGAAAAGCCCTTGAGATGGGTGTAGTTGATACGTTGCTTCTCTCTGAGGATCTGCGGAAGTACCGGGTGACCATGCAGTGTCACTCTTGTGGGTATACGCAGGAGAAAACCATGACCGAGGAAGCCCTGGAGAGTTTTACGCCACCAGCATGTCCTACGTGTAAGACCTCAATCCCCATGGAGATTACTAAAAAAGTGGATTTGGTTGATGAGTTGTCTGATCTTGCGGAAAAAACGAGTGCAACGGTGAAGCTTATCTCAAGGAATAGCGAGGAAGGAGAATCATTGTTCGCTGCGTTCAGTGGTCTTGCTGGGATATTACGATATCCTCTGGAAATATGACCATGCTTGCCTCCTTATGAGCAGAGACTTTTAAACCGATGGTTTTATAAACACTGAAATATATTATTCATATTGATATCTTATGACATCTCGAGATGATTTCAAGTCATTTATCCCGGCTGAGAAAAAGATACCAGAATTAACATTGAAAGCAGTGTTGGTCGGGGCTCTTTTAGCTGTAATTCTTGGAGCAGCAAACGCGTACCTCGGTTTGTATGCCGGAATGACCGTGTCTGCGGTTATCCCTGGGGCAGTTCTGGCGTTTGCGTTTCTCAAACCCTTTAAAGGAACGATTTTAGAAGTCAATATAGGGATGATGGGTGCTGCCGCTGGTGAAGCATTGGCCGCGGGAGTCATTTTTACGATCCCTGCCCTGGTTCTCATGGGAACCTGGACGGAGATTCATTATGTTGAAACGACGTTGATTGCGTTATTTGGTGGTATGCTTGGTGTGTTTTGGATGGTACCGCTCAGACGCGCCCTTATCATTAACACCGATTTACCGTTCCCTGAAGGGGTCGCGGTTGCCGCGGTGTTAACCACAACGGTTGGTGGAGAAGGCGCTGAATCAGGGAAGAAATCTAAGGGAAGTGGCGTCAGCGGGGTTTGGCTTATTGTTGGTGTTCTGGCAGCTGGATTGTTCAAATTTGGTCAGGTTGGTCTAAAAATATTTGCTGGCGCGATCCATGGTATTGTAAATATCGGAAAATTCGACATCGGCAGCGGAGAGAAATCAGGTGTCTTCTATGGGGGTGTTGCCACGTCTCCTGCCTTGCTTGGTGTCGGCTGGATTATCGGGCCTAAGATTGCTTCCTTCGTGTTTGTCGGAGGTCTCCTCGGCTGGGTTATTCTTGTTCCGCTTATCGCCTTGGCAACAGGCCTTCCAGCGCCGGTTTCTCCATCAGAAGTGACGGATGCACTTGCGTTAGGGTTCGGGAATGCTGATGCCGGGTACCAGATCTGGGGATTCTTCGCTATCTGGGGAAACTACATCCGGTACATTGGTGTCGGTGCTATGGTTGTCGGTGGTCTGTACACGATCTTTAAACTCCGATCGAACCTTGCTAGTGGCATTAAAGAAGCTATTGCAGGTATTAAAGGCGGGAAAGTGGAAGTAAAGAAGAGAACAGACACTGATCTTAATATCAAGTTTGTTTTCCTGATGATCGGATTACTCACCATTCCAGTCTTCCTTGTGTATGTGTGGATTTCAAGTCTATGGGTGGTGTCCGCGATCATGGCGGTGTTCGCGATTTTATTTGCCTTCATTGCCAGCGCGATTGCTGGATACATGGCCGGACTGCTGGGATCATCCAATAACCCGATCTCTGGTGTCACGGTCTCCGTTTTATTGATCACCTCATTAATTCTTCTTGGGTTCGGTCTTTCCGGGAATGTTGGTGCCGCCGGTATTGCAATTCTTATTGCCGCGGTGATTTGCTGTGCCGCCGCTATCTCCGGGGATGTCTTGCAGTCGATGACGTGTGGTCAGATGATTGGTGCAACACCAAAAAACCAGCAGATCGCGGAAATCATCGGTGTTGCTGCTGCTGCCCCGATTCTTGCATTGGTTGTCCAAGCATTGGACAAAGCGTACCATATCGGCAGTACGAATCTGCCTGCGCCACAGGCATTCCTTATGCAGGGTATCGTCCAGGGTGTCCTTGGTGGACAAATGGTCTGGCCGTTCGTGGTTGCTGGGGCAGTGCTTGCGTTCGTGTTAATCCTCATTAACCTGCCGGTTCTTCCTGTTGCGATCGGTATTTATCTCCCGTTCACGTTGAGTACTCCGATTTTTGCTGGCGGTATCGTCCGCGCTATCACCAACAGGGCTATCGCAAAGAAATACGGGTCAGCAAATGAAGAAGAGATTAGCGATTGGGAGCTTGCTATCAAGCAAACCGATGTAGCACCAAAAGAAAAGATTATAAGAACTGGACTTCTTCTCACCGCGGGATTGATCGCAGGAGAGGCTCTGATGGGCGTCATCGTCGCATTCCTCATTATCGGAGGATTTAACTTCGCGGTCTTCGACTATCCGCCGATTCTACCATCAGTGCTCGTCTGGGTCTTCATCGCAGCGCTCCTTGCATACATCCCATTGAGGGAAATTTACGCGAAAAACGAAAAGTAAAGGGCTTCCGACCGCTGATGAGTTTCTTTTATACAAACCGAAGCGGTTAGATTTCGAATGGTCAACGACCAACGACGGTCTTGTGGTGATAACCGTCCCAAAATTCACCAGTAATTTCGGCAAGTCCTTTTGTAAAGTGCTGAAGCGAGACAATACCTTCAAAGCCAACCTTGATAAACTCGGGTCAACCATCTGGAAACAGTGCGAGGGAACCAAAACTGTGAAAGAAATCCTGGAAGTGGTTACCAAGGAATTCCCTGATGGAAAAAACATCGATCAGCGACTCTTTCTGTTTCTCCAACAACTCAGAGCCCTGTGCTACATCGTGTACTAACGTTTCTCAAGATGCGCACCCTTCACCTGGAAAATACCATTGTCTCGATTCCATTCTTTTACAGATTCATCAATCACGAGTTTCTGGGAAAACAAGGGTCCATCGAGCACGAGTGTCTCAAATTCTCCTCCTTCACCAGCGATGTTGATCCGATATTTTTCATTCAGGCGTACAAGGGCATCGATCGTTTGTTCATCGATGGTTTTGCCTAGCCAGGTCTCATCAAACCCGGAGGCGAACACGCCGACAATGATGATGTGGAATCCAGCTTTCACCTGGTCCCGCAACAGGAGTTCCTGGTTCTTATGCCAGAGAGGGGTAAACGACTTGATTCCTATCTCGTCACATATTTTTTCGATACGGGTCCGTTGATACTCTGAGGCGATAGCCCCGCTGATCACGCCGTCAATCTCAAGGTCCTGTAACAGATTTTTTAAATCGACGAGTTCTTTTTCTTTTTCGCCTTTCGTTGATTTCTTCACAAGAGGGATATCGATTGCTTGCGCAAGCAGTTCAGTAAGATGGATATTGATCGAATGGAACATCCAGGAATCCTGTTTCTCTGAATGAAGGGTGACAAGAGGGAAAACATCCCATCCATACTGCTGGGCGATGTACACCGCAAAAACTGAGTCTTTTCCACCAGAGAATAACGCTGCGACTTTCATCGCAATAGGTATCTCTTTAAACAAATAAACATTTCTTGTCCCTGGTTGTTCTTATGAACATTGGGATACTCTGTGGTAATCACATGCCGGATTTGATGAAAAAACCGGAAAAAATCAAGGTGGAAACACCCTATGGCGAAGTTATTGTGTATGCTTCCAAACTCGGAGCTCATGACCTGTTTTTCATTCATCGTCATGGAGAACAATCCAATCTTCCACCCCACCGGGTCAATCATCGGGGGAATATCCAAGCATTTGCATCAAGTCATGTCTCCTGCATCCTTTCTGTGGGAACTGCTGGGTCTATGAAAAAGGAGATTCGGCCAGGAGACCTGGTGATTCCTCATGATTTTATTGATGTAACGAAGTCTCGTTCGCAGACGTTCTTTGATGAGAAGAGAGTGCATGTGGATATGACAGAACCGTTCTGTTCCACGCTGCGAGAAGCATTGTTGCAAAGCTGTGACAAAACCAGAGATGTTACGTTTCATGAGAAAGGCGTGTATCTTGTTACCGAGGGGCCTCGTTTAGAGACTGCTGCGGAAATCAAAATGTATTCCATGGTTGCTGATATTGTTGGCATGACCATGGTTCCGGAGGTTGTCTTGGCTCGAGAGAAAGGGATTTGTTTTGCTTCCCTTTGTCTGGTGTGTAACATGGCTGCTGGCCTGCAGAATAGGTTGACTGCTGATGAGATCGCATCAGTGTATACAAAGAAAGAGCCGGTGATTTCCAAAGTTTTGCAATTGACGATTGAGTCTCTTGATCAGAAACGGTCTTGTCATTGTCCTGTCGATGTCTCCAAGGCAACATTATGAAACAGTACGAGTTAATTGAGCATACTGCCGATGTCGGTGTGAAAGCCTACGGAAAAACTGTTGCAGAGGCGTTTGAGCATGCAGCAGAGGCGATGTTTGATATTATTACTGATGAATCAATGATCGACCCCATTGGTGAATATGATATCCTGTTGGAAGCCCCTGATCTCGAGCAGTTGCTGGTTGATTGGCTTTCAAAACTCCTTTTTTTGAATGGCGCAGAGAATCTTGTTTTTGGGAAATTCCAGGTAACCATTGATGCAAATCGTCTCTCCGCCCGTGTCTTTGGCGAAAAGTACAATAATAAGAAGCACAAGATGGGTGTGGAGATAAAAGCAGTGACCTATCATATACTACAGGTCAATGAGAAAGACCCGATCTTTGTGCAGGTGCTATTCGACATCTGAGGATAAAAAGCGGTGTATAAATAGAGGAAATCTGTTTTCTTTACTCATGCGGAAAGGAATCATTGCTTTTGGTGGCATGATTGGTGGGTTGATACTTCTCATTGTGGTATTCATGGGACCATGGTATACGATGAACGGGACCGGTACGTTCGGGGGAGAATATAACGTTGGATTTTATCTAACCAGAATTGAGGCGAAAGGTTCCATCGCTGGTCAGGAGATTTCCTGGTCAATGGGGTATGCGGAGGCAAAGGAAAATGCACAAATCATTGGAGTGAACACACAGAGTTTTACGATAATTGAAACCTCGATGTATCTGACACTGTTTGCGATAGCGACCGCTCTTATTGCACTCATTGGTATAGCTGCGTTCGTATTTCATCTGGGGACTCTGAAAATCATGAAATATATTGGTGGTGGTTTTGGGTTTCTGACGTTCTTGCTTGCGTTGGTGCCTGCGTTGTATGTCATGACGACTGGATTCTCAGAAAACAGTAGTGATTTTTGGTTCAGCCAATCGGTTCTTGGGGTCGCAATCACGGGTAGCCCTGGGTACGCCTGGTATCTGATGATCGTCGTGGCGATTATCGCGTTGATTTTCGCAGTAGCCATCCTTCTTAAAAAAATAATTCCCGAGGATGCATCGGTTAAAAAGGTCGCACCACCAGTAAATACATAAGAAAAACACAAGACATTGATGTACCGTTGAGAATAGTTTCAATCACCTGTTCTTTTTATTTAAATACTCAGACGGCGGTTCACGGTTTAGGAAGCATATACCGGACGGGAAGCCTTCCTAGTTGAAACTTATTTCTTTTTGCCGGATCCCACCGTCCGGTTCTCCTCACCAAAGCTTGATAATAACTCTTATATGGGAGGTCTTTATACCGAGGCAATACAAATAGGTGAAATCATGAATAAAAACAAGATTTCTGAAGAGATGACCATTAAGGAAGTAATTGATACCTACCCAGAGACTGCGATGGTGTTCATGAAATACAATGTCGGCTGCATCGGCTGTCTTGCCGCGTCCTTTGAAAAAGTAAAGGATATCGCAACAGTCCATGGCATCGACATCAAAACATTGGTAAAAGATTTGAATCTGGCAGTACAGAAAAAATAATCCTACAGTGACGTGTTGGTGAGTACCATCTCTCCCTGCTTTTATTCCTTTTAATGCTTACATCGAATCTGTTGTTTTATTATTCTTTCCTGTTTTTTCTTTCGTAGTTTTATTTTTCCGTTTCTGTGCAAGATCTCCAAGAAACACACGCAACACGTTCGGATACTCGCTAGGTATTTTCCCGCTGCCGTACCCGATCTTGCTGATTTTCATAGGTGGCATTTCACCAAAATTTTCCACAAGAGTCGCGATGATTGCCGCACCGGTTGGGGTGACCAATTCCTGTTTCCTATCGACGGAGTACACAGGAATCCCTTTGAGGAGCTCAACGGTTGCCGGGGCAGGCAACGGAAGGAGTCCGTGGTCACACGAGACAAATCCATGACCAAAGGGGAGAGGCGAACAATAGATCTTTTCGATGCCAAGCTGCGTAATCCCAATGACTGATCCGACGACGTCAATGATGGAATCGACAGCGCCTACTTCATGAAAATGTACTTTTTCGACATCAATGCTGTGGATTTTTGCTTCCGCTTTTCCCAGGTTATAAAAGATGTTTTGACTTTGTTTCTTCACCTTTGGATCTAAGGTGCTGCGTTTGAGAAGGTCGATGATATCAGAGAGGCTTCGATGATGCTGATCTTCAGTGACAGCAACCGTGACATCGACCGCAGCAATATGATTGCACTCGACTGATTTTACCGAAATATCGTACCCGGTGAGAGGGAGTTTTTTCAACTCGTTTTTTAAAAATGTTACGTCAACTCCTACATCGATGAGAGCGCCAAGAATCATATCTCCAGCGATCCCTGAGAAACAATCAAAGTACGCGATCGTCATTTTTTCTCACCTGTTGATAAGGCTGGCGAAATACCCGGCGCCAAACCCGTTGTCAATATTGACGACCACGACGCCTTCCGCACAACAATTCAGCATGGTCAGTAACGGTGCTATCCCCTGGAAGCTTGCACCATACCCGACACTGGTTGGAACCGCGATCACTGGTTTTGAGGCAAGGCCGCCAACAATACTTGCTAGGGCACCTTCCATTCCTGCGATCACGATGATAACATTGGCATGAAAGATTTTTTCTTTGACGTCGAACAAGCGATGGACACCAGCAACCCCCACGTCATAGACTTTCTCCACCTTGTTTCCCATGAGTTCCGCGGTGACTACTGCTTCTTCTGCAACAGGGATATCAGAGGTACCTGCGGTGAGAATCAGGATTGTTCCTTTCTTTTGTTTTGGTCGGTATCGCTGGACGACAATGGTTTTTGCTGATTCATTGTACGTGGCATCATCATACAATTTCTTTACTGAAGCATAGACGTTTTTGTTTGCTTTTGTCAGGAGGATATTTTGGTCTTTTGGCAGTTTTTTAAGAATCTGAGAAAGCTGAGATATGGTTTTTCCTTGGCAGAAAATCGTCTCAGGAAACCCTTTCCTGATTTCCCGATGCGTATCGATTTTTGCAAACCCCAGGTCCTCGTACGGCAATGACTTAAGTTTCTGAAGGACGGTTGCGAGACTTACTTTTCCTGCTTTGTACTCTTGTAAGAGTTTCTTCATTTGTTGAGCACCTCGTTTAGACTTCCGGTCCGGTACCCTTCAAGGTCAAGGGTAACGTAGGTAAAACCAAGGTGTTTTAATTGTTTGACGATCGCCTGTGCATGCGAGAGAATGGTCTGGAAATCCTGTGGTGATACTTCGATTCGTGCAATAGTATTATGATAGCGAACACGACACTGTTGGATTCCTAACGAGAAAAGAAATTCCTCTGCTTGTTCAACTTGCTTGAGTCGTTCTTTGGTGATTTTCATGCCGTAGGGGAATCGTGAGGCAAGACACGCAAACGCTGGTTTCTCAGAACTCTCCAGTTGCATCGTGTGGGAAAGGTCTCTGATTTCCTGTTTGGTCAACCCGACATCCTTCAATGGGCTTTTTATATCTAGTTCTTTGCGTGCTTTTGCCCCAGGCCTGAAGTCAAATGCGTCATCAGCATTCGACCCGTCGAGGACCGTGTTGAGATGATGTTCTTTTGCTATCTGTTGTATTTTACGGAACAGCTCTTTTTTACAATAGTAACACCGATCAGAGGGATTGTCTGAGAACTCGTTGATATCAAGTTCTTCAGAATGAATAATAACATGGGGGATTCCTATCGTTTGTGCGAACCGTTTCGCATCCGCTAATTCTCGTTGTGGGTAGGTTGAGGAGGTTGCAGTGACCGCAAGTGCATTTTCCCCAAGGGTATCATACGCGACTTTTATCAAAAAAGTACTGTCCACCCCGCCAGAATACGCTATCGCACAACTCTTCATGTCCGTAAGCATCTGTTGCAGTTGTTTCAGCTTAGCTTGCGAAGTTGTTTTCACAGGAGAAACAAGAAATGTCTGGCCTATATAATGATTATCTGAGAATTCTTACTTGAGCAGCTGATTCAGTTTCTGTTGTTTCCTCTTCTTCCAAGCACCCTTGTGGTACGCATAACTTACCACGAGAGGGAACGTGATTGTCGCTTCGGAGTACACCATTTGTTCATAGCCCGTGTCAACTTTCCCCCAGGAGTTCGCCTCTTTCAATGTCGAACCAGATAATGCTCCATCGCGCTCATCTGCCACGGTGAGCTGTATCGCGTACTTATGCATGGGTGCGTCGATGCCAAGGATATCTGCCGCAACAACGGTATCTTGCACAAAATTCTTCGGCACACCACCACCGATCATAAACAATCCGGTTTGTTTTGATTTTACTTTCAACTCGGTGAGTTCTCTGAAATCTTTCACAGAATCAATCGTCACATAGTTGTTCTTGCGTTCATGCTGATGGAACACCAAACCAAATCCAGCGCTACAATCTGAGAACGCAGGAACAAAGATAGGTATCTCATGTTTATACGCCTCAAGGACAAACGAGTCAGGATTCTTCCCGTGTTTTTCAAGGTACCGCCCCATTTCATAGATGAATTCCCGAGAAGAATATGGTCGCGGAGGAAGCTCGTCAGCGATTTTTTTCGTAGTCATATCACAGATACGAAGATCATCCTCGTCAATGAAGGTATCATAGATTCTATCAATGTGCATCTTCTGAAGTTTTGTGTCATCAACCCGCACTTCCCCACGATAATGTTTAAACCCAAGTCCTTCGAAGAAATCTTGGTCTACCACGATCGCGCCTGTGGAAACAATCGCATCCACCATGTTGTTCCGTATCATATCGACAATCACATTTTTTAATCCTGCGCTGACCAGTGATCCTGCGAGACACAGAATGATTGAGCACTCGGTATCTGCAAGCATCGTATTGTAGATTTTACAGGCGTTCGCGAGGTTTCGTGACTGAAAAGCCATATGATCAAAGGCTTCTATCAAAGGAATAGCGTTGAACGTCTTGATGTCAATGTGCTTGATTTGTTCTGAAAGTAATTCCTTTTTTTCGTCTTTGATTTCATATTTCATTGAGATAACCAGCAAGGAGTACTTCATCTGAGTTTTTCTTTTTTTCTACGATGAAAATAAAAAAAAGGAATGCGGAGAAACAAAGAAATTATTAAAGGAAAAGATGATGCTGTAAAAGAGGTCGTCTGAGATGGATATCACGCAATCCTTGTTTCCTGTTCTCTACGTGTTTCTCATAATCATCACTATCGTTCTGGTCATTGTTCTTTCGCTTTGGAGATACAGGACCATTAAACGTCTTATGGAAAACCAGGCGATGAAACGAAGTGGAACCGTGGTCGGAACGTTTCTTTTACCGTTGCTCAAATTCTCTTATCGTGCTTTGCCTGTCTTAGTTACGTCGGTGCCGGGGAGTAAATATCGCCATGCAAAAACAGAGGTCAGCGTTACCTTGTTAAAGTCAGTACCAAGAAACCTCACAATCCTGAAAGAATCGGTTGCGACACGTCTGGGAAAAGCATGGGGAGCAGCAGACGTCCAAGTGGAAAGTGATGAATTTGACAGGGATTTTCTGATAAAAACAGAGGATGAAGCGTTCGCAAGAAATGTAGTAAATTTTACACTTCAAAATAAACTCTTAGAAATGAAGCAGGAGAAACCCCGTATCGTCCTTGAGGGTACATGGCTGACTGTTCAGGTCCCTAGAGTGGTGAAGACAGAGGAGGGGTACGATCAATTAATTGACCTTGCATTCGCCCTCGTGGATCGGATACAAGAACTCTAGTTACTGTAATTTTTTGGAATCACTCTTTTTTCTCTAGAAAGTGAAGCGAGATCGAGTTCATACAGTATCTCTGACCTGTCGGCTTGGGTCCATCATCGAACACATGTCCGAGATGTCCTCCGCAACGAGCGCATACCACCTCAGTTCGCTTCATCCCAAGGCTTGTATCAGGTTTCAGCTGAATAGCATCGTTTGAGACGGGGGTATAGAAACTCGGCCATCCGCTCCCCGAATCAAATTTGGTCTTAGAGGAAAACAGCGTGCTACCGCATCCGGCGCAGACATACGTTCCTTCAGCGGTCTGATGAACATATTTTCCGCTGAACGGCGGTTCTGTTCCCTTCATCCGCAGCACAGAAAACTCTTCGGAAGTGAGGATCTTTTTCCATTCATCCTCAGATTTTTTCACCAATTTTTTCTCCAAAGAGACTTACCTCCAGAAAAAGAGAAGTTCTGCTTCTATTTAAACCTCTTATCTATCAGACCCTCTCCTTCTTCGTAACATTTAAACCATCGCCTCCTGTATCCGTTTTCTGTATGCATGAATGGGCGCTTGCGGAATCAATCGTCATGGCTGCCGTGGAGACCGCACAGAAAGAAAAACTCAAGACAATCACAGAAGTCACGGTTCACATCGGCGAATTACAACAGATAGAAAAAGAGATTTTCTTGTTTGCACTCAACGAGCTTGCCAAGTCACAGAAACCAAAAATAAAAAACGACGCGTTTCATCTGAAAACAGAGAAAAGCACCCTAGTCTGTAAAACCTGTGGTCACTGCTGGAAATACAGTGATATGAAAAAGAAGTTGAATGAGACAGAATCAGAATCGATTCATTTCATCCCTGAGGTCGTGTTTGTTCATGCGCGTTGCCCCAGCTGCGGGAGTCCGGACTTTGAGATTACGAAAGGACGAGGAGTCACGCTTACCTCCATTAAAGGAGTACGATGACCATGGAGCCACGAACCAGTGTCATCGAGAAACGGTTGAAAAACATCAAAAGAATCATCGCGGTCGCAAGCGGGAAAGGCGGCGTGGGGAAAAGCCTTGTTGCCTCGAGCCTCGCGCTCCATCTCGCACACAACGGGCATAAGGTTGGGCTTCTGGATCTTGACTTATACGGACCATCTTCCCATATCATCCTTGGCATCAAAGATGAATTCCCAGCAGAGGAGAAAGGGATCATCCCACCAACGGTCCACGGGATTTCTTTCATGTCTATCGTCTATTTCACGCAGGAGAAACCATCTCCGTTCCGAGGCGTTGATATTTCAAATATTATCCTTGAATTGCTGGCGATCACCCAATGGGGGTCCCTTGACTTTCTGATTATTGATATGCCTCCAGGTATTGGTGATGAAACCCTTGATGTTATCCGGTATATGAAGACCAGCGAGTTTCTGGTGGTGACGACCCCGTCGAAGGTGGCGATGGGCGCAGTCAGTAAACTATTAAAAATTTTAATAGAATTAAAGAAACCTGTGCTTGGTGTGATAGAAAATATGACGATGACAGACTCCTCGTTTATCAAACAGGAAGTGAAGAAATTAAATGTACGGTATCTTGGGAAAATCCATTTTGATGAAACACTGGAGGAAGCAATCGGCAATGCCGATCGTCTCGCAGAAACACAGGCGATGAAAAACCTTACAGTGATTCTTATGGAAATCAATCTCTAGGACATCGACTTCTAAGACGTGGTTTTACCGGAGAGAAGATAACTTCGTGCCTCCCCGACCGTGAACAACGACCCGGAAACACAGATCATGTCTTTTTGTTTCGCTATGCGTTTTGCATGGTCGATTGCTTCGGGGATTGAAGCTTCGACGTATATCTTTTTGTTTGCGTCAAATCTCCCAATCGTCTCCTTTAAGAACAGTGGGTCAGACGCTCGAGGATTTGCTGATTTCGTAACGATGATGACGTCGGAGAGCGGGGCTATCGTTGACACCATCGTTTTGATATCTTTTTCTTTCAACACACCAAGAACAAGGATGAGTCGTTGATAGGAAAAATCCTCCTTTATTGTTTTTGCTAGCATGCTCATCCCATCAGGGTTATGCGCCCCGTCAAGGAGAATCAACGGTTTCTCTGAAACGATCTCCATACGCCCAGGATGCGCCGCAGCAGCGATGCCATCGAGAATATCACTATCGGTGATGTAAACGCCACCCATCTGCAACCGTTCAACCGCAGCGATCGCCACCGCAATGTTTTCACCCTGATGCTGGCCAAGCAGCGAGGTTTTCACGGTATAATCCTTGAATGTACCCTGGATAAAAAACTCCTGATATTTCCCCGTATGAGATACTCGTTTCCACATGGTTCGATCAATACAAACAATCGGGGCGTTCCGCTCCCTTGCAACATGTTCGATGGTTTCACGTGCATGCTGTGTCGCCGCGGTAATCACTGGTACATGGTCTTTGATGATCCCCGCTTTTTCTGATGCGATCGATACGATATCCTTCCCAAGGATATCGGTGTGTTCCAGCGAAATATTCGTAATCACGGATACGAGCGGGGTCACCACGTTTGTCGCATCAAACCTCCCACCAAGCCCGACCTCGACAACCGCGTAGTCAACGGTACGGTTCTTGAAATACAGAAACGCAAACGCGGTAACAATCTCAAAAAACGTTGGAGTATTGTTGTTCTGTTTCATTTCCTCAGCAAGTGGTCTGACCTGCGCAACAAGCAATGCTAGTTCTTCTTCCGAGATTTCCTGGCTGTTGACGACGATACGCTCTGAAAAACGCTCAACATGCGGGGAGAGATACACGCCAACGGTGTACCCAGCTTTCTGAAGAATGGAGCCGATATATTTACAGACCGAGCCTTTCCCATTGGTCCCCGCGACATGAATCACCTTCAACTCGCTCTGAGGATTCCCCAGCCGCTCCATAAGAGAGGTAATCCGCTCAAGGCCAAAGATCCACCCGTAATTATCAAAGCTACATAACCATTCAAATGCACTCTCACGGGTGATGGTGCTAGTATCCTTCAGAATAGAGCACACCTGGGATTTCCTTGTGTTTCTTTTTCCATGAGTCACCAGGGAGGATGATCACGTTGCGACCTTCGACGAGTAACCGTTTCTGAGCAAAAAGTTGTACCGTACGGGGGAGTATCTGATGCTCGACAGCGAGAATCCGGGCAGCAAGGGCATCCCGGTCATCATCAGGCAGTACTTTTACTGCAGCCTGAAGAATAATTGGACCATGATCCATATCTGAGTCCATGAAATGCGTGGTACACCCGGAGATCTTCACCCCGTATTGCAGTGTATCACGTTGACCATTGGTTCCCTTAAAGGACGGCAGAAGCGCGGGATGAATATTGATGAGTTTATGTTGCCATTTTTTCACAAACGTCGGTGAAAGGAGCCGCATGTATCCTGCACCAACCACAAGCTCCACCTGATGATCGCGAAGAACCGCATCGATTTCGTCCTCATGAGCAGTGCGGTCTTTTCCTTTTGGATCAACAAAAAACCCTGGGATATGATGCGTTTTTGCCCGGTCCAATGCAAACGCGTCTTTTGTATCGCTGATCACCACAACAACTTCTGCATCGATCATTTCCTTCTCTGATGCATCGATGATGCTCTGCAGGTCAGTCCCAGAACCAGAGGCAAGCACACCAACGGAAAGCTTTTTTGGCGTAGTTTTCATGGTTCAGTGATATCCTTCGTTATTTAAAAACTTCTGTGATGACGTCCAGAGGAGCGTTTGTTTTAAACCCGGTTGGAGTACAATGGGTCTTGGTGACGATAAAGCCTTTGTTTCGTAAGTTCTCAAAGATATGGTCCATGGTCGGTGGCGACTGTTTCAGCAAGGAGGACAGGTCATTGGTTGTGTAGAAAAACGGTGGGGCATCTGCCTCTTCTTCAAGGAGGTATAACAGTTTCCAGAGCATGTTTTTTGTGTTCAGCTCCTTGGTTGACAAGATGGTTCGTATCTCTTGCAGCACAGGTTTTTTCTGTAGCTTCCCAAGCCATAAAGGACCAACCAGAGCAGTGTTTTCTTTGGAGAGGGGGACGTCTCTTGCTGAAATACTGAAAAACTGTGCCATGGACGTATTGGCAGCGTCTTTTCCGTTATTGATTTGTACATACAGTCGTACATAATGATCGGTCGTGTAACAGAGCAGCGGTTCGATGCCGCGGTCGTATTTCGCAGCCTCACGACACAGACAACCAAGGAGTATTCTCAACCCTATTTCATGCATCGCGGGACCATGAAGCGGCCAGGCTCCATATCGTCGATAACATACCTTAGGAAATACGCCGCAGAGCGCCGCGGTATCGGTTGCGGTACACGCAATGATTCCTTTGTTGTAGACGCTTCGTACGGCAGCGTCAATAAAATACACGGGTGAGCCAAACGGGTCGATATCAATGGAGTTGTATCGACGCTCTGAAAGGAGTCCATTGAGATCTCGTTGGAACACGGAGATGTTCTGCAACGAGCTTTTCTGGATGTTCTGCTGGATGAGTGAGAACGATTGGTCATTCCAATCATTTATCGTTACCTCAAAATCCCCGTTCAGTTCATGGGCAAGCCGGATCCCTCTGATCCCGGATGCCGCCAGCCCGTCCAAGATATGAACGTGCTTTGTACTCGCATTCAGGAACCACTGATTGACAAGAATGGAGACATCCCGGTTTAATTCCATGGACGGGTTATAGAACGGCGTCTGGTCCCGAGTGCTTGGTCCTTTCGCAGACGTCTTTTTTTTATAAACAAAAAGCTCGGTTGTTCCTTCTTTTACAAGATCGGCTGCTACGTTGGTCATGGTTAAAACAAGGGCGGGAGTTTCTCAGCCATGATTTTTTCGATCTTATACGGAAGCAGATTCCGGTTCACCGCGGTCACCTCAAGGATGCGGATATCATCCCGCCTGCGGATATCCTGCAGGAGCGGTGTTCGTGATTTCTTATGCAACGTCACCATAATCGGTTTATCAGAATCAAGCGCCTCAATGACCATCTCACAGAACTTCTCAGAAAGCATCTCCATCTTCCCGATTTCATCGATGACAATGATATCAGTGTCTTCATCGTTGATCGCTTTTTCTATCGCATGCACACCGACTCTCTCCAGTGCAGCGAGGTCAACGCCGTATTTCCCAACCTTGTCCTTGGAATCCAGGTCAAGACGGGCAAAGACTTCTTTTTCTTTGGTCTGCCAGTCCTCCACATACAAACCCACCCGTTTTTTCTTTTCAATAAGCGGTGTGGTGATCATCCCTTCAAGTTTATAGCCACTTTTTTCAATTTTCTCGATGATTTTGATGAGCGTCTGGGTTTTTCCGACGCTTGGCATGCCTGTAATGCCAATCTTTGGTATATCGTCCATAATAGCAGTATGTAATGCAATTTTTGTTTAGAAATGTTTGGATTGAATTCGAACAAAAAAAATCTCAAATGTGAAAAATATCCATTTCTGGAGAAGTTTTACCTCATCTACCTCAAAATATTTATAATATACCTCTCATAATTATAGTGTTGTAAAGACGGTTGAACATGAAAAAAATAGCGGTCATCCTCACCATAGTCATTCTGTTAACCCCAGTCTTAAGCATACCTACCTCAAGTTCAGGTCCGATTATTGGAAAAACAGAAGATGCTACTTCCGGCGAAATCATTGCATTATCATGCTCTGATCTGTATCCGACGTTAGGCGAACCTGTTTATCTCTCAGTCACGGTGGCAGGAAAAACAAGGGAACGATTCAACGAAACAGTTAGTATGACCGATGAGTTTCACGGATTGATCGCCACAGCGGGTGAAATGACGTGGCTCTCCGGGAATGTAACGGTAAGTCAAATTGTCATGAATGTTGGAAAGTTACTTAGGTACACCAAGAAAATAGCGTGGTATCCTTCTGTCGTCGGGAATCATACGTTCCATGTTGTTGCAGGAACATTCCCTGAGAAACAACTGAACGTAAGTGTTGGTTTTGATGTCGAAGGGATCATCGCCCCTTCCTTGGGATGCCCATCCATTATTATCAAGAACAACACAAATCAGTTTGCAGTAACAATCTCAGAAGAACGAAACACGACGGAAGAACCAGCCCAGATACTTCAGGTAGAATTACAAACCATTGACGGTACCACTCACTATCACGTCGAGAATCAAACAGCGACATGGCGTACCTGGGTCAAAACAGGGATAAACATCCTCGAAGAGGAACTGATCGTTTCGTATACCATAGACAGCATCCCCGATGGGTTCTACAATATTTCCGTGACAACAACAAAAGAGAATTACGCCTGGCCACACGCGGTAAAAATACTGAACACAGAGCCAACCGAGTACACGGTTGTTCAACTCACCGACCTTCATATCGGAAAATACGTTAATTTCGTAAACAAGAAAAAGGAACTCATCCGCCTCATCACCTACCTAAATGAGAACATCCACCCTGATTTCGTCATCCTATCCGGTGATTCAGTGGATTGGTACAACCAGAAATCTCATCGGAATGTCTATGCTGATCTGCAAGAAGCACTTCTCACCTGTAACGTACCGGTCTTTACCACACCAGGGAACCATGAGCGGTACGGCAACAGCCTCCTCGTCTTATACTCTCCATTTACCAATCTTATCCCCTATCATCGTTTTCTGAATCCTCTGAGCGATTATTCGTTTGAATATGGGAACGTAAACTTCGTGTTTCTTGATTCAGGGTATGACTATAGCAGATGGGAAATCCAACCGCAAATCTGGAACACGACACCAGAAGGAAGCGGTCTGACGACAACCCAGATGTACCTTCTTGAAAACACTTGGGGAATTAAACAGATGAATCAGATTATAATCATGCATCACCCCGCGGTCAATGATAGGAATGATACGGGGTTGGGTGCGTTACCAAACGACCTCCCCAGTGGCAATGACGAATGCATCGCGTTCAACCGAGGAGCATTCATCACGTACTGTTTCGCGAATAATGTCTCCCTGATTCTCACCGGGCAGACGCATGAAAACCATATGTTCAACTCTCAAGGAAAAGAGACCAATAACTACTCATCATGGCCGTTATTCGTCCAAACAGACTCTGCAACCATGAACGGACAGAACAATGGAGGACGCGCCGTCCACATCAAAAACAGTGCTGTTCTCAATTACGAGTACGTTCCGTTCCGCTAGCTTTTCTTCTTTTTTATACGGAGATAGAACGGTCCGATAATGATGTAGGAGACAAGCGCTGCGAGAAGCAGAAGTGGTGCGATATTGTTATACATGCTGTCAAGCAGGATAGTGGCAACGATAAAAACAGCGGCAACACAATCCATTTTCAACCCTGGTTTTGGGAAACGAATCGATGAAATCATCGCAAGTGCGAGGATAATAATAAAGGGGAGAATATATCGGACATCTAGTTTCAGAAATGAGGTTAACACAAGGAACACCGCACTCGCAGAAGTCGGCAGACCAATAAAGAAATGTTTTTCTTTCAAGAGAGAAAATGATGAGAGGCGAATCATGCTGCATATCAGTGAGAAAACAAGCACGACGCCAAGAAGGAGATGTAGTGAGAACTGTGCGACGACAACGTCGTAATAGGTCTTGTAGAGAAGAACAAGGGGAGCAACCGACAATGAAATCATATCTGCAATGCTTTCGAGATACTCCCCCATTTGCCCGTTCCCCATACGCCGGGCAACAATACCATCCAAGCCGTCAGCAAGCAGACCCAGAAGGATAAAAGCAGCAGCAAGTTGGAATTGATTGGAAAATACCATGAGGATAGCAAGGAAACCCATTACCGCGTTCATGGTGGTGATGAAATCTGCAAGAGACAGTAGTTTAATCATGGATTTCTGCAATGGTATCTTCTCCAGCTTTTATTTTGTTAGTTACCTGAATCGCAAGTGGTTTAATTCTTTTTGTTGGAAGATAAAGGTCAACGCGAGAACCAAGACGGATAAGCCCGATTTTTCCTCCTTTTTTCACGGGATTTCCTTTCGATACATAAGGGACGATTCGACGTGCAAGGGTCCCTGCTATTTGAACAATTTTTATCCGCCCGATATCCGTGTGAATAAGCAGAACGACCCGTTCATTTTTTTCAGATTCTTTTTTGAACGCTGGCAGATGAGCTCCTCTGTAATGGGTGATTTCTTCAATGGTTCCATCCAGAGGCATACGATTCACATGTACATTATGAATATTCATAAACGTAGAAATTTGTATACACTCTCCAACCTCGGTATCATGTATGGTGGTTATTTCCCGTATCTTCCCATCAGCAACCGCGACAACACCAGGACCGATAATTCGCTCAGGGTCCCGGAAAAAAACGATCAAAAGACAAGATATCAAAAAGAAAAACACAGAAACAACACCTAAAAAGATCAGCAAAAGTCCCGTCGAGAAGAATGATGCACCGATACATACAAAGGTCACCGCAAACGATGCCAGAACCCAGGAAAAACCACCGTTAGCGATGCGCATCATGTTTCTTCCCCAAAAGCCGCCCAATAAAAAGTTCTACAGGTCCTCTTCGTTTCGGCAAATCGATGATGCCGACGATCTCATCATACAACTCCGGAACGATTTTAAAGGTGACAAACAACAGGACAATCAGGGCTAGTAAGGATCCTGCTTTTCCAATCACATTATGGGCAAGCTCAAAAGAGACCATGCCGCTTCCCACCATGAACACGACACCTGCGTTACGAACCAGATTCAGGAAGTAAATCGGGACGACCGTCACCAACAACCCGAGAGCCTTTCGTTTCATATTCACGCGCGATAATGCTCCGATCATGCCAACAAACAGGACCATGGATTGAATAGCAGTACAGGCAAAGATAATGGTCACCGGTGTGTTGTTATAGATGATAAGGGTCTGATTCCTACTGGCGTTGACCCCGAAGAGATGCAAGAGATCCGTACTTTGCGCGGCAACAAACTCGATTAACCAATCCTTCAGGCCAGGGACGATACCATTTTCAATCGTAAAATAGATGATGCCTGCAAGAAACGTGCCGCCAGCAATCCAATTCAAACACGAGACATGGTCGTTTCTTATTATCGAAAGCCATTCATGGTACGCCATATACATGAGCACATACACGCCAATGATGCAAACTGCTGCGTTGAAGACATCACCGCCCTCAGAAAAATACAGGAAGCTCGGCATGGTAGCCCAGAAGAACGCAACCATGCCCCATCCGACAATTTTTAACATACTCGCGGTGTTTTTCCCTTTGAAGAAAAAACCAGCTCCCAGCAGAATCAAACCCAGAAACAAGGGGATGAACGAAAGCTGTCTTGCGAGCAACGACGGTGGGTACGGGAAGAGAACATACCCAAAAATCAACATAATCGTAGGTATCAGAAAAAAAGAAAGAACAACACGCCCATTGTTTTTTTCAGATGGTGCTGTCATGCAGAATCGTTCCCCTTATTCTAAACCTAGTTTAAGACAGTTATGTGAAAGTAAAGATCATCTTAGAAATCGCCTCCTTCGAAATATTTCACGATGAATGAAGTTGAGATGAAGGAGAGGAGTGGACAGAAGATTGCAACATCAATATAGGCAATTTCTCGGTACGTAGCGCCGAACGCGATCATGCAGACAATCACCATCGTGTTAATAATATCAACTCTGACAACAACGGTCAGGTGCAGTTGGTTTGTGCAAATAAAAAAAATCAGTATAAGAAAAATAAAAAAAAAAGAGAAAAGAGGGAGTCTATTTAACTCCGAGGACAAAGGGGCCGAGAACAAACGCGGTTGCGTTTTTCTCAGCTGTTTTTCCCTCATCGCAGGTTGCTGACACGACGATATTTGTTTTGCCGATGCCAAGGATGAAGCCTGCTTTGATCGGTGATTCTGCTCCAGCTGCAATGGTTGCAATCGAATCCGAGCTTGTTTTACCAACGAAAACCAATTTTCCGTCGAGACTGATGGTCCAAACGACATTCGTTGCATCTGCATCTCCAGTGTTTTTCACTGATGCTTTCACACCGAATCCACCAGTGATTGGTCCGATTTCTAATTCTGGGTTAGTGGGTGCTTCTGTTGCCCAGACTGACAGGTCATCAAAGTATACAGCGGATCCACTCTCCCCCCAAAGATCTACAGCATCGAGTTCAAGAATACCGGGAGTACTCGTACCTTCCGTCCAACTCTTGGAAAGCCAGAGTACATCATTATAATAGACTTTTTGCCAGTCGTTGATAAAATCGATTTCTACTCGAACTTCTCCCCATCCATCTATCACGTAGGGTGTCGCGTTGATACTGTCGGAATCCTCTAGCATAAAGGTGTCAGAGTTGAAGTGTATCTGGAGATCCCATTTTGACGAAGCGCCATTATACAGGCTCAACAAAATTATGTAGATCGATCCTTCAAAATCCGCAGGTACATATGCCCAAGCCCTGAATGTACAATTTCCAGTGTTGACGTTATCCCATTCATGAACCATATCACATCCGCTCTTGATTTCAACGGAGTTGTTTGGACTATGGGATTGAACGCTGGTTACATTTGCATCAGCTGCAGGAGCATTATCCCATGGGAACCAACCACCCTGTCCGCCTAAAAGAGTACCGGCTGTATAAGAATCAAAGTTTTCGGACCAGACGGCCCCTCGTGATAAGGTTCCGCTACTCCCTGTTTGGTTGTTCTGAGCGTTTGTTGTCGTGGTAAATACACTAGCTACAAATAGGAGTATCACTCCTATTACTAATAACTTTTTTTGCATTTTTTCTTTCGCCTCCTTACAATACTTCCCAATAATTAATAGTATATAGTAATATTTATAACTATCTCCCGATACAGAAGGAATACATAGACGAGAAATCTACGTTTTTTCTTTGGACTAACCGAAACCCTGGTGTTCATCAAAACTCTTAAACGGTTCATGATATAAGGGGTATGGGGAACGGACATGAATGTGAAAATCATTGGATGTACATCGGATCCAGAAAAGTTACCTGCAATGGCTGCTACCCTGACCCATAGTAAGATAAAACCAGAGGATCTTGACAAAATATCAGAGAAGGAACAGTCAGCAGTCTTGGAGCAAGTCTTAAAACTCGGGCATACCAGTGTCATCGAGCATGCCTCGTTTACGTTCGCGATTAGTGATGTAAGCAGGTCGCTCACCCATCAGCTGGTGCGGCATCGCATCGCAAGTTTTTCTCAGCAAAGTCAGCGGTATGTAAATCTGAATGAGCCAAACTACGTGATTCCACCTTCAATTGGGAAGAACAAGAAGACGAAGAAAGCCTATGAAGAAACCATGGGGATTATCTGGGATCATTACAATAGATTACTGGAACTGAAGATACCCGCGGAGGACGCGAGGTACGTACTTCCAAATGGTACATGTACAAATATAATGGTAACGATGAATGCACGTTCATTACTGAATTTTTTCGAGCTTCGCTGCTGTCTTCATGCACAATGGGAGATCCGCTTGCTTGCGAATAAAATGCTTCAAGAAGTAAAGAAGGTCGCTCCGATGATTTTTAAAAACGCGGGTCCTTCATGTACAACAAAGAAGATCTGCCCAGAGAAGAAGAAAAATTGTCCGCTTTATCCAAAGTGAGATGGCATGAAACGACCACAGGTCATTATAAATTGTGCGATGTCTGCTGACGGAAAAATAGCGTCACCGACACGAAAGCAGATGCAGATTTCCTGTGATGAAGACATCGAACGGATGTACCGGCTTCGCAACAAGTGTGATGCAGTGCTGGTTGGGATTGGTACGATTCTAACTGATGATCCGAAACTCACCGTCAAAGAAAAATACGTAAAACATCCAAAACAACCGTTACGGGTTATCCTTGATAGTAAAGGAAGAACGCCAGCTCATGCGTTGGTGTTAAATGATGTGGCAAAGACATTGATTATTACTGCGAAAGGAAAGGAGAAAACATACAAAGGGTCACATATCGAGGTCGTCAGTTGCAAGACCGATAGAAACGGGTTCATAGATGTGAAAGGTGTTCTGGATTTTCTCTATCGGAAAGGTATTCGGACGCTTCTCGTAGAAGGCGGCGGCACTGTCATCTGGAATTTTCTGAAAAACAAGGTTGTCGACGATCTCTATATCTTCATCGGATCCTGTATTATCGGAGGGAAAGAGACACCGACGGTTGCAGAGGGCGAAGGGATAAAAGGTGAAAAGGATAGTATTCCTTTGAAGATTGTTGAGGTGAAACGAATAGGATCCGGCTTGTTGATTCATTATCAATCGCAATGATGAACAAAATCATTTCCTTTGTGTTCTTTGTTGGTTTTTGAACGAAATGATTTTTTTATTTATATGTTTTCTACTTTTGGCCAAATTTCTATGAGGAACCTTTATTATTCTAATTATCACTTCAGATTTCACGGTCTTTTGAATCAATTTTCACCATGTACGTATGTCCGTAATGATAATTAACTATAAAAAAAATTTAGATTTATTTTAAACGATGATTGAATATACGCGTTTTCTTGAAGAAGACAGAAAGAATTTTCTCCAAAAGAATGTGACTGTTGTTCACTGTCGACACTGAAAACCTATAAATATTGTACTTCCAATCACCGTTCGCACATGTGCGGTATCATCGGTATTATTGGGGGACGGCCTGTTTCACATCTTATCTATCATAGTTTATTTACAATCCAGCATAGAGGCCAATCATCAGCCGGTATGCTTACCTATGATGGGAACATCCATGTCACAAAAGACGCTGGCCTTGTGCGAGATGTTTTTAACGAGGAGAAGAAAATCAATAAACCAGGAAACATCGGGATCGGCCATACCCGGTATTCAACCGCTGGTATGGATGACGAAGAATCATTAAAAAAGAATGCGCAACCAGAATATCTAGTAAATCCCTTTTTAGCGGCGGTTCACAATGGAAATATTTTCAATTGTCCTGAACTTTCGAACAGTACGGAGAGAAAACCACGCACTGATTGCGACATTCAATGGCTCCTGCTTCCCATAGCTGATGAACTCTATAAAAAAGAACTAAGCCCGGAAGTAATCTTTTCCGCATGCGAACATGTCATGCAAAAAGCAAAGGGGAGCTACTCGGTCTTATATATCGCCGATTCAGGGGATAAACCGTATCTGTTCGCTATGACTGACCCTCGAAAGATTCGGCCGCTTGCCCTTGGAAAAGCAAACGGAACCTATTGTCTCGCATCAGAGACACGGGTTTTTAAAAAAATTAATTTTGAGTATGTGAAAGATATCCCTGGTGGCTCTGTCATTGTCATTGATCCAAAAGGAAATATCTATGAAAAGCAAATCATAAAAAAACAGGAACTTCCGTGTATGTTCGAATTTGTGTACTTTGCAAAACCTGATTCACGTATCAACGGACGATCCATTCACACGACTCGTCAGGAGATCGGGCGTTTACTTGCACAAGAACAACCGGCGGAGGCAGACCTTGTGATACCGGTCCCTGAATCAGGGAGACGATATGCAATCGGTTATTCACGGGAATCTGGTATTCCTCTTGATGAAGGAATCATGAAGGATAAAGATGAACGATCATTCATTCAACAAACACAGGAGCATCGAGAGAAAGTAGTAGAGGAAGGACTGTCATTTCTCCGTGCCGTCCTGGAGGATAAACGAGTTGTACTGTTGGATGATTCGATTGTTCGTGGAACAAATATCCGCAAGATCATTCGAGGAATGAAAAACGTTGGGGTAAAAGAAGTACATGTGAGGATTGGGTGCCCACCTCTTATCGCACCGTGCTATCTTGGTATTGACATGCGCAGTAAAAAAGAGTTTATCGCGCGAAAAAGCGACGGCAATATCAAGTCATGGGATCAGATTGCACAGGAAATCGAAGCCGATTCTCTTGGTTACATCAGCATTGAAGGATTAAAGAAAGCAATCGGATTTGATGTCTGTCAAGGATGCATTGACTTCCCAGAGGGATACCCCCCAGAAATGCGGGATGATGTGAAAAAACTCTTTAAAAACGATAAAAAAGGGATGCGCGCATACGAGTGCAAATAAATTCATGGCCATCGTATGATAGAAATTACCATAGGATCGCTAGAGGAACAAATCATCAAGTTGTTGCAGAAAAAGTACCCTATCACAACCTTCGAACTTGCTTCGAAACTCCGGGTTTCACGAAAAGAAATTGAATGGGTTTTACAAAAATTTCAAATTAAAGGGATCGCAAAACTCGATCCACTTCCAGATAAAACATACGTTAGATTATTACGAAATGATTTTCAGTTTGTCGGGCCGAGACATCAAAGAAAAATAATGAAACATAGCACTAAGAAAAAAAAAGAGGATGACGGGGACTACGACGGTATCATGTATTCCTAGAGGAAAACCAGGGGAGAAAGAAAGATAAACTGTACACTGTTTTGGATTATCATTTCATTTGTACAGCATTGCTTAGAAGGTGGAAGGTGGAGCAATGGAGACATCAACAGTAGAAATAACAGCAGAGACAAATAATACGATGAGGCCGACAGGAAAACCAAAAATCGCGTATTTTTCCATGGAAATCGGTATCGATGAACATATTCCGACCTACAGCGGTGGTCTTGGGATCCTTGCGGGAGATACTTTGAAATCATGTGCGGATCTAAATGTACCGATTGTCGGGGTAACACTCCTTTCTGAGAAGGGATACTTCTATCAAGAAATCGATGTGGATGGGAATCAAATCGAGCTTCCGTATAATTTTAACATCAATGATTTCCTCAAGCTTCTGCCGAGTAAGACGTGTGTGAAAATTGAAGGGAGAGACGTCAACATTCATACTTGGTACTATCCAGTACAAGGGACAGGTGGCTATATCGTTCCCGTGTTTTTCCTTGATACCAATATCGAGGGGAATTCAAATTATGATAGAGAAATTACCAAGTATCTCTACGGGGGAGATAACAAATATCGACTTGCACAAGAGATCGTCTTGGGTATCGGTGGTGTTCGCGCGATAGAATCGTTAGGGTATCGAACCATTGATAAGTATCATATGAACGAAGGGCATGCTGCGCTCGGTACTCTTGAGCTGTATGATCAAATGAAAGACGTGGAGAAAGTCAGAGAGCAATGTGTGTTTACGACACATACTCCAGTTGCCGCAGGGCATGACCAGTTTGATGTGCCTCTTGCAAAATCGATGATCGGAGATTTAATTCCTGAGTCTCTGATGCACGAGTTCACCTTTGAGAATAAGTTAAATATGACCAGGCTTGCGCTCTTTTTCAGCCACTATGTGAACGGTGTTGCGAAGAAACATGGGGAAGTATCACGATTGATGTTCCCTGGTTATACAATCGATTCGATTACAAATGGTGTACATACACCGACATGGGTTTCTGAACCGTTCCAACGTGTGTTTGATAAGTACCTTCCAGGGTGGCGTTCTGATCCGTACATGTTCCGGGCAGCGTTTGGCATCGATAAAGCAGATATCTGGGCGGCTCACATGGAAGCAAAAAAGAAGCTTATTGATTTTGTGAACAACAGGTATAACGTGGGGATGAACTATGATCATTTTACGATCGGTTTTGCCCGCAGACAGACCGCGTACAAGCGACCAGAGTTGTTGATCTCTGATGCGCAACGGCTTATGAGTATAGCGGAAAAAGCAGGACCGATTCAGATCATTTACGCCGGGAAAGCGCACCCGAAAGACGGTTCTGGAAAAGATACGATTAAGAGGATTTTTTCAGCGATGAAGAACATCCATGGGAACGTAAAAATGGCGTACATCCATAACTATGATATGGCGATCGGAAAACTCATGACCGCTGGTGTTGACGTCTGGTTGAACACACCGCGACGACCGCAGGAAGCCTCTGGAACCTCAGGAATGAAAGCAGCACATAACGGCGTGCCTCAGTTGAGCACCCTTGACGGCTGGTGGATCGAGGGTCGTGTAGAAAACATCACGGGGTGGGCGATTGGTACAAGAAAATCAAATGAGCGGGAGTCTGACGATGATAACGATCGGAACGACCTGTATAATAAACTTGAGACATTAATCATTCCGAAGTTCTACAACGACCGGGATAACTGGATACGAACAATGCGGAGCTGTATTGCAATTAATGCATCATTTTTCAATACGAACAGGATGATTGAGCAGTACGTGTTAAACGCCTATTTCATGTAAAAGAAGAGACTCGTATTTTGGTGTGATGTTCTCGACATCTTCCACCCAGGCACGTAGTATTTCTGCGACACTCCATGCTTGAGTGATGCATCCCTGGGGCGCATAGGGTGGATCTCCATCGAAGATCTCATAAATCGAACCATCCCAGAGGTTGCCGTACACGTCAATCATAGGTTGTAAGAAATTTTGAAACGCATACCGTCTTTGTGCGGGTTCATGGTCTTTTACTTTCACGAATGCCTTGATGAACGGTCCCATCAACCACGGCCAGACCGTCCCGTTGTGGTAGGCAAGATCCTTGTTATGATTCCCAAGATAGTTTCCTTTATATCGGGAGTCCTGAGGAGAAAGCGTCCTTAAACCAAAGAGAGTGACCAACGTCTTCTGCACCTCAGCAACAATCTGCTCCTGCATATGTTTTTCAATAAGGGAAAAATCAAGAGAGACAAGGAAAATCTGATTTGGCCGCATCGAGAGATCCTTAGTGTCAATAACATCGTACGGGCGGTCATACTGACGCCTGAAACTGTCTTTGACGTTTCCGGCCAACTCGCTATACTGATCGTTTTTTCCTAAAAGAGTTGAAAGGGTGCTCATGATTTGCAAGGCGTTATACCATAGGGCTTGGATTTCCACGGCTTTCTTTGATCGTGGTGTTGCATAATAATCCCCAAGTTTGACATCCATCCAGGTAAGTCCTTCGCCATGGCTGATGAGGAAATCATTGTCCATGTGGATGTCATAGTCTGTGCCTTTTTTGTATCCCTCAATAATTGATTGCAATGTCGGCCAGAGTTTCTCAGCAAGGCTCAAGTCATTAGTATATTTGAGGTATTGGTAGACGCGATCCACATACCACAGTGACGCATCCACGGTGTTGTACACTGGTTGAGAATCTCGCTCTGCAAACACATTAGGAATTAATCCATTCTTACAGTATTTGCCAAAGCTTTGCAGGATTTGTTTCGCATCATCGAACCGCTTAGTCACCAGGGTGATTCCTGGGAGTGCTATCAGGGTGTCACGCCCCCAGTCGCTAAACCAATGGTAGCCTGCAACGATTGATTTTCCCGTACCTTTTTTTACGATAAAGGTATCGGTTGATAACACAAGTTTGTCGCATGCGCGGGGAAGCAGTGCCTGCGTAAGTAACTGTTGTTTCCGTTGCATTTCTCGGTCGTAGATATGTGAGGGGTCATCCAGCAGTTCATCTTCGATGGTGAAGAGCAGATAGTATTCACCAGATTTTTTAAGAGGTATCTGAAATTCACCGATATGAAAATTATGGTCTCTCCAGGAATCGTTCCGCTCTCGATCTTTTTTATAGTAGAACTCTTCCCAGTATCCATCTGGTATATAACAAGAGTTTTTCAGGAACATTTTGAGTGTTTTGTTGATGTTACTGGGTCTGACGACCACACCCTCATCCACAACATCTTGAGAAAATGAAGCAGAACCAGGTGAGGTCATGTCGTAGAAATGCCGAGAGTTAACCACAGGAATATGAGAAAGAACCAGTGGTTTATTTGTTTCAATCGCGTATTTGATGATTGTCGTGTTTTTTCCATGCTCCATGAAAAAGGTTTTTTTGAGCCTTACTCCGTCAATGTCGTATACGAGTGAGGGGAAGAAATCAAACACGAATTTACATTTGTGGCCCTTAAGGGGATACACGCGATCTTTGATCTGTATTCTGTCGGTGACGTTGGAGACAAACATCCATCGTTTTGTCGGCGGCTCTAAACTAGCTGCGAGCAATCCATGGAACTTACTTGTCGTCTCACCAGAATGAGTTAAGGATGCGTAGCTACCGAGACCGTTCGTCACAATCCATTCTCGCATATATGCCTCCTCACTACACGTGTAAACGGATACTATTGAAAAAACTTATCGTAAAAATTCTTTGTAAATATCAAGGGTTCGTCGAGTGACCGCATCCCAGCTGAATTCTTCTAAGACTCGTTGTCTCCCGTTTTTCCCCAGCTGGAGTCCTTTGTCCGGTAATTGAAGAACTTGTATGATCCCCCATGCGACGTCCTTAGGCTCAAAGGGGTTGATGTGGATGCCGCATTGTTTTTCTCCAGAAGGGATGATTTGTTCCCGCATCCCATTGGTTCCTCGTGCGCCAACAACCGTCGGTTTTGCCATGGACATTGCTTCGGTGCATACGATTCCAAATGGTTCATAAAGTGAGGGGAGTACGACTATGTCTGCTGCTGCGTAATGCCGGATTCTTTCTTCTTCACTAACGAATTCTGTTCTGAAAATCACCCGGTCATGTATGCCTAAGCCATCGGCGGTCGATCGCAGTTCATCCTCCATATCTCCTATGCCGAGAATCAGTAATTTCGTGTTCGGGAAATCCTTGAGTATCTGGGGCATTGCTCGAACAAGTCTGTCTGCTCCTTTTACGGTGACGAGGCGACCAATGAAAAACAATAATGTTTCGTGGTCTTGGACGCCGTATCTTCTCCTTTGAGCGAGGCGGTCTTCATTTGAAATCTTTGTCGGGTCGTATTTTGCAGGGTCGACGCCGTTCCAACACGGTCGGATTTTATCTTGGGGAAATCCAAGTTTTAGGAGCTCGTCTGCCATCGCGTTGGAAACGGTGATGACGCAATCCGCGACTTGACCTCCTTCAAATTCAATGTCTTTTATGGTATGGGATCCTCGTCCTATGGATCGTCCAACTTCTGTAGAGTGTACATGGAACACTAATGGAATGTTCAATTCTTTTTTAGCCACCATTCCTCCCATGATTCCGAGCCAGTCATGTGCGTCAATGATAGTAAATGACCGCCCATTCTTCCGAACGAGTGAGTTTACAAGCTGCGACGCAGACATGATATTGTAGCTTAAGACGTCAGCAAAAAACTTGAAGTTCGGCCCCCACGAACGGAGTTCATGATCTGCGCAGAGGTAAAATGGTTTGCTGAGATCAAGTGTTTTCGGTCTGTACACCTCTACGCCATCGATCTGATCAGAGGTAGCAAGAGCATTATCCCTGTTAAGGGTAAAAACAGTGACTTCGTGTTCAAGTTCTATTTGCTTTTTTGTAATCTCGGTGGCAAATGTACCAAGTCCACCGTAGATAACTGGGGGATACTCCCAGGAAAAATGCACAATCTTCATGATGTGTTACGTCTCCTCACCGTGATTCAGCTTTTTCCTTCAAGTCTTGTAAGATGTTCATGTAGTTAATAAAACCATCATAGGGGATGTCATACGGACTGAAATATGCGTGGACATTGCCGTCTTCAAAGCCTTTGGTTGAAATGTAGTAGAGGTGATCTGATGTTTGAAGTAATCGCCAGATGTACAGGAGATCGCTATCTCCTTTCCTTTTGAGTTTTCGTCCGATATCTTTTAGTTCATTGAAACAAGCGATCTGCATGTCGTTCCCAAGCCATGTCGAGACATTTCTGTCTTCGTCTGCCCAGGAGATCGCCCAGGGGGAGTCGATGTCGCCGACCGCGTTGTACCGCTCGACTGCTTCACTCACGGTAGCAAAATCAAGGTTATCATGTTTCAGTACTTCACCAGGGAGGTGTTTGAGGAATTCAAAGATCCCTGTTTCTACCCATTGGTGCTCCCCGAAGGTTTCGTAATCCATGAAAAGGTTAATGACGTCGCCAAACGAGTTGGACATCCAGTTCGCGTATTTATCCGCGGTAAGGGGGAACCCGGGCCAGTTGCGTGCAGAAAATCGGAACCCAACATCATCACTGAGTTTGTAGTTGCGCAAGAGGACTTTGAGGTTTGCGTTTACTGGTTTGTAGACGAAGTTTGGTGAACGCCATCCCAGGATTTTTTCCGCTCCTTCGGTGATAATGCCTTTATACCCGAGGTCTGCAATTTTTTGTGCGATCCTATTATCGTAGATTGCCTCGGTGTTTCGAAACACTTTTGGTTTGTAGTTGAAGATCCGTTTGATCATCTGCCGATGCATTTTGACTTGATCCTCAAACTCATCAAGATCATCGTAGAGTCCAGAGAGAGAATGAAAATAGGTCTCCTCTATGAGGTCAACAGCACCGGTTTTGAATAATTCCTTGAAACTATCAAGAAGTTCCGGGAGGTACTTCTCACAGTATTCAACGAACGTTCCGGTAAGACTATAGGATATTCGGAATTTCCCATCGTATTTGCGAATCAAATCAAGGAATAGATTATTGGTAGGGAGATAACATTTCTTTGCCACTTTTTCAAAAATCTTTTGGTTAAGATGCTGATTAAAATAAGTGGAATGGAAATCTCTTGTGTTTCCAATATTAAATACCGAGAAATGATTTAATCTGAATGGTTGGTGTACTTCGAAGTAGAAACATATGGATGGCATATTAGGCTAGGCCCCTGTAGACGTCAAGCGTCCGTTCTGCGACGCGGTCCCAGGTAAATAATTGTATCTCCCTTTTTGAACTTTGCCTCATGGCATCCCGCAAGGAATCATACCGTAAAAGCGCGATAATTTTGTTTGCCATCTCATCGGTATCCCAGAAGTCGACCTTGAAGCAATTCTTCAGTACCTCCGAGACGCCAGCGCTTTTTGACACAATTGTTGGCGTTCCTGCAGAGATCGCTTCAAGAGCGGTGATACCAAACGGTTCGCTGACCGATGGCATGACGTAGATGCTTGAGATTTTATAGATATGTTGGACTTCTTCCTCCGTCAGTTTTCCCGTAAAAATGACTTTATTTGATATCCCCATGTGAACAGCTTGTTCAATTAAGCGAGGAAGCAGATCTCCAGCTCCTGCAATGACAAAACGAGCATCTTCAAACTCTAACACCTTTTTTGCAGCTTTCAGGAAGAACTCCGGGCCTTTCTGTATCGTCAGTCTCCCCAAGAACAGGATAAGATTTCGTTTCTCCCCCTCCCCAATGGGATAGACTGCATTGTGGACCACGGTGATTTTATCCGGGTGTATACCGTATTTCTCAACAATGACTCGTTTGGTGAACTCACTGACTGCGATGATACGGTCTGCTTTCTGCATGCCTTCTCGTTCGATATCGACGAACCATTGGTTTGGATAGATCCAACCCGATCGGTCATACTCAGTTGAGTGAATCGTTAGAACAAGAGGAATACCCATCTTTTCTTTCAGGGCTACCGCTGCTTTCATAGTGAGCCAGTCATGACAGTGTATCAAATCGTATTTCCCTTTGACCCTCTGAACTAACAAATCATTGTATCGATAGACCGCATCAAAGAATTTCCCGCCAAGTTCTTTATCATCGGGTCGGTCGTACGGATATACTTCGGTTTCTCCCACTTCAATGATATTAATATTCTTGTTATCACTCTTGACTTTTTGTCTGAGCTTCGGCATGTAGAAGTCTATGTGAACGTTTTTATCGGCAAGTCCATGGGTCAACCCGTAACAGTGGGTACCTAAGCCGCCCACTTTAAATGGTGGGTATTCCCAGCCGATCATTGCGATTTTCATTCCTCTGCTTCCTCACCAATGACACATTTTGTGTTTACTAATAATTTCTACTCCCAAGTATCTTCGTAAATTCATCGAGATTACACGGTAATTGAAATTTTTTTGATTTGATTTGCGATTTTTAACCGTAAAACCTACCTCATAGCTATAAGCTTTTCGTTTTTATTCGAATCCTTTTCATTTTCTCAAATGAAATTAAGATTTTTCCTCCGAAGTTTATAAAGACTATCCTATTTTCTATTTGTTGATGGTATGCTTTTTTGGAATATAATAGTATCTGAGAAAACTTGTAAAAAAGAAGGTTATACGTGGACATATGTTTAGTATAAATTGTTCGAATTGTTGTTACTACAAATAGTTTTTGTCGCTGTCACCCAACACAAAACAATATGGTGCATTGGGTGTGGTGACACAACACTCTCCACAGTAAGCAGCAGTGGGAGAATGCTGCAACGCTTCTCGCGACATCTTTATGATATCGTGGTTATCCTCTTTTTCATCTCTTGACATTTCGTCTGCCTGATCGAACAGGGACCCTAATCGATATCAACTGTTACCTTGAACTTGCTTCTCCAATCATGTAGTCATGGAGATCTTCTTATCAAGGATAAAAAAACATACCGTCTCTGATTAATTAAGGTTTCGCTATCTTTGTTTTTATCGATATTTATTGATTTCATTGCGAACCGATTCTGCTTTCTTGCGGGATTGTTCTGCGAAATCCTGTTGTTCACCAGCAAAGATGATTTCCCGTGAGGAGTTAATAAGGGCCATTTCCCGTTGTGCATTTGTTCCGTTTCTCACTGTTGTCTCGACATCACCACCTTGTTTACCAACACCGGGGATGAGAATAGGGATGTGTTCCCCAAGGATAGTACGAACGGTTTTGAGTTCCTCCGGGTACGTTGCACCTACGACCGCACCACAATTATTATTCGTATTCCATTCCCGAATCTTCTTGGCGACGATTTGGTATAATGGCGTTGATGAGACAGTGAGATCTTGAAAATCACCTGCAGAGGGGTTCGAAGTCCGACACAAGATAAAACTACATTTGTCTTTATAGTCTAAAAACGGGGTGATGCCATCCTTCCCTAGATAGGGATTTACCGTTACCGCATCCGCCTTGAGAGTATCAAAGAGGGCTTGTGCGTATTTCTGGGCGGTATTGCCGATGTCATTGCGTTTCCCATCAAGGACGACGACGATGTTGTTGGGGATGTAACGTATGGTTTTTTCTAATGCTTCGATGCCTTTCTTTCCAACGACTTCATAAAACGCCATGTTCAGTTTGTATGCACACACCAGGTCCTTGGTCGCATCAATAATCGCTTTGTTGAAATCAAACAGCGGATTTTTACTTGTTTCCAAGAGGAATTTTGGAATTTTTCCAACATCTGTATCGAGTCCAACACAAAGCAGGCTGTTGTTCTGGCTAGTAACATCCAACAGTTTTTGTCTCCAGTTCATTCAATCCCCAGTTGAAATAGTATTTCGTCTATAAAAACTAGTGTTTCGTTAGCTATTTAACGTCGTGCAAAATACAATGCCTCATATGGAAATTATCTACGGAGTGTGTTCATGGGGTCTTGGCCACGCGACACGATCATTGCCCGTGATTCGAAAACTTATCACTGAAAAAAATAAGCTTACCGTTATTTCAAATGGAAGAAGTTTAGAGTTACTCAAAAAGGAGCTTGGGGACGCTGCTGAGTACATTGATATCCCTGATTATCCGATGTTGGTGTCTGAGAACACCAGGCAGTTTCTTGCAAAAAGCATGGTGTACTGGCCGGTGTTCATTAAAAGAATTGAGGACGGGTTATCCCAGCTTCAGAAAATCCTTGATCAAAAAAAATATGATTGTATTGTTTCTGATGCCAGATATGATATGTACAGTAAGAAGATCCCGTCGTTTTTTATCTCTCATCAGATGCGAATCATGAACCCTCTTCGAATTAAGATGTTTGAGCGTGCGATGGAGCGGTTCAATTTGTTTTTCTTCAAACGATATGTTAGCGTCATGGTACCTGATTACAAAGAAGACAACCTCTCCGGTGATTTGTCCCATAATCTAAAAAGAATCGATGAAGACATGATCCATTATGTCGGAGTGCTTTCTGATTTTACGAGACGCTCAATGATAAAGGATATTGATTATTTGATTTCGATTTCTGGTCCTGAACCACAACGAAGTATCCTTGAGGAAAAACTCGCATCACAGGTCAATGAGCTCGAAGGGAACGTGGTCATGACCTTAGGGAAAGCAGAGAAATACTCAATAGTGAAAAAGAAACATCTGACGACGTATTCTTTTGTTACCAAGGAGCTACGGGAAGAGTTGTTGAATAAAGCAAAGCTGGTGGTATCACGCTCCGGATATTCAACGATCATGGACGTCGCAGTTGTCGGCACAAAAGCATTGTTCATCCCAACACCCGGTCAGATCGAACAAGAATATCTTTCAAAATATCATAACGAGTTAGGTACGTTTTATTCTGTGTCGCAGGATGCGATTCATTTGAAATCTGATGTGAAGATTGCACAAGGGAAAACCGGATTGACGAGAGAATGCGATGTGCATAAAACCGTAGAGAATATTCTTCGTATTATCACAGATAAAGCATAATGTATACCATAACTGCTTTAAATAGAACGAATATATTACCTATGAGGAGAGACTTCCTACTTATGAGACTATGGGGGCTTCTGAAATCATGGTACTTCTGGTTGTTACTGATTACTGGTATTGCTATCGCGGTGCGGTCGATCCCAGCCTGGACGAACGCGGCATGGGGCGGTGACTTTGGGATTTACTACGGGTTGACCTCACGGTTCGTTGAAAATCAGCAAATCTTCAACGAGTACAACGGCTGGGGCGGGATGTATAACTACTTCCCGGTGCTCTATATTTTCTCCGCGTTTGGTCATTGGATAACTGGGGTTAATCTCCTCTGGGTGATGCCGAAGATTGCCCCGATCTTTGGCGGACTGACCGTGCTTATATTCTATTTTATTGTCTATGAGATGACGAAACGACGCGACCTTGCACTCTTATCATCGATGTTTCTTGCGGTCATCCCCTTCCATGTTTACCAAACCAGCCATGCCGCACCATTAACCATGGGGCATTTCTTCATGATGCTCTCAACCTACCTGTTCCTCAAATTTATGAACGAGAAGAAATACCTGGTGCCTCTGTTGATCTCCACGGTGTTTCTTATTATGTCGCATCACCTCACCACCTATTTCTTCCTGATCACCATCTTCTTTATTGTTGTCATTAAAAGCCTTCGTATCGACCTTCGAAGTATGTACCGAGATGTCGCATACGTCACCGTTGCATCAGCACTCACCTTTAGCTACTGGATGTTTATCGCCACACCAGTGTTCAGCACCTTTATGAGCAATGGATTATCTGTTTCATCATATCTGGTGATTCTGCTTTTCTATGTCCTCTTATTTGGCCTTCTTTTTGGTATTGCTGCAATGAAAAAAAATAAATCAACATGGTTGGCCAGACTTGAAAAAATGTTTACATTTAACCCTGCTCATTCACGGAAACGCGCAATCATCTTTTTTACTGCCGGGTTTGTGTTTATTTTATCTGCCGAGATCGTGTTTTTATTTGTGAATTTCCCGGTCAGCGGCATGCGGATGAAGCCGCTCTCCATTGTATATTCAATTCCGATGCTGCTGTTTATAGGGTTTGGATGCATGGGCGTTGAGTATCTTGATCAGGTAAAGAACCGATGGTTTTTCCAAGCCTGGTTATGCGCGATCCTCGCATCCTTTATTTATTCACTGGTGACCGTGAATACGACATTATTCCCTGATCGTCATGTCGAGTATCTGACGGTCCCCGCCTGTCTTTTTGCCGCTGTTGGCGTGCTCTATTTCTTTAGAACCCGAGAACACACGGTATCATTGTCCTTCAAAAAACATCTCTCAAATCCTTCGATTCAGGTGTTATTCGGACTTGTCGTTTGTGGTCTGGTGTTTTCAAACGCAGTCGCAGTCTACCCCGTGTACACATCATTGGAGTGGATGGATGAAAGCATCCCGAATGAGACCGTCAACGCTATCGATTGGATCAAGGAGAATCTTGACAGAAATGATACTATGGTTGCAACAGATCTGCGGTTGTCCAAGATGATGTGGGCAGAAGGTATCAACGCGACATTTGAGGGGACAAATGATACCTGGACTTGTGATACCTGGGTGGGATGTGTTGCTGATTTTGATGACGAGGAAAACCATCGTGTGGTGACTCATGTGTTGATCGATGATGTGATGCGTGAAATGTCTGTCAACGTCCGCGTGCTCCAGAGCGTCTATATGACCAATGATTCGTATCTGAAGTTCAAACAAGAACCATTTGAACTCGTCTACCGGAACGCAACCATGAATCAGAACCAAGAAGAAGTACATTGGGCTGAGGTCTACAGGGTCAACTGGACGTTTATTGAACAGCATCTCATGGTGAAAAAATAAGGATCATCTGTTTTTATATTGTTGAAGGACTGTTTCGTACACCTGCTCATACTGAGAGCCAACGTACCTCATCGAGTGTTTTTCACTCAGCTGCAGGCTTTTCTTTTTCATGGTGTCCCTTAGTTTTTTATCAGAGAGGATAGTGATGATGTTGGATGCAAGCTGGTTGCTGTCCTTTGGCTCAAAGACCAAACCATTTCCTGAACTAGCGAGTTCAGGGACCGCTCCTTTGTTGACAACAACCGGTGGAACCCCTGAGGCAATTGCTTCGAGAGTGACGATGCTTTGGAGTTCTGACTCGGCAGGCATGACAAAAACGTCAGCGAGTGGGTAGATGTTCGGGTAATCAGCCCAGTCAAGGAAATCGATAAACGTGGTGTGATCATCCACCCCTAAATCCTGTGTTAATTTGATCATCTCTGGTTTCAGACCACCAGACCCGCAGAAAAGGAAATGCGTATCGACTTCTTTGAGGACAAACGGGATTGCTTTCACGAGCACGTCAACGTTTTTTTCTTGGTTGATTCTGCCGGTGTAGAGGACAAGCGGTTTTTTAGGGAGATTGAACCGTTTCCGAAGATATTCACCCTTGTTGTTTGGTTTGAACAACTCGGTGTTCACTCCATTTGAGATGGGGGTTACCGGCGTTTTTAATCCTTTTTCTTGGTACATTGTTGCTCCGGTCTGAGTAGGGACCGTCGCCCAGTCAACAAGGTTGTAGAAGTAGATGAGATAGGACCAGGTGTACTTCACCATAGTTGGATACAAAGCGGATTTAAAGAACGGGGCGAGCACGTTTTCTGGCAGGATGTGGATCGAACCGACCAAGGGGATGTGTTTCTTTTTCGCCCAGATGATTGCGCATATGCTAATGGGATATGGGGAGCAGACGTTGATTATATCTGGTTTGAATGTCTCAAGAATTTTTTTCACATAGAAGAACGGGAACGGGACGAAATGATATTTATTGTTCATGTAAAAGGGCAGGGGGAATGCGCGTGGTCGGTAGATTGTCGACCCGTCATCTTCTTCGATTGTATTTTTGAAGGAAAAGCTCGGGGCAATCACCTGGACGTCGTGTCCTTTGTTGATAAGCTCATGGACGATGCGATGTTGTGCGATCGCGCCACCGTCGATGATCGGGTAGTATGATTCTGTGGTGAATAGTATCTTCATGAAAACCGAATTCCTCACTGCTGTATAACCAGTGATTGATACATAATATTTACCAAAAACCGGGTTGATTATTTGAGGATGTAGGGGCTCAGTGATGAATACAGAGAGCGAGGTGACGCGAACACGTCGGTGGCGAAGTACTGGTACCATCCGCAGCTTCGGTTGCATTCTTTCATTGCTGTTCGTGCTTCTTTTGCTTCTGGTGTTTTAAGGAATTTCATAAATGAGCCTTCCGTGAAGTTATAGCAATGTTTTCCTACGGTCCGACAGGGGTAGAACAGGCCGCCGTCCGAGTCAATAATAACCGAGGAAGTGGAGCAGCCGTGGGGTGTGTTGATGTTATCTAAAAATCCCTTTGGTGTGGTAATCGTATTCAGGTATTTCTTTTTCAATCGCAGTATTTCTGCTCGGAAGTCGTTCGGGTCAGGGTAGAAATCATCGGTTCCGTCTAAATGACAGGCAGGCATAACGACGGTGCGTGCGTTGACCTCGTAGACGCGTTTGACTTTTTCTTCAAGGACCGGAAGGGTTTCTTTTGTGACGACGATTTGGATGCAGATTTCTGGTCCGTAGCTTTGGAACTCTTCAAGCCTGTCAAAGAATTTGAGGTTGTCATGTCCCTCATCGATGCTGATGTGGAGGTAGTCGATGTGTTTGCCGTACTCTTTCATGGGTCGTTTATGAAGGAGGTGCCCGTTGGTGGTGAAGAAGAGGTAGAATGGTTTTTGGTGGGCGTACTGGAGGATTTCACCGAGGTCCTTTCTGACGAGCGGGTCTCCTCCCTCCAAACTTAAGACGACAATACTGGAATTCGCAATGTTATCGATGACGGTGAAGACATCTTCTTTTACGAGATCAGGTGTTTTTTCCCTCCAGACGTTGCAGAAGCTGCACTTCAGGCTGCAGACATGGGTGACTTTAAAGGAGGCGTAGAAGGGGTAGATACATTCTCGTGCCACGTAATTTGCTGCTGCGTAGCGCATGGTTTGTAGGTACTTGCTGATGGGGAGTTTTTTCATTGAGTCACAATCTTTAGGGAGTAATCAATCAGAGAACATAAGGTTTTTTATAATACCAAGTTTGCGTCAACCACAAGAAACTTATAGCGTCTTGAAAATAACCTTTTTGTTGACGAACGAGAAAAAGAAACTCAATAAAACAAAAATTTCTATTTTCGTAAGTATTGCATTGAGTCTCTCAATTATTGTATTGATCTTGTATTTTACGATCGATGTGCAAACGATCCAATATCTGTCACAAGTCTCGTTCCGAGCTGAGTTCTTTTTGTTCTTTACTGCCGCGGTGCTGTTGAATGTTTTGTATTGGTTTATCTGGGGTGCACGGCTAAAAGTTCTGAGTACAGCGATTGACCCGAAGGTTCATGTGAGTCTATGGGAAGCAACCAAAATTGTTATCGCGAATCAGTTCATGGCAGGTATTACTCCATCGGTTGCCGGTGGCGAGCCGGTCCGTATTTATTTATTGAATAAAGATGGTCTGAGTACTGGTGGTGCAACGGCTGCTGTTCTTGGTGAACGGTTGATTGATGCGATTTTCATTTTAGTGCTTGTTCCTTTTGGTTTTTTTGTTTTTAAAGATCGGATTGATGTGAAGCTGATCAGCTATGGGCTTTCCATAGGAGTTATTGTGTTTGTCATCGGTCTTGTGTTGTTTGCATTGGCATTGAAATACCCAAAGAAAACCAAGGTGTTGTTGATTCGTATTAGTGAGCGGGTTAGCCGGTTGTCGAAGAAGAAAGAGAAAAGCAAGCACGTGGTGGATCGAATCGGTCGTGAGGTTGATAATTTTCATAACAGCATGGTGTTCTTTTTAACCGGGGGAAAAAAGTCATTTCTTGGCGCAGGTGGTTTAACAGTACTGATGTGGTCAACTGGTTTTTTAATCCCGTCAATGATCCTTTTAGCTCTTGGTCTTCCTCCGTTCTGGGTTGAGTCGTATGCCGCGCAGGCGCTTCTACTGATTATTGTAATGCTTCCGACGACGCCCGGAAGTTCAGGGGTCACCGAGCTTGGGATGGCTGCGTTGTATGGTGTGTTGCTTGGTGCTTCGCATCAGTATTTGCTCGGTGTGTTTGTCTTATTATTCCGGTTTATCACCTATCATATAAATATGATCTGCGGAGCGATTTTTCAGTACCGGATTTTTAAATCACTCACCTCGTTCTCATTGGAAACCATGAGTAAAAAAGAAGGGTAATACTCCAAGAAAGCGGGGCGTCAGGTTTAAAAATAGGTAGGGTATACAGCTTTTCCTATGAAAAAAGCTGATCGATGCATTTCATGCGGAAAAGGCTTGCTTGAACAAGGGTCGACAACGTTCCTATGTGCAACCTGTGAGACCGTGATTGGACGATGCTCAAACTGCAGGGAACAGAGTGTTGTGTATACCTGCCCGAAATGCGGATTCAGAGGACCGTAGGAGGACTTGTTAATGGGAGAAGTTATAGCACTTATTCGTCTCATGCCTGATGGAGTTATTAGTGATAAAGATATGGACTTGATTTCTGCTGAGGTGAAAAAAGTTGTTCAGAAACCAGCCCGGCTCGGCCGTGTTGAGATAAAAGAAATCGCGTTTGGTCTCCGTGGTCTTGATGTGACGGTTGCGGTCCCTGATGTCGAGGGGGGACTGGATCCTATTGTGGAAAAACTTGGGAAAATAAAGAAAGTCGAGAACGTTGAAGTCGTTGATGTAGGCAGAATCTAAGCTGCTTTCCCAACGGGTGTTTTCAGATACTCGATATATGTTTCCATGAATTGTCGTCCTATTTCTGTGGGGTAGTAGATAGGGTACGCGGAGTTGGTGGTGTCTCCTTCGACCAGTTCGGCTTCGTGGAGTTTGTTGATGTGCCATTTGACGACATGGTGGTTGATGGTAAGAGCATGGGCAATCTCGAGGAGGTGTTTGCCTGGGTGCTCTGAGAGGTATTGCATGATGTCTCTGGCGTTTTTGTTCCGCAGGATTGATTCTGCGACTGCTCGTTGTTTTGCTTCTATTCCTCCTTCGACGAGGTAGTAGACTTTTTTTCCTCCAATAGCTCTGCTTCTGACCAGGTTGGTTTGCTCGAGTTTTCTGAGGTGCCATGCCGCGTTGCTTGGTTTGAGGTCAAGTTCTCTGGCGATCTCCCGGAGGTGACTTCCTGGGTATTCGTCGATGTACTCATAGAGGTTCTTCCGTATTTCGGTGTCCAGGACGTTTTCTGGGGTGACGTATTTGACACCACCCATGAGGAAGAAGAACGCGAGCAGCAAGGCAATGACCGTGATGATGACTGCTATCGTGGTTACATTTGCCTCTGCTTGGGGTACTGGGGCAGCACTACTGGTACTTACCGTTACTGTGAAGAAAAGAGCTAGCATGATCGCTACTATATTGAGGAAGCGCATTGATTTCCCATCCTTTTTGTTTGCATCCCTGCAAGGATAAGAAATCATCTTGGTGCTTAAATACCTTACTTCAAAACAAGGTAGAGAAAATATTGAGGGCGTTCTGTTTTGTATGTATCTCCAAAGATTTATATAACATAAGGTTCTTTATAAATCTGTAGAGGGAGGAAACAGATGAAAAAAATCCTCTGATTGGGAAAGGTTTAGCGATTGCAGTTATCTTTTTGTTCGTTGGTGTGGCTTTCGCACCAAGCATCAACTTCAACGTTGTGAAAGCATCCAATGACAACGACCTTGTGGAAGTGACTACCCAAGCATGTGGTATCAAAGGATTTGGTAATCATACCGTGAAACTCACTAGGCAACAATATCAGAGTCTGGAGCAGTATCTTGTTGATTTCAGGGAACGATTGAATCAGACAACAACCAGGGAGGAAGCTGTTCCTATCTTCAAGGAAGCTGTTGTGGAGTTGAACAAGTATGGGTTGTTGCCGAAGGGAATGAGTGTTGAACAGACTCAGAAATTAGTTTCAGGAGAACTTTTCCCAACGAAAATATTGAATTTGTTGAAAAAAATACTATTAATTCAAAATAAGAATATTGATATACCAAATGACGTGTTAAATTTATTATGTTTTTTTTATGCACACACAATAGATGCATATGAGATAAATATTTGGGTCCTTATCGCTAGTTTATTCGGATATCTACGGTATAAGTATGATTTAAAGATTTTTAGTTATTTAAATGAATTGTTTTATGAATATGGTCAATTCAAACCACTTAAGTTCATGAATGAGATTGATATTGGGGTAGGCACTGCATACTCTTACTTTACAATGGGTCTTCTCGGGGTTCAAAATGGAAGCCATGATTTTCATAATGCTTATGGTTTTTCTGGAATAAAAGTAACCCTCGAATACGGCCAAATAGAGGCAGTCTATTTTGGTTTTGCATTAAAAGTCACAAAATTTACGTAAAGATGAAAACAGAAAGTATGAAATTGTCGATACAGATATAGAAATCGAATGCAAAAACAATGTGCAATCATTGGAATTCTTTTTCTACTTATCACGATTAGTTTGAGTGGATGCAACCAATCAAACAATGAGAGAGAGAAATTTATTGGAACCTGGAAAACAGAACTGAAACAAAACCCCATGGGTGGAAATAATTATACGGAAACCAAGATCTTCTACGCAAATGGCTCCTACGTCACCACGAACATGGGACTTGGTCGTATCCCTGGCACCTGGCATCTTGCTAATGGAAATTTGATCATTGATACATATTTTCCTGGGACATATCGGTATTCTTTTTCCCAGAACAACAGCATCCTTACGCTCACGTCTGTCGCAGGAGGATTTATTGAAAATCTTACAAAACAATAAAAAATTAATTATTTATGAGTAAAGATGCCGACAAGGTCTTTCTTCTGTTTTTCAAGCCGTACAAATCCAACGCGTTCAAACTGCACGATCTCTCCAACAGTTATACCCGAAACCGCTTTCTCTGCGTATCCTTGTAGCTCATGGAGACTATCAGGGTTGAAGGTCTCGCCTTTGAAAATAAGCCCGGGAACAATAATCTTGAGTGGGATATGATCGTCTGTGGTCCATTGAATCTTAGCGGTCTCTGGAATGAGTTCGTCTCCAGCATAGGTTCCCGTAAGTGTGTCACCGGTTTTTGTGATCCTCACATTGTATAATCCTTTCAACCGGAAGACGTCTCCAGCCTTCATCTTCTGCGCATCTTCTTTTGGTACGAAAAACGTTGAACCCGTATGAATGGTTCTCTCGCCCATCGTCGCATCAGGGTGCAACGACAGCTTCGCGGTTTTTTTCGGCGCACCATCAACCGACAGTTGTACAGGATTTGGAACAAAGTAGTATCGTTTCACCCTCGAGTCAAGGAACTTCCGATTCACGGATTCAACCAAGCTGAAATCAACAACGGATTCTACCTTTGAAAAACCTTGTTGAAGCACAAATTGTTTAATCGCCTCAGGAACAATCCCTCGCCGCTTCAACCCACGCAAGGTCGGTAATCGGACGTCATCGAATCCGGTCACCAAACCTTGTTCGATGAGCGGTTTTATCTTTCGTTTGGAAACCGGCATCCCCTCAATCGAAAGCCTTGAAAACTCCATCAGATGAGGAGCCCGCAGATTCAACAAACTCAGAATACGGAAATACACTGGGTCCCGCAACTCGTACTCCTTGGTCCGGAACGGATGCGTCACCCCACTGATACTATCCTCCACAGCACCTGCGAAATCATACGTGGGCCACACATGGTATTTATCACCGGTCAACGGATGCTCCGCCTCAATGACACGGAACAAGGTGGGATCACGCATCGCGGTGTTATCACTCCCCATCTCACCATGCAGACGCAGAATCCCGCTCACCTCCGGGGAAGCAAGCATGTCCTTCCACAGATCAAGTGCTGCCTCACCGGTGCGGTCCTCACGACAACTACAGGTCTTTGCATTAAACCTGCCTTCTTTGATCGCCTCTGATGTACATTTGCACAGATACGCATCCCCTTGTTTGATTAACTGCTCTGCAAGTTTGTAATGGGTTTCTAAATGATCAGAGGTATGGTACTCGCTGTCCCATTCGACTCCAAGCCAGCGCAAATCCTCTTTCTGCGCATCATAAAACTCAAGGTGTGCGTTCTCCGGGTTCGTATCATCAAAACGTAAAATGAACTTCCCGTCATAGATCCGCGCGTACTCATAATCGATGATCGCTGCCTTCGCATGACCAATATGCAGATATCCGTTTGGCTCGGGGGGAAAACGAGTAACAACCTTCCCTTTCTCAGCAAATGGCAATGGTGGAAGTGAAAAATCCCGCGCTTTCTTCTCTCGTTGTAATAGCTCAGGAGCAAGTGACGTAAGCTCCGTGAGCTGATTATGTGCTGATATGCTATTTACTTGGGTAACCACCTTTGCGACAACCGGGATAATCTCTGCTGGTGTCACCCCATCTTTCTTCAGCGCAGCGATAACCTTCCCTGCAACCGCTTTTTCGTTTGCTTTTCCGTTGAAGAAAATCGCGTTCTGCAATGCGAACTTCCGTGCCTCTGTCTGTATCTTCTGAGTTGACATGATTACTTTTCTCGTTGAATGATATAATCGATGAGTTGATGCAAGAGTTCTTTTGCATCGGATGGCTTTAGTACCGTTATTGCGTCTTTTGCTTGGTTGACATAGTGTAATGCACGCTGCTGTGCATATTCTACAGATCCAAGTTCCCTAAAGAGATCGTACACTTTCGTGACATCATGTTCTGATGCGCTGCGGTTTCCAAAAATATCATCCAGCAGTCTCTTTTCCTTGCCGGTCGCATGAGACAGGCAATGCACTGCGATCAGAGTCTTTTTCCCGTTTCTGATATCATTGCCGATATCCTTCCCTAGTGTTGTTGCAGTACTGCTCATATCAAGGTAATCATCCCAGATCTGAAACGCTAAACCCAGTGCCATCCCGTAGGTCTGTAACGCAGCAACCTCTTGTGGGTTTCCACCACCGATCAACCCGCCACCTTTGCTGGATAGTTCAAACAGCGCACCTGTTTTCTTACTGATCATATCCAGATACTCCTGCTCAGGAACTGTTTTTCGTTGTTCAAACTCTATGTCTAGTTGTTGGCCTTCGCAAATAGCGATGACACAGTCAATAAAATCCTGCTGCAATTGCTTAAACATAGAAAAATCAACGGAGGTCCCCAGGATTGCTTCAAATGATTTCGCAAACAATAAATCACCGGAGAGAATAGCAGCAGGTTCACCGAACTTGACGTGTACAGTTGGAAGGTTCCGTCGAAGCATGGAATGATCCATGATGTCATCATGAACCAACGTGAAATTATGCATCAACTCAAGGCCAGCGGCAAACGGGAGAGCTTTCTGGGCATCACCAGAGACGCTTTCACATGCAACCGTAGTAAGAAACGGTCTGATTCGTTTCCCACCAGCAAAAGGGAGATGACGTGCTGCCTCGTACAGTGTCGCAGGTTTTTTTATCTGCAGGTACTGCTGCCAATACGTATTGAACATCGCAGTTCGTTTCATCAGTTCATTCTGTAAGTCCATATTTCACTTCCGCAGTCGATAGTTTTTCAACAGAATCAGCGCCAACAAGAAACATAGCGATCCGCAGCTCCCGAGTGATTACGTCGAGTTCCAGTTCCGTGGATTTTTTATCCTTCAGCGCTGGTTTCAGCAGGGCATGCGCCATCCCGGCTGCGTTCGCACCAAGAACTAAAGCTTTTGCGACATCAAGTCCATGACGGATCCCACCGGTTGCAATAATCGGCAGTTCCCAATTGGTTGCTTTTCCGACCTCAAGGATACATGTTGGTGTCGGGATTCCCCAGTCCCAGAACGTCTGGCCAGCACGCATGTTGCGAGTATCACCTTTGATTTTCGCACGATAATATTCCACCGCGGAAAACGAAGTGCCCCCAGCGCCTCCAACATCAATCCCACAAATCTTTGTTTTCCTTAATTGATGTGCAACCTTACCGCAGATACCTGCGCCGCTCTCCTTAATAATGATCGGACGACCGAATTCCCGTGAAAGCATATCAATCGTGGCAATGCAACCTTTCGCGTGCGCTTCACCTTCAGGTTGGATAGCCTCCTGTAAAAAGTTCAAACAAACCGCGAGCGCGTCCGCATCAATCATCTCTACTATCTTTTCTGCGTTCTCAAGAATCTGTTTTTTGTCCCAAAGGACAATCTGAGACGCACCGATATTTGCGATCTTCAACGGAATATCATATTCTTTGATGACGCTGTAGGTTTCCGCTAGTTTCTGATTTTCCAACGCAGCACGCTGTGAGCCCACACCCATACCGACTTGGAATTCTGCTGCAGCAGCAGCAAGATGCTCATTGATCTTCTTGCCCTCAGAATATCCGCCCGTCATACCAGAGATAATCAGTGGTGCATTCAGTTTCTTCCCGAACAACTGGATCGATAAATCAATCTCGTTTTCATTAATTTCCGGTAGCGCGTTATGAACAAGATGGACGTCGTCCCAGAAGTTATGATGAGCAGAAACATTTTCTTTTAACGAGATTTGCACGTGTTCACGCTTCCTTTCCTCGGTTTGGTTCATGCTCCTTCTCCCTGAACAATGGTATGCCTTACCTTTTTCCCTTTCAAGGTATCGTATAACCGGTTATGTATATTCCCATTCAATAAAATGGTGTTAACACCAACCCGAGCGATTTGTTTAATGGTGTAGAGCTTTCCTTCCATGCCTTTCGTCACATCAGCATGTGCATTCAAATGGGTCGTCAACTTATCCAAATCCTTGACTGTAGCTTGCTCAATGAAGGTTGCGTTCCTATCGTCCTTTGGATTTGCTGAATACAATCCATCCTCATCAAGGACGAAAATAACTTTCTCTGGTTTGAAATGGACAGCAAGCAACTGCACGAGCAGATCACCAGAGCAAATCGAAAAACCTAGTTTCTTGTCAAGGGTAACATCACCAAAGCTGACCGGCATGAATCCCAAATCAAGATACTTTTGGAAAATCGAATAATCCACTCGCGATAGTTTATGATTCGAAAGAGAGAGAACAGCATGCGGAGGAATGGAGACCGCGGGAAGATCATGGTTGTGCAGGGATGCAAGAACCAGGTTGTTTAACCGCTGAACCATCGCCTGCGTGAGCGCAAACCCTTCAACTTGTTTCTTTTGTTTGTACCCGCCATTTAACTTATATTTTTTTGCGAGAATATGGCCAAACGAGCCAGCGCCATGAATTAAAATTACTTCCTTATTCGCATGTTTTAATTCTGCAGCAAGTCGGTCCACTACCTCTTGTTTGAAACAACATTCTTTTGCTTTATCGGTGATAACGCTGCCACCAAATTTAATAATAAACATACTCTACCAGCATGAGACTAGCTATAAAAAAGGATTTTGATAGAGTTCTGCTGGCGAATTGCTTGTAATTATCGATTATTCTTTTCGTTTTGAGAACGGCGGTTTATTCTTGTTTTGCTCTTGGATCAACCAGAGAGAGATTGGCATCGCAGAGGTGGATTGACGCATCGTGCTTTGTGACCACCCCATAATCTCTTGTTCAGGGGTGTTCGTACGACAGTCCTCACAGATGAAGAATTTGTCATCAAAGACCAGCCCACATTGGTGTTCCTGGAGATGGAATTTATGCTTACACATCTCACATGTTTTTTCTGGAATATATACTCCTCCTAAGCCACTTCCAATTTTTGGTTGTGATCACATATCTTTATTAGGTTTATATATAAAACTCTTTTGGATGAAAAGAAAAAAAAGGAGAGAGGGATGGGATGCAATCGAAGAGATAAAGTGGCAGAAATGCCAGTTTGACTGGACTGGCATGTCCTCCGTATCTCAAGGTCAATTAATCATGTAAGGGCTGTTCTTGGTTATATATCTACAAGGAGGGTGAGTGAAAGTATTCGCTGACTTTGTCTCAAAAGTAATCATTCTCCATCCTGCTTAATCGTATTGAACAAAGGAGCAGTACCAGAGAACTGATTTGACTTTTTAGACAATACCTGAGAAAGGGTAGAGAGTGTACCAGTTGTCCGTTGTCAATCAATCAAGTCATTAATCATGATCTGGATGCACATACTGCAATACCGTTATCCAAACAATATCTGAAGAGGTATTGCCTTGTGTATCGGTGATTGTAAGTGTTGCCGAATAACTTCCTGTGTACAGAAATATCATCGTTGGATTACGTTCTGTAGATTCATACTGGCTGCTGGCTTTGTATCGATGATTGGAGATGATTGTATAGAGAAGAAGATAAGCAAAACTAAAAGGAAAAAAGGCAAAACAAAAAAGAAAAAAGAAGATAAAGGAAAAATGTACCTTTTTGTATTGTGTTTGAGGAATGATAGGCATCGTTGTTGGACTGAATTCCCAGTGGTAAGAAACGATGTCTGAATCATCCTCAGGATTTCCATAAAAGGAAACTGCTAGTGGTCCATATCCGGTGAGTGGACCTGCTTTTATATGTGCTTGGATGGACTGTGGGGTTTCATCGGTAGTTTTTATTGTATCTTGAATAATGTTATCATTTTGTTTATTCTCATTTTTACCATTTGACAATCCCTGTCTTGATACGATGATGTATCCAACAGATCCAGAGATGATGAGTATAAGTACCATTTCAAGGGCAAGTATTTTTTTCTTTATCCGGACGTTCATAGATGTTTATCCTCCCTTTTTTATTATTTTTTAGGAATTTGAATTCGTTAACCATTTTGTAGGAATTATGTGAGTTATATATCTTCGTTTAAGTAAATAAATATATCTAACAATAAATATTTACAAAATATAATTATATTAGCAGGGATCTTTCTTCATACACGGATGAAACAACACCACTTTTAAGACAAAACCGTATTCGCTGACTTTGTCTCAAAAGTTTTTTCTTGGCAGGGAGTGGATTTTATTAATCAGGTGTCGATGTTGGACCGTATCAGTGTAAGGAATGTTCCCATGACGATTCCCCCAAGAGATAGCCTTCATGAACTCTCACCAGAGATTTTTAAAACACTCCGAGTGATCTTTTGGGAGAAGGTATACGCAACAAAGGCGATACAAATCACGCTCAAGCTACATCCCGAGTGGGAGGACAACAAACGAGCATTGTTTTCTGAGACAGTATACGATCTCATCCGATGGTGGAGACCGCTCTGGTACATCCTTGATCGAGACCCAGTACCAGAAGAAAAAGACCTCCAGAAACTCATCACTATCTACCTTTTTTCCAAGAAAGGAGACCTTGCCGCACTTCAAAAGAAAAGAGGACTGGATGCAAACCAGGTGATACAAAGAATTGCAACCACAAAGAACATGAGAGTTCTCCGTGAATCAATCCCTGACTGGCTTGACAAACAAGGAGAACAAGAACTTGGCTCACGATGGGATGCTGTTATTGCATCATTGAACAAATACCCTGACCTCATCATCAGAGTGAACACCCTGAAAACAACAGTAAAGGAGTTGACGGTTTTTCTCCGGAAAGAAGGAATCGTAGCTGAACCAATCGACTGGAGCCCTGACGCACTCCGCATCATGGAAAAAACAAACGTCTTCAAACTTTCTGGCTTCAGAGCAGGGCTTTTCGAAGTCCAGGATGCTGCATCACAAATGGTTTCCCGGATTCTTGACCCACAACCAGGGATGCGCGTGGTTGACGCCTGTGCAGGGGAAGGAAGTAAAACCTTGCATCTTGCAGCCTTGATGAAAAACAAAGGGAAAATCATTGCTTTAGATACCCAGGAATGGAGACTGAACGAAATTCGAAAACGAGCGACGAAAGCAGGTGCTGACACCATTGAAACACGAATGATTACCTCATCCAAAGTATACAAAAGAATGGATGGAACAGCAGATCGATTGCTCCTCGATGTCCCCTGTTCAGGGCTTGGGACCTTGCGGAGAAACCCGGATATCAAATGGAAGCTTTCTTCTGAGGATTTGGAACGACTCACAATTCTGCAACAAGAGCTCCTAGAAAAATACTGCATGATAACAAAACCAAACGGACGGATGGCCTATTCAGTCTGCAGTATTCTCCCATCAGAAGCAGACGAGCAAGTCATACGATTCCTCAAAAACCATGCTGATTTTCGTCTGTTGAATGAAAAACGTTACTGGCCTGAGATCGATGGTACTGATGGATTCTATGTGGCGCTCATAGAGCGAAAAACATAAACACCATAAATTCGGATAACATATAAATTGCATGCGGAAATAGCCGATACATTCTCGTAAGAAGATGAAGGCGTGGATATGAAAATCCTGTCATGGAACGTCAATGGCATTAGAGCAGCAGACAAAAAAGGGTTCTTCACCTGGCTTCAGAAAGAATCACCGGACATCCTCTGCCTCCAAGAGATAAAAGCAACACCAGACCAACTTCCACCCCACCTGAGGAATATGCCAGGGCACTATACGTTCTGGAACCCGGCAGAACGAAAAGGTTACGGTGGGGTTGCAACCTTCACGAAACAAAAACCAATTGAGGTGAAAACGGGATTCGGGAGAGATGAGTTCGACAGCGAAGGAAGAATCCTTATCAACACATTCCCATCATTTACTTTATTTAACATTTATTTTCCAAACGGGAAGAAAAACCAAGAACGACTCCAGTATAAGCTTGATTTCTACGATGAGTTCCTCAGCTACGCTGATAACTTGAAAGCAAAAAAACGTAATATCATCGTTTGTGGTGACTTTAACACTGCTCACAAAGAAATTGATTTATCCCGACCAAAAGAAAACGAACACATCTCAGGTTTCCTCCCAGTAGAACGAGCATGGCTAGACGCCCTGGTTGATCATGGATATATGGACACGTTCAGGCAGTATAATAAAGAATCGAATCAGTTCACGTGGTGGGACTTGAAAACCGGTGCGCGCGCACGAAACGTCGGCTGGAGGATCGATTATTTCTTTGTCAACAAAGAATTCATCCCACAAGTGAAAAACGCGTTCATTTTACAACAAGTCACGGGCTCTGATCACTGCCCTGTCGGCATCGAAACCATACCATAAACAAGGAGAGAGAAAAAATGAAGGAATCACTAGATTTCATCTACAAAGAACAAAAAGAATTGTCCCATTTTGGAGGAATAGCTGCACTCCTCGGTTGGGACCAGATGACCTATATGCCACAGAAAGGAAGCGGAGAACGAGCAGAGCAACTCTCCATGATCTCGCGTTTAGCTCATGAACGCGTGATCTCAGATGAGTTCTATAATCATCTCAAAAAACTCGATGAACTATCAAACACGCTCACCGAAAAAGACCGGATCATTGTCACCAAATTAAAAGAAGATGTAGAAAAAGCACGAAAAGTCCCCTCAGCGTTTGTCGAAAAAATGTCAAAGACCACGTCGCTTGCGTACACCGCTTGGGAAGAAGCACGTGAAAAAAACAAATTCTCCTTGTTCGCACCACATCTGGAAAAAATCATAGAGCTAGAAAAACAATATTGCGATTATATCAAACTACCAGGTCATCCGTACAACAGTCTGCTTGATGACTATGAAGAAGGAATGACCGTTGATATATTACGAAAAGAGTTTGGCGCACTCAGACCACAACTTGTCGAAATACTCAAAAAAATTACCACAAGCGCTGTCTATCAAAAACAACAACCAGTGAAGATGAAACTAGGGGTTGACCAACAAAAAGAACTCTGCTCCATCCTGTTGAAGCAAATGAAGCTCCCTGCAGATCGATCACGCCTTGACGTCTCCACACATCCCTTTACCACAACCATGGCTGATGATGATGTGAGAATCACCACGAACTACGAACGTGAAGGACTGCTGTCTTCGTTCTTCTCAACGGTTCATGAGGCTGGCCACGCGCTCTATGAACTTGGACTTCTGAAAGGAGAATACAAAAACACGGTGATCTCGGATGCCCCGTCACTAGGGATCCATGAATCACAATCAAGGCTCTGGGAAAACATGATAGCCAGGAGCAAACCATTCTGGACTTACTTCGCACCCATGTTTAACAAAATCGCACCAGACATCTGCAAAGGCATGAACAAAGAGGTTTGGTACCACGCAGTCAACCAAGTCAGACCCTCGTTCATCAGGGTGGAAGCAGATGAGCTGACGTACTGTCTTCATGTCATCCTCCGATTCGAATTAGAGCTGGATCTTATTGAGGAGAAAATCACGGTTGCAGAGTTACCACAGTGTTGGAACGAAAAAATCACTGACTTTTTAGGTATCACGCCGAAAACCGATACAGAAGGAGTATTGCAGGATATGCATTGGAGCGGGGGTGATTTTGGATATTTCCCCACCTATGCAATCGGAACAATCTACGCATCACAGCTATTCAAACAATTCTTAAAAGAACACACGACGATGAGGAAAAAAATCTCTCAGGGTAATTTTACCGCCATATTGAACTGGCTTTCCGAGCATGTTTATCAATACGGACGTTTGATGACCGCTGATGAGATTATCAAGAAAACCTGTGGCGAAGGGTTAAATTCTAAAGTCTTCGTTACATATCTAAAAGAGAAATACTATCTACTCTACGAGGTATAAGGAGTTGATGAGCCTGGCAACAATGGTATTAGTCAGACATGGACAATCACAATGGAATTTAGAAAACAGGTTTACCGGCTGGGTGGACGTTCCGCTGTCTGTAAAAGGAAGAAATGAAGCAATATCTGCTGGAAAGAAACTCAAAGACATGCGATTTGACACGATGTATGTCTCTCATCTCATGAGAGCGATTCAGACAATGCATTACATCTTGCTTGAATTAGCTGATGCACGAATCCCGATTATTTATCATGAGGAAAAACGCATTCATGATTGGGAGCATTATAGCGGCGATCGGAAGAATGAGATTCCCATCTACCAATCCGTTGATTTGGCAGAGCGATATTATGGTGACCTTCAGGGATTAAACAAGGCAGATACCATGAAAAAATATGGTGAGCAACAAGTCCGTATCTGGCGACGCAGCTACGATGTCAACCCACCGAAAGGGGAAAGCCTCAAAGACACCTGTGAACGAACCATCCCCTATTATAAAAACCATATTTTACCGGATCTACAGGCAGGGAAAAACGTACTCATCGTCGCCCATGGAAACAGCCTCCGATCCATCATCAAATATGTAGAAAACATCTCTGATCAGGATATCCCAAACGTGGAGATACCAACCGGTATTCCGATCGTTTATACCTTTGATGCCCAGATGAAACTCCAGAAAAAGACGTTATTAGAGTAGGATAAAACCTAAATACCTGTTTTTTATCACTGTTTATTAATTAATTTCGAGAGAGAGTATATGATTGAGCAACGATTCAAATGCCCGAACTGTGGGGAAATCGCTTCCTTCTACGGAGATCCCGGGGAACAGACGGTCGTCTCCTGCGCAGCGTGTAACTCAAAAGGACGTATCACTATCCCTACTAGCGGACAGAACAATAACTATGCTATCGAGGTTTCACATCTGACAAAAGTCTATGGTGATCTTACTGCTGTTAACGATATCTCCTTTTCCGTGAAAACCGGAGAAATCTTCGCGTTTCTCGGGCCAAACGGGGCAGGCAAAACAACCACCGTGGAAATGATTGAATCTATTAGGGAACCAACCGCGGGGTCAATTAAATTACTTGGAAGGGACATTAAAACCCAGTTTAACGACGTCAAAGAAAAAATCGGAATCCTTCCACAAGAATTCCATTCCTTTGAAAGATTGACGGTTCGGGAGACATTGGTGTATTTCTCAAATCTCTATAAGAAAAAAGCTGATGTTGACGAGATTATAAAATCCTTAGATTTGACGTCTCATAAAAACATGTTGTACAGGAATCTTTCTGGTGGATTGAAGCAGCGGGTTGGTGTCGCAATCTCATTGGTCAATGACCCCGAGATCATTTTCCTTGATGAACCGACAACAGGGTTAGACCCTAAAGCCCGACGAGAGGTTTGGGGCGTCATCGCAGGGTTACATAAGAAAGGAAAAACCGTGTTTCTCACCACGCATTATATGGAGGAAGCTGAGTACTTAGCTGATCACATTGCAGTTATTTTCAAGGGAAAGATCATCGCAGAAGGCACCCTTGAGGATTTGATCCGCAACTATGGAAAAAGTAGTACCCTGCATATTAAGAAGTGTAAAAATGCCGCTGAGGTTATTGAAATGCTGAAACAAGAAGGATACGATGAGGTATCCTCAGAGGGTAACGGCGATATTGCAATCAAGATTGACTATAAAGAGCGAGTATTGGAAATATTATCGCATCTGCGACATGACTGCATTGAATACGAGAGTCTCGACATCAGACGATCAAATCTCGAAGAGGTTTTTTTACGACTGACTGGCTCAAAACTAACGGAGGACAAACAATGAACTTCAAAATCGTATGGATGGATTTCATCTACAGTGTAAAGGGATGGTATCGCAGCAGAGGCGGCATGTTTTGGAGCCTCGCGTTTCCTGTGATTCTTATCTTGTTGTTTGGTGCGATCTTTTCAGGTGTTGGCAGTTCGAAATACACCTTGTATATACAGGACCAGGATCAGACTGAGATGTCCAAAGGGTTTAATGCAACACTGAATTCAACAAAACTCTTTAACATCAACATTGTAAAAACTGATGTGAACGTTACCTCCTTTATCAAGGAGAAGAACATCAAAAGTTTGATCGTGATACCAAAGGGATTTGAACAGACGATTAAAAACTCGTTTATGAATCCATCGGCACGGGTAAATCTCTCATTTTATTTTGATCCCAGTGAGCAGACAACAACCCAGGTGATACGAAGCGTTATCTCAAGTATCCTACAAGAGATGAACAAAAATCTTTCTCAAGGGAGAACAATCATTGGGGTAAGCGAGATAAGTACGATTACTGAAAACTTCAATTTCATTGATTTCTTTCTGCCGGGGATGATTGGCTTTACCATCATGCAAGGCGCTATTTACGGCAGCATAGAACGGAACACGAAATACCGGAAAGACGGCATCCTTCGGAAATTACTCACAACACCGATCACGAGAAGCGAATGGATACTTGCGAAGATGTTGTTCATGATGTTCCTTGCTGCTCTTACGACCGCATTGATTACGATCATTGGTATTTTAGTATTTGGCATGACCGTGAATATTACTCCTCTGGCGATTATTATCCTTATTGCGACCAGTTTCCTGTTCTCAGGGATGGGGATGCTTATTGGTCGGTTTGTCAAAGAAGAAGAAACCGCAGATACGGCGGCTGGGGCAATCAGCTTTCCTATGATGTTTCTTGCAGGAACATTCTTCCCGTTAGAACAAATGCCGCAGTTCCTTCAAACAATCGCACACATACTCCCTCTTTACTATGTGAACGAAGGGCTACGGAATTCGATGATCTACATGAACCAAACAGAATCACTGATCAACGGTGCTGTCGTTATTATCTTCGCAGCTGTCTTCTTCATCTCCGGGGTGTTGCTGACAAAGTGGAAGGAAGATTAATAAAATAATGAGGGAAGATATTTTCCATTTTCTATACAATTATCGTTCATTAGAGAATATTATCCTGACTTTCGCAGTTGATTGTTCTTTTCTTGATTAGATCACATTTCGCACTTCACATTATTTTCTGGTTTTCAGCCAGCAAAAATACTGAAAAACCTATGATCCCGGTGTTTTTCCACAAAAAACCAGGGTATTGATCCAATCAAAATTGGAAAAAACACGTGTTTTCATCCCATTTTGAGCCGTGATGATGGTAAGTGCGAAATTGCTCAGGCTTTGCATGATGAATTTTGTAGAAACATGACGCAAACAAGCATGCTTATACCGAAGCATGCTTATGACAAGCTGAGCAAGGAACACGATGAGGATGGATCCATTGATCGCCTCCTGTGTCCAGCAGCGTGTCGGACGGATATGAAGTTCGTTTTTAATGCTGTTGAACAGCTTCTCCACACCGTCTTTTTCACGATAGTATTGTAGTGCTTCGTGAAGTGAGAAATCTTTGTTTGAGACCAGTGCAAAAAATCCTTCTTTCCCGGTGATGGAAAGCTGTAACGCACGTTCTATGGCTTCCTCACGTGATAAACCTGTCAGAGGGAAGGTATAGGACAAATGTGTTTGCAGAAAATGATTGCTGTTGCGGTATTTCTGACGTGGTGGTTTCTTTGCCTGTATGGTCTTGCAGAGGCATAGTGCCTCATCGTATTCTTGTTCCAGGTGTTTCCGTCTGTTCACCATAAGTATCATCGTGTAGATTCTGGGAGAAATACAGGTATTTGGTCCTGCTGGGAAACACCAGCTGCGTCCCGTATACCTGTTCATCTGGGTTCCCGGTGATGACTGGTGTCCATTCTGTCTTGTTGAATGTGTCCAGATGGTGTGTGATATCACTAGTGTTGAGTTTCATGCGGGAAAGATATTTCATCTTATCTGATACCAGGAGGTCCAGGTTAGGGATGCCGTTGGCACCAGCATCAAAAACCAGGACACTGCCTTTTCTGAGTCCTGGTTTGATCTCCTGGTAGGTGATCTTGAAGTGGTTTTGATCATTGATGTTCCCGGGTTGTATGCTGAGTCCGACGGGAAGCTGGGAGTGTTGATCCTGTGCCAGACCGATGGTGATCTGCGGCCGGTCAGGCCTGTGATCCCGGCTGTACCCGTATTTGATGAGGTCCGATGTCTTGGCTTCAAAGTGGGAACTGGTCCAATCCATGAACACCATATCCAGTCCGACATCGTATTCGTCTTTCAGGGTGTGCAGGAGATGACTGAGGATAAGATGCCGGTTTTCTCCTATTACTCCAAGACCGCGGTACAGTGCATCATCTCCGAAATCAGATAATTGAAGATATTCCAGAAGCATGGGGGTGGTGGTCATCCATTGGTGACATCTGCTTACAGAAAGATCTTCTGTCATTTTGTAGGAGACAAGTCCGGTGACCAGCCCGCTGAGTTGATGACCGCAGTGTTTGAGGTCATCAAGGAGTGGTGGGAGGTGTAGTTCTTCAAAAACATGTTTAACGGTTTGTATTGTCCCAATCGGAAAGGTCTTATTTTGGTTTGGCTTTATATGGTCTGGTGTCTTCAGTGTTGTTTGCATTTTTTTGACCGAAAAATACAACCACTGAAGGCACTTAACATTTATTCAAGTGCGAAACTCGGGATATTATCCATCTGCAGGGACGGGCGATGTCCATTCAGGGCTATAGATGATTAGATTTGGGTCACCATAGATGCAGGGGATCATATTCAATTGAAGCGAAGTTTGGTTGTACATTCTATAGGGATCTCCTGTCGTGTAATCCCTTGAGCATTTCCATAGATGTTTCGAAAGAGCGAGACCAATAGGTTCTCCATTTACCATTATGTCTTGGAAGAACAGTTCTGCTTGTTGTTCTGATACTGGACTTAAGCATCTTGCTCCTGCATATCCACACCAGAAGACAGCACCATGATCAAGATAGACCATGGGACCATCACCATCCCCGGTAACGCAAGATGTGTAGAATATCGCGTTACTTCGAAGATTTCGCATCTGTTGATCAACCCATTTATAATGGATGATGTCGTAGAGTGTTGGTGGTTGTGGGTTATACCAGACCTGCCCGTTGTCTCGTGATGTCTGCCAGTAATCATAATGATAACCACGCCAGGAATCCCACCAGATCTGATCCGGATAGCTGCAGTTTTCTGTTTGAAGGTATTGTGCGGAGATACCACTTCCACCGGTAGCATGACCTAAGTAATACATGACACTGGCACCTTCGTTCATTCGTTGGAGGTGCGCATCCCAGAGGCAGTGTCCCTCAAATGTTCTCAGATGAGATTGAAAAATATTTTTAATGACTCGTGATGTAAAGACTGACGGCCCATGCCCATAATTTGAACCATCGGGATAGTTCATTAATTGCGATGTAGTAATGTTTCTACCGGGGTTTGCAAAAATCAATGCAGGATATAAAATATCTCTTACTACGATTGCAGACGAATATGCTGGAGTAATCCCTGGGATGTCACCAGCATAGGAGTTATTTCCCATCATCGTGGAATGGAGAATCGAATAGATATCATCACGCGGTGCAATAAAACAATATCCTTCCGGTCCGTCTCGATCAAGTCCGAGACCAACGATATAATCATTCATGCCTTTATACATCTCCTCATTCCAGTACCGGTCCGCATCCAACCCAAGCGGTGGGAGAGTAGCCTCTTTCTTCAAAAAGAATTTTACTAACTGGATGAAGAGTCCTAATTTCGTGATATTCACCGGTTCATTGGCTTTTGGTAAAGAACCACTATTTCGACCTCCGTGATAATAATCTCCATCCCAGAGTCTCCATGTTTCAATTCGATCTGCAACACCAGCAGGATTTCCTGGAGCATCTTCAATTGGTAATACAGGAGAGCCATGATACGCAGCCAACAGAGCAGCAGGGGCAAAGTATCCATCACCGGTTTTTAGTGAAGAAACGGTAATGTAATTTTCTGATGCAGGATAACTCTTGATCTCATCAACGATTTCTTGCATTGTCTTTAAATCCTTTTCAATCGTCGGAAGTGAACTTCTTACTGCAGAGCCGATTTCACCGCGTTCAACAAAAATGACCTTTGTCACTCCAAGGGTTGTGAACGCACTTGCTGTGGCTGCCGGAACGCTGTCTTTGGTGACGTAGAGTAACGGCATGTGGTTCAAAGAAGCAATAACCGCGGCGTTCGCTGCTGAAATTGTTGCATCGGCACGGTCTTGGCTTACTGTTCTCACATCGACATTAAGCGTGTATTTTACATTAGAGCCATTTGCATCACGTGGTACAACAATAGCGGTCCATATCCCTTTCTCTGGGTGAAGGACTTCAGCTGAATATTCCGTGTGAGGAGCGGGATGCCAGTTTCTCCATGGGTTGTATTCAGGGTTTTCTAGTCCATTCCAGACATGGATCGGGTTTACCGGTCCGTTCCAAGCTGGTAAATCTGGTGCTCTCAGGTTGCCTTGTGGGTCGATAAGGAATACTAAAAGATCAGATGCTTCAGTAGTGGTGAGTTTCGCATTAATCACCGAATCGACATCAGCAACCTTAAATCGATAGCGGTCACCAGCATATTTGGTAATTTTATAGTTCCAGCGATTTGAAATTATATCAGTGCTAGCAGCCCAGATACCCATCCTGGTAACTGGATAATATATATCGGTTTTTGGTCCTTCTCCGTCATAGGGACTGGGCCACCAGTCTTGCGCCATCGTCATATAGAAGGGGAGAATCGCGCTGATTGAGGGTGTCGCACCACCAGTTCCGAACATGCTCACATTGAGAGCGCACCACTTAGGTCCAATAAACATCGGATAGCAGGCGGTTCCACCGATATATACTATCTTATCGCTATCACCGGGTATTTCTTCAACGACGGCTTTTCGTCTTAATGTTGCTGTTCTTTTTAGAACAGTTTTTACGGTATCCTCAAAACCACTGCCATCTACCGCGACAACCGCTGTTGTCTGAGGGGATGTCCAGCTATGAGTTGCGATATCAGCAGCAGCTTCAATGGGGTCTAAAAGAACCGAATATTGAACCGGTGTTTTATCATGCATCGCAAGATAGGCATTCCAATCATCAACAAGGTATTGCGTCGTATCATCAACAGTTCCGAAGGCAGTCGGATCGTCGTAATACGCGGTTGGTGTTGCATCACCGGTGTAGATAATCGGAGCGAGGTACCGTTTTCCACCGTCAAGGTAGTGACAGGCAGGGATTGCTGCAAGATACCCGAAATCGTCTTTGGTGCTGTCCGGGTCATTCGTAACCTTGAACGTCTTGGCTATGGGGGTGATTTGCGGCTGCGGGATAGGCCCTGGTGGTGCTGGTGCACTGGATTCAATGGCAAGTGTTAGGTTATATGCACCGGAACCATAGGAATAATAGCTCCAGTTTGTTGGTTGAGGAACATCGATCCATCCGGGGAAGATATCAACACGAACGTTCCATTCACCGGCAACATCAGCAGGATAAAGAAGATCATCATCGTAGTATTGATTCCCCTCGTAGACGAGTTTTCCACTGGGGTCGTAGAGTTGGAGGTCAAAATCAGTCAGATACGCAATATTCTTCATTTTTAATTTTACATGAATTCCTTGTCCAACAGTGACTGGGAATTTATACCAATCATACGGATCGTTCATATCAAGGAATCCAAAGTACGTTCCAGGCGTGATAAGTAACGCAGCATTACGGGTATTCGGGGCATCAGTCCCACTGTTCGCATCGTTCTGCCCGTTGAAGACCACACTGAAGGTGTATTGACCTGTTTCGGTTCCGCTGATATATTTCAACCATACATACCATTTTCCAGAGTATGTAGCAGTGTAGGTGACGGTCTCTGGTGTGCTTCCTGAGTTATTCGAGGATGCTACCATAACAGTTCTATCGGTCCACAAGGAAATGTTGATGTCAAATTCAGAGGGAGGTACCACGGAGAATACAATCTGTTGCCCTTGGCATACGGAGAAGAAATACCAATCATTTGTGTCTGAAGAGGACATTGTACCGGTTCGTCCTCGGCCAGGTGTATCATCAATGACTTCACCCGGGTATAATGCCAATGCTCTCGGGAGGTCAGTTCCTGCATCTTTTTTATATCCCGCGTCATCGTTACTATCCAAATTAAGTAGCGTGGAATCCACATTTTTTGATACAACGTTGATTCCTGTTACAACGAATAAAACAACTATGAAAAGAACAATTCCTTTTTTCCATACAGTGGAATTACGCATTTCAGTATCCTTCCCTAAATACAATAATAACTTTCAATATATAAAAGTTATCTTGGAAATATATTTGTAACAAGAATAAGATGGTTTAATCGTGCTTTAGCATACAAATCTCCATTCATGAAATGTGATAGAGATGCTACTTAGGAGAGAGGATAATCAAATCTTGTGTTTTTGAAAAATGAGAAATCAATGTTGCCCCAGTCGTTAAAATCTCCTCGCCCATGAGAACCATCGGAAAAATCCATCATTGCAAAGGTGTATACGTAATTCAAGAGACTCTTATACTTACAATAAAGCCAGAATTCTTTGTAGATGGGTTTCATCGTCACCTGGTTGTCAATCCCGGTATATTTTGTTGCGATGAGACCAAAGGTATGCCCTGCTTCATGCATCGCTGATGTCATCACGAGCCATTCGCGGCGATATTGCGGATATTTTTCTGCTAAGAATTGCACTCCAATGGCAAATGAGTTCAGGTTGTCCCAACCGACCACTGCGAATCCTGGTCCTTCTGTGTAGTCGCAGATTAATCCATAGTGGAAGATGCGTTGTCGGGGGTTGTTCAAATCATTGTGCAGGAAATAATCCCAATAGAGGTTTATGAGGTCTGCGTTGGTGACAAACGATCGAGAAGGTATTTCTTCTCCGCCACCGAGGTTTCCTGTGTCAACATGAAGAGTGATGTTGTGTTCTGCAAAGGCATCTATCATTTGAGTGATCTCTTTTGTTTGTGGTTTGTTGGTGACGCTTGGAGTCATGGCTTTTATCCAGTCAAGCTCAAGAAACACATCTTTTTTTAAGGGATTGGAGCCGAATTGATCCATGTAGCATTCTTCGATGTTATTTAATGAATCATTATCCGGGTCTAGATGCTGATGATCATCCCAGACGGTCGGGTCGTATCCCCATTTTAATTCCCACCAGTCAGGAGCTCCATCACCGTCAGTATCAGGTTCTGAAAATGTGATTTGCTCTGGCCAAGGGTTGGAGTATTCTGGTTTCTGGAATGTTTTATCAAGGTTCCAGTTTGGTCCGACATCCGGCATCGGGAAGGTCAGCCAGGGTGCATAGGTAATCCCGCGTGGATCCCAGGTACCACGATCTGCTCTGGTAAGACCAGTGTGCGCTGGTCCGTTCTTGGATCCCCACCAGTTATACATGGCATCAATAGCAGATGATTTTGCGTACAGTCCGTAGTTTTCGTTCTTGTAAAGATTGCTCCAGGAAACGGTGAATGCGCTGTTCTCTGCGTAGAGCCCAAAGCGGAGATTTTTTGTAAAAATACAGTTGGTCAAAATAATACCGGAGACTGTTTCTTTAAGTTTGCAGGCAAAATGGGTGTTGAGGGAGAAATTGCAATGGTCAATGAAACAGGCTGACGAATTAATGAGATTGACACCAAAGCCATTATGAACGATATAGCAATTGATGATGTTAATGTAGGCGCAGTGGCTGAAGAACATCCCCCCTTCGTTATCGTTGTTATCGCGGGCAGCCGAACTTGATATCTGAATGTTGGAGGAATGCTCGCAGAGGAATCCGATGCCGTTGGTGTCTGTGTAGGAATTTGTAATGGTGATACAATGTGTATCATAAAGGTAGACGCCGATGCCGTTGTGGTAGAAGGTGCATTGATCGATGGTGACAAATGCGGACGATGAGAATGTGATGCCGTAGCCGTTGGTATGGAATCGGCAGTTTGTTATGATGGTTTCACAGCTGTTTTGTACAGAAATACCGGTGCGTGTCCGGTAGACGGTACATTCGGTGATGGTGGTGGTGTTTACGTTAACAGTGATTCCTGCGTTTCCTTCGTTTCCTCCAGAGTTGCGTATCGTAAGGCGCCTGATGCGCACGTTATCAGTGGTGACGTGGATGACGGATCCGTTGTTATGTCCGTCGATGATGGTGTTTTCCTGTTGTTGTCCTCGGAAATAAATCGATTTATTGAGAATGACCGTTTCATTATAGAGTCCGTTGAACACGTAGACGGTGTCGCCGTCTGACGCATGGAGGATGCCGTCGCGGATGTATTGATATGGGTAGTCGTATGAGCCATTCCATGGTCCTTGGGTATTGTTGTCGTCGACGTAGATGGTTATTCCCGTGGGAAGTGTGGAATTATCGGTCGTCTCTTTTTGTTTGATTGGATTTGCTATGGATATTGTTGAGGTAAACAGTATGAATGTTGCTAGGATCAGTAGAAAGTGTTTTTTCATTCGTGTTCTCCTAGCTGGGACATGTATGATTCTAATACATAAAGGTATCTCTATAAATATCGAAAAATAGAGAAAAGTATTTGTATTAATAATTACAAATATATTTATTGTATGATGTTATCAACGAGCATCTTATGAAATGGAAAGGGACGTAAAAAATGTTGGTCGTAGGAACCGTTTCAAGCAACGAAGAAGAACGCGAAGTACGATTCATCGCAGAAATATTTCTCATCGGAGAACGAATCAGGTATCTTGCACGCCAACAAAACAACAATAAAAAATAAAAAAAACGAGGGAGGCGTTCCTCACCATCTTTTTATGAATCAAGATAAAAATTTTATTACCCAGATAAGCTCTTTGTCCCAATCAATGTTTTTGAATCCATCACACCTTGGATCGCCCTGATTTTATTAATCACAATACTCCCAATAGAATCGATATCCGATGCTTCAATTTTCACAAGAATATCGAATTCCCCAAACAGCGGGTGAACCTCAACGATCTCCGAGATGTGGGTGAGTTTCTCATACACAGTTTTCTCATGGAGCGGGCTTATACTTAATAACGCAAATCCAATGGCCATGAGAGAGGAAATACTCTATCTCCATCTTATAGTTTTCTTTTGCCCACGGCCACCATGAGAAAATATTATGAGCCGAAAGCACTATCCCATTATTCATCAATCATCCATCATCTTGAGGGCAGAGCATGGAAATTAGAGAAGCAATTCAAAAAAGGCGCGCGTATCGTTCCCTTGATCCTGTTGATATTACAGAGGATTTGATAAGAGATCTGGCAGGATGTGCACAACTGTCTGCCTCGTGTTTTAACAATCAACCCTGGCGTTTCGTGTTTGTCTATGATCCTGACATGCTGAAAAAGATGGATGAAGCACTTTCACAAGGAAATGAGTGGGCGCGCAGTGCCTCTATGATAATTGCTGTGTTAAGTAAAAAAGAATTTGATTGCGTCATCAAAGAACGTGTGTACCATCAGTTCGATACGGGGATGGCGACCGCGTTTCTCATCCTTCGGGCAACGGAGCTCGGGCTGGTTGCTCATCCGATCGCAGGGTACAGTCCAAAGAAAACACGGGAAGTACTAGGAATACCAGAGGATCTCGAAGTAATCACTCTCGTTATCATCGGAAAGCACGCGGTAACTATCAAACCAATTCTTTCAGAAAAACAGGTGAAAGACGAAAAAACAAGACCGGAACGATTTTCCCTTGAAAAATTCGTGTACCTGAATCGATTTACGAGCCCATAAAAAAAGATTAGCCGTACATATGTGTCGGGAGCTGTACGGTTGAGGGTGCCGTGGGTTGTGCCTGTTTAATAAATGCGCGTATTTTCTGTTCAATCTGTTCAGCTTCCTTATACAACGGTTTAGTGTCGATCTTCATTCCAGGAAGCATTCTATCAAGTGTTTCAACAAGCAATGCTGCTGCCCGTGAATCCGGGTATGACGTATGTGCCTCTGCGAGAAGACAAAGGACATCGCGTTTCAATCGTACCCCTTCATAGAGTAACACGCCAGTGATGCCGGTGATCATTCCTTCTTGTGTCTCTTCAATGGTATGCGTCTTAAGGACATCCTTCATTTTTTGTGTACTTGCGACTCCATGAGTTTTTAATTTTTTTGGGTCCAGAGCATGTGTTCCTTCTAATGTTACAATAAAGCTGCATTTCTTTTTCTTTGCCCAAGCAAGAATTGCATCCCCAAGTGGGTGAATGATATCGACTGTTGGCATAAACTCAGAGATGATAACAACGATTTGTTCACAGATGCTCTCAGGCTCACAGTTTTTCTTTCCAGCGTAGATTCGTACTGGTGGGGATGGGATTCCCTTATGGATGACTGCTGCAGGCATGAAATATCGGGAATGGATCGTTCCAATCTCCTCAAGTTTTAATTGATCGATGATGAAATGTCCAGCAATCGAACTGACAAGCCCAACTGTGGGGAATGCCTCAATGAGGATTGAATTTGAAAGATCAACTTCCTTATACTCTAGAATCTTAATATCTTTCTCCATGATACTCACAGGTAGTACATCTCTTGTATATTCTTAATTATTATCATTCCAAAGAAAAGAGATGTATGTATTTTATAATACAAGATCAGTTAATTCTGATAACCTCTGAATCGTGATATCAGCATCAATGTTGAGACCGATAACGATACATCCCGCTGCTCGTCCTGCTTTGACATCGCTCTCTGTGTCTCCAACTAAGAGAGCGGTTTTCGGGGTAACACCAAGTTGTTTACATGCTGCAAACACGATCTCAGGATCAGGTTTTGCGTTCAGCACATCATCACTGGTAATAATCGCCTCGAAATACTGCGTGATATCAAACTTCTTAAGAATCTGTCGCACACAATCAGTGGGCGTATTGGTAATGACCGCTTTCTTGTAAGAAACAAGCTGTTTCAATGCACTCTTGGTGTCAGGATAAATTCTGATATAATCGAGATGGTCACCATAGGTGATATTGCAAAACGGTGCAACCTTTGGGTTTAACTTCAATCGTTTCAAGTTCGCCCTGAGGTCATGACCCCAATACGTCTCAATAAATTCGTCTCTTGTCAGCTCTTGGTGTTTGAATTTCTTCAGCGCACTGTTCAGCGCTTTCCACCAGGAATCCAGTGAATCAACAAGAACACCATCCATATCGAAGAGAATCGCACTTGGTTGAAGTTTCATATTCTTCTGGAACAGGAGTACCATACGTTGGTACAAAAAGGTTTTCCAATAGTGTATTTCATTGACATAATCTATCAAGAAATCGTCGTTTTTTAGTGGCATTTATAAAATAATTTTCTTGAGAACTAGAAAAAGATAGTGAAAATCAGGCGGTAATAGCCTGACTTCCACTGTTTTTATTCACTGCGATGGTGCTTCGTTACGTTTTATTAAACTGCCACCAAGCTTTCAACTCAGTCCCATCGCTGGATTTAAGAATTTTCTCTCTGGATCCCGGAGCCGGGTATACACACGATACTAGTAATTATGTACTCCTATGGAAGCTATATTTAGAGCGAATTTATGGGAGAACTATCTTTAAAATTATTAAAATTTTCAAAAGAAACTTTTATTAAGGCCCCCATCTTTAGATATCATTAGGGGAAAGGTCTTTCATGAAAAGAAAATCCATTTCCAAGGATCTAAGCATTGTCTTTGTTGGTCTCTTATGTATTCCATTATTCATTCCAACAACATTCAATACTACTGTTCTTTCATCAGAGAACAATCCCATGGCTCACACTATCAATAGTCATAATAATAGTCTCTCTGAATTACATCGTTTTCCAGAAGGGTACCTTGGAAAATCTTTTATTAGTGAACCATGCGAAACAGCTGCTGTGCAAAACCCAATAAAAGAAAAACCGATAAATCCGTTACCCCTCAATGGTGGTCCGATGGATTCCCCCTGGCCAATGTACAGCCATGATGTTCGACATACAGGGCTCAGTCCGTATAGCACCGTAGAAAATCCGCTAACCGAGAAATGGCGGTTTTTATTGTCCTGGGATAGCTTTTATTCAGGCCCTATTCTGGATTGTAGTGGAACAATTATTTGTGGGGCGGATGTATTGTATGGAATATATCCTAATGGAACTGAAAAATGGAGATATAATCCAGGGCGTACTATTGAGAGCACACCAATAGACGAAAATGGAGTTATTTACTTCGGAACAATCTGGGGTCAACCGAACTACCTCCATGCCATCTATTCGAACAACGGAACACAAAAATGGGTTTATGCTGTTGGCAATTCCATTACTTCATCTCCTGCCATCGGATCAGACGGGACGATTTACTTTGCAGATTGGAGCGGGTACGTCCGTGCAGTCAGCCCTAATGGGACACAAAAATGGGCATATCATACCGGGGATGTCATCACCTCTTCCCCTGCCATTGGAAACGATGGTACTATCTACATTGGCTCCCATGATGATTATGTTTACGCATTCTACCCGAATGGGACCGTAAAATGGCAATATCAGACAGGGAACTGGGTACACGCCTCCCCGACCATAGGATCAGATGGAACGATCTATATCGGATCTGATGATGGATACCTCTATGCATTGAACCCAGAGAACGGGTCGATGATCTGGCGCTGTAATATAGGGTATACCTGGTGTAGTCCTACATTGGGACCAGATGGGACAATCTATCTCGGGGTATGGGAGATGAAGTTCTATGCGATTTACCCAAATGGGACGATTAAATGGACGTATAACGCCCCAGGTCGAATCTGGTTCGGATCTTCAGCGACAGTCTCCAGCGATGGAACCATCTTTTTTGGGACGACTAAACAAGATGGCGGCTCAGGGGCACTTATCGCTTTGAATCCTGATGGAACCGAGCGATTCAAAAACACGTATGGGTACTTTGCTACGTCACCCGCAATCGGAGATGACGGCACCGTGTATGCGGCTTCCTTCAATTACGCTGGTATGATTGGCCATCTTCATGCCTTTGGCTCATTAGATCCAAACGCACCAATTGCTCCAACAATCACGGGTCAGACTAACGGAAAAATAAAGAAAACATATACCTATACATTTACCTCAACATCACCGCTCGAAAACAACATCTATTATCTTGTCGACTGGGGCGATGGGACGACCACTGATTGGCTTGGACCATACAACTCCAGTGAAACAATCGCACTGAATCATTCCTGGGAGAAAAAGGGAACATACGTCATCAAAGCAAGAGCGAAGGATACGGATAATCTCTGGGGTCCTTGGGGAACGCTGTCAGTGAACATGCCATGTTCTTACGATAAACCAGTCATGAATTTCTTGGAGAGAGTACTGGAACGATATCCACATGCATTTCCAATTCTACGGTATATACTAAGTCAATGCAAAACATTCTTTTGATTAGAATATAAACACGATTTGGAAAATTATTCTCCTTGAAACACACCATAACAGTCACCGGATATTCCGTAGGGAGATACAGGTGGAGTGAATCCATAGACGTGATGTATTTCCATCTGTTAAAATAGTATAGATACCCCCCATTATAGAATTATAGAAAAAGAAAGTAGTTTAATATGTTACTATCATCTCAAGACGTTTCGACGGAAATTTAACACCACTTTTCTATGAATCATCATATGAGAAAATGCTTCCTTACGAATCCATTGTCAGTCACGTTTGAAACTATTTCAGACACGTAACTTTTTATTTAGAAACATAATGATGTCTTCTATATGAAAGAACTGCACATTTCATCCAAGAAAAGGGAAGAGATGATTGACATCACCAGAGAGATTCAGAATGCAATAAATCAAGAGAAGATGATGGATGGATATCTCATCATTTACGTTCCGCACACCACTGCTGGGATCACGATCAACGAAGGAGCAGACCCAAGCGTCCAACAGGACATTATTAAAACATTACAACAACTGATACCAGAAAAAAATAACTACGAACATGAAGAGGGAAATAGTGACGCGCACATTAAAGCAAGCCTCCTTGGTTCATCGGTAACACTGCTGGTCGACAAAGGAAAACTGGTACTTGGAACATGGCAACATATCTTTTTTTATGAAGGAGATGGGCCACGAAACAGAATAGTCTATATCCACACAAATAAAAACAGGTGATTATGCAAATCCTTTGATTGCTGAAACACATTCTTGACAGATTTTTTTAGGTTTTCCTTTGACAGGGATATGCTTTATTTTTTCTTCATCGATTTCACAATTACACACAACACATTTTACCATAGTTTTTCATCTCACCTTTTAGCTTCCACCGCGGAAATCATCACACGGTTCATCGGCATCCATAGGCCGAGCATGCTCAGCGTGATCAGGTTGAAGACAAATATCAACCTGTATCTTCTTCATTGGTTTTCCACAACAGGAAGGTTTTTTCGTCTCATTTTTAACTATTGTTTTTTTCTTACACTTTTGACATTGATAATAGGCGACGGTCATGCTTCAACCTCAGTGATTATATGGTTTTTTCATATTTAAAACTAGTTTCTCAAAGAAGCATAAAGTTTTTAGCTGCCAAGGAAATATAAGAATAATGAAATGTGAAACAGTCCCTGGGAAGAAAAAAACGCATCAGGTGAAAATCTATACCTTAAGCACCTGCGGGTGGTGTAAAAAAACAAAAGAACTACTCAAAGCTCTTGATATCGAGTATGAATACATTGATGTGGATACACTGACAGGAAATGATATCATCGAGGCAAACGAAGAAGTAAAAAAATATAACCCCTATCGTACGTATCCAACGATCGTCATCGATAAAGGAAAACACGTTATTCTCGGTTTTAATGATAAGGAAATCAAGGAGAAACTTAGTCGATGACAAAGAACCAAGCGATTATAGATTCAATGAAAAAGAACGCAAAAGACAATGGGTACTCCTTATGCCCTGACACACAACTGTTCGATGATCTCATCGATGGGTTGGCGACGAACACCACTCGGTACGGATACGGGTCGTGTCCCTGTCGTATCGCAAGTGGCGTTAAAAAATACGATGTCGACATTATCTGCCCGTGCGAGTACCGTGATGCTGATGTCGATGAGTTTGGTATGTGCTACTGTGGTCTTTTTGTCAATGACCAGATAAAAAATAATCCATCTCAGCTGGGACCAATCCCGGAACGGAGGCCTCGCGAGGTCTTAGATGCTGCGCTTGCTGCTGCAGAAACAAAACAAATTTCATCAGAAGAAAAAACTATTCACACCAAATCGGCAAAAGGAGCACAAACCATAAAGGTTTGGAGATGTACTGTTTGCGGGTACTTATGTGCCCGAGAAATACCACCGCCAATCTGTCCTATTTGTAAAGCAAAAGCAGAGCGATTCGAACAATTCGCTCTTGGTTAAAAAGAGTTATTATGAGATAATCTCACGAATTTTTTTTATGATTTCTTCTTTTTGCGATACGTCCAATTCTTGATCAAGTTTCGGGTACAATGATGCTTCCTCAAATGTTTTATGCGCCAAAATTAACTCTTTGAAATCATTATAATCAATGGGTCGCTGCCGCATCAGATTTTTTCTCATCACCCGCAGTCTATTCAGAATATCATTGTGTTGTTGAATAAGTTCTGGTACCATCTTGTAGCCTTCCACGATGTTCGTCGGTTTATACGAGGTAAAAATAGCTTTTTCTTCAATAAAAATATGTTTTTCCAACTCCCATTCGAAGGTATCAAACACCTTCATTGTAGAGATAAGCTCCATCCCGATACTTTTTTCAACATCGAGTAAAAGTTTCACAATTTTCCCATGGTCTTTCATCATTAAATCAAGAATTGCTGTTGATTTCATCTCCTCTCAGCCCCCAAATTGTACCATAAGGAATAAATAAGAAAACTCTTTATAAAGATAGCTTCCGTATAATAATTATTTTTCTGATGGGCAGGAGTTGCATGCGGAAGGGAAGACTCCCTTTGCCCCGAATATCTTGCAGATGCGGCAGGTTTCTTCGATGACATTTGTATCGGTGTTGTTGAGGATGCGTTCTGTAGAGAGGTTGATTTCTTTGATGAGTTCTTGATCGTCTATCTTGGCATTTCCTCGTTTGTGAGAGAGGTATTGGCAGATTGCTGCGGGTGTCACTCCGAGTTTTTCTGCGGCTTCTTTTTGGTTTAATCCGAAATTGGTGATCATGCTTTCCGCGATTTCTTTTCGGATGACAGGAAGTCCGTTCCACATCACATATTCACAAGGAGTGCGTTTCATCGAAGGGTACAAGTGTTCATTTATACTTATAAGTAGTGTTTTAATTTTTTGAGAAATTGATGGTTGTGAATATAACAAAAGGGTTGCATATGGAAAAACAGGGGGGCGAAAGGTTTAAATAGAGTAGGTGTATTAACAATTGTTAATAGTGGTATATTGGGGATAAATTAAGAAGAAACCAAAAAACTCACATTAACACGCGTGGAGATGTAAACACAAACGGGGGAAATATTTTTGCATCCTATCCTTTCCTCCTCTCCTCACCAATCTAATACCTCCGTTTGTCTTACATCTTCCACCATATTTTTCAATAAAAAATCTCGAAGCTGAGACACGATGAACCAACTATTTCAGAACATTCAATTACTTAAAAACAGCAGCGTAAGCACCCAAGTAAATAAAAGAATCAAAGAATTCAAAAAAATAAACAAAAACTCCTCAGATGAACTATTCAAAGAAATGTGTTTCTGTATTCTTACCGCAAACTTCAGCGCAGAACGAGGCATGCATATTCATAAAAAACTCAGCAAGTGTTTTCTTACCGACTCACAAGAAGCACTTGCAATAAAACTAAAGAACAGCGGCTATCGATTCCCAAACACAAGAGCAGGCTATATCACCGAATCAACGAAATGCAAAGAGACCCTCCAAACGATCATCTCGTCCCTTAAAGGAGAAGAACGACGAGAATGGCTTGTAAAAAACATCAAAGGACTTGGATTCAAAGAAGCGAGCCATTTCCTCAGAAACATCGGATTTGATAACTATGCAATTATTGATTCCCATATCCTTGATTTGCTCGAGCGATATAAATTCATCAAACCACCAAAGACGCTTACGAGAAAAAAATATATGGAAATTGAAAAAATCTTACAAACAATCGCAACACAAACTAATCTCACACTTGCAGAACTCGACTTATACCTCTGGTACATGGAAACCGGAAAAATATTCAAATAAGAAAAGATATGAGACGTACAAACGGTGACACCCATGGACTATGAAGAAATCCTTCAGACACTGAAATCACTCTCAAACCCTGAAAATATCAAGGGAATGGCACGGTACGGGATCAATCCTCAGAACAATCTAGGTATTTCGATTTACATGCTTAGACCATTCGCAAAGGAAATCGGTACGAATCATAACCTTGCGTCACAACTCTGGGACTCAGGAATTCATGATGCCCGATTACTCGCTGTCTTCATCGAGGATCCCGCACAAATCACCGGTGAACAAATGGATCGGTGGGCACAAACGTTCGACTCTTGGGACGTCTGCGATCAAGCATGCACAAGTCTTTTTGATCAGACTGTATATGCGTGGAAAAAAGTGTTCGAATGGGCGGAGAGAAATGAAGAATTTGTGAGACGTGCGGCATTCTCCTTAGTCGCAGGCCTTGCAGTCCATGATAAAAACGCAACAGACCACGAGTTCGAAACAGTATTTCCGTTGATTAAACAATATGCTGTAGATGAACGGAACTATGTGAAGAAAGCAGTCAACTGGGCGCTCAGAAATATTGGAAAAAGAAACATCAGATTGAATAAAAAAACAATACAGCTAGCTGAAGAAATTCTTACCATGAAATCAAGATCTGCTAAATGGATAGCTCACGATGCGCTTCGGGAACTCCGCAGTGAAAAAGTACAGCAAAAACTAGAAAGGAAAAAGAAGAGAAAATAAAGTAATAATTTTTTAGAGACTGATTGCTTGAACTGGACATTCATCAACGCAGGTACCGCAGTCAATGCAGGTGTCTTCGTTGACCTCTGCTTTCTCAACGACTTTAATCGCCTCGACGGGACACACTGATTCACAAGCGGCACAGCCGGTACATGTTGCTTTATCTACTTTTACTGCCATAATTGTTTACCTCGTTGCACCCCTGAAGAGGGTTTTCCTATTTATCTTTTACCGTTCGTATCCTAAGAAATACAGTTCTCGTAAATATCGAGTGTATGTGTTTTGAGAATCCCATACTTCTCAATCCCATTCCCCCCCCATCCATTTTCTTATTTTGGTTTATACTTCTCCATCTTTTTATTCGCTCGCTTATTATTTAAAGTGAAATAGAGATAAACAAAGCCAAGTTCAAATGCAAAGATGATGAGAAAATAAACGAAGGTGAAGCTGATTTTTTTAATCTCGAACCCGTATGAAAGAGTGACAGATCCAAGGAACGGAATGAACATACCAATCAATATCAGCAAAAGCACCTGGATGAGATCTCTTTTCTTCCCCATGGATGAGAATCGATAACCACATTCCTATTAAAAGGTATTTCTGCTTTTACAAACAATTTCTTGGAGGTTCTATCCTCTACGATTACGTTTAGACCAATGGCCATTCCACAGTCATCCCAACAGGTATCATTTGTTCATCCTGAGCAAGTTCATTCGCAGTATCGGTGAGTGCATCGATATATATTGTAGGAGTCCTCTCGCGATTAACAGATTCGTGGCACGGGATCACCCAATGGTTTATGGATGATTCGTTTGCCACCAACCATGGTCTCCATAACAACACCATGGATCTGGCTTGTTGCTTCTCCTATGATTGTTGCGTGTCTCCCCAGAGGATGTTTTTTCAGAACAGCAAGAACATCATCTGCTTTTTCTTTCACAACACCAAGGACGACTTTTCCTTCATTTCCGATCTCCAAGGGATCGATTCCGAGCAGGTCACAGGCAGATCGTACACCATCAGGAATGGGAACAGCATCTTCATGGAGAATAATTCCTACCTTTGATTTCTCGGAAAACTCGTTGACCGTGTTTGCAAGTCCTCCCCGGGTAGGGTCTTTTGCAGAGACAATGCCGCCCTCAACAAGTATCTTTTCCATGAGCCCATTGACCGGCGCGATATCTGACTTGATTGTTGTTTCAAACCCGTATCCCTCACGAAACGACAACAGAGCAATACCGTGTTCACCGATATTGCCGGAGAGAATAATCATATCTCCTTTTGAAAGATTGGAATCAAGCAACCATCGTTGTTTGAATGTGCGATGTCGTTTCACAACCTTAATGTTACTTTCAAGATATTTACCTCGTTTCCCGATGCCGCTGGTATTGATCATGAATTCTTGGATCGCACCTTTTTCAACTACCTTTGTGTCTCCGGTGATGATTGGGACACCTGCTTTGTTTGCGGTTGTTGCCATGCTTCTCACAATGGTTTCGAACGTGTCCATGGAGAAACCTTCTTCGATGATGAACCCTGCAGAAAGAGCAAGCGGTGTTGCTCCCATGACCGCGACATCGTTAATAGTACCACAGACCGCAAGAGACCCGATGTCACCGCCAGGAAAAATCAATGGTTGCACGGTATGAGAGTCTGTTGAAAACACAATATCATCAATGACCGCAGCATCATCAAGAGCAGCAAGAGAGACCTCAGCAGTTCCTTGTTTCTTGAAATATTTCAGGATGCTTTGTTTGATGAGCTGGTCCATGAGTTCGCCGCCAGCTCCTTGCGCGAGTGTGATTTTACTTGCCATTGTTTCTCCAAGAACATTGTTTTTGTATGGTATGCGATGGAGAGGATTTATTTATATTCTCTGTTAGCATCACTGAAAATATATGTGGCAATGGCAGGATCTTGTTCTTACGGTTATCAACTTTGGGTTCATGGTAACCGCGATTCCGGCGATTATGCGAAATTATCAACTAAAAGAAGCGAAAAGTCAATCGCTGTCAATGTATCTATCAACTGCGGTTCTGCTGACCGTCATGGCATATGTTTTTTTCACTCTTGATATGCTGCTCAGTAGTGTGTCTACTGCAGGAACTGGTATCATGTGGTATATCTTGACGTATCAGAAGGTACAATATTCGGAATGAAATGGTAGTGAGGGGAGTTCCATGGATTCTCTGATTATGTGTATCGGCAATCGAGACGGCGGCGATGATGGGATCGGGCCGCATATTGCTGATACCCTAAAGATTGATTCCCTTGATTTTGTGGTTCTTGATTGCGGAACGACACCGGAGAATTACACAGCGGTCGTCAAGCGACATAAACCAAAAACACTCGTTCTTATCGATGCTGCAGATATGGGTCTTGCTGCCGGGGATATACGAATAATTCCTAAAGAAAAACTCGGAAGCATGCATATCAGTACACATGGAATACCGCTCTCAATTTTAATCCAGTATTTGGAGAAAGAAGTAGAACATGTTATCTTTATAGGGATTCAACCACAAACGATGTTTGGGGAGATAAGTAAACCTGTAAAAAAGAGCGCAGAACAGCTTATCGAACTCCTGAAAAAGAAGAAAATAGATCAGATAAAAATCCTCTAGTAAGGATATTTTTTTCCAAGAGCCTCTGTGGATGAAAGCGCAGCGATTGCCCCCTCAGCACACGCTGTGATCACTTGTCGTAATCCACCAGTGATGTCACCAGCGGCATAGACACCTTTGATGTTTGTCCGTTGCTGTCTATCCACTACGATATACCCGTGATCATTGAGAGTGAGACCGAGTATTTTAGCTAATTCATTTTGTGGTGTATCACCTACAGAAATGAAGACACCATCCACCTCAAGAACTGATTTCTTTTGACTTGCAACATCGGTCAGATGAACACTTTCAACAGTATCTTTCCCTGCGATTCTATCTGCTTCTTTGTTCAATAAGATTTGGATGTGTTTCTCTCGTGCCTCGGTTTCATATATTTTTTCTGCCCGGAGTTGCTCTCGTCGATGCACCAGCGTAACGTTTTTACACCCTATTTGTTTGAGAAAGATTGCTTCCATGAGAGCGGTGTTTCCACCGCCCATTACCGCAACATGTTTCCCTTTGAAGAAAAACCCATCACAGGTGGCGCAATACGAAACACCTTTTCCCAGAAATTCTTTTTCCCCAGGGATATCAAGTGTTTTGTGTTCGGTTCCGGTGCAAAGCAGAATCGCACCAACACTGTAGTTTGCTTTCGTTGTCACAAGCGTGAACGTGTCAGTGGAACGATGGATTGTTTTTACTTCCTCGTAGAGGTGCATCGTGACGTATTTTTCTGCATGGCGTTTCATTTTCTCCATGAGTTCTGCACCGGGGATTGATTCGAAGCCGGCGTAATTTTCTATTTTTGGCGAGAGTACTGCTCGTCCGCCGCCGTCACCTCTATCAAAAAGAGCGGTTTTAATACCGGACCGTGCCGCGTAGATTCCTGCGGAGTACCCAGCAGGGCCCGCGCCAATGATTGCTAATTCATAGTCCATATGGGTCCTCATTGAATATGTACTATTTAGTTTTTTTAAATGCCTCTCACTGCACAGCGTTTGAAAAATGGTTGTATAGCGGTTAACGTCTCTTCGAGGTAGTTTTTTGGATACGGAATAGCATGTTCAAGTGTTGATGAAATCAAAGGAGAAAGGGGTTTGAACTGTTGAAGATAATACAGGTCTGCTCCTTTCAACCATTTTGCAATCTCAACGATATCCTCTTTTTTCAACAGATCTGGAACGAACGTGGTCTTAAACTCATACGCAGGTGCCTTATTCTTGATAAGATCGATTGATGCTTCAATCTTCGACGTATCGACATCGACACCAGCAAGCTCACGGTATCTCCTCTTCGGTGCCTTCACGTCCATCGCGACGTAATCAACAAGCTGTTGTCCCAGCAATTCACCAAGTTTTTCTGGAAACGCACCGTTCGTATCAACCTTTACTAAAAATCTCTGTTTTTTTATTTTTTCAATGAAATCAACGATATCTTCCTGTAACAGTGGCTCTCCACCAGAGATAACCACCCCTTCAAGTTGTCCTTTTCGTTTAGAAAGAAAAGAGAGGATTTCATCCTCAGGGAATAACTCTGCGGTCCCCAGCGCAAGATTCTTGTTGTAACAGAACGGGCAGCGGAAATTACATCCGCTAGCCCAGACTATCGCACTAATCCGATCTGGATAGTCAAGCAACGATGTTTTCTGAAAGCCACCTATTTTCATTGTGTAACAAGAACCTTTTCTCTCATATCAAATGTTTTTCGATCACGGAACTCCTGCTGTTTTCCTTTATTCCATTGGTTCACCGGTCGGATATATCCTACGACCCGAGAGTAGATTTCGCATTCCGTGGTTTTTTGTTCAGCATGACAGGTCGGGCAGTACTGATGTTCACCAGCGATGTACCCATGGTCAGGGCAGACGCTAAACGTCGGTGTGATGGTATAGTACGGGAGCGCGTAGTTCTCTGCAACCTTTCGAACTAAGTTCTTGATAGCAGTCGGCGAGGGTTCTTCCTCACCAAGGAAGATATGCAGTACCGTGCCACCAGTGTATTTTGTCTGTAAGGAATCCTGCAGATCAAGGGCTTCAAAGACATCCGTTGTAAATCCAACAGGCAGTTGCGTGGAGTTGGTGTAGTATGGTTCAACGTCCCGCCCACGGTTTTGAGTGTAGATCTCCTGGTTGTATGTTCGAATGTCAGGGTATTGTTTCTTATCGATTCGTGCGAGTCGATAGCTCGTCCCTTCTCCCGGTGTTGCCTCCAGGTTAAAGATGTTTTCGGTTTCTTCCTGGAAATCCGCGATACGCGTGCGCATGTAATCAAGGACTTTCTCTGCGAATGCCTTACCCTCGGGATCGGCAATACTCTTATTCATGAAGTTCAGCAGAGCATCGTTCATGCCGATGAGACCAATGGTAGAGAAATGGTTCTTCCAGTATTCCCCAAAGGTTTTCTTCACATCGGAGAGATAGAACCGTGAGTAGGGATGCAATCCACTATCGGTGAGATTTTCGATGAGATCTCGTTTGATTTCCAAGCTTTGTTTTGCAAGCACCATAAGTGCATCCAGTCGTTCAAAGAAATCAGTGTCATCTTTTGCAAGATACCCTATCCGCGGCATATTGAGGGTGACGACCCCTATCGATCCGGTTTTGGGATTCGCACCAAAAAGACCGCCACCTCGTTTTCTGAGTTCACGATTATCAAGTCTCAATCGACAATTGTGTGTTAGAATACCTGTTGTACCGACAGTGAACACAGGTGTTCCATTTTTTACCTCAAAACAATATGCGGCACTGTTGGATATCGGTGCGATGTCCTTTATCTTTACCCAGAGTTTATTGTTCTTCTTAAACCATATATCACCATAATTTTTTCTGTTTAATTGATATATTAATACTGCGTAATTAGGTTCTTTTCCCAGTCTTCCTTCGCGTGCATCTTCATAGATACTTGTCGTGGTTCCAAGCGTTGCAGTGAGCATGTTTAACGTTTCAACCATCTGAGGTGAAGAGGTATAAATTCTATTTCTGTTTCCGCCATCGGTGTCATAATGACCAGTAAGTGCCCCTTTTCTAAACTCCTTGCTCACGGTAAAAATCCTTGCTGTATATTTTTTATCTCTTTTTATTCCCTCGACATAATCTTTACATAAACCAACTGCTGCCTTTGAATGAACCTTGACTGTTGTTAATTTTGTTTTTTTATCAGCAGTAATTGTACAATGTGCACCGAAATACTGCTCAGCAATTTTAATGAGTTTTGTGATCACCTTTTTTTTGTAGTGGTTTTCTAAAGAAAACACCACTGATGTATCACCATCAAAGGATCCATCTCCTGCATACGCTCCAACAAAATAACCTAAGTCTTTTGTCCCTCCAGATCCCTCATATTCCTGTAAAGAGTACGGTAGATACATTCCGAGTTTGAGGTCTTGACCTTTTACAACGCTTTCTTTTTTTTCGGAAGAATCATTCATTATATAGTTTAAATGATGGGATGACATTTTAATTTCATGACCATTTTCTAATTTGATTTTTATCATTTGTTGGTCGTTCCATTTGTTAAATTTTCCTTTGATAAATTTCCCAGCACTATAGATTTCATATTCCCCTTGGTTACTGTTACCTTCATAGATATTTCTAATCATTGAATATTCAACGATTCTTCCTCTTGAAGATTTAATTAGAACTTTTTCATCTCCAGCTAAAGGGCACATGGATCGTGCATCATCCGGCTTCATGTCGCTGTTAATAAAATTACTGAAGTACGGGATCCCGTATTTCGCGGTCATGTCCCAGAGTGGTGTCAGTCCATCGTTGTTCCAGTTGAAATCTTTTGTGATGTTATAGGTTGGAATGGGAAATGTAAATGGCCTCCCCTTAGAATCACCGTCATGCATGTTCTCTGCGAATGCACGGTTGATCATCTCCATCTCACCGGTGTATTCACTATAATTATTGTCAGTAAGATTTCCGCCGATAATCGCTGGTTCCTCAGCAAGGTATCCAGGTATGGTTAAATCCATTGTACAGTTACTGAAAGGCGATTGGAAGCCAACACGTGTTGGTACATTCATATTGAACAAAAATTTTTGCATCTCTTGCTTTACACTATCGTACTGGAGTTGGTCTTTTGCAATGAATGGTGCTAATAAAGTATCAAAATTCGAAAGAGCCTGTGCTCCTGCGGCTTCACCCTGTAAAGTGTACAGATAGTTCACGATATGCATAAGTGCAGTGCTGAAATGTTTCGCTGGTTTGCTTTCGATTTTCCCGGAGACGCCTTTGAAACCGAGGAGTAATAAATCTTTTAAGTCCCACCCCACGCAATATGGTCCGAGTGTCCCAAGGTCGTGCAGGTGGTAGTCTCCCTTGGTGTGCGCATCTCCTATCTCAGGCGGATAAATCTTATTGAGCCAGTAATGAGAAATAATGCTTTCAGTGGCGTACACATTCAATCCTTGCAAAGAGTATGCCATGTTGCTATTCTCATTGACCTTCCAGTCCAACATGCTGAGGTAGTCATCAACCACATCAATGTCTTTCAGAAGTCCCCCGATTTCTCGCATGTCCTGGTGTTGTTTCCTGTAGAGGATGAATGCTTTCGCGGTTTTCGCATGACCATCCTCTATGATGACTTTTTCTACGACGTCCTGGACTTGTTCAACTGTAGGGATTTCACTGCGTTTCAACTCTTTTTCTAAGATGGTGATAACTTTGTCTGTCAGCTCTGCTGCTTTCTTGTAGTCTTTTCCACCGACTGCTTGTGCTGCTTTCCAGATTGCTTCTGTGATTCTTACTGGGTTGAAGTCAACAATTTTCCCGTCTCGTTTCTTAATCTTCCGTATCATGTGGTTCTTTCCTCCTATTTCTCTATTAAATTTTTAACCTCTTTTTCGAAGCTGGTGACGTCAGTGAACTGACGATAGACCGATGCGAACCTGATGTATGCGACATGATCGACTTCTTTTAATGCATCCATGACGTATTCTCCTATGAGGGAGGTTTCGATTTCTTCTTTTCCGACTCGTCTGATTTTTTCTTCAATTCCATCGATCATTTCTTCGATTTTTTCATGGGTGATTGGACGTTTCTCAAGTGCTTTTTCCATTCCGTTTCTGATTTTACAGCGGTCGAATCGTTCTCGTCTGCCGTCTTTTTTTATGACGAAAAGTGGTGCCATTTCGATGTATTCGTAGGTCGTGAATCGCTTGTTGCAGCTGAGGCATTCTCGTCGTCTGCGTATTGATCCTCCCGTATCGCGAGAGTCGGTAACCTTCGTGTCAATATGGTTGCAATAGGGACAGTTCATCTCACCACACCAGATACAATATATAGTATAGCAAAAATTTTAAGCTACAAACTGTAGTATAGTTGGGTGGTTTTTAAGTCTTTTCATTTTTTGAAAAAAATGTGGTTTTCTTCCGTCTAATTTATTAACTATTTTGACTGTGAAATGTTAGAGTTTGACGTTCGTTGCATGCGTGACTGCGAACTTTACAAGCTCATCGACATTGATTTTTTGTTCTTCGGTGAGTATCTGCTCAAGACGTGCTCTCGTCGATGGTTTGATCGGGACCGCACCACATCCATCAGCAGGTGAAATTGATAAATCAAAGGTCCCAATCTTTTTTGCAATCTGAATCGTGTCTTCCTTATCAAACCCGATCAATGGTCGGAGGATCGGGATGCTGACTGCTTGTTCCACGACACGAATGTTTTGCAGTGTCTGCGATGCAACCTGACCGAGAGAATCACCCATCACAATTGCATCCGCGTGCTCTTTTTTTGCGATTGCTTCTGCGTACCGCAGCATCATGCGTTTGCAGACGACGCACGTAAATTTGTTGTCACAACTAGTTTTGTAGGACTGAAGCGTCTGTCCATGCGGAATAAGTATTGCATTCAGTTTCGATGGCAATTTTTTCTTGAGGTATTTCGCAAGAGTAACAAATTTTTCTATCTCGCGGTCATCGGTAAATGGGCGATTATCGGCATGAACCAAAATAATCTCATCTGCATTCTTTGAAAGCAGGTACGTCGCGACCGGGGAATCGATACCACTGGAGACCAACGCGACGAATTTCATGCGGTCTCCTCTTCAACATACGCAAGATATTCTTTCAATCCACCGACAGGAGGAAACACGATGATATCCGGGGTTTCATAGGGATGCAATGAACGAATCTTCTGTATTGCTTTCTCAACATTCCTTTCTGTGGTTTTCGCAATGAGTACACATTCATTGCTTTCCTCGATTTTCCCCTGCCACCGATATATTGACTCAATCTTTGGAATGATATTGACACAGGCGACCAGTTTGTCTTTTAACAGCGCGTGAGCAATTCTTCGCGCATCCTCAATGGTACCTGTTGTTGAATAGAGAATCGAAACCATGGCCATACTCATAGAATAGATGATTTTAAGAGTTTGCATTAAGCAGATTTTATACAAAAAATAGGGAGGAGTTGTGCGTAAAAAATAATTCTGCTTATAAACTAAACATTTGTTCGTATAAATACTGTGTGTAATAAACATTTATATAACACTTCAGCCTATAGAAATGTAGATAAGAGGAAAGAAATTGAATCGGAAAGGGTTGGCTGTTGGATTAATTCTTCTCTTCATTGTTTCGATAGTTGCTCCAATGGGAATTGGAAATAAAACAAATTCAACAAAGAATTATGAAAAGTACAATCTTAATAGTTATCATATTTCTGAAGTATACAACAACGAAAAACAAATTCGTAGGAATCTTGTTCCTGATACTGTTATTTCTGATGTTTCAGTCTCTTATAAGGGAACAGCATCTCCATCTAACGTTTTAGGTCCAATGAATTCCTCGTGGCCGATGTACTGCCATGATACGCACCATACTGGAAGAAGTCCTTATAGCACTGCTGATAATCCACCAGGACACATGAAATGGCGCTTTGAAAATGATAAGATTGGCTGTCTTTATGGATCATCGGCTATTGATTCCAATGGAATCATTTATTTTGGAGGTGTAGACTTTTTTGCACTCTATCCCAATGGAACATTGAAATGGCAATATCCGATTGAAGGGTGGAGCGAGTCCTGCCCAGCAATTGACGATAACGGAACAATTTATGTCGCCACAGCATATGGAGATCCAAATTATATTTACGCAATATATCCAAATGGCACCCTAAAATGGAGATATTGGATAGGGGGAGCAACAAACATATTATCTTCGCCGGTAATAGGACTAGATGGGACAATTTTCTTTGGTTGCGGACAGTCCATAGTTGCACTCTATTCGAACGGAACACTTCGCTGGCAACATTCGACAAATCACCTTGTCTATTCATCTCCAGCCATCGGAGATGATGGGACTGTCTATTGCGGCTGTCATGACACTTATTTATACGCTCTTTATCCGAACAATGGGACCGTAAAATGGATGTTTAAAACAGGGGATTGGATTCGGGTCAGCCCCTGCATCGCTGATGACAGCACCATTTATTGCGTTTCACTTGATTCTTATCTGTATGCCATAAATCCAAATGGAACGATGAACTGGAAAACAAACGTTGGCGCTGGAACATCACCAACCATAGGACAAGATGGAACCATTTATGCAGGGTGGAGTAATCTTTACGCAGTTAACCCAGATGGCTCGGTGAAATGGATTTATAGTTCCGCTGGAGGAATCGAAGGTGGTACGCCGTGTACATCTCGGGAGGGAATTATCTATTTTGGGACATACAATGGTTATCTCATTGCAGTAAATCCAAATGGTACTGAAGCATGGAAAGCACCTATTGGTCAATGCCAGTCAGCTCCAGCAATAGATGAGGAGGGAAACCTCTACATTGGTGGAATGGATGGCAATTTGGTTGGTTACCTTTATGCCTTTGGCCCAGGAGGAGTATTAAAAGTAGAAGCAAACGGCCCCTACAATGCAATGTATAATCAATCCGTTCAATTCGCAGGTACTATCTATGGTGGTATACCACCATATAACTGTCACTGGGACTTTGGAGATGGAAATACCTCAGAAGAACAAAACCCCAAGCATACCTATTGTCAGATTGGATCTTTTAATGCCACATTCAACGTGACCGATTCGGAAGGCAACTACAGTTCTGATACAGCAAAAGTTACCATTATTGCTAGATGGCCTTTGGTCACTATTACAAAACCAGTGAATGGCATCTATCTTATGGATAAGAGAATCCTACCTTTCTCCAAACCTGTCATCATCGGTAAAATCACAATCCAAGTAGAAGCGACACAGGAACCATTTGGCATTGAACGTGTTGAATTTTATATTGATGACACACTGAAGGCAACCGATACCGAAACTCCCTATCAATGGACATGGAGCACACCAGCCTTCTTCAAACACACCATCACCGCAGTTGCATACGATACCTCTGGGAAAAGCACGGGAAAATCTATCGAGGTGTCGAAGTTTTTCTAAACAATTAATACTTGTTTAAATTTTTAATTTTTTTTACAAATCCTATCGAATGGATACAATTCCATCTGAAGAGAAGTTACTACCTTCATAATGCTATCGAAGGAACCAAAGAACAAATGGCTTTTACAGGAACAATCACTGCACCCAAAACCTTGGATACTTGCGAAATTTCTTTCTAAGTATTGAGCTATTCTACATTCTTCCCTTCGATTATTTTCTTTATAAAATATTTCAATGATCTCTGTAAAAGGAAGAAGATAATCAATATGCCAATGGGTCTTTTTGTCTCTCCTGAGATGTCGCTGTATCCGTTGATCCAGTCCATTTAACGCGGAACCTACGTATGCATAGCATCCTTTTTTAAAATGGAGTATCCCGTGTTTTCCTACCATAACAGAGGTGTCTTTCGGAAGTGTTATAATAAGGAGATAGGCACCTTTCATCAGAAGGATATGTGCATAGGTTCTTATAAGACCAATTCTGTTTCTTACTCTGATGGCAATGCATAATCCGAAGTTTATTGCGGTGGAGTCACTGAAAGAGGCAAAGAAAGAAATAAAGAAAATAGGCAGTGATTCAAAGAGTATCGATATTATGGCTCCTAAAATGATCACAAAGGTCATTAATCTTGAACATGTGGTGTTACAAGATGCTATCATTATTAAGCAGGATATGCTTTCTATCGGGGGAGAAGTTGCGATTCCACGGGATGCATTTGAACTCAAACAACGTAACGCTGATATCCTCGTAATAGGGACAATCAAACAACTCCAGGAATTAGTAGGAAAACTCCAGCGTCATTATCCCCGCATACAAACAATTTCGAAGGAATTATCTGTTTTATTGAAAGAGATAGGGTAGGATATTCTTTGTAAACCCTTTGAATCCTACTTGGATATCTAGATACACTGCCGCTGATTCATTTCCATCGGGGACAAATTTCAGGTGGTGAAACCCTTTCTCCGTATAATAAAACGGATAGAGGGTTACTATCGGATGAATGGGCGGAATTGAAATACCGTTAAGGGTTGCGTAGGATGAGTTATCAGAAAACATTTCTACTTTTTCAGGGGGAGTAGAAGAAAATGAGAGTACGTAATAGGTAACTCCAATCTTCGGTCGAATACTAATGTAACTCCCAAAAAACATGAGGGTCGGATGAGGGAATGGCTTGTCGTTCCAATTTCTCACGAGGCGATAGGGGACGCCGGTGATCTTTGCGATCAATGGGGGGACAATATAGATTAAAGCGGAACTGAAATTGCTTAACAGTGATCTATTATCTATAGGAGCTGGAAAACGGGCATATGTTTTAATGAGTGGTTGCATTACAGAATCTGCTTCTTGAATTAATGCGTTTGCAGGCACTGTCATTAGTAAAAACAATGCTACTGCACAGATGGTTATGCCTTTCTTTAAAAAACCATTACTTCTTTTTTTCATGATACGGACCTCCCATATATCTATCGTTTTTTTATATTATATATTATTCATATATAAATAGTTTGTTGGAAGGAAAGGACGATGAATGAACAGAGAAAGTAATCTATCGTATTACCTATTCGTCTTTTGCAGTGAATCTCGCTCCCTGCAGAAACGCCCAAAAAAGACATTAACTCATAGATGATTCTAGGTCGGAGGCCGTATGGAGAACCCTGTGTGTCCCCTTGATTTTCGATATGGGAGAAAAGAGATAAAAAAAGTCTTTGGTGAAACAAGTAAACTACAATATCTCTTAGATGTAGAAGCTGCACTGGCTCGGGCTCATGCGGCAGTTGGTAATATTTCAAAGAAGGCTGCTGATGAGATTTCAAAGAAAGCCTCCGTGAAATACGTCACGGTAAAACGAGTCAATGAACTCGAGAAAGAAACCAGACATGACATCATGGCAGTCACCAAAGCCTTAAGTGAAATATGCAGTGGTGACGCAGGAAAATACGTTCATCTGGGTGCAACCAGCTATGATATTGTTGATACCGCGAATGCGTTGCAATTCGCACAAGCAACAGATCTGATCAAAGCACAAGTCAGGGAACTGCGGGTCACCCTTGTTGGTCTTGCGAAGGAATATAAGAACACGATCATGGCGGGACGGACCCATGGGCAATATTCCATACCGATTACCTTTGGGTTGAAAATGGCGGTGTACGCGATGGAGGTCGACCGGCATCTGGAACGACTCCATGAGTGTAAATCACGGTTGCTTGTCGGCAAGATGTCTGGTGCGGTCGGATCCGGTGCTGCGATGGGGAAACACGCTTTGAAAATCCAGGAACTGGTCATGGCTGACCTGAAACTCGGGACCGAGGAGGCATCAACCCAGATTGTGGGTCGTGACCGCTATATCGAACTGTTGTCGGTGCTAGCGAATATCGCAAGTAGCATGGAGAAATTTGCTACCGAGATTCGAAATCTGCAACGCAGTGAGATTGGTGAGGTCTCAGAGGCGTTCGAGGCGAAAAAACAGGTTGGCTCATCCACAATGCCGCAGAAGCGAAATCCGATTCTTTGCGAGCAAATCTGTGGACTGGCCCGTGTCATACGAAGTTTTATCATCCCAGCGTATGAGAACGCAATCCAGTGGCATGAGCGAGATCTCTGTAATTCCTCCTCAGAACGATTCATCCTTCCTCATTCATTGATTATGACGGATTGGATTGTATTTCAGATGAACAAGGTGTTTCGGAACCTGCAGGTGTACCCGGAGCGGATGCGGGAGAACCTGGAGAACTCCAAAGGTCTCCCCATGGCTGAAGCAGTTATGACAAAACTGGTGGAGAAAGGCATGGGTCGGGGTGACGCCCATGAACTGGTCAGAACCTGTTCTCTGAAAGCAGCAAGTGAGAATAAACAGCTCCTCTCGGCATTACTTGAGAATCCTAAGATTACGAAACAATTAAAGAAGAAAGAACTCGAAGAAGTAATGAACCCGCGGAACTATCTTGGTGTCTCCGATAAAATCGTTGATCAGGTGGTAAAGAAACTCACGCGATAAAGAGAAGGTGCAGAGCCATGGAAAAACTCGAAAGACTTATCGCAAACACGGAAGAAGTCGTCACGATCGAAGAACTGAAAACGGTGTTGAATAAACCGAACCCAAAAGCATACATCGGGTTTGAGCCATCAGGTGTGGTGCATCTCGGATGGAAGATTTGCACCAATAAGATAAAGGATTTCCTCGCCTGTGGTTTTGATTTTACGATTCTTCTTGCAGATTGGCATGCATATATTAATGACAAGCTTGGCGGGGACCTTGAAAAAATCAAACTCTGTGGTAAATATATGGAGGATTGTTTTGCTGCTATGGGTATTGAAAAGGAAAAGGTGCGGTTTGTCTATGCAAGTGATTATGTGAATGACTCTAAGTATTGGGAGCTCGTGTTAAAGACGGCGAAAGCAACCTCGGTTGCCCGAGTAAAACGTGCGATGGATATCATGGGGCGAGCTGAAGATGAAGCAGAAAAAGATCTCTCAAAATTGTTTTACCCAGCAATGCAGGTTTCTGATATTTTCTATTTAAATTTAGATGTAGCGTACGGAGGTATGGATCAACGTCATGCACATATGCTGGCCAGGGATGTTGCAAAGAAGCTCGGATTAAGACCACCTGTTGCTATTCATACACCATTGCTTACTGGTTTACAGGCTGGTTCTCGAATGAATCCAACTGAATTCAAATCCCCTTTAGATGACTATTCGCTTGGAAGTCAAAGAATCTCTAGTAGTCAACCTCAACTTAACCCTAATTTGGGTAGCACAGCATCCCCTTCAGATTTTAAAATGAGTAAGAGCAAACCAGATACCATGATCTCGATTCACGATACACCTGACATAGTGAAAAAGAAAATGAGTAAAGCATATTGTCCTGAGAAGCAAATCAAGGGAAACCCGGTATTGGAGATTTGTAAGTTCGTCATTTTCCCAGACCTTGACGGAAAATCCTTTTTGATTGAACGGCCTGAGAGATTTGGGGGAAATCTGGAGTTTTCGACGTATACAGACTTGGAACAGGCTTTTATTGCAGGTCTTCATCCCCTGGATTTGAAGAATGCAACCGCAAATCACATTAATAAAATCCTTGAACCCGTTCATGTGTTCTTTGAGAAGCACCCTGAGAATTTACAGAAAATGAAAACAGCAGGAATTCTTCTCTAACATTGTTTCCATTTCAGACTAAAAAAATAGATTTAAATCATATCTTTAGATTAACCTCACCCATGCTACTGCAAAACGGGTTGGTTGTCGGTCTTTTCATGTTTCTTATTGGCATTGCATTATTTGCTGTAGGTCTCTATTTTTATAAAAAGAAACAGTTGATAGCAGATACGCCTACATCGAAGATTCGGTCAATTGCGATGGGATTGGTTGAAATCTTTGGGCAGGTTATACCAATAAAAGAACGGTTGTTTAAAAGTCCGTTTACTGACAAGGAATGTGTGTACTATCAATTTACCATAGAGGAATATCGGAGTAGCGGGAAAAATTCTCATTGGGTCACGATTAAGAAAGGGGAGCAGAGATGTCTTTTTTATCTGAAGGACGACACAGGCATGGTATTGATTGATCCGACTGGCGCAAAGATTGAAGCAAGAAGGGATTTTGAATACCAATCAAGTCTTGGGAAAGACCCCCCAGAGCAGGTCATTCGATTCCTCGCCGCAAACAATTTGGCACATGAGGGATTTTTAGGATTGAATAAGACCATGCGTTATCGGGAAACCATTATTGTTCCAGATGAGAACTTATATATCATGGGGACTGCAGGTGAGAATCCTTTAAAAATAGAGGCGACTGAAAACCACGTCGATTCCATCATGATTCAGAAGGGAAAATATGAGAAGCAATACTATATTTCAGATAAATCAGAGAAACAAATTTTGAAAAACCTTGCGATACTTACCTATGGAATGTGGGGGTTTGGGATAGCATTAATTATTGTTGGAGCAATATTGTTTTTCGGACTTATATAGGTGATAAAGGAGAGATGACATAATGGAGCTTTGGGGAATTATTTTTCTCATCATCGGGCTGTTATTCTTTACGTTATCAATCGCACTGTTATTGATCTATAATGGCCTTGTACGTCTAAAAAACAATATTAAGAAATCTTGGGCAAACATCGACGTATTATTGAAACAACGATCAGATGAACTCCCGAACCTCATCGCTAGTGTCAAAGGATACATGGAGCACGAGCGAGCCACCCTTGAGGCATTAACAAAGGCACGTACCGACGTTCTCCAGGCGACGACACTTTCAAAAAAAGCAGCATCAGATATGCTTATTACCGAGTCGCTGAAAACAATTTTTGCTGTCGCGGAAAACTATCCGAATTTAAAGGCGAATGAGAATTTCCTCAAACTACAGAACCGAATTACCGCACTTGAAAATGAGCTTGCAGATCGTCGCGAGTTCTATAACGATAGCGTCAACATCTACAATATTCGTATTCATTCTCTCCCGGATATGATAGTTGCCCGGATGATGAAGTGCATTGATGAACAGTTATTCAAGGCATCAGATGAAGACAAGGCTGTCGTTCGAGTAAAGATGTGAGATAAAGAATGGGAAAGACTGTAGTCTAATTTATTAGAAAAAAATAATGAGAGAAGGGGTAATTATTGCCCTTCGTTGCACGGTTCGTATGTGTTTAACGCCGGATCACCAAAGAGTATGTATTCCTGGAAGCTCACGTATTTTGATTCCATCATTGGACTAAGGCCCTTAGATGCTGTGCTCTTGTATAAATCAGCATAGTTGTTATTTGCCAATTCAATGTCTAACATTGCGTTTCCAGTGTAAATATTGAGTGGTGGCGACCACCAGAGCTGCCAGGGTGCATCTGCGGGTAAATAGTTGTTTTTTGCGTTTCTAAGCGCTAATCCTACACTGGTGTTGTATTGTTTCATATCGGCACACACATCTTCATATATCTTCTCCCCAAAGTGTGCATCTGGGAAGATTCCTTTATTCCATTGACCCTTTGCTCTTATGTATTTTAGATATGTTTGGATTGGTAAATCGTATTTTGTTTTCTTTGGTTCAAGATAACCGCCACCAATATTTGACCCAGTAGGTGATGCAATAAGAGAAGCTACTCCTGCATGTAATAACGATTGACCAATATTCGCCCGTCCATACATTCCATCGATTTTTCCACATATACAGCTTTCCAACCACATAAACGATGGCCCAAGATTCATGTTTGATACTGTTCTTGTATCATAGTCACCTACGGCACTTAAGTCTCCTCCGGGGCCCATGAAACCACCGCCTATCGGTATAATAGTTTGAATAAGCAATGCTTTCATTAATGGGCCACCAAGTCCTGATGCCACGATATCATTTCCGCCCACACCAAATAGCTGTTGATTACCATGACCGTTTACAAACAAAAAGTTGCTTGACTCAAATATATCTCCGCCTATAACACTACCTTCCCCGACTAGTTTTCTTACCTGCCATTTTTCAAAGAAGAGTCTGTTTAAGAGGGTACTCTTTTTAATTTTGTATAGAGTTTCTTCGCTAAGTCCCTTTGCCATACCCTCTTCATATAAAGCCCCTTGCAAGTTGAATCCTAATGGTTCCACAACCTCAGATGCGGCTCGTTTATATGTCATTTCAGCGTAACCCGTGAAGGCTTTCATAGGTTCTCCACGTTTAACTTTTTTAAGTATGTCACCAAAGATTATGTATCTGACTAATGGTTTTTGGAAATCCTGCCCTCCACCAACTAAAAGACCAAAGTTATCCTTCCATGTCTCCAAGGTGCTCGTAAGTTCATTATAGAACACACTTTTAAGTATCAATGCATCTGCATCCTGAGCATCCCAACCGGTTATACGACCTACAATGTTTTCTATGAAGGGGTATTTCTCCTCAGTGTCACTGTATACATCATTTGCTAAATTAGACCAGTCATAACGTATTGGGTCAATATTACCGTAGAGAACATCACTTGGGGTTCCACCACCGCTATAGTAGGGTGTATCATCAACACCATCTCCATCAAGGTCCCCAATAGGTTCAACATGATTTTGATAGTAGTAATTCGGAAGAACGGTCCCATCACCAACTAAAGCAATATACACAGGACTTTTTTTATAATGGTCTCTTAAACCTTTGATATCTCGATCATCATTCATTGGAAGACCCGCAAGTTTTGCAAGTAAGGTATTCAAAGGATCATGTATTTCATCAAAAAAATGTTTATTTGATATAGGTACCAGTTTCGGATTTTTCCCGCCCACGTATATACCAGGGCAGGTTTCTCCGCTATCAGTAATTATATTATCATCAGCTGTAAACGCAAACTCAGGTTTACCAAAAATAATCCCTCCATGGTATGCAGTCAAATAAGGTGCAACAGATGAAAGACATTTCATCATTGGATACACTGGATTTTCGAGTTTCTCAACGACAACTCGAGCTGATACTTCACCTTCTTTTTTAACTAACCAGCTACCGGAAGCACCAATAGTATACTCAACCCCACCTCGGCCATAAACTACAGTTTCAGAATATATAACATCTTTGGTTATTTTACCACTTGCATCTCTTTCGGCGATACCACCGGCAGCTGTATCACCTGGATGAGCTTCATAGTTTTGTAAACCGAAGGGCAATTCTTTTAAATTAGGACCCATTGTAAACGATGCCGAATCTCCCATATCATCAGAATTTTCAGCATCATGGTTAATACCCTCAAATTTAATCAATGCATACTTGTAATCCGAAGGTATTGTGTAACTCCATGTGACCGAGCCTTTACCTGTTGCCATACCAAGAAGAGCTCCTACAAGCTGGCTCATAGAGCTTGTTTTTATTTTTTCAGGTCCAAAGTTAAACTCTACACTACCTAACACCTCAGGTGGCCAAGCATCTACTGGATTTGTAAGAGTAATATAGTCGACTTTCTGGTTAAGTTTATTTTCAACAATTTCAATAGATGCATTCACAATCTCATCAACAGAATCAAATTTTAAAACATCACCGTAACCCTCGATATTTTCACCACAGACAAGGGTTTTTTTCACACCAAGATCGCTAAGAACGCTGGTCACATCAGAATCCATTTCTTGAGTTACAATGACTGGTATTCTAAGATAAGAAGCTATAGGTGTCGCCACTACACCTAAATTATATCCAGGTTCATCGTATTCAATAATTAAAGCCGCTTCACTGCTATCCCAGTAGTCTTTAGCAATCCTTAAAGAGGCGTTTTTGGCAGATTCATCATCTTCAATTATTTCACCTTGTTTACTGCCATCTAATTGAGCTTTCAGTCTTGTAATTGCTGTTGAGGGGGTTGTAAAATTCATTACGTAAAGTGGTATCACTGTTCGTTCACCATTTTCATCATAATTCACTGCCAACGGTGTCGCTATAAGTGGATAAAATGGACAGCTATCAGAAACAGTAATAGAACCGGGCATATCTTTCAAGTCACCAGTAACACCAATAAATTCGTTTGCTTTCACCGACTCCATTTCTGTTTTTTCTGGAACCCAATAATATATACCAATTGAAGCAAAAATAAGTATAGCTACTCCAAATACTACAATTATTTTATCATTTTTCATCATTTTTTATCCCCCGTTTAGGATAATAAAATCCACCAGTGTATATTTACACCTTTCTATATAATATTTTCTATTATATATATAGATGAGTTTTAAGTATAAAAACCCCTATGCTTATGAATACGTTTAAGAATGAGACGATTATTACCATCAACAAAGGAGAAAAAAGACATGCCGGGTGACGAAGTATCCCCTCAACTGCAGGATCAAATTAACAGATTGCAGCAAGCACGAGCGCAGCTTCAAATGATTGCACAACAACGCCAACAGGTAGAGCTTCAACTCAAAGAGACCGAAGAGGCGATAAAGGAGATCGAAGCGGTAACCGAGAAAACCCCGATTTACAAGAGTATCGGTGCATTGCTCATCAAAACGAAAGGAAAAAGTGACATTAAAAAAGAGTTAGCATCAACCAAAGAATCTCTTGAACTGCGAAAAACCACGTTGGAGAAGCAAGAGGGGCGAAGCAGAGAGAAGCTAACTGAGTTACAGAGCAAGGTGGAAAGTTCCTTGAAGTTAGCAGGCGGGCAGGAAGCCTAAATGGTTAAAAAACATCTTTTTTCAGCGCATAATGATTTGAAGACCGGTTTTTTCTGTAAATTCTTTCTGACTCTGGGATGTATCCTCTTCGTTGTCTACCTTGTTGAAACACTGCTGCATCCTGTTGGACTGGGCGATGGTGTTACCGGAACTATTCTCGCATTCGCGATTCTCAGTTTAGGTTTTGGGTTAATCTTGTATTTTTTTTCGTGTCAATTTGCAAAGCTATCAAAGATCGCCGAAGAAATTGAAAATGACGAATCTCTTCTAGACAAAGAAGAGACAAAAGAACAACCGTAACCAGTGTTTTATTTCCCGAAACGTCGTTTTCTATGCTGATAGGTGCGGATTGCCTGTAAGAAGTCGCGTTTTTGGAGCGCAGGCCAGTATACATCAGAGAAATAGAGTTCTGAATAGGCGAGCTGCCACAGTAAGAAGTTAGATATTCGTTCTTCTCCTGAGGTTCGAAGGATGAGATCTGGGTCAGGTAAACCCTTCGTATAAAGATAGGATGAGACGGTTTTTTGAGAGATATCCTTGACTTTGAGTTTTCCTTTTTTTATATCCCTTGCCATATGTTGGATGGCTTGGATGATTTCCTCTCGACCACCATATGCGAGGGCAATGTTCAAATGATAGGTTTTGTATGTTTTGGTCATATCCATAATGAACTGTGCTGACTGTTGGATGTCTTTTGGCAAGGATTCAAGGTGACCAAGAATTCGTATCCTTACTTTGTTCTTATGAATGCGGGAGTCGCCTTTTGCTTGATCCAATTCTTCTTTAAACAACATCATGAGTATCTTGACTTCTTCTTCGCTTCGTTTAAAATTCTCTGTGGAGAACGCGTAAATAGTCAGAACATGAACGCCGAGGTCAAAACACCAGTCCAGGACTTCTTCAATTTTTTCTTTTCCAAATATATGGCCAGCTTCCCATGACAATCCAAGTTCATTCGCAAATCGGCGGTTTCCATCCATGATAATCGCAATATGTTTCGGGAGAGAATACTGTTTAATCTCCTCAATCAGCTTGTAATCGCGAAACTCGTTGATTTTCATTGAGAAAAAACTGTAGAGAGAAGAACGGTAGAACGCTGCGAGTATCCTTTTTCCGATTGGGCTACGAATTACATATTTCTCCCATTCCTCGATTTTTTTCCCGGCGAGGGTTCTAAGTGATGGTTTCTGAGGACTGATGTTGTTCCCTCCAGATAGTTCAATACTGTTGCTATTATATAGATTTAGTGATATTCTTTTGAAGATAAAAAAAAAAAAAAATAACAGACAAGTATGGAGATGCTGAATTTCTATAACATTTTTGATTTTTTTTAATTCCTTACAAATCAACCTTCCGGGTAGCCTCAGAAAGCTCTTTCGCGGTTTCTTGAATTTTCTTTTCATAGCTAACCGGGTCCTCTAGTGCTCTGATGGTATCCTCGAGTTCTCGTTTTTCTGTTCCGGTAATGACCTTCACGTCTAGAACCTGCTTTAACAAAGGAATTGCATCTTGTCGCCCCTGTTTCACAAAATTATATGTAAAATCCTCAATGTGGAACCATCCTTTATAACGCCATGGTTTACTTATAAAATCTTTAGTGATTTTTACCATGAAATCATATGGTGCTGGCCCGATAATCCCGGTTAATGCACCTATCAAATAGGAGTTATATTTTTTGTTGTCAAACGCCTCCTCAAGATCTTCGATGAGGGGGATAATGGAAGGATCTCCGATATCCTGTAGTGCAAACATTGCTTCTTCATTTGCCATGGAATCATCAGATTCTTTTTTTAAAAAAGAGATAATTGCGGGAACCGCTTGCGGATCTTTTGTTTCACGAAAAATCGTTAATGCAAAAAAACAACTCCATGTAAATTCGGTATGAAGTAATTCTATAAGTTCGTTGGTTGCATGAGTACCTAATTGAATAAACTCTTGGATAGTATTATGGGCATACCTACGCACATCATCTTCGTCTTTATTATAAAACTCCTCTATATCAAGTGATTTTAAGAAATCAATATGTTTATTCAGCATCTCTATCTGATCTTGCATAGGTACCCCTCAACTACGTAAAGTGATTCTCGTTACTTAAAGATATGTTCACAAGAAAAAGACCCTTCTATTGTTCGCAGAAATAGTGATTGAAGTGTCGGAAAAAACCCTTGGTTTTACTGGAAATATAGGCGTCTTTAATCGCAGGATTGTCCACTATTGCCTGAATTTCATACCACGGTGATATGACAAAGAATTTTAAGAAACGAGGAGAAATAGCATTTACTGGACATCCGTAAATACACCGCATGCAAAGGTACATTTCGAATGAAATCTAATGTGTCCTTTTTGTTTGGTTATATTATTAGTAGGACAATTGCTGATGCAGATGCCGCAGAGATTACAGGAGTCAGAAACATAAAGATTTTCCCCAAAGAATCGGGCTCCAAAATTTTCCATACTGCTAAACGCAGCGGTTAAAAAGGTAGAGAAAAATGTGTTTTTTTGAAGCTTTGTTGTTTCTGAGAGTATCTCCTTGACCATTGTTTTTGCTCGTTGTACTGCGGTGTTGTAGAGTTGTTTAATAAGTTGATCCTGGTATCGCACAAGGACGTTGGCTGGCATGACAAACAATCGTTCATGGATAACATTGTATCCTTTCTTTTGTAATGTCTTTCGCACCAGTGTTGTTGATCCACCCTGCATGAACGGGTCGCCAGCGGATTTAAATATGAATGTGTTTTTCTTTTTACCATCTTGTAGTTGTTCGATGAATTCAAAAAAGATACGAGGAGCATTGAACGCGTGAACTGGATATCCAAATCCGATAATATCGTATTTCTCAACCTCAGGTGTTTTGTTGGTTTTCAACAGCTCATCAATCGCGATAACATCAACAACACGTACATTTCGATTGAATTCCGTGGCAAGCAGCTTCGCAATCATTTTTGTATTACCGGTACCTGAAAAGTAAAAAATACCTATCGTGCGGGGTTGTTGGTTCACCACAAAGCCTCTATTTTTTGCTTACAAGAGCACCAATACCGATAGGGATCATGAGGATGATGAGGTAGGTAAGGCCGATATCCATCATGTAATCGCTAAAACTCATCTGCATTGGACTTGCTGGTAAAAACAACATAAGGTCAATGACAAGACTAAGAACAAACCAGAGAACCCCGGCAATTACGCCTTCTTTCAACGACTCCTTTTCTATTTTTTTGAAATACAGAACAGAGATGATCATTACTGTAAGCACTAGAATAATCGGCATGATCGATTCAAACAAGGGTCGATTTGCGTCCCTCAGTGGAAAAATCACAAACGACACCAGGAACGGTATCAGCCAGATGAGAAATCCAAATCCAACGAGTTTCACATATTTATTCATACGGTTCTCCTTACAGCCTCATATCAATTATTTATTGATAATGATTCGTATACTGCTGCATTTATTCAGAAGATTATTTCGAGTGTTTCGTATTTTTCACAAAGGAAAACATGAGGAGAGAACATATTGCAAGACCCAAGGCAAAGAGAAACGTGGCCTGCGGAGAGAACTTGTCCCAAAGAAGTCCTGCTATAAATCCAGCAGGTAACGCAATCAAACCGGTTGCTGCATGGAAGGTCCCCAGCGCAGTCCCTTTGAGATCGGAGGGTGCTAAATCAACAACGAAGGCGCGCTGTACTCCATCAATAATCCCGAAGAAAATCCCATAGAGAATAAAGACGAATATCAGCATGTAAAGCTGTGAGGTGAAAAGGAGGCAGACTGCGGTTGCTGCAAATAGCACATATCCTGCAATAAGAACTGGTTTCCTGCCGATTTTGTCAGAGAGCATTCCAGCAGGGATCGTAAAAAAAGTATACACAATATAGAATAATGCGTAGAGAAGGAGTGCGGTATTGTCAGAGAGTCCGATGTTTTTTGCTTTTAATATGAGGAATGCGTACCCGAAATTTGCACAAGCAAACACGGTGGAAACGATGATGAATATCTGGAGGTTACGAGGGAGTCTTTTCATGCTTACGCGAAACGGTGCTGACGAACGTTTCACTGGTATGTTTTGTCCCCGTTTTTCTTTGATAAGCAGGATGAACAGGACCGCGATGATTCCTGGGAAGAACGCAATGAGAAAGAGGTCTCGATACCCAAACAACGGTAAGAGAATAACTGCGATAATTGCGCCGGAAAATGAACCGATGCCGTCCATCGCCCGTTGGAACCCGTATGCTTTTCCCCTCACGGAGACGTCTACTGATTCTGCGATAATCGCATCTCGTGGCGCATCTCTAATTCCTTTTCCAACGCGTTCAACAACCCGGAAAAAAAGGACAAACGGCCAGGCCTGTGCAAACGCAAATAAAGGTTTTGTTATAGCAGAAAGACTGTACCCAGCAAAGACAAATGGTTTGCGTCGTTTGATTTTATCAGACCAATATCCGGAAAAGACTTTGAGCAAGGAAGCGGTTGTTTCAGCTGCTCCTTCGACAAGCCCTACCACCCATGCGCTCGCACCAAGTGATAGTAAAAATAAGGGAACGACAGGGAACACCATTTGACTGGAAAGATCGGTAAACAAACTGACAAAACCAACAATAATTATGTTCCGTACTAGTCCGTTGAAAAACGATTGTTTGTTCATCGAACACCTCATGGTAGAGTCGGTTATTTTGTTGTTCTAATACGTTTTCTTCGTTTCAGTGTTTCGGTTTGTAGAAGAGAATACCTTAAAAAGAAAAAAACAATACAGTGGAGCGGGGAATATGGCAGCAGTTGAAGTGAAGAATTTAGTGAAGAAATACGGGTCAATGGACGCAGTGAAAGGTATCTCGTTCTCTATAAATGAGGGAGAAATCTTTGGGCTTATTGGCCCGAATGGCGCAGGCAAGACCACGACATTGCGGGTGCTATCTACCTTATTGTCTATTAACAGTGGAACAGTCACGATATTAGGCCATGACCTAAGTAAACAATCGGGGGAGATCAGAAAGCTTATCAGTTATCTTCCAGAGGATGCCGGGGCTTATAAGAACCTGACTGGGAGAGCGTATCTTCAGTTTATCGCAAATTTCTTTGACCAGAAAGAAGTGCCAACAATAGTGAAAAAAGGAATCGAGATCGCTGACCTTGGAGCACGTATTGATGATCGGGTTGATACCTACAGCAAAGGTATGATGCGGCGACTCCTTGTTGGGAGGGCATTAATGACAAATCCGAAACTCGCTATCCTTGATGAGCCGACCTCAGGGCTTGATGTAATCAACGCGCAGGAGATCAGAAAGCTGGTAAAGTCTACGGCTCAAAAAGGGACGACGGTTCTTCTCTCATCTCACAATATGCTTGAGGTAGAGTACCTCTGTGACCGAATCGCTCTGATATCCGATGGAAAAATAGTCGAAGAGGGCAAACCAAAGGCTTTAATGGAGAAATATAAGGCGCGTAACATCGAAGAAGTGTTCATACGGACGGTGCATGAATGAGCGGACTGGGAAACATCACGAGAAAAGAAATACGAGAGCTACTCACCCCAGCGACCTTTGTGCCCATCATCCTTGTCGCATTGATTTTTGCTACCATGGGAAACAGCATCCAGGGGATCCAAGAACAATCACAAGCACCACCTACCATTGGTGTTATTAACGAGGATAACAGTACATTAGGCGCAATCGCTTCCACGATTCTGCATGAACGTGCAAAGGTTGTATATAACTCGACATCACGTTCAGACAAACAAGTTGGGTTGGAAACACTCAAAGAAAAAAATGGGGTCGCCCTAATCATAATTCCTCAGAATTTTACGGAACGGATCCGACATGAACAACCGGGGAACATCGAGGTCTACTGGATCATGAAAGGTGCGGGGCTTATGGATACCCTCTCCTCAAGTATCTTTGAGTCCTTAATTGCATACATTAACACAAACATCTCCAAGGAATTGATTCAAGAAAATACCTCGATTCACAACGCCTCGTTTGTTCTTTCACCAACAAAAAGATTGGAAACCACGTATTTCAAAAACCGGGAGTTCCAAGGGCTGTCACCAAACACTATTTCCGGTATGCTGTCGTCTCAGTCGTTGCTGATCCCGATTGTGATGATGATGATTATCATAATGGCAGGAAGCATCGTGATCACCTCGATGGCTCTGGAAAAGGAGAATAAAACCCTTGAAACACTGTTGACGTTACCAGTGAAGCGAACCAGCATTGTCACCGGGAAAATTGTTGCTGCTGCTGTCATCGGACTTCTTCTTGCTATTATCTATATGATTGGTATGCAGTTTTATTTCTCAGGATTCCAGTTTTCTGCTGGATTGAACCTTGCCTCTTACGGTCTTGTAATCACCTCGATGGATTTCATTTGGATTGGTGTCTCACTCTTCATCACCCTCATTGCAGGACTCTCGCTGTGCATGCTCATGGGGACCTTTGCGAAGAACTACAAAAGCGCACAAACGCTCACCTTCCCGATCACAATGCTGGCAATGATCCCAATGTTCATTACCATGTTTGCTGATTTTGATACACTTCCCTTAGCACTTAAAATTTTCACGTTTGCGATTCCGTTTTCTCATCCGATGATGGCGCCTCGGGCATTACTCTTCCATGACTATACACTAGTTATCGGGGGCATTGTGTACGTCGCCATTTTTGCTATTGTGACCATTAGTATTGTCGTCTGGGTGTTTAAAACTGATCGGCTCCTGGTAGGAACAACAAAATTCAAGTGGCTCAAAGGATTAACACGTCGTCGGCGATTCTAAAACGAAATCTCCGCTGATTCCTCCTTTCTTTTTTATAGTGATAGGAAAACTTTTTATAGCAAAGAAGCTACTCTTTTCATAAGGGGATAGTTATGAAGAATCATGCTCATCATAAGAAATCGACAATCTGGCAGAAAATGACAAGCTGGAAAGGTATCTGGTTTCATGTCGCAGGCATTATTGCAATCATTTGGTTTCTCATTCGAGTAGCCCCTAACCCTCAACGAGCCCGCTATCCTTGTCAACAGGTTGCTTTATCCATTTCATTTGGATACATCGCATTCTGGGGTATTCTGTTTACAGGTCTTGTTGTGTGGCTGCGTACCGTGAAAACACGGTGGGCGAAAACGATACCAACGCTCGCCGCTGCCTTTGTTGTTCTTTTTACAATCACTGGAGCTGTGTTTGCTTCGAATTATTTCCAGGGAAACGGTACCATGGCATCTGCATGGGACCCTATCCCGAAACAACCTATGGGCATAGGAACTGGTGTGAATCCTGGTCGAGTTGTGTGGGTGTGGAATCCGAATGCGACAGAGAAAAACCTTAATGGATATTGGTGGGAACAAGAGAACAATAACCAAGATGTCATTGACCACATGTTTTCTGTCGGTGTACAACAGCTCACAGGAACATCAAGTGATTCTGTTGCTTGGAATTCCGTATTTTGCTATTTTAATGAAGTCCATGAGAATGGAAACGTGGGCTATCAACCTGGAGAAAAGATTGCAATCAAACTAAATTTCAATAACGCGTTAGTTGGTGTTGGTGATCCATATGTCAAAGAAGATAACGATCGAGACGCAAGCCCGTATGTGGTGAAAGCATTATTACGTCAGCTTGTTAATGTCGTCGGTGTAGCCCAAGAAGATATTACTCTTTTTGACGCGTCACGACCAATACCGAACTGTTTCTACAACCGTGTGTATTATGAGATCTATCCTGCTGATCCATTGGTAGAGGAATTTTCACACATTCATTATGTTGATTCAATCGGTGGAGCAACAGGTCGTGAGCAGGTGGCTCCCAGCTCTACGAAAATGTATTTTTCCGATGGTACGATTCGAACGCTTCCAACGTGTGTTGTCGATGCGAAGTATATCATCAACATGCCAATACTGAAGAGACATCCAATAAACATGGGTGTGACCTTATCAGGGAAGAACTTTTTCGGATCGTTCATCGAACCGGTGTCAGATATCCACGCGTATCATATATCAGGTTTGACCATGGGGAACGCTGCACCGCAGGTGGATTTGTTTGCTTATGAACATCTTGGAGGAAAAACACTCCTGTTTCTTGGTGATGGGACCTTTGGGACCAAGGTGGATCATAAAACGATTGCGAAATTCTTAATGTACCCGTTTAATGATGATTGGACGAACAGTTTGTTCTTCTCCCAAGACCCGGTTGCCATTGATTCAGTCATGTATGATTTCTTGCTAACAGAAGGAACTAATCCAATTGAAGGGTCACAGAACTATCTGCATCAAGCCGCAGTTCCCGCTCCGAATGTCTATGATCCTGAACATGATGGAATGTACCTATCAACGAGTCTTGGTGTTCATGAACATTGGGACCGGACTGTGAATATCTTCTCAGTGGACCGGTACTCTGGTCTTACGGGGAACGGGATTGATTACCGTACTTCTGGTGAAGAATATGTACGTCCTGGTGTTGTGTTCACCACGCCTTTGGAAAAACATCTGTATCTGTTTGGAACAGACAAAGGAGCGTTCCCATTCACGATGATCCTTGGGAAAATCGATGTTGAAGCACAAGTCAACGGTGATGCTGGGACCGTTCAAAAAATTGAGTTTTACAAGGACAACATATTACAATTCACAGATACCGAAGCACCGTATATTTGGACGTGGAACAAACTATCGTTCTTTAGACATACGATAAAAATTATCGCGTACTATGATTCGGTCAATAGTACGAGCAACCAAATAACTGTCTGGAAATTATTTTAATAAAAAAGGAGCGGACGTGGCGGGATTCGAACCCGCGGTTACCGACTTAGAAGGCCGGTGCCTTATCCAGGCTAGGCCACACGCCCAAATAGAGTAGCGCTGAGGGGGAGATTCGAACTCCCGCTCCCCTTGCGGAGAACCGGCTCTCAAGGCCGGCGCGGTAAACCGAGCTTTGCTACCTCAGCAGTGTATCAAATAATGCAGAGGTATAAGATATCCTTATAAAAAAGGGTTGTTCTTTTAAGATTTCAAAACAATTTCGATATGAACGCCGTCAGGGACCTGGATCCTCATAAGTTGCCGCAACGCACGATCACTCGCATCGAGATCAATGAGTCGTTTGTGAATCCGCATTTCCCAATGATCAATGGTTTCTGTTCCTTCACCATCGGGGGATTTTCGACAGGGGACTCGTAATCGTTTCGTTGGCATTGGCACCGGTCCTCGCAGTGCGACACCGGTTTTTTCTGCAATCATCTTAATTTGCGTACACACTTCCTCAAGCTTTGTTGATTCCGTGCTGGTGAGTGATATTCGTGCTTTCTGCGCTGACATACTCGGGTGCCCCTATTATATTAAAATATAAAAAAGAAGAGAGGAGGATCTATTTTACCGCCTCGACTTCTAAACAGATACCGGCTGCAACCGTCTGCCCCATATCTCGAATGGCGAACCGCCCAAGTTGTGGAAACTTTTTGGATGGTTCAATAACCATCGGACGGGTCGGGACGATTTTTACTATCGCAGCGTCACCTGTTTTAATGAAGTCCGGGTTCTCTTCTTTGACTTCCCCGGTTTTTGGATCAAGTTTCTTTTGGATTTCTTCGAATCTGCACGCAACTTGTGCAGTGTAACAGTGGAAGACGGGCGTGTACCCTTTAGTAATGACGGAGGGGTGGTTCAACACCATGATTTGTGCGATGAATGACTTGGCAACGGTTGGCGGGTCATTCGCTGGTCCTGCGACATCTCCTCTCCTGATATCTCCTTTGTTGAGACCACGGACGTTCACACCAATGTTGTCACCAGGCACTGCCTGACTAATCATTTCATGGTGCATTTCAATGGTTTTTACTTCTCCAGAGACTCCGCCAGGTTTCATACTGGGTTTAAAGACCAGTGTTTGTCCAGGTTTCATGATACCGCATTCGACCTTTCCGACAGGAACAGTACCGACACCTTTAATGGTGTAGACATCTTGGATTGGCCATCGGAGTGGTAGGTTCACTGGTTTTTCAGGAAGGGTAAATTTGTCAATAGCTTTCAAAATAGTGTCACCAGTCCACCAGGTGATTCCTTTTTTCTCTTTTATGTTGTCTCCTTCGAAAGCAGAGACAGGGACGAACTGAAGTTGCTCATCTTTGTAACCGACACTTTTTGCTAACGCATGTACATCAGCTTTAACCTGTTCATAACGGGCTTTGTCGTATGGTGGCGTGGTTGCATCCATTTGGTTAATGGCGACGATCATTTGTTTAACACCCAGTGTTCGAGCAAGGAACATGTGTTCTTTTGTCTGTGCCATAACACCATGTTGTGCAGCGACCACAAGGATTGCTGCATCTGCTTGGGACGTACCCGTGATCATGTTTTTAACGAAATCTCGGTGACCAGGAGCATCAATGATTGTAATATAATATTTATCAGTATCAAATCGTTTGTGCGCAACATCAATAGTGACTCCTCGCTCCCGCTCTTCTTTTAGCTGATCGAAGATCCATGCCAGAGCGAAACTTTCCTTTCCTTTTGCTTTTGCTTCTACTCTGAATTTCTCTACCATGTGTGCGGGGAACTGTCCGGTATCAAGTAAGATTCTTCCGACGAGTGTGGACTTTCCGTGATCGACGTGACCAATAATTACCAAATTTAGGTGTGGTTTTTCAGCCATAATTTTACCTCCATGAGTCTACATTTCAATTCAGTATTTATCTTTTCCTATTCCTTTCTTTCCTTTGAAGGTTTGATAGCGTATAGCCTTCTTATTTATAAGTTTTACCTAGATGACAGGAGAACGTGACAACCTCAGAAAAAATGAATTTCTACACGTGTTGAAGAAAAGATTCGACAAGGTTTTTGTAGGTTGTCACTAACTGTTCGGCACGTTGTTTTTCTTTTGCTTCTACAAAGAGTCGGAATATCGGCTCTGTCCCTGATGGACGCATCAGCACCCAGCCGCCTTTCACGTAGAGTTTAACTCCGTCGGTTCTATCGATGTTTGTTACGTCTTTGTTGCCCTTCACCTGTTCCACTACTAGGTCCATGACACGTTCTTTTTTATCATTTGGACATGCTATCTTTGTTTTATACATCTCATAGGACGGTATCTCTGCGATAAGTTCAGAAAGCGACCTTTTTTCTTTTGCAAGGATTTCTAGTATTTTTGCCAGAGACATTGCTGAATCACGACAGTACTGGAATTCAGGAAAGATGAGACCGCCGTTCTCTTCGCCGCCAAACACCGCATTTTTTTCTTTCATGACCCGGGCGACAACCGGGGAGCCTACTTTGGTGTAGATGACGCTCCCGCCGTTCTCTCGTATCACGTCTTCGAAACACGTAGAGGTAGTTACTGGTGTGACCACAACGCCTCCTTTCTTTTTCCCAGTGATATATTTTCCTACAAGCGAGAGTGATTTGTCACCCCAGATGTATGTTCCGTTTTCATCAACGAAGATAGCGCGGTCAGCGTCCCCATCCTGGGCGATACCGAATGATGCGCCAGCCTCGTGTACTGTTTTAAGCAGAGTAGTAAGGTTTTCAGGGATTGGCTCTGAATTATGCCCAGGGAACCGGCCATCAGGTTCGCAGTATAATTCCGTAACCTCGCATCCGAGTTTTCTGAGAAGGATTGGTGCAACGAGGCTTCCAGCACCGTTACCACAGTCAAGAACCACGTGGAATTTCTGTTTTTTAATGAGTGTGACGTCCACTGTTGAGAGGATTCCTTTTATATAGGAATCTATTGCACCATCCCAGCTGGAATAGGTTCCGACATCCCTCCAGGTTGCAAGGGAGTATTGTCGTGAGAAATATATTTTTTCGATTGCTTCTTCAACGTCTTTAGAAAACTCGGTTCCGTCGCTTGCCGCCCCTTTGATACCGTTAAACTGCGGTGGATTATGCGACGCGGTGATGATGACACCGGAATCAAATTTTTTCTCCTTAATAGTGTATTGTAATGTTGGTGTGGGTACAAGTCCCACGTCGATAACGTCACATCCTGTGGATAGCAGTCCTGCAGTAATTGCGTATTTAAGCATGCTGTTAGAAAGTCGTGCGTCGGTTCCAATAGCAAGCTTTGGTCGTGTAATTGTTTGTTTCAGATAGGTGCCCCAGGCTTTCCCGATACCCAAGGCAAGTTCATTGTTCATCTCTTGGTTGACGATGCCTCTGATGCCGTTGGTGCCAAAAAGTCGTGTCATGTTCTTTCGTACCTTTACGGGGTTGTTGCCTTCATGTGTTCAATAATCTCATGTGTTCTTGCCAGAAATTGGGTTGTCAGGTCCTGGAGAATGGTTTCGTTGTCTGCTTCAGTGGTTAATCGGATGATCGGGCTGGTGTTTGAGGCCCGGATTAGAATCCAGCCGTCTGGGAGGTCAACGCGTACACCATCCATGGTGTTCACGTGCTCAAATTCTTTAGTGAGTTTTTGTTTGAGTTGTTGGACTACATCGAATTTTATCTCATCAGCGCATTCTATTTCTTCTTTTTTCGTTGGATACATTGGTATCTCGGTGACAAGTTCGTGTAAGGGTTTTTTAACGTGTTCAAGAATTTCTGCGATCTTCAACGGAACGACCAGTGCATCATCAAATAAGAAATATTCAGGCAGGATAAGATGCCCTGATGATTCAATCCCGAGAGGCGCGTGCTCTTGTTTTGCCTCTAGTGTTAAAAAGGTATGGCCGACCGGTATCTGTTTGATGGTAAATCCAAGTGGCTCGAGTTGTTCTTTGACCGATTTGGAGCATTCGACGTTAACGATGATCGTTCCTTTTTTTTCTTTAATACCGTATTTTCCAAGGATAATCCCTGTTTGATCCGCGGAAAGGATCTTCCCTGTGTTATCAACAATGACTGCTCTGTCCCCATCACCGTCGAAGGCGACACCAAAATCACATCGTTGTTGTTTCACCGTTTCAACAAGTGTCGTCAGGTTCTTTGGTTTTGGATCAGACGGACGTTGTGAGAATGTTGGGTCAGGATCACAGTACACCGGTACCGTATGGAGTCCAAGAGTGGTAAAAATCTCTGGTGCAGAAAGTGTCATACTTGCGCCACCACAGTCAAGTGCGACTTTGAGCTTTTTCTTAAATTTGAAATGGGAGAAAAAGAAGTTTTTATATCCTGCTTTCGCGTCAACAGATTGTACTTGTCCTATTTTATCCCAGCTCACAACCTCAAAGAAATCTCGGAGAACCAAGTCTCTGATAGCCATGAGTTTGTCTTCGGGCAACCCGACGCCGTCACCGTAATAGAATTTAATCCCGTTCCATTCTGGTGGGAGGTGACTTGCAGTGACAAACGCGATCAGATCTGCATGCAGCTCTCCTCCGGTGAAAAGGGTTTGACCAAATGACGTTGTCCCTGTATATTTAATGTGCACTCCAGTTGCAGTGACGCCTGCGATAAACGCATGTGTGAGTGGAGGGCTGGATTGACGGATGTCGCTACCAATCACAATTTGTGATCCTTTCATCATTTGTTTTACATAGGTTCCTGCAGCAAGTCCGATTTTGTAAAACACGTCAGGGGAAATATCTTTGTTGTAAAGTCCTCTGATATCATAAGCCCTGAAGATTTGTTTGGATATAGGTTGACTCATTACAAGGCAAATGAGCAGCCGGTTATAAAAATCTGATTGCTGAAACCCCTAGTTTATTCTCCAATCACATTCCCAATTTGTTTGTTTGGATATCCTTGTGGGATCGGCTGATTCCACACAACAGCATTGTCAAGTTTTGTGTGTTTCTCAATTATTTCGTTGTCACCAATCGCGACATTCCTCAGAACTGATCCATCGCCTATCTCACAGTGTTCACCAATCACGCAATGATCCAAGGAAACGTTGTCTCCAACAGTGACCTGATCAAACAGAATACTGGATTCGACAGTTGTATTCTTTCCGATACGGACCATGTTTCCAGCACATGATGATTTTAGTGTTCCTTGGATTGTACACTGTTCTCCAGTGGCAAAAGTTTTCTTTTGCTTTTCTAAGAGGAGCGCATGGACGCTGATGTAGCTGCTGATTCTACCGACATCAATCCAGTGCCCCTGGAACTTGTAGCCAAAAAAACGTCCCGTGTTATTGATGATTTGTGGGAAGATTTGTTTTTCCATGGAAACTAGTTTGCCTGGTTCGATATAATTGAGCACCTGTGGTTCGAGGAGGTACGCCCCAGCGTTAATAAGGTCAGAGGGAGCATCCTCTGCTTTTGGTTTTTCTACAAATTTTGTGATATTTCCATCTTTTTTGATGTCAACCACACCAAACTCTGAGACGTTCTCGATCGGCCAGAGCGAGATTGTGGCAGTTGCTTTTTTCTTTTCATGAAATCGGAGCATCTCTGCAAGATTTAAGGAACATATAATATCAGCATTTAGCGTAAAAAAAGGTCCGGTGATATATTGATCAGCATACTTGACAGCTCCACCAGTTCCAAGCGGCTCTGGTTCTTCGTTGACAATGATGGTTTTCCCGAAATCGTGCTTGTTGAAATATTCTTCGATTTGTTCTCTGCGGTAGTTCACCGCGAGAATAACAGTATCGACTTTTTTCGGCAGTGTCCTAATTAAATGGGAGATCATTGGTTCGTTTAGTATAGGTAAGAGCGATTTTGCTCTGGTAAAGGTGAACGGTCGAAGTCTGGTTCCAAAGCCTCCTGCAAGGATTATCGCCTCCATAATGTTCTCCTAAGATCCTGTATGACCCTGAACTAGTTGTTGCGTATTAAATCATTTGTTTTTCTCTTGTTTTAAAAAGAAGCGAAAAGAATTTATATGATTATATTATTATAATTACTATAAATCAGAGGAAACACCATGAAAAGAAAAATGAAATGGACCTTAATTATCATATCATTTATCTGTGTTGTATTACTTGTTTCTCCTGCGTGTACCGCTGGATTAAGTTCTCTAAGTCTGAAAAAGAAAAACACACAGACTCAAGAAACAACACAATCTCGATACTGGGCATTATTATTCGCCGTGGGAGTCTATGAAAATGCTCCCGATGCAGACCGCCCAGAGATGCTGCAAGCCTGTGATGACCTCTATAATGTTCTTATTGATTCACCACAGTTCTGGCAACCGAGTAATATCCATACGGTTAAAGGGAGTCAAGCGATTCTTCAGAACCTCATTAAAGAGTTACTCTGGCTGAGAAAAAATGCGAAGAGTGAGGATTATGTTCTTGTGTATATCACTACACATGGCAATCAGCTGAAGGATGCACATGGTCTGCCATGGGATCTACCCCCAAAAGATGAGGCAGATGGATCAGACGAAATTCTTGTGATGTATAACGGGTTTAATAAATGGTATGGCATCATCTGGGATGACATGTTAAACTTCTTCTTAAGTATCATCAAATGTAAAGGACTGTGTCTTATTGTCGATAGCTGTTACAGCGGTGGATTCAACGACCCATCATACAATGATATCAACCCGGGAGCTTTCACCGCGGAATCTTTTACCGCAGGTTTTGTGAAAGATGTGTCAGCTGCAAATCGAATTGTATTAATGTCAACCCAGGAAAATACTGTTTCATACGGCACTTATTTCTCGAATTTTTTAATTGAGGGATTTTCCGGGGTGGCAGATTCCGAAGGAAACAACGATGGAGTAAATTCTGCAGAAGAAGCTTTTTATTTTGCAGATGATTGGACATATTGGTGGGTGCTCTTCAATACCGGATATGAACAATATCCAACAATCAGTGATATGTATCCAGGGGAGTTCCCTGTCACGACCTCTTAGGAAGAGACACTGAAACATTTAAAAAGTAATAGAAATTCTGGTTGCACTACATACAGTGATAATGATTTTAGTATTGGGCTCGTGGTCTAGTTGGTTATGACGTTTCCCTGACACGGAGAAGGTCTTGAGTTCGAATCTCAACGAGCCCACTCCTATCATTTTGTACTTTCTGTGACTTACTTACTGCATCGATGAATGTGAAATGTTCTCGGAGTTTATTCTCCTAAAACCTGCTAATAATCAAACCTTGTTCTCTAGCTTTTGATATTATAAATATAACGAGGGATCACTGCAAAAAGTATGTTGAAAAAAGTTACTTCTTAAAACTTACTTAGATGTCTTTTTCAAAAATGGCCAGACATCATCAGCAGTTTTCGCACTATTCACCAGGCTTTGTTTCTCTTTCCACCACTCGGTGTTCTGGATGTCCTCACGACATTTCGCTAGTTTTTCTTCCACATGGTTAATCTCAACTATCTTCTGCATTGAATGAAGCGTATATTCCATATACACAATCACATCACAAAGAACATCCATATCCTGCGCAAGCTCAGGGTTAATCATACTACGTATCTCTTCACCAACAAACTCAAGGGAAAACGCAGGAAACTTCCTATTCAGTAGACCCATTCTTACAACCTCCAATGACCACCTAATAATCGTGTGCTATGAAAGTTCATATCGATTATTTCTTTATAAGTTCTCCCTTCATTTCGTTATCACAAAATAGAAATAGCGATGGTTCTTTCCACGGGCCCGTGAACGACAAAGCACTAGAGGAAACAAGCGATTCTTCTGATTCTTCTGAAACACAAACGAAAGGCGTGAAAGCGTTGCTTGGTGACCCGAAGAAAGCGATTCTTACATTATCTCTTCCCATGATTGTTGCAATGGTCGTACAAACATTATACAATCTTATTAATCGTATCTGGGTCTCCGGCCTTGGTACAGATGCAGCAGCCGCAGTTGGATTTGCATTCCCGCTTCTGTTCATGGGAACCGCGATTGCCACAGGGCTTGGTGTAGGTGGCGGCTCAGCAATCTCCAGAAAAATTGGTGCAAAGGATAAGAAAGGTGGAGATACCGCAGCGGTCCATACGCTTATCCTCATGGTCGTTGTGGCTCTTGCCTATACCATTCCATTGTTCGTGTTCGCAGAGGATATTTTTCGCATGATAGGAGCTGCACAAGCAACAGCAACCGCAGCACTCTACGCACGCATCATATATTCTGCAGCCATCGTTTCGTTTTTCACTTCGATCGCAACAGCTCTGCTTCGATCCGAAGGCGATGCAAAACGATCCATGCTTGCGATGGTAGTGGGGGGAATTTTGAATGCGGTCCTTGATCCGATCTTTATCTACGTTTTCGGATGGGGCGTTCCTGGTGCCGCGATTGCAACGGTTGTTTCGATGTGCGTTTCAGCAATATTATTGTTCTACTGGTTATTCCTGAAAAAAAATACCTTTCTTTCATTTCCCTTCCGCAGGTTTCATTTCGACAAAAGCGTCATTAAGGATATTCTTGCTGTTGGTTTTCCTGCATCATTATTGCAGTTGTCCATGGGAATTATGTTGTTTATCATGAACATTATCGTCGAACGAATCAGTGGTACAGATGGCGTTGCAGTGTTTTCCGCAGGGTGGGCGGTCGCAATGACAGCATCAATGCCGCTTCTTGGTATGGCAACCGCAGTTGTTTCAGTGACTGGTGCGGCGTATGGTGCCCATGAATATAAAAAACTTGATATTGCCCATATCTATGCACTGAAAATCGGGATTATCATCGAGACGGCGATTGCAATTGTGACTTTTATTTTTGCACCAGTTATCACCCTTGCATTCACGGTATCTTCTGATATGGCTCATCTCGGAAACGATATTACCACGTTCCTAAGAATTATTTGCATCTATTATCCTGCAACTGCATTTGGTATGTTGTCGTCATCGCTCTTCCAAGGGGTTGGAAAGGGGCTCTATTCTCTCATTGTCACTATTCTTCGTACTATTATCTTGATAATACCACTCGCCTGGATATTTGGTGTCATCTTAGGGTGGGGTCTTGTCGGTGCCTGGTGGGGACTTGTCGTTGCCAATATTATTGGATCAGCCATCACATTTATCTGGGCAAAACTGTATGTCAATAGTCTGCTCAAATCATCTCCCCTTGCATCATAACAACTCTTAAATGGCTGTAACAGAATTCTCCTTTTAGTGATGAACGAACCTTTGCTGAGCCAATCTGGCGATGATGAAGATCTTGAGTACTGAAAAAAAAATCAATTTCTCAGATATGCTGACGGAGCATATCTGCAATTTTTTCTAAAAACAGCTCATCAGTCTTGTTAAACGCAGCAGAAACATCAGAATCGATATCGATTTCACCGATCACTCTATTTTTCTTTTTAATCGGGACGACAATCTCTGATCGGGTTGAACGAAAGCAGGAAAGATACCGACTGTCTTTTGATACATCAGCGACTACCTCTATTTTTCCGCTTCGTGCAGCAGATCCACAGACACCTTTCCCAATCGGAATCTTTGTGTGTTCTGTCGCTTGTTTCCCTTTCCATGGACCAAGTACGAGAACGTCTCCTTTCACTCGATAAATACCCACCCAGCTGTATTTCTCAAAGCTTTCATGGAGAACATCGACGACATCCTGCAGAATCGTTGTTGATTTGCTTTTTGTAAGAATTCCTTTGATTTTTTGTTCGGCAATCCTGTAATTCAAAAAAAATCACCGTTCCTCAATAATCAAGCAGACTGGTTTGTGAGTTTTTCGGGCCGAGAGAAACAGGAATGATCTGCTCTTCTGTAGGAAGTTCAATGGTGCCGTATTTTCCTCCACCGCCAGGGATGATAATCACTTTATGGTCCCGAAACGCCTGGATTGCCTCGACAATCGCCGGGATCGTCACTTTTACGACTTCATGGATGTCAGCATCCAAAAGCACCGCGATCTCACTACCAAAAGCAGCGATGAGTTCTTCCCAATGTTTGGTAACACTCTGAGTGAAAGGTGTATGTTGTCCGAGTGCTTTCGCGATAATTTCTGAGAGAGGAATAAGATAAATATACGGTGGTCGATGATCGGGGTGACGGGGTTCTTTGAAGGTAGCTATTTCTTTGATACGATCTCTTACGCCTTTTTTGATTCGTTTACCACAGCTACATTTCCATCGTCGTTTGATCGCCTCATCAAGAGTATAATGGGTAAAGCACGAGATGCATGCGGTCTCGTTGTATTTTCCTTCCTGCGGCGGTAAACCAACGTTCAACACCGGTTTATTACCGCCGATGCGAAGTATCGCTTTCTTAATCTCTTGAAATGTTGTATCGTGTACCTCAAAACGGGTGAACTCCCTGGCAAGTCGTACCGGATGTGGGCTATGGCAATCGGAGTTCGTAAGAAATGTGAGTCGATGGAGCTCCTGGATTGTATCCGCATAATCAGAGTCAGCGCTTAACCCAAGCTCGACAAAGGAGATGTATGATGCAAGATCACCATAGCAATCCTCCAGAGAAGAATGATACGCGTACATCGCAGTCCATGGAGTGAACGCATGGGCAGGACCGATAAGACAATCAACGTCTTTTGCAAGTGTTGCTAGTTCCATACCGTTCATATCGACGTTTGGTCGTCCGTCTGTCTCAATGTTTTTTGATTTCGACTTGATCTTTTCTTTGAAGGTTTCTACGGCAGAAAAACTAGGAAAATAGAGGAGATGATGAACCCGATGGTTATCCTCAACTTCAGCGCTGAGAATAAATCGTGTACCATTCATTTCAAATGTTCCGTCATCGATGACGGTGCAGGTCTTGATTTCTTTTTGCCATCCTCCATGCAGACAGTCCCCAGTTGCCAGGACATTGATTCCTTTTCGAGGTGCCTCTACAGAAAGAGAGGCTATCGTCATTTTATCGCTAGTTGCACCAGAATATCTGGAATGTATATGCAAGTCAGCATTAATCAGCATGTGCGTTCCCTGTTTTCAATCAGATTATTTTTCCTTCTTCGCTTCATTGACTTCTTCTTGTTTCTTCTGTTTTTCTTTCAGAATGGGAAATGTTTCTTTTTCTTCAAAGAATTTCGCGTGCGCTGAAATTTCGATAAGACCTGCCATGATCAGGAGAATACCGGCAAACATCAGCAGATAGACTCCTATCCCGAAACCCCATTGCAGATGTACAGATCCTCCTCCATCAACCCCGGAGAGTTGGACAGTGTATTGACCATTGAATGGAGCTGCAGACACCGCATTCATCGCACTGAACACATCGGTATTTCCTTTGATATTGACAGGAGCAAACTGAGGAATAACAGATCCGAGCGCCAGGACAAAAATAAATATCAGGATGAAGGGCACTAGGAGTCGGATCCCGCGGAGAATATATTTTTTACCGAGTTTTTTACTCTGTGAAATTCCAATCGTTGAAAGGACAAGGAACACAAGTCCAATACCTAGAATGAGGTAGAAGGGAAGAGCAAACGTTCCAAGAGGAACCGGCCCACTTCTGTCAGGAAGCCGTATTTGTATTCCATTGATGCCATCAATCGAGACTGCATTGAACGTGCCTGTTTCCTGGTACGATGGTATGGAGACATTTGCCGTAACGGTGTACCACGGAAGGAATAAACCGATGATCGCAACGATGATCGCAACAATACAAAGGATGTTCCCGATGCTTTTTGCGTTTACGCCATCAATGTAGAAGAGCGAGAGTTTTCTGGGTCCGAGACCATGTTTCTTATGGCGTCGGTAGATGAAAAAGCCAAGGAGAAGAAGAGACAGCAAGGTAACAAGGAAAAACAACATGACGAAGTTATAGACGAACCATTCGAGGATGAAGACCGTATCGTTTGCTGGTTGGAGGCTACCCGCCCAGGAAAGAGGCTGCCACATGGTACCATCTTCTCTAAACATAGGTCCATTTGGTCCTGCTTCCCCCAGGATCGCTGCTTCAGCTGCCGCTGATTGGTTTGCTCCAGCCCAGCCCCAGCGTCCAGCAAAGGCTAACCAAGGTTGATCTGCTAGAACCTCGATAGTGTAATCTGTTGGTCGTAACACCTTTCCATTGTCACCAACAGTATCACTTGCTAAGCCGATTTTTCCAGAATACGGTTTGATGTAGTTGGCATGGCTTCCTCGTGCCACATAGACTTTCACGTGATTTCCTTCTTTTTCTACCTGGCTCCAGGTTGCTGTTTGGCCTGCGTAATGCTGGCTGAACATCACTTGGGTTGGTTGTTCCCCGGAGAGAACAACTTGGATCATCTCCCAGTCGCTTTCATGGTGATTCAGATCACCACCGTTGAACGCGTAGAAAAACCAGTATTGAATGATGTTGCTTGTTGTATCAACATGAGCGTAGACTTTGTACCCAAGCGTCGCCATCTTACTCTGATAGTCATTCTCGATACCATTATCGTCTACTTGCACAGTCCCCTGTGTATTATCAAGGTAATAGGTATCTAAGGTGTCCTTTGTCAGTTGAGAGGCATTGATTGGCGATGTTAAGCGCGGGGTCGGGTTCCCAATCTCGTATAATTCACAGGTTTGAAAAGCATAGGAGACATTAACAGGATAACATTTCTCTCCATTGACAAAATAGAGGATAGGAGCATATTTTTCTGCAAGATCCTGATCTGCGGCAGATACGGTTCCTATGTAACTACTTCCAATGACAAGTAGGCCTATCACTAGCGTTATTATGATTATTTTTTTGTTCATAAACCTCCACCGCATGGGAGATACCTTGCTGCTTATTTAATTCTTCTTAAAAAGATGAAAAAAAGAGAGGTTATAAGAAGAAGTATAAATACCCATTTATGTACTCACAAATGTTAAGTACTTTGCTAAACTTTATAATATGTTAAGATTTCCTTAGGAAAGAGATGATTTGAAATTATTAAGGTCCACCCGATAGTAACCTTTATTAGGCTTTACTCCATATGAGTCTCCTGTAAATCTACCCTAGGAAAATGGGAAAAAACTCTAACTAAAAAGACAACCAGAACTAGTGTAGACTATATTACGAGGGATTCTCAATGAAAGACAATAAAGCAGTGCTCGAAAGCTCATATGATTCCGATAAAATTCAGGTCCTCGAAGGACTCGAATCGGTACGGAAAAACCCAGGGATGTACATCGGCAGTACTGATGCCCGAGGATTACATCATCTTGTCTATGAAGTTGTTGACAACGCGGTTGATGAAGCACTCGCAGGATATTGTACCACAGTATTAGTGTTTCTTCATAAAAACGGGGCGGTCTCTGTAGCTGATAACGGTCGAGGCATCCCAGTTGATATCCATGAGAAATACAAAAAACCAGGCGTAGAACTTGTGCTGACCACTCTGTATTCAGGGGGTAAATTCGACGGACAAGCGTACAAGGTATCAGGAGGGCTACATGGTGTTGGTGTATCCTGCGTCAACGCACTTTCAAAATGGTTGGAGGTCAAAGTAAGGAGAAACAGCAAAGAATATCATCAGAGGTACGAACGAGGTAAAACAGCAACTGATCTGAAAATCATTGGAAAAGCAAACGACACAGGCACCACCGTGACGTTCTTACCGGATAACGATATTTTTGAGACAACAGAGTTTGACTATGATATCGTTGCCACTCGTCTGCGTGAGATGGCTTTTCTCAACGCTGGTCTGCAGATAGAACTCACTGATGAGCGAACCGATAAACATGAGGTATTTCGATACGACGGTGGAGTCAGTGAATTCGTTACCCATATCAATAAAAATAAGGTACCATTGCATCCGAAACCCATTTATCTGCAAGGGGAAAAAGATGCGGTTCAAGTTGAAGTCGCGCTGCAATACACCGATGGATACACGGAAAATATCCACACCTTCGCAAATAACATTAACACGATAGAGGGAGGAACACATCTCATAGGATTCAAAGGGGCGTTAACCAGGGTACTAAATGATTACGGACGGAAGAATAAGCTCTTTGATGAGAGTTTTAGTTTGAGCGGGGAGGATTCACGAGAAGGAATCACCGCGATCGTCTCCATTAAAGTTCGTAAACCACAGTTTGAAGGGCAAACCAAGTCAAAGCTGGGGAATTCCGAGGTCCGTGGGATTGTTGAAAGTATCACGTCTGAGAAGTTATCTGAGTTTTTTGAGGAAAACCCACCAGTTGCTCACATGATCATTGATAAAGCGATGCTTTCGAGCAAGGCTCGTGAGGCAGCACGAAAAGCACGGGAACTTACCAGAAGAAAAGGATTGCTGGAATCCTCTGCACTTCCTGGCAAGCTTGCAGACTGTTCCACCCGTGACCCAAGCCAATCTGAGATTTATCTTGTGGAGGGCGACAGCGCCGGTGGCTCGGCCAAGCAAGCTCGTGATAAAGAATTCCAAGCGATTCTCCCCTTACGAGGGAAGATTCTGAACGTGGAGAAAGCTCGGATGGATAAAATCCTGAAAAGCGAAGAAATCCTGCATTTGATCACCGCGGTCGGAACCGGTATTGCTGAGGAGTTCAACATTGAGAATGCTCGGTACCATCGGATTATTCTGATGACTGATGCTGATGTCGACGGGGAACATATCCGGATCTTGTTGCTGACGTTTTTCTTCCGGTATATGCGGCCGTTGATTGAGAAAGGATATTTGTATATTGCACAACCACCGTTGTATAAAATAACGAAAGGAAAGACGGTGGAATACGCGTTTTCAGAACAAGAAAGAGTACAGAAAGCTAAACAGCTTGGAGAAACAGGGCTTGGTATTCAACGGTATAAGGGTCTTGGGGAGATGAATCCGCAACAGCTCTGGGAAACGACGATGGATCCTGAGAGTCGGATGATGTTACAGGTGATAATTGAGAACGCGGTAGAGGCAGATGAGTTATTCACAATTCTGATGGGTGAGGCTGTGGAACCACGAAAAGTGTTTATTGAACAGCACGCAAAGGATGTGGTGAATCTGGATATCTGAGGTGATGAAAGATGGCTGAGATTAACAAGAAAAACGATCAACCACGTGATATTAACGAGGAAATGAAACGTGCTTTTATTGATTATTCCATGAGTGTGATTATGAGCAGGGCCCTCCCGGACATTCGTGATGGGTTAAAACCGGTTCATCGAAGAATTTTACATGCAATGAATGAAATGGGAATGGGGTATGAGAAATCGTATAAGAAATCTGCTCGAGTGGTCGGAGAGTGCTTTGTTAAAGATACATTGGTTCTTACAGAACAAGGACTCATACCGATACAAGATGTAAAAAAGGGAGATGCAGTCTATACTCAAGATGGCTTAGAGAATGTCAAAGAGCTATACATAATGCCCAAGCGAGATCTTGTTAAAATTATCTTAGAAAATGGACTAGATGCTATTGTTACAAAATCACAAAAATTTAAGGTACTTACACCAGATTGGAAATTTATCTGGAAAGAAGTTAGGGAGCTTACCGAAAATGATTACATTGTTATAAAATCCGATTATCCTGACATTAAAAATCAGGTAAGAATTGGAGAAAAATTATTAAATAAAAATATCGCGTATCTCCTTGGTCAATTAATTTCCGATGGATGGGTTGAAAAAAGCCAGAGACTCGGCTTTTATTCGAATAGTTTATCTATAATAAAAAGAATTGAAGGAATTTTACAAGAAGAATTTGAATATTTTCCTACTGTTGAACAAATAGAATACGAATATGAAACTTCTAATGGGTTAGTTTTGCTCAATAAGGGTTTCCAAATACGTATCAATAGTAAAACAATAAATCAATATTTAATCCAAGAGTATCATCTCTTGGGTATTAAAGCTGAAAATAAAAAAATACCTCAACAAATTTTCCAAAGTCCTAAGGATGTCATTTTTTCATTTATCAGCGGTTTGATTGATGGCGATGGTAGCATTCATAAAGAAAGGAATGTCATTCATTATGGTACTGTTTCAAAAGAACTGGCAAATCAACTGATAATACTCCTGCATCATTTCGATATCCATGGAGTTAAATATCTTGAAAAAACTAAAACAGGTGGTATTGTCTGTGGGAGAAATATTGCACGTACACTTCCATTTTTTTCTTTAGAGTTTAGAGGTGAATGTGCACAAAAATTAGGGATCGAGTTGAATCTCGCTGAAGAAGAAAAATTACAAAAATTAAAAGAATTATTAAGCTATAAAGTAGGAAAATCAAATTTCGAAATTTTACCATATGGCAGTAAAAAAATCTTTAGCGAATTAAGCGATTGCCATTTAGGTGGTGGATGGTATCAAGATATAGAGGGAAAAAAAATTAGATCGGGAATAAAATATCCCTCGGGGACAAAGATACGATACTCTAAAGAATTGCATGATAAACCCTTACGAATTTCTCAAATAATCGAATGGGGGATACAAAACAAAATAAAAAAAATCGGTTCTGATTTATATGAATTTATCGAGAGAATTATCACTGAAAAAATATACTTTTTAAAAGTGAGTGGTATTGAGGAAGGCGGAAGAGAAGAAACTTATGATCTTCAGGTCGAAAACAAACACGAATTTATTGCCAATGGCATGCTTGCACATAATTGTCTTGGTAAGTATCATCCTCATGGAGATCAAGCTGTATATGATTCATTGGTACGAATGGCTCAGGATTTCTCGTTGCGTTATCCGTTAATCGCTGGTCAAGGTAATTTTGGTTCTGTCGATGGGGATTCCCAGGCTGCGATGCGATACACAGAAGTAAAAATGGCCAAGATCACAAAGCTTATGCTGCAGGATATCGAGAAAGAAACAGTTGAATGGCGTGACAATTTTGATGGCACCTTAAAAGAACCTGAGGTTCTTCCAGCGATTTTACCGAATCTTCTGGTGAACGGATCGTCTGGTATCGCGGTTGGTATGGCCACGAACATGGCGCCTCATAACATCTGTGAGGTGATCGATGGTACTATCCGGATGATTGACGCTCCTGAGACATCGACTGCGGAGTTAATGGAGATTATTAAAGGACCTGATTTTCCGACAGGCGGTATTATCTTTGGTCGTGGTGGTATCCTTTCTGCGTATTCCACGGGACGCGGTTCACTTGTTGTCCGTGCGAAAACCTCCATTGAAGAAGGTGAACAAAAAAATAAAATCATTGTTCATGAGCTGCCGTACCAGGTGAATAAATCTGTTCTTCTGCAAACAATCGCTGAGCTTGTCAAAGAGAAGAAAATTGAGGGCATCTCTGATCTTCGCGATGAAAGTGATCGAAAAGGCATGCGCATTGTCATTGAGTTGAAACGTGACGCTATCGATGATGTTGTATTGAATCAATTGTTTGAACATACTGAGTTACAATCTTCATTTGGTGTGCTGAATCTTGCGATTGTCAAAGGCGAGCCAAAGGTTCTGATGCTGAAAGAAATTCTTCAGCATTACATTGAATATAGAATAGAAATTATTACGCGACGTACCACCTATGATCTGAAGAAAGCGAAAGAAAAAATACACATCCTTGAAGGCCTCATGATTGCGCTGCGGAACATCGATGAAGTCATTAAGATCATCCGACAGAGCAAAGAAGTTGAGGAAGCCAAAAATCGACTGATAACGCGCTTTAAACTTTCTGAGATTCAAGCAAAAGCCATCCTTGACATGAGGCTGCAGAAACTCACTGGTATGGAAATCGAGGCTGTTGAAAAAGACTACAAAGAAACCAAACAACTGATTGAACAACTCGAAGCCATCCTTGCAGACAAGCAAAAGATCCTTGCTGAAATCAAACGAGAGTTGCTCGAGATTAAAGAAAAATTTGGGGACGCGCGACGCACCCAGATCGTGGAAGGAGACGCAGGCATCGATATAGAAGACCTCATACCTGTCCAGGAAGTCGTTGTAACCATTACAAAAGACGGTTATATTAAACGTATTCCGACGGAAACCTATCATACACAACATCGTGGCGGGAAAGGACTTATTGGTGTACGGCCAAAACAAGAAGATTTCGTAGTTGATTCGTTTATCACCAGCACCCATGATTATCTGATGTTTTTCACGAATCACGGGCGGGTTTACTGGATGAAAGGCTATAAGATCCCTGAAGGAGACCGCCATGCAAAAGGAAAAGCCATCATCAACTTACTCCCACGACTTGAAGAAGGAGAAAAAATTGAAACCGCGGTTCCTATCCATGAGTTTGATGATAAACATTTCTTGATTTTTGCAACAAAACAAGGCACGATTAAAAAGACGGTGTTGTCTGCGTATGGTAATATCCGGGTGAATGGGATCATTGCCATAAAACTTGAGGAAGGCGATGAGCTCATGGGCGTGGAACTCTCCGATGGAACCAAGACCGTGATGATCGCAACCGCTGGTGGTCAGGCCTGCAGGTTTAATGAAAAGGAACTCAGGCCGATGGGACGGGCAACCAGGGGCGTGATTGGTATCCGGCTTAAGAACAAGAATGATGCGGTGGTCGCTTTGACCGTGGTGGATATCACAGGTTCGTTGTTTACGATTACAGAAAACGGTTTTGGGAAACGATCCCCGATTGATGAATACCGGATGACTCATCGGGGAAGCAAAGGAGTACGAACAATTGTTACCAATGAGCGAAACGGAAACGTGGTGTTCGTTAGTCAGGTCACTGATGAAAACGAGCTGATTATTACAACTGAGCATGGAATGACCGTACGAATACCGGTACGGGACATCAGGGAACAAGGTCGGAACACGATGGGTGTGCGAATCATGCGTTTGAACGAGGGCGACAAGGTTGTTTCTGTCACTATTACAAAAATGTTGTCCGAAAACGGAGTGAAATGCGAGGTTGCATCAGCAGAACAGATGCCAATCGGTATGATTGCTGAACAGCCCCAGAAAGAAGAACCAGCAGCACCAGTTGAAGAGGCTGAGGAATTACCAAAAGAAGTCAAAGAATCCTTTCCGGTTGTTAAACCAGCGGAACCCGAAAAAACAGTAACGAAGCCTGAGGAATCAAGAAAAATCGAGAAGCAAAAGAAAGAAAAAGTAAAGATAGTACCGCTAATAAAAGGCAAAGGAAAACCACTGAAAATAAAAAAAGCAGCTCCAGCGAAAAAGAAACCAGTTCAAAAGAAGAAGGAAAAACCAGTGAAAAAACTAAAAGCAGTAAAACCAAAGAAGGTTAAAACAAAACCGGTGAAAAAACTAAAGAAACCTCAGAAGAAAAAAATCTCTGAAAAGAAAAAACCAAAGCGAAAATGATACATTAGGCTGATGGAACAGGTTGTTTTTCTGTTTCCTTTTTCTTTTTCTTCGGACATTCAGAGTTAATACAGAGTTCCCATGTCGGTCGTCCTTTCATTTTCACTTTAACAATGGGAGTGTTACAGGCGTCACACAGTTTCGTCGTCATCGTCAGGCCGCCTTGTTGAGGTAGTGAATACGTGTTCGTACACTCCGGGTACCCGGTGCAGCCGACAAACCGTTTCGCTTTCTTAGACACCCGGACCACTAGTGGTTTACCGCATTTCGGACATGTTCCAATCGTATTTTGCTCTCTGACAGCGTTGGTGATATTTGTTTTAATCTTCTCTTTCTCAGGCTCAAGTTCCTGCATTACTTTCGTGAGCATCTCCCGTGATTCCTTTACGGTTGCGTCCAGTGTCTTTTTTCCTTCTGCGATTTCATTCATGTCTGATTCTAGCTCAGCGGTCATTTTTGGTTTTACCACATCACAGTTTATCAACGCATCAACAACCGCGATCGCAGTTGACGTCGGAATAGGAGTCGCTCCGGTGACATACTTTCGACTGTATAATTTACTGATAATCTCATGACGAGTAGATTTCGTCCCTAGTGAAAGCTGCTCCATCTTCCCGATCAATGCTCCTTGGGTGTACCGCTGTGGTGGTTTTGTCGTGTCTTGCTTGACAAAGATCTGGACGATGTCAAGTTTCTCCCCCTCAATCAGTTCCGGTAGTGTTTTCTTTTTGTCTTTGATGTAGGGATAGAGATTTTTCCAGTGTGGTTCCACAAGCCGGTACCCGCTGGTGATAAATTTCTCCCCGGAGATATCGAACCATACATCGGTTGTCTCTGAGATTGCGTCTTTTGCTAGTGTCGCAAAAAACCTCCGGCAGATAAGCTCATAGATTGCTGCTTGGTCAGCGCTGAGTTTTTTAGACGGCGCATCAACAGGGTGAATCGGGGGGTGATCGGTTGTTTGTTGTTTCCCTCGTGTTGGGTGGCTCCTTCCGTTCGTTTGTACTTCTTGGACTTCTTTAGAAAACTGAGCAGCTGAGAGTTTCTGTAAAATACCGCTAATGTTCAATGACGGGGGATAGACAGTGTTGTCTGTTCGTGGGTACGACGTCAACCCCGTCATATAGAGTTCTTCTGCGATGCTCATTGCCTTTGCCGCGGAAAAACCAAGGTACGAGGCTGCTTGTATAAACGTAGTGGTGTTGAATGGAGTTGGTGGAAGCTCGTTGTTCACGATTTTCTTTACTTCCTTTACCAATGCTTCTTTGCTTTCCTTGATTTTCGTATAGATCTCTTGAGCGAGGTGTTCTTCTCGGAATATGCCGTGTTCATGATTGGTATCCAAGGGTTTGTCTTTTTTGAGTCGAGCGATAATCTGCCAATATGGTTTTGGTACAAAGTTTTTGATCTCTTTTTCTCGTTCGACAAGTAAAGCAAGGGTTGGTGATTGTACCCGTCCGATTGAAAGGAAATCTCGCCCAAGTCGACGAGACGTCAAGGAAATAAATCGCGTGAGTACCGCCCCCCATACCAAATCAATGAATTGTCGTGCTTCACCAGCACTGGAAAGGTTATAGTCCACCTCGGTGAGGTTGTCAAATGCGGTGTTGATCTCAAAAGGGGTAATAGCGCTGTATCTGGCTCGTTTTATTTGTGTAATGTTTTGGTTGTAGCTTTTCAGAAGGTTGACAACTTCGACACCGATGAGTTCACCTTCTCGGTCAAAATCAGTCGCAACAATGAGGGAGGGGGTGTTTTCAACTAGGGTTTTTAACGCTAAGGCGATCCCTTTTTCACTAACGTTTTTTAAGGGCTCTACGTTAATCAGTTCGTGAGGAGCGATCTTGTTCCATTGGTTAAAATCACTGGGGTAATCCAGGTTGATGATGTGCCCTTTTAATCCGATGACGCTCCATGGTTCATTGTCTTTTGTGAAATCGTACACCGGTATTTTTCCGAGATACGTGCTTTTTGTTTTTCCCCCGGAAAGAATGTACGCGATTCGTCTCGCCGCAATGTTTTTTTCACAAATGATGAGCTTCATGGTTGGTCCTAGCTTGAAAAGTCAACATAAAGATTAGATATAATTAGTTTACGATAGGCAAAAAGGTAGGTTGAAACTATTTATATGGTCATGGTATTTCCTGATGTGAGACTATGAAAATCCAAATAATCATGGGGTCGTCTTCTGATATGCCGGTTGCTGAAAAAGCAAAAACAATTTTTGAGGAATTTGGAGTTGATTACAATATCAAGGTTGCATCTGCGCATCGAACACCGGATGTACTTAAAAAGCTCGTAGAGAAAAGCAATGCTGATGTGTTTATAGGTATCGCTGGGTTTTCCGCAGCGTTACCAGGAACCATTGCTGCTCATACCATTAAACCAGTAATTGGTGTGCCGGTGAGTGGAAAGGTAAATCTTGATGCGATTCTTTCCATCATTCAAATGCCACCAGGGATTCCCGTGGGAGCAGTGGGCCTTGACCGGGGTGAGAACGCGGCGTTGCTTGCTGTTGAAATCCTTGCAGTTAGTGATAAAAAATTAACAAAGAAATTGGAAAATTACCGGAAAAAGATGCGGGAGAAGGCACTGTCGAAATAGAGGTTTATCAGATGTTTAACGCGGAGAAATTCATCGAAAAAACAATTCCAAATCTTCAGAAAGATATTCAGAGAAAAGCACTTATTGCATTCTCCGGTGGTGTTGATAGTACTGTGTGCGCGGCATTAGTGAATAAAGCGATTGGTGACCGGTTGATTGCTGTACATGTGAACACGGGGTATATGCGGAAGAATGAGCCTGAACAGGTTAAACAGATGATGGAAGATCTGTCGTTGAACTATCGTTTCGTTGATGCAAGTAAAGAGTATTATGCTGCTTTGAAAGGTGTGGAAGACCCTGAGAAGAAACGAAAGATCATCGGGGAAAAGTTCATCAGAATATTTGAAAAAGTTGCCAGAGAAGAAAAAGTCGATTACTTAGTGCAGGGGACGATTGCGCCTGACTGGATTGAATCTGGTGGGGGCTTGCGTGATACCATTAAATCGCATCATAATGTCGGTGGATTGCCCAAGGATATGAAGTTGAAACTAGCTGAGCCGCTCCGTGATTTGTATAAAGATGAGGTGCGGAAAGTCGCCCGCGTTCTCCATTTGAAGGTTTCAGAACGACAGCCGTTTCCTGGCCCAGGGCTCGCAATTCGGATCATCGGTGAGCCAACACCAGAACGCACCGAACTTGTACGAGAAGCATGTGATATCGTTGAAAAGGAAATCGAGCGTGCATCTGAACAAGGACTCATGGAACGCCCGTGGCAGTATTTTGCGGTACTTATCCCGATAAAAACCGTTGGAGTTCATGGTGATAAACGAGCCTATGGGAATACAATCGCGATCCGTGCGGTGCAGAGTGTCGATGCGATGACCTGTCATTATAGCACGATTCCTCATGAGGTGCTTGATACGATTTCTACGAAAATAACGAATACGATGAAGGAGAAAGTAAACCGCATTGTCTATGATGTGACGAATAAGCCTCCGGGGACTGTCGAATGGGAATAAACGTATGGTGCGAATCTTCGTAATTGATAACGGCGGGCAATGGACGCATCGCGAATGGCGTACTCTACGGGACCTTGAGGTTCAGACAAAAATTGTACCGAACACGACAATTTTTGAGGATTTACAAAAAGAGAAAATACAAGGGCTGGTTCTCTCCGGTGGGGCACCACGAATAGGGCTTGATGGTAGCCTAGGGAACTGCGCTGAGTATTTAGAGAAGGCAGACTTTCCGATCCTTGGGATATGCGCTGGGCATCAATTCATGGCTCGTTTTTTCGGTGGTGAAGTGAAACCATCGAAGATACCGGAGTTTGGGCAGGTTGAAATGACGTTAATTAAAGATGATGATGCATTATTTGAAGGTGTGTTAAAAAAGTCGATTGTGTGGGAATCGCACAACGACGAGGTGACTGTTTTACCCAAGGATTTTGTTAGAATTGCAGAAAGTGAAAATTGTAAGATCCAGGCGATGCAACATAAGAAAAAACAATTTTATGGCCTGCAGTTTCATCCAGAAGTGGAGCATACTGAATACGGAGAGCATATCTTTAAGAATTTTATACAACTGTGCGAAGAGTAATTAGTTTTCATAACACGACTGAAAGACACGTCGTGACGAACAATTGGACAGTTAATTATTTTTTTTCCTGACTCGTACACTTCGGTATATCGTTTCGACGAGTACGATCAGGAGAAAGAAAAAAATCAACACACCCACAAAACTACCTATTACATAGAGTACGATTGTAAGGAGATCATCATCGGAGAAAAGAACATTATTGACTCCGAAGTAACTGCTGCCCAGCAGAGCAATAAAAAACATAATGGAGAGAACTACTGCCAGGACAAATTCCAAAAAATAGTTTTTCTTTTTAGGACTTTTAGGAGCATCTTCTGTTTCGTCCAAAAATTCTAATACCTCTTTCTTTTCTTTTGTCAGGTCGACAGATTTTTCTGCGTTTTCTTCTTTGATTTCTTCTTTTCGCTCTACGGTTTGTTTTTTCTCATTTGAAAGCGCGTCTATGAATTTCTTATATTCAATCTCAGAATCAAAGAGAAGAGATGCTCCTTGGTACCCGCAGTCCTTACATACTTCTTTCCACGAGGATAATCCAGATATTATGCCGTCGCCGAGTGTTCCAATACCGATATTTTTACTTCCACAATTCGGACATGCGGTAATTTCCATCGTTCACACCATCGATTATTTCCATCGTTTGAACAGAGAATGTTGGATGCCAAGTTGATCAAAGACTTTTCCAACAATAAAATCAACTAACTCTTCAATATTTTTGGGTTGATGATAAAATGCAGGCATCGCAGGTAAGATGATCGCTCCGCTTTCTTTTGCAGCTAGCATGTTTCTAATCCCTGGTACATCAAGTGGTGTTTCACGAACAACAAGAACGAGTTTTCTCCCTTCCTTTAAACAACAGCTCGCTGCTCGTGACGTCAACGAATCTCCGTATCCATTGGCGATCGCAGAGAGCGTTTTCATACTACAAGGAATAACAATCATGCCATCGAGAGGGAATGAACCGCTTGCTGGATCAGCATATAAATCATCGTTGTCGTAGACGACGGCTGCTTTTTTCTTGATAGCATTATAGGTGTACCTGGTTTCGTGGTTGATGATCTTTTTTGCTGCTTCAGAGATAACAAGATGTACCTCATGTCCCGCTTTGTTCAACTCTTGTAGTAATCGGATTCCATAAATACTGCCCGATGCTCCCCCGATGCTAACAAAATATTTCATATCTTACATGCCTTCTATAGCGTTAACAATATCGGTGAGTGTTGTTTTAAAATGCTTGTCTTTTTCAATCGCAGTACCAGTAATGATGATGTCTGCTCCTGCACGTACTTTTTCTTTGGCCGTTTTGGAATCTCGGATACCACCACCGACGATGACAGGGATAGAGGTGTTTTTCTTCACCGCCTGGATCATCTCATTTGGAACCGGTGTTGGAGCCCCGGAGCCAGCCTCAATATAGAAAAACTTCATGCCAAGGTATTCTGCAGCAAGGGCATATCCCACCGCGGTTTGAGGATCGTCTCTTTTGATTAACTCAGCTTCTCCGACACGACCAGCCATCATTCCTGGTTCTACAATCACATATCCCATGGAAATCGGCTCAAGCCCTGAGTATTTGACAAATGGCGCTCCTTTGACATGCTCCCTGATCACGTAATCCAGATTATTTGAGTTGAGGAGACTCATGAAAAAGACTGCGTCAGCGTATTTACTCAGGAATTTCGCGCTAGAGGGAAACAGGATGACAGGCAGATCTGAATTTTTTTTGATGGCTTGAACGGTTTCATCTACCTGTTTCTGCGACAGGAGGGTAGACCCACCAACCATGATCGCGCTACTTCCGGCGTCAGAAACTGTCTGTGCAATGTGTCCAGCAACACTTGGTTTTTGTTTATCCGGGTCGAGGAGCGCGAAATGAAGTCTCTTTTTCCGTGCTAGTTCAACAATCGTATCTGCGATAGTCATTAGGGGTTAAAGAACACCGGATGTATTTATGTTTTATGCCTTGGGGAGAAGGTCACAGATTAACTTTTCTGAACATGCGGCAAGAACACTGGTTCTCTCCACTAAATTAAAATTCATATCCAGGTCGTCGCCGGAGATGGTTTTGACAAAACCCCCTGCCTCCCGAACAATCAGGGTGGACGCGGCAATATCAATGACTCGAATAATGTCCTTTCCCACGAAATAATAATCAAGGGCGCCGATTGCGACCATGCACATCTCAAGGGATGCTGAACCCAATGACCGAACGTTCCCTTTTTTTGATAAAAAACCGGCTCTTGAGGTATAGTTCTTCCCCAGGGAAATCGATGAAAGCAGCTCAGGAGAAGGCACCTCACAGACCCGGATTGGTGTATTGTTGAGAAACGCACCATGATGTTTCTCTGCGGTGAACACATCGCCCGTTGGGATGTTTTTCACAACACCATATTCGATATCACTGATCTTCGATGTACCTATCGCTAAGGAGACAGAGTAGAACGGGATGCCCCGATACGCGTTCCGTGTTCCATCCACCGGGTCTAACACGAACACGTACTTCCCACCAAAATCAACAAACCCTATCTCTTCACTGAGTAAATTTATCTTCATCTCAGATTTTTTTAATAGTTTGAGCGCAACATCCTCAGCGACTTTATCAATATAGGAGGTGGATGTTCCATCAGCCCCAAGGCCAATGGTTTTCCCAAGTTTATAGAAATTATTCTTAGCTTCCTTTTTTACTTCTTTGCTGATTTTTTCTACAATCTGATGAGCAAGATGTTTTAGTTTTTCATCCATGTGTTATCCCTTGATGTTGATACCAAGATAGGTGAGCATCCAACTGATGTAAAGGGTGAGTATAATCATAATCACTGCAGCAAGAATTAGTCCAATGAAGATAGCAAGAAGAGATTTGGAGAATTTTAAATCAAAAAGATACGCGATCAATGCACCTGTCCATGCACCAGTGAAGGGAACAGGTAATGCAACAAATGCAAATAAGCCAAGATACTGATACTTTCTGATTCTACCATCTGCTTTCTTTCGTGTTCGTGCAAACAACCAATCCATAATCTTTGCCCAAAATGCGTACTTTCGAAGGAATTTTTCAACGTAGCGAAAAAACAGAAGGATAAACGGGATCGGCAACATATTCCCTGCAATAGCAAGAGGAAACGCTTGCCACCACTCCCATCCATACTGCAGCATCGAAAATGGTATCACATACCGTGCTTCGAGCCAGGGCACCATGGAGAAAAAAAATATTTGAAACCATTGCGGTAAAAAGTCAAGCATGTATTATACTCCAACGAACTTGCCAAATCCTTGTTTCACGAACATCTGATGATCGTCTATAACTTTTTCGCCCCTGATGAAAATCATGGAGGGGAAGATCGCAGGGAATCCTTCGAACGGTGTCCACCCGCATTTTGAATGAAGCTTTTCTGCTGTTATCGTCTCTGTTTTTTTCAAATCAACAACAATGAAATCGGCATCCCGCCCAACCTCCATTTTCCCTTTTGGGAGGTTCAGGAGCTGCGCAGGTCGTTCACAGAGGAGAGTCAAGAGAGTGCTAAGTTTGATTTGCTCTTTTTTCATAGCGGTAAGCAAGAGAGGATACATGGTTTCAACTCCGGGTAGGCCTGAGGGAGCATCATCAAACTCAACGTTTTTTTCTTCTCCAGTATGCGGTGCGTGATCTGATTCAAAGATATCGATGAGCTTGTTGTTCACGCCGTACCAGAGTGTATCGCGATCAAAACTTGATCGGATCGGTGGGTTTACTTTATATAACGTCTGTTTAGTGTTAAGGGAATGCACATCAAAGAAAAGATGATGAGGGGTGACTCCAACGCTTACCTGGTTTGGTTTTTTGCGTAGCATCTCAAACCCTTCACAGGAAGAAAGATGGCAGATGTGAATCGGTGAAGAAAGACCAGGGGAGTTGTTGATGATGGTTCTGATAGCGGTTTCCTCGCATTCCGCGGATCGACATCGAAGATGATCAACAAGATTGTTCTCTAGGTCTTCGTGTGTTTTAAGACAGTGTTCGTCTTCTGCATGAATCAATGTTATTTTCTTTGTTCGATTGGTTTCAAGCAATGCGACTCGAAGATTTTTGGTGCTGAGTTGGAGAGAATGGGTACTGCCTCCTAAGAAGATTTTAAAACCACTGCAAAACGGGGAGATTTCTGCGAGCCGCCCGATATTCTCATCACTCACCGCTGCATAAAGCCCGAAATCCACATAGCTTTTTTCTGAAGCAATCTGTGTCTTTTCTTTGAGTGTCTGTTTGCTTGTGGTTTGAGGCTGAGTGTTCGGCATGTCAAAGACACAGGAGACACCTCCGAATGCTGCTGCCTGTGAACCAGTTGAGAAATCCTCCTTGTGAGTAAAACCAGGGTCACGGAAATGAACATGAAGGTCGATGCCGGCTGGGAGGATCAGGTTGTTGCCGACGTTGATATGATTGTCTGTTTTTAGGCTTTTTTTTATTGCGACGATTTTTCCTTGTTCGATGCCAAGGCAGCCTTGCTCGAATGTTCCGTTATAATAGAGTTTTCCTTCAATTGTCAGATCCATCAAGGTGTGTCTCCTTAATTGGTCCATGTGGTTTTGTTTCGGTAAAGATTTGCCCTTGAAACTTCGAGATTTTTGTGGTTTTTTCAAACCACGCGTCAGGGGGCAAGCCCGCTTTCATGCAGGTATGCGAAAGATACTCTTCTTTATTCCATTCTTGTTCTACAGGCACCTGAGGAAGTAACAAGCCTTTGTAAAAGCTTTGTTCAACAATTAACCCGTCTCGTCCAATGTCTATGTGTGCAGGATAGTCTTGAGGTTGTTTTACTTTAATGAGTTCTGGTTTTGTAAGCACGGTGATTTCTACAATGATCGTATCAAGTTCCGTTTCTGCCAATGGCAGAAATCTAGGGTCTCTAGTGACTGATTGTGCTGATTCGATAATCGCTTCTTGCAATGACATGACAGGTAGGGGGATGCCGATACATCCTCGTAACTCGTGATCTGGGAAGGTGTGAAGGGTGACAAAAACTCCTTGTTTTTCATGAAAAGAATTTCCAAGATTTGGGGATGAATTCTTCTCGTGTTTGACATATTCTTGAATTATCTGCCGTGCGAACTGAACAGCTTTTGTCCCCTCTACAAGACTCAACATGGCAGAAAGTATAAGGAAAAGCATTAAATAAAACTTGGTGAGGGGAAAAAACCCTCTCCCTTTTTTATGGTGACTGTTCTCGTGTCAGGAGAATATTCAGGTCTTTTGGTGTATCACCAATAGTGAGTGTGATTTGTCCGGTGCCGGTATATGTTATATTTTGACCGCTTTCATTGACAAGTTCTTCAACACTTGCGTTATATGAGCCTGGCGCCAGTTCGGTGGTGTAATTTCCATTGCTGTCGGTTATCACGCTTTTTGCTACTGCAGTATTTTCCGCAATTCGTAAATCCTCTGAGAAGAGAATGGTCATGTTTGCTTTCCCTACACCATTGTATTTTGTAGTTCCGCTGACAGTAACAGATACTTTGGTAGCGGCGATGTTGTAAGATGCAGTTCCTTCTCCGACGGAAACAGTTAGTTTGTCTGTAAAGGTGTATACCGTGGTTGCTGCCTCTGTTTTTTTGACGGTAACATTGTATGTTCCTGGTGTGAGTTTAGCTACGTAGAGTCCCTGAGCATCAGATGTCGCAGAAATTTGTTTTGTTGCGGTGTTGTTTTGTATTGATTTGTCAGGGGCGAATGTAACTGGGATGCTGCCAAGATTGACTGTAGCATAAGTTGTATATCCGCTGACAATGACTGGAGCATAGGTAAGGGAGATGTTAACCCAGGATGTTTTGTTTGCGGTAAGGGTAACTGTTTGTTCGGTGACGTAGTCAAGGTTTCCTGTGCTGGTATTTTGTTTTGTCGCATTCAAGGTGTATACTCCCGGAATTAATGAGGGAAAAGAATAGGTTCCTGCGGTACCTGTAGTTATAGTGGTGACTGATTTTTGGGTGTCATCGAGTTTGGTGTAGGTGAGTTGAATTTGCACGTCGCTTGCTTCCTCACCAGTAGTGTATTTCTTATCAACATTACTATCGGTATAGACAACTCCTTTTACTTCAGCTAATTTTGGTTTTGAGATGTTGTACGAGTTATTGCCAGGTTCAATATTGATAGGTTCTCTGTTAAGGAGGGTGTATTCATTTTCAACTGCAGAGATATTGTATTTACTTGGGTATAAATTACTGAAAACGTAGTGTCCTTGTAGGTCTGTTGTCACCGGTTGGACCGGCCTTCCGAAATAATAATCGTTTAATTCGATGGTAATCCCAGATAATGGGGTATCACTGGCTTGTTCGTAGGAACCGTTGTTGTTGTTATCCTGATAGACAAAACCTTCCAGGGTTGAAAGGCTCACATTGATGTTGAAGTTACGTGAATATTTCGAACCGTTGAGACGCATGGCTTCTGCGTCCGTCACTGGAGAATATAACATATTATTGGTGTTGTTAAACGTGATTTTTTTCAGGAGCACTTCGTTGGCGTAGGTGAAAAGCAGAGTGATATTGCCACCAGGTGCAAGGAGGTTGAAACTACCGTTTGCATCAGTCGCCATGTTATCGTGTGGGAACCCGTAGTCATCAAGGATTGCGACCGTTACATAGGGAAGTGTGGTGTTGTTGCAGCTGATGGAACCGTTGAAGAACGCGCCTTCATAGTACTTCGCGATGACCACTGCGCTTCTGCCTTGCCCGTAGTAGGGGTAGGGTGAAACATAGACCGGGATGAAATGCCTCATAGCATAGCAGGGGATTTGTTGATTTGGTGTTTGATAGTATCCACTCTGATCTTGTTGCGGGGGGGTACCAATGTAGGTTCGATAGAACATGGTGTTGAAATAATCTTGTTTGTTAATGGTTGTAGTTCCTGTGACGGCGATACGGTTTCGCTGCTCCTGGAGCATATCGTTGAGTTCTTTTGCCGTCCATTGACCATCAGGGCCCTGGGATCCATCTGTATTTACCGAATAACCCGTGTATATGACCTGGATGAAATCGTCCTCGGGGTTGTGGAACTGTTTTCCTGCGGTTCGAAGCGCGGTTAAAACGTTGCTTTTATCGCCAAGGAACGCGAAGATGTTGAAAATCTGCTCGTCATATCCTTCCACCCCGTAGTACCGAATGCTGTAGCCAGTGGCTTGCTGGATATCATGGTATAACCATGTGATTTGTTCATCGGTTAAGGTATCGTTTAAAAGTTTTTCGATATCGTGATAATAAGCGTTTTCAGGATATTGCGCTCCCACGAGCAGGGTCTTGCTCAGATTAACGTCATATTCTGCTCCGATTGCCTTCTTCTGCGAGGGAGAAAGCGCGGGATTAAGCATCCAGGATGTAATTTTGGTTGTATTGTTATTCCCAAGATGTTTCTGAAGTGCAGTAATGACTGAATCAGAGAAGGCTATGTCGTCGTTATCTTTTCGATTCCCTTCTAATAATCGGACAATCCAGACTGCGATCCCTTGTTTTTCACTTTTTGCGGTATGGAAATTAGCTGCAGGTGAAATTCCGTCTTGGAAGTTATCAGCGACGGTCGGATGCGCTCCAACCGCAACTTCGTAGAACCCGTAGTCCCACCAGGAGATAAAACCAGGTCGTTTTGATGGATCCGCGATGTTTGTGTCTTGTTTGTTTAGCCAAGCATAGGCGGCGACCCAGTATTGCTCCTTGTAAGAGCTAGAGCCGAACGCAGAGGAATGATTTTCTCCGAAGAAATCATATTTCAAATTACTCGTACCGTTTTTTGATGCAGCCGATGGTACCGCCGCATCGAGTGCGAGGTACCCATTAGGGATGAGAATAAGGAGAGCGACAAAGAGAACCCCGAAAACGTGGTAGATTCTCACGCCTTTTCGTATGCCTCGGATACCACCGCCTGCGTTCCTTATGTTTCGTGCCATTTGTTTGTAGTCGATCTTACTAATCAAAAACCAAATAATCCATCCCGCAAGGAGGGCGATGAGGGGTACCATGTCGTTAAGGAAACGACCAGCGGTTGATGTCAGCCAGATGTTGATGACGAATAATGAAAGGATGAAGAGGTAGTCACGTCGTCCTTTCTGTTTCACATATTGGTAGATAAGAAACGCAAAGCCAGCCCAGGCAAGCCAGTACAATACAGGGCCGTACGACATCACGGTTCTGCTCATATTATATGTTCCTGCCTCTGCGATCGTAAGGGATACCTTTGACCCATAAATCCCAGCACCATAGATGAGTTCTGCGATTTTCCCTAACGGCGAGAATATTGTCAATGTTTTAGGATATGCATAGACGACGTAGAGAAATGCTGTTACGGCTCCTGCAATAACACCAATCAATGGGAGTGAAACGACCCAGGGGATTTTCTTCCGTTTGAAAAGAATACAGAGGCCACCGAAGATTAAAACCCCTATTGCTAGATAGAAAGGAAGGTTTAAGATGACACCTCGTGCGGCGGTGACCGGCCATGAAACAAGAACTCCAGTGAATAATGCAAGGAAGATGTTGATAACAAATCGTTCTTCGAGCTTATTCATGAAAATATCTATTAAAAGTTGTACAACTGCATAAACGGTGATAATTGTGTAGAGGTATTGTGCTTCTACCCAAACCATAGAAAGAGCTGCAAGCGGGATTCCTGCGAGGAGCGCGTAGAGAATTGAGCGTTTCATATCTTTTTCCTTGATGCTTTTAATTAAAAAGAGGAAGGTGAGGAAATATAAGAGCAGGTTGAACGAGTCGTGGTCAAACAGACCATATGCGGAACCATGTCCTGAGCTAATATGAATAGGTATGATCGCGATGAGGAGCGCGGCGACGAGCCCGGCTTTCTTCCCGAATAATATTTTCCCGATGAAGTACACGGGGAAGACGAGCAAAGCACCAAATAACGCAGGGATAAACTCCATTGCGTACCCGATTGCATCTGCTTCACTCATAAAAGGGACAAGGAGTTTACTGAAACCGATCGCAGACATGACGAGCAACGGAGCACGACCTCCTGATTTCCCAAATGGATAGGCGAGCAGGGGATCGTTGGAAGAGAAAAAGGGAAAACGCCCGGTCTGTACTGTATTATCAACAAGCCGCATGTTATAGTACGGGTCAGGACCAGATAAATAGAACGTATCGGTCATGGTTGTTCCTGATGGGTTCATATTCACGTTTGATACGATGTTGAAATAGGAGTTCATGAATAAAACTAAGAAGAAAATTGCTATCAATGATACTCCAATCCACCAGTTTTTCTTGAATCGAAATCGCTTTCGTTCCGGGGCGTTTGCTACGCCTACGGGTTGTGGAGTTGGAGCTGTTACTGATTGCGTTGGCGTTTTAAATTGTGCTCGTTTCCGCATACGTTTCACCCTAGGATGATTACAACCGTAAATCCATGGTCTTATAAATAACTTATCTCCAAAAGAATCTCCTTAATTTTTGATGTGCGGGAGCGTTTTTAAGAGGAGTTCTGCGATGCAATCTGCGGCGCTGACCTTGCTGAACTCAGTTTCTATCGTGTCCGTTGAAATAATTTCATCGCAATCTGCAGACAGGAGTTTTTCTTTCGCACCACCGACAAATAATCCATGGGTACATGCAACCGAGACTGTTTTAGCACCTTGCTTTTTCAACTCTTTAATAGAATTGGCCATAGTGCCGCCAGTGGAGATAATGTCATCGATGATAGCGACGTGTTTACCTCGGGCATCAAGTTTCTTTGGTGTTATCTTAACGGTAGTTCCATCGATACGTGTTTTCTCCAGGTAATCGTACTCGCAGTTGATGAGAGTCGCTGCTTCTTTGGCTCGGTCTTTAGCCCCCTTATCTGGTGCAAGGATAAAATCAATGTTTTTTTCTTTGAGATACTGGGCGATGGTTGAGACCGCGGAACAGCTATATGCAGGAACTGAAAAGAATTTCAGAATATGCTCCTTATGCGGATCAACAGTGATAACACAGTCAGCATGCATGCTGATGTGCTGTGCGACAGCTCTTGAACTGATTGCTTCGCCCTCCTCGAATTTTTTATCTTGTCTGCTGTACCCAAAGTAAGGAAGGACGACCGTGATTTTCTTTGCGCCTGCATCATGAACCGCGTCCTGCATGAGCAGGAGTTCAACAATTTTTGGATCAGGATATGCTGTTTGAACAATCAGGACGTCCTCACCTGCAATATCGTCTAACACGCGGACGTAAAATTCATCGTCAGGAAACCGTTTGTATGTTGCCTGTAGAAGCGGCTGCTGAATTTTGTTCGCAAGATTTTGTGCAACGTTTTTTGCTGATGTTCCCCCAAGTATGTACATAATGCGACATCGTAAATGGTCGATGTCTTTTTAGTGATTTCGTAAGAAAGTTTTTATAAGAGTTTTTGCTTAATTCCTTAGAAGTGAGTGGATGAGATGCGGCGACATCTATTGATACAGCCCATAGCGGTTATTCTCTTATTGATATCTGTCGTTTTTATTTACACGGCACCTGCGAGGGCCACAGCAGATAGCAACGTAGAGGCAACTATCACGTGTAGGTTTGAAACAGGGGCGCAGCTGATCGTCCGGTCGCAAATGATTGTCAATAGCATCAACGTATTTGATACGACGTATGACAGACAAGCTATTGAGAATATGGCTACGACCAATCCGTATATCATGGGGGCAATCATGCTTCGCCTTCATGAATCAGTAAAAACCCAGGTCGAATCAGCGTTTACCAATGCAGAGGTAGACACCATTAATGCGATGCCTTTGTATGAGAAACCATTTTTCATCGATGATTTTCGGGTGAATCTCACTGCAGCGTTTTTCCGTTACAATGGTTCCATGAATTTTACGAATTTCATTAGCGGCGTGCTCGACATGGGTGCGACAGCCACCTATCATTTTAATTTACAAGCAGAGCATGGATGGAACACGACGTACATGTATGTGCTCCCAAGCACAATGACGCTAGCGTTCGCAAATACGCCAGATACAAATCCTGATACCAATAAGGTCACCTGGGTGGTACGGAATTGGGATGGAAACGATACAGGAAAAGACGCAACGTTATCCATGAAATCGAAAAACCCGACAACACCGGCTTCAGAGATCGAAGATATCGCCCTTGAATTTACCTTAGACACCAGAACAGTAGACGATATCAGTTTTACCGATTCCATTGTTGTCAAAAAAATGAACATCCACAGTTACAATGTGTTGCCTGAGTTTATCACCGGATTAGGCATTATACCAGCGGATGGAGTACGATTATGTATCGATAGCGGACTGTTTTCCTGGACAGACCTGTTTGAAAAAACAATTCGGCCGATCGAACAACAGACCACTCCGATAATCGAGAATTCCTCTTTTCAACAAACCCTGAATTTTTCATTTACCTGGGATGCTGAAAGCACCACCAACTGTTCAACCCCGTACAACATTACCCATATGGATGACTCACCAGCGATACGCGCTGACTTCAAAGACCCTGACGTCCATCTGCAGATTTGCCAGATGCCAGCGAGAGCGTTCTTTGGATTGATGAATGCAGGGGCAACCGCGCCGATCTCATCAGCGGATGTAACCTTTGGCTCAGGGCTTGACGGAATCATATACCCCTATGCGATCATGTTGCGTCTTCCCACAAACATCTCTCTGAACGGAGACAATGCGTATACCTGGAATAAAACAACACCTATCACCGGAACATTCCGCTCAGGACTTCAACCAACACCCGCTTACACAGATGAATATATTGAGACGCGCGTTGAAATCGAGCTGTTGAAGATGGACTTGAACATCCCGAGTGTTTTTACTGGAAAAACCGAGTTAACGGCATCTACTAAGATGAAAGAAGATGATCGACTCTACGTGATCCGCCGGGATGGCGAACTTTCCTTTTCCCCGAAAATAAATATGACATTTTTGAATTCAGATTCTTTCCGCCTTTGTACCGAAGAAAACGTCTTTAGCGAAAGTCAGATAAGCTCGTTTCTCTCACAGAAAACAGAGATGTTTCAACAGCGGCTGTCCGAGATCTTCCATGGACTGCGTGTGAAGGGTATAATCGACAGAAAAATTTTTTCCAATTCACTTGTGTGGGATGGAGATATCTCTGCGATGGATAATGTTGTACCGGTCGTGGTTTCCAATTATGCAAATGAGGTATACGCAGTCGGATTCAATGTTTCGTTATGGCCTGCGGAGCTTACGCTTGCACCGCAACGGTTTACCTTCCAGGGCGTGGAAAACCAGACCGTGACGTACCGGATTATCTTCCCACGAGGTATTACAGTCAACGCGAGTGATAGTGCGGGAAAGCCGCTTATCACAGGGAAAACAAATGATGGGCGAGATTATGTTGAGCTTTCTTTTGATGCGGAGTCAGCAACGGAATCAACCGTCCTTACCTGCGTTTTGAATGTATCACCCGTGTATATCCTCGGATTGTTTTTACCCTGCATTCTTGTCTTTATCTTACTGGTTGTTCTTGTAGTCATTATTTATTTGATACGGAAGAAGAGAGGGGGGCTACGGAGAGGAAAAGGGAAACTCTTCGAACCGGAGGAGGATAACGAGCCGTCTGAGTACGGCGGGCAGGATTACTATGTGCCACCTCCACCGCCGTCAACAAAGAAGAAAAAATAATCTTATTGTTTTGTCCGTTTCAGCATCGCTGGGGCAAGAGAGAGGAGAGAAGGCGATGTTTTTATGAGTGGTAGAGCAAGCCGTGAGGGGTAATCGATATCTCCATGGGTGTTGATGACGTCGATTGTTTTTTTGTTGTTCAATTTTTCTAGATATTTGACGAGTTGTTCGTCGGTGAGGCTGGTGAATATTTTCCTGAACCTCATGCCCAGGGAGAGTTCTCGTCCGATTTCTTTTGTCCATTTTCTATGATAGTGTTTTAAGAATTCTCCATCGAATTGTTGTTTTTGTAATGCTTCTTCAGCGACAATTGCGCATTGTGTGGCGCAGAGTAAACCGGGGTAGATGCCGCCGCCGGATGTTGGTTTGACCTGTGCAGCTGCGTCTCCGACGATCATGACGTGGTCATCAGCGGTTTTTTTCAGGGGGCCTAATGGAATCGCTCCACCGAATCGTTTCATGACGGTTGTGCCTTGTAAAAGTGGTTGCTGGAGCAAGGCGGTAAAATAGTGTTGGAGTGGATGATTGCTTTGTTTTCCGATACAGAGTCCGATGCGCGCGGTCGTGCCCTGCATGTTTGTGGGGATGACCCAAGCAAAGAAGCCTGGTGCAATGTTGTGTCCTACGAAAATATGGACAAACCGAGGGTCGAGCGCGGTATCAGAAAGTTCAGCGCCGATTCCTTGCAGCATTTCGATTGGGTGTGGGAATCCGAAGATTTTTCGTATGCTTGAATGGGGTCCGTCTGCACCAATGAGGATGTTACATCGAACAGGGAGCGTTTGCTCGTTTTGTTTTATCGTAAGTGTTATATGATTTTCTTGTTTTTTGGCGGAAACAATCTTGTATCCTGTTAATAGTTCCGCTCCGGCGGTCTGTGCGTTCTGTGAGAGTGTTTCGTCAAATCGCTGGCGGCTGATCACCAGCCCATGGACCTTCTCCCCGCCGATTGTTAGGGTTGATCCGGAGGGGCTATGGATAACTGCTCCGTAAATCTTATTTTGAACAATTCTTGTTGGAGAGCATTTGGAAATATCGAAGACGCGTTGGGTGACCAATCCTGCGCAGTGAACTGGCTCTCCGATTGTACTGTGTTCTTCAAAAACGGCGACATGCCTTCCTTTTGACGCAAGCTGTTCTGCAACAAAGCACCCTATAGGTCCTCCGCCGACAACAGCGATATCGTACTCGTCCATTGCTTCTCAGAATATCACGAAAGATATATAATAAAAACGGTATTACAGGGCCCCATGGTTTCTAAACTCACTATTTTGCTGCTCACATCGGAATATATTGGTAGCATATTCTTTTTTAGCAAGAAAAAAGAAACCACTAAAACCAAGAAAAACATCGAGAACGCTGATCCATCGATGATCTGTAAGTTTGTGTTGGATGGCGCGGGTAAAAAAATCGGGGAAAGCGTTTCCATTGATCATGATGTGCTGATAATTAAATCAGGGTCTCAGTTTTTAGGTGTTCCTCTGAAACATGTGGAACCTGGAGAGAAAACCCTGGTGGTGAAAGGTCTCCTTGATTTTACAAAAGCTTATGAACTGGGTGAGAAATGGCGGAAGGAATCGTATCGTGAGATGAATCAGCATGATTGCCCAGAAGAAAAATCAAAGCGACTTTGAGTACAAAATGGTGATTGTTACTCGTTCTGATCTTTTGCTTTCTGCTGGGAAGCTTGCAGCACAGGTGTCTCATGCTGCGGTGTCGTGTACGCTTCTGACGAAGAAAAATAAGCCTGAGTGGTTTGCGAAATGGCAGCGGGAGGGGGCGAAAAAAGTCGTGGTGAAGGTGGAGACTCTTGAGGAGTTTTTTCCGTTGAAAGAAAAGGCGGAGACGCTTGGGATTACTACGAATATTGTGACTGATGCGGGGCATACGGAGATACCGGAAGGAACGCAGACTGTTCTGGGGATTGGTCCTGCGCCTAGTAATTTAATTGATCAGGTGACTGGTGAGTTGCCGTTATTATAGGATGTACTAGAAAATTGTAGTGTTTTTTTCTGTAAAGATTTATATACGAGACGTTCCTATAAAATAAAGAGGAAATAGTAAGTATGAGGAAGGTTGCGGTCTTCATTGTCTTTGCTTTCTTGGTTGGATGTTGTTTTGTTAGTGGTGTTTCGAACGCGATAGACCACATACCTGTTGATAATAACAAATCTGAAAAACCAAGTGAAACGCCCGTTGGTAATCCCATGACTTTTCAGTGGCCGATGCGCGGTCATGATGCGCAGAACACCTGCCAAAGTGAATATGACGCAAGTCAGAACCAGGGGTATGAGAAATGGAAATACTTCGTTGACGACCCCCTTGATTCCGCTACACCAGTGATTGATAGCGAGGGTACTTTATACATTAAATCAGTTTCCGATGGTTTGTATGCAATATACCCGAATGGCACCTTAAAATGGCATTGTGATCTGGTTGGATTAATAGAATATCAACCTGCGATTGGTCTGAACGGAACCATCTACGTAGGAACGTTGAAGTATTTTTATGCATTCTACCCGAACGGCACCTTGCAATGGATTTTACCGATGGAGAAGTGTTACTGTAGCCACCCGATCGTAAACCCAGAAGGCATTATCTACATCGGGACAAGTGATGGATACTTCTATGCGGTGTACCCCAACGGAACCATCCAATGGGAATACTATCTCGGGTACTACCTTATCGGCACATCGCTTGATACTGAGGGGAACATCTACTTCACCGCCCGGTATTGTGATTACTTTTACTGTCTGAATCCGAACGGTACTCTCAAATGGAGATTCGGCACCATTTATGATACTCATGATGCACCGCTCATTGGTGATGATGGAACTATTTACATAGTAGCAGTAAATCACATAGTCGCGGTCAACCCTGACGGGATCGAGAAATGGCGAACCCCCTCTATTGGAACTGGATTCAGTCCTGCTCTTTTACCCGATGGTACCATTGTCTATTCATCGCTTGCAGAGGATGTCTTTGGATTAGACCCTGACGACGGACATACTCGGTGGCACTATCAATTGGATTATAACCCCGAGGATAAAACCCGCCCGGTCATTAGTAGTGACGGCACAGTCTTTTTCGCATACACTGATCAGTCAGGAGAAAAGGCGTACATGAGTGCGCTGAATCCTGACGGGACATTGAGATGGACTGCCAGTATAACCAGCGACATCTATCCCTATGACGGTATATACCTTGGATCTACCCCTTCAATTGGTGCAGATGGGACGGTGTATGTCACCACCTGGTTCTTTAGAGGCAACTCAACGTATCATGACTTCGGATATATCCACGCGTTTAACCAGCTTAATCCGAATGCTCCAATTACGCCGACGATCACCGGACCACCAAAAGGGAAAGTCGGTGTACAGCATGAATACACCTTCACATCAACATCACCAACAGGCAAAGACGTCTACTACTATATCATGTGGGGCGATGATACCTATACAAACTGGATTGGACCATTTCATTCAGGTGAACTGGTGAGCGTGAATCATTCCTGGTCGAAATGGGGCAGGTATACGATCCAGGCGAGAGCCAGGGATTCTGACAACCTGTGGGGTCCCTGGGGTACCTTGGAAGTTACGATGCCGAAGAACAAAGGAGTATTCAATGATCATTCTATTTTGAGTTGGTTGTTCGAGCGATTCCCTCATGCATTCCCTATTCTTAGATATTTGTCAGATCAATAAATCACGGTTTTGAATAGAATAATAATTTTCGTTACAGAAAAAAAACTCATTCTACAATATATGATAACCTTACCGCTTATTACTAAATAATTATAGCTAGATTGAAATCGTTGCTGTTTGGAATTTTATTTTTTTAAAAATTCTTTCAACGTTCTCTGCCGGTTATCTGGTAACACAACTTTTCGTTCGACTTCTCGCCATTCCAAACCATGTTCCTCAAGGAGTTTTTTCACCATATCAGGGACACGCGGTGCACAGAGAATCCCGCGTACCTTCGGCTCCTTTCTGTCTTTTTTGATGTCTTTGACATACATACGGAGCTGATGCACGGAGCTGATCGTCGCCAGGCTTCGTTTCATCTCTATTACCACCGGCACATGATCTTTATCAAACCCATAAAGGTCGATAGACCCTGTTTTCACTGCTTTTTCACGTTTCACGATCCGAAGGCCTTCTTCGATAATATTTGGGTTGCTTACAATTTGATTTACCACATCGATTTCCATACCAGCGATGATGAGGTTCGCGCGGTCCACAAGCGAGGTCGCAGTCACCAGCTTCAGCTGGCGGAACGTCACCTTCATTTTCTCAGCAGGACGGAGGTGCCTGCAGTTGAGAATGAGTTGATCATCCTTGGTTTTGAATTCGGTGATGCTCCCGGTCGGCTGCCAGTTCACCGGTTCGCGCATCACCGGTTGATGAACCAGAACGGTCCCATCTTGTTTGATCATAATAAGACGCTCACCCCAATCCAGTAAAGACCGCGCGCGTCCTTGATAATTCACCATGCATTCACCCATCACCAGCAACATGGTTTTTTCTGGCTTTGATGTGTGATGCTCCTTGATAAAATGTAATGCATCGGATGCAGACGGATGAATAACCGTGTTCATGAACTAACTCCTCAACACACCAAGAACTTGAATGCCACCTTAGACAGTGAGCCGTGCTTGTCCTTTCATCTTATAGTTCGCAAGCTCTTTGAACATGTCATCTTCCTGAAGAACGGTGAGTAAATCTTTCGATGAGGAAGACGAGGACATCTGAATCTCCGTCGTCCGCCCATGCCGTCCTTTGGAAATCACGCGGGCGGTGATGATACCAAGCATATCAAGCTCAGAGATAAGATCCGCGGTTCTCCGCTGTGTCAAACAGTTATACCTCGCTTTCTTACAGAGTTCTCTGTATATATCATAGACCTCACCGGTCGTCAGCGCCCGTGTTGTCCCTGCTTTTTTGTTTTGTTTATCCAGCAAAATAATCGAATACAGAACGAGTTTGGATTGGTTCGGCAGGGTGCGGACAACTTCGGTGACACGATCAAGCTCGATTTTATTTTGCGCAAGGCGCACATGAGATCGGGTGACCTTCGGGACTTTACCACGCTCCGCAAGCTCCGCAGACACCCGCAGAAGATCCAGTGCGCGACGGGCGTCCCCGTGTTCCTGCGCCGAGAGCGCGGCACACAACGGAATCACATCATCCTCGATGACGCCTGGTTTCAACGCGGTTTTAATCCGATCACGTAAAATATCCTGGAGTTGCTCTGCGTCATATGGGCAGAAAATCATGCTTTCCTCGCCAAGGCTTGATTTCACGCGAGGATCCAGAAACTCAGTGAACTTCAAATCATTTGAAATACCGACAATGGAGACACGTGCTTTGTCCAAATCACTGTTGATACGGGTGAGGTTATACAAGGCTTCGTCTCCTTTGAGCTTGTCGATTTCATCAAGGACGATGACCGTGACGCTTTTTTCCTTGTCCATCATCGCTTTTACTTTTGAATAGACCTCGTCGGTAGGCCATCCGGTGAACGGCACGTGATCGTTCCATTCGTTAATGAGCCGGTTTGCGATGTTTTGCAACAGTCGGTATTGTGTGTCGACAATCTCGCAGTTCATGTAAATGAAATTGACTTTCTTTCCGGTTTGTTCTCCTTTTTTAAGGAGTTCTTTGCCCACGAATTTGACGACCGCTGTTTTCCCAGTTCCTGTTTTCCCATAGATGAAGACATTCGACGGTGTTTCTCCCCTCAGAGCAGGTACGAGAATGTTTGCGAGATCATTGATTTCTTTTTCTCGGTGTGGTAGGATTTCCGGCATATACGTTGGTCGCATGACTTCTCTGTTGGTGAACAGTCCTTCGCTGTTGAGTAGATGGCTGAATATGTCTCCGGTCACTTGTTCTTTAGGGATAAAATACGCCTCCTCGCAGGGTCGTAAGGGGTTATGGTATAATAAATTTTTGTGTCAATTTTTCTAAGATTTTTTCTCTGTTGGACACGGGAAGGGGGGAGGGGATGATTTCGCATGGAAACAGATGACACGCATCGTTTTAATTTTAAAATTTTTTTAATTTTATAATTTTAAAAATAGCAATATTCAAATAGTTCGAAATGCATAACTGTTCAGGACTACTAACGTCAACTTTTTCTATACTTTGGCTACCTCCCTTATTTTCTTTTCCATACGAAATGAAGGGGTCCCTCCATGTAGAAACAAAATGAGAAACTTCTCCTGGAAAACAGTGGTTTTATTAGGAGAAAAAAAAGAAGATGAACGTGGGAGTAAAACGGTTGTTTACCCGCCCACGATGATAACGTCTTTTACCGATCTGATTGCTTCGAACGGGAACACCAGATGGCCGACCTCATCAAGATGATAAAGCCGCGGATCAATATCCTCAGAAGGCTCCACAAGAATACTGAGCAACTGACCAGTTCTCTCGTCCACCAAAGAATTCCTCAGAATGCCGAGGTACAAACCCTCTTCACTCATGACTGTTTTTCCTCTCAAATCACTCTCCAGTACTTTCATCATATCCCTCTTGTTTTTTTATTATACACTTACATATATTGAATGTCTCGTTCTTTTTTATCCTTTGTGGCGATGCTACTACCCATAGCATCCTTTACTTTCTTATAATATTTTATAACATCCTCCGTCAGGCTGCCACGGGCCTCACCCATCGCATGTTCAAAATGAATATTCCGAACTTCTTTTGCGTTGATATCACCACGAAGCGCGATCATCGCTGCCTCCCGACAGAGTGCATCGATATCCGCACCAGAATATCCTATGGTTTTCTCTGCGAGATCATCGAGCGACACATCCTTTGCAAGCGGCATATCTTTCGTATGAATCTTAAAGATCTCCAGTCGTGAGATACTATCTGGCGCTGGAAGCAGAAGCAAGCGGTCAAATCGACCAGGACGCAATAATCCAGGGTCGATAATATCTGGTCGGTTGGTCGCCCCAATCACCACGACGCCTTCCATGCTCTCCAACCCATCGATACTCGTAAGCAGTTGATTAACCACACTCTCCGTCACATGTGACCCGTCAAAGGACCCACGTCGCGGGGCAATGGAATCAATTTCATCCAGAAACACGATCGTCGGGGCGACCTGCCTGGCTTTCTTAAAGAGCTCTCGAACCGCTTTCTCACTCTCACCAACCCACTTACTTAATACCTCGGGTCCTTTAATAGAGATGAAATTCGCTTTGGACTCATGCGCAACAGCTTTCGCAAGCAACGTCTTCCCCGTCCCAGGAGGACCATACAGTAGAATCCCGCGAGGTGCGTGAATACCCATACGTTTGAACACCTCTGGTTGGGACAATGGCCATTCCACCGCTTCTTTTAAACTCTGTTTCACATCTTCAAGACCACCAATATCCTCCCAGGAGATTTTAGGAATCTCAACAAAGAACTCACGCAACGCTGAAGGTTCGATGCCACGGTGCGCATTCTTGAAATCATTCAATGTAACCTCCATTTTCTCCAGCAGCTCGATAGGAATCGGTTTTTCCAAATCAATATCTGGGAGATATCGTCGTAACGCGTTCATCGCTGCCTCCCTAGCTAACGCAGCAAGATCCGCTCCGACAAACCCATAGGTGATATCAGCAATATCATCCAGCAGAGATTCTTTCGAGATCCTCTTAATGAAATCATCCGGACTTTCTCTAATGGTAGCAAGCCGTTCATTAATCTGTTGTTCTGCACTCACGTTTGAGTCAGTGTCATCTAAATCATACGGCAATAAATTCGTAATTTCATCAGCTATTAAACGAATTACTTTTTCATAGAAAAGAGGAGGCATCTCACCTTTAAATGAATCAAAAATCACTTTGAGATAATTGCCGACAACCTCAGAACGTTTATTCCTATCTTTCGACCGTAACATACTCCGTAAAAGATCAGAGATGTGGATTTTCTTAATCCCGTGCTTGATAGCGCTCAGGATTTTTTCTTCATTGACTGTCTCCCCGGGGTACAACTCAGCAAGACCTGGGTTAATCGGCATTCCTCGCGTATGAATGAGCAGGATCTCTTTTCTTCCATTTCTGTCAGGAACATCAATGCGGATTTCTCGGTCGAACCGACCTGGTCTTCGTAACGCAGGATCGATTACATCAGGTATGTTCGTTGCACCAATAACGATGACTTTTCCTCGTCCCTTTAACCCATCCATCAAAGTGAGGAGCTGAGAGACAACACGACGTTCCACCTCACCATGCACTTCACTACGTTTTGGCGCAATCGCATCAATCTCGTCAAGGAAGACAATAGACGGGGCATTCTTCTGTGCTTCTTCGAAGATTTTGCGGAGATTCTCTTCGCTTTGCCCGTAGAACTTACTCATAATTTCCGGGCCGTTGATAGTGTAGAAGTTCGCACCGGACTCGTTTGCAACCGCTTTTGCGATCAAGGTTTTCCCGGTCCCCGGCGGACCGTGCAGGAGAACTCCTTTTGGTGGGTCGATCCCCAGCCGGTCAAACAACTCCGGGTGTTTCAACGGCAGCTCAATCATCTCTCGTACTTTTTGAATCTCAATGTGGAGACCACCGATGTCTTCGTAGCTGACTCGAGTGCCTTCCTCCTCAGTGATTTTTGCCGCCTCTTCTTTCACATGTAAAACCGTACGTTCCGTGATCATGACAATACCATGAGGATTCGTATCAACGATAACAAATGGGAGTGCGTTCCCAAAAAAAGCGATCCCTGGGATGATGATTTCATCGCCTTTCGAAATAGGCCGACGTAGCATATTTTTCCGAATGATAACGTCAATCCCCATACCAAACTCAATACGTTGACCTTCAGGCATCAACGGTGCAAGAGCGACATCACGGGCTTCTTTTACCTCAGCACGTCTGATTTTCACCCGATCTCCTAACCCGGTGCCAGCGTTTTTCCTGGTCAGGTTGTCTATACGCACAAGTCGTTTCCCTTCATCAGAAGGATGCGCCCGCCAGACCGACGTAGTAGTCACCTTGGTCCCCTCAAGTTCAATGACATCACCAATAGAGAGATCAAGATCCATACGGGTTTGATGATCAATACGCGCCCTGCCATAGCCGACATCTTGTTGGAATGCCTCTGAAACTTTCAGAACAACTTCACGTACCATAACTCCCACCAATCGTAGTTACCGTGGCCAGAAGAATAACGCGCGTTATAAAGCTTTCTCCCCCAATTTATTTAAATAGGAATAACCAAAAGGAAAATTAAATAAAGAGATTCTATATTTTCAATCCTATAATTTAAGTCTGGGGGAAAAAAAAATGAAATTCAAATATCTTATTATTCTCATCGCGATCGCGTCGCTTGTAGTCCTCTATTTTTTATCGCTGGTATCACACCCAGTTCTTATTTCACTTTCAGCGCTTCCTACCCATAACGGACAACAAGTGATTGTTCAAGGTGTTGTCACCGAATACCGAACAACCACCTACGGTAGCCAAATAATTACCCTCAGAGATATGGAGAACAGCACTAATTCAGTGACGCTCTATATCGAAGGCGAAGTTTCGGTCGAATACGGAGATACGGTACAAGCGATAGGAGAAGTACAACAATACAAAGAACAATGGGAAGTCTCCGTGAACAACCCGCAGTTCGTCACTATCCTTCAAAAATGGAACAATCAATCATTTCCCCTCTGGCAGCTCGCAGAAAACCCTAGCGAATACCTTGGGACAAACGTAAACGTCACCGGAATCGTTATTCAAAAGTATGAGTCTTCCTTTTCGCTTACTGACCCTGAGGGAAAATATTTCATCGATGTTTCTTATGATTCCTCCTGCCCCCATCAATTCTCAAAAGACGATTCCGTTGCGGTAGCAGGGCGATTTCTCTACGAAACAAAAACATTCCAGTATGTCCTGAAAGCAACAGAAAGTACCCATGGCATCTGGAAACTAGAGAGGTAGCAGCGTGCTGGACTTTCTCCTTATCATTGTTTTTTGTGTCCTTGGCGTACTCGTTGGGATCGTCACCGGTCTGTTACCTGGTTTGCATGTCAACAATGTTGCGCTGATTATGCTTTCTGCTTCCAATGCTATCGTAGCTGTTTGCAGTCCGTTGTTTGCCTATGGCATTTCTGAGCAGTTTATCCTGATTTTAATAGCAGGATTTATGATTTCCGTATCAATTTCACATTCATTCCACGACACCATCCCCACCACTTTTATCGGAGCACCAGAAGAAGACACCGCCCTCTCTGTTCTTCCTGCCCACAGCCTACTACTAAAGGGAGAAGGATACAAAGCAGTTGCCCTTGCGGCCATGGGGAGCTATGGCGCTATTCTTGTTTGCATTGCACTTCTCTATCCTCTTCGATTCATCATTGGTCCCCCGCTCTCTTTGTATACCGCGGTGCGGGAAATCATGGTCTGGGTGCTTATCGCGATCGCTATCCTGATGATCGCAACGGAAAAAACACGGATCACTGAACTAGGGAATCAAGGGAAACTGCCGTCGATTCTTGGCATGTTGTTTGCTGCATTTGTCTTTGTTCTCTCCGGTGTCTTTGGTCTCCTTGTGCTTGATTTTCATCTTGTCTCACCTATTGGGTTACCTGCCCCCGTTTTGTTTCCAGCACTAGCAGGGTTGTTTGGAGTACCAACACTTCTCAACTCTCTGTTGTCCAAACCTGCAATACCGGAGCAGAAGATAGAGCCTCTTGTTCAGAATCGGATTGAAAAAAAATCGTCTATTGTTTCGATACTCACCGGAAGTCTTGCCGGAATCTTCGTCTCTATCGTCCCTGGTCTTACCACGGCAACCGGGACAGTCCTTGCGATGAACATTCGTCAGAAATCAAGCCAAGAGCAAACGATTGTGACTTTGTCTTCTGTCAACACCGCAGCGACGTTCTCAGTCACGGTCATGTTGTTTATCATTCTTCGGGCACGGAGCGGGGTGACTATCGCAGTCAGCCAACTTATCGCTATTGAACCGTGGCAATCTCTTCTGATGCCTGCAGGGCTGATTTATCTGTTGATGTTCCTGGTTTTAAGCGGGATACTCTCGTACTTTCTCACGCTCTACATTGGACGGTTATTTGCGAAAAAATTCCATAGCATTCCGTATCAAGCGTTGGTGGTGTTTACCCTGGTCTTTGTTTTTGCTCTGGTTGTTCTGTTCACCGGGGTTCTTGGGTTAATCGTGCTCTTAGCGGCAACTTGTATCGGTTTCTTACCGATATGCTGGGGTGTGCGTCGAAGCCATTGCATGGGGGTGTTATTGGTCCCGATTATCCTGTATTTCCTTTGAAGAGGTTCTGTTCAACTGCATCGTACCAATCAGTCATATCAACGTTGTATTTCCGTGCGAGGTACAGCACGGCTACCTCAGGTAGAATGTTTTTTTCTCTTCCTTCGCTAGTTATTTCCTTGAGGATCTCTTGGTGGTTGCGGTTGGTTTGAGCGGATATCTGAGCAATAATGCCCTCGAGTATGTTTTCTTTTTTCTCCTCGTGTGTTTTTTCACTAAAAAGGTTTTTCGTCGGGGTAAACCCAACAGGGATACTGGTTTTTTCAACCGGGAAATTCGGATGAAGTAATCCATCTTTTTTTATAAGCAGCTCTTTTTTGAGTGAGTATTTGACGAACTCTTGTGCGTCTTTTGTGCTGAACCACCCAAGTTCCATGGAGAGCGGTAGGTACAGCTCGGTGTCTTTTAACGCGGTTTTTCCGCTGCGGTTGAAGAGGAACGCGATGATGATTTTTGCCTCAGACTCCATTAGTTCTCCCCTTCTTTTTTATTCAAATCAATGAGGATACCGGTGATGCCTTGTTCATTCCAGAACGGGACCTTGTCCGTACTCTGTGTATAGCGATAGAGTTTATGTTTAGTGAGAACGTCTTTTGAAAACGTAGTGTAATCAGATGTATCATTGAAGAGGACGATGCCGACATCCTCTGAAAAGAAAGACAAAGGCTGGCGTTGTTCTTTTTGTTGTTCACTCATAGCAAGGTATATCTCATCATCGGTCAGCTCTTGTACACCAGGAAAGTCAATCTCAGGCCAGAGATCATTTCGTAAGGTGATGTTGGTTGCACCAGCCATGATCGTATCCATGACATCATCAAGTCGTCTGGGTCCGTCATCGATCCAAAGAATGCAATGCTCGGTGAGTCGTTGGTACAGCGCAAAATTAGGGTTGTTATGCTCTATGCCGTCGCAATCTAGCACATACAGCATCGAGTCTTTTTCCACTCGTAAGAAGAGGGTATCAAGGTTGAGTGGTTCTCCGTCTTTTCCGTCAAGGAGTTTTCCTTTTTTCACACTGATAAGTGGGATGATGTTCATACACCTGGCAATCAGTCAGGCTGCTAAATACTTTTCAGATATGATGATTTAAATATTAAAAAAAAGAAGGAAGATAGCTATCTTCCTAGTCGTTTCTCTGTCTCAGCAATCTTCAACCGTGTTTTAATGACGGTATCTGGATTCAGCGAGATGCTATCGATGCCGCATTCCACCAGAAACTCAGCAAACTCAGGGAAATCAGATGGCGCTTGTCCACAGATACCAACTTTTCGTCGAGGATGATGACTGTGCGCAGTGGTAATCACTTGTGAAACCAGTCGTTTCACCGCGTCGTTTCGTTCATCAAAGATATGAGCGACCAAATCAGAGTCTCGGTCAAGACCAAGGGTCAGCTGCGTAAGATCATTAGACCCGATGGAAAAACCGTCGAAGATTTCGCAGAATTGATCAGCAACAATGACATTGGATGGTATCTCACACATCACGTAGACCTCAAGCCCGTTTTCTCCTTGTTTCAGACCGTATTCGTTCATGACTTGGATGACCTTACGACCTTCCTCTGGTGTTCGGCAGAATGGGATCATGGGTTTGATATTAGTGAGTCCCATTTCGTTTCGTGCTTTCTTGAGTGCGACACATTCGAGTCCGAACGCTGGTTTGAATTTCTCGTCATAGTATCGGGAGGCTCCTCGCCAGCCGATCATCGGGTTATGCTCCTCAGGCTCGTACAGGTATCCACCGATGAGGTTCGCGTATTCGTTGGTCTTAAAATCAGACATCCTGACAATAACATCATACGGGTAGAACCCTGCAGCTATCTTTGCGATACCTCGCGCTAAAGTATCGACGAAGAATTCCACTTTGTCGTCATAACCAGCGCTGCGTTCATCGATTTTTTTAATGACCTCTGCGATTTTTTTGTCCTTTACCGCTTTCTTTTTTAAAGTGTTATAATCCAGTAATGCAAGAGGATGAATGCCGATATGCGAATTAATGATGAATTCTTCTCGTGCGAGACCGACACCGTTGTTCGGAATCTGTCCTTGCTGGAATGCTTGTTCTGGAACACCGACATTCATCATAATCTGCGTCTTGGTTGTCGGGAGTTCATCAAGTTTCACTTCATCAACATGGAATTTCAGTAATCCTTCGTAGATTCTGCCGACTCCTTCAGAGCAGTCGATCGTAATGTCGGATCCTTTCTTAATGACAGAGGTGCCGTTTCCTGTTCCGATGACACAGGGGATTCCCAGTTCTCTGGAAATAATGGCAGCATGACAGGTACGTCCACCACGGTTCGTAACAATGGCGCCTGCGATTTTCATAATCGGTTCCCAGTCAGGATCCGTCATGTCAGTGACCAAGGCTTGTCCTTTTTTGAATTGACTGATGTCTTTGGCTTCCTCGATGATATTAACTTGACCTTGTCCGATTTTGCTGCCAACTGCTTCTCCTTCGGCGAGGAGATTTCCTTTTTCATCAAGCACATAGGTTTTCATCGTTGCCATATCTTTTTGTGAATGGACGGTCTCTGGTCGTGCTTGGACGATGAAGAGTTCTTTGGTTTGTCCGTCTTTTGCCCATTCGATGTCCATTGGTTTTTTGTAATGATCCTCAATAATACATGCCCACTGAGCAAGCGTTAACAGCTCATCATCAGTAATCACAAACGTTGCTTTGTCCGCGGCACTGACCTTAGTTTGCTTCGTTCCGGTTGGCCCATACACAAGTCGTTTTTCTTTTGACCCCAATTTCTTCTCAAGAATAGGTTTGAAACCTTTTTTCAAGGTTGGTTTGAACACATAGAACTGGTCAGGGTTGACTGTACCTTGTACAACGTTTTCTCCAAGACCATATGCACCAGTAATGTAGACTACATCGGTGAATCCACTTTCAGTATCAATAGAGAACATTACACCAGAGCACGCAAGGTCAGAGCGTACCATTTTTTGGACACCAACAGAAAGATAGACAGATAAATGGTCAAAGCCTTTGTCGACACGATATGAGATCGCACGGTTTGTGAACAGTGATGCAAAACAATCTCGTACTTTCTCTATAAGTTCGTCTTCACCACGGATGTTGAGGTAGGTTTCTTGTTGTCCTGCGAAACTTGCGTCAGGCAAGTCCTCTGCAGTGGCGCTGCTTCGTACCGCGACATCAACATTTTCGCCGTAGCGGAACTCCATCTCCCGGTAGTAACGCCGAATGTCTTCTTCAAGCTCCTTTGGGATCGGGGTGTTTTTGATGAGATCACGTATCTTTTGTCCTCGTACTGCAAGATCAGTCACATCATGTGTGTTCAGGTCTTTGAGTATCTCCTTTATTTTGATGTCAATGCCTGCTTTTTCAATCATGTATTTATATGCATACGCAGTGATGGCAAACCCAGAGGGCACTCGAACTCCTTTCTGACCAAGATTCCGAATCATTTCTCCGAGAGATGCGTTTTTCCCACCAACTGAAGGTACGTCACCGATGGTGAGATCTTCAAACCACTTTACAAACTCCTGCATCATTGAAATCTCTCCTTTCATGAAGCGGGTTAACACGAACTGACATATAAATTCTTTTTACCAGGACTACTATGAAGATAACAATTGTACACTCTCTAAAGACCTCCTACTGTCTTCTATTACTCCTGTAATCCAGTAAAAAAGGAAAATAAATAGGAATAATCACTTCACGTCGTTTTCCATAAAAACAGCAGCAGCAAGAACCGTGGTCCACAACCCGTCTTTATCTCCTTCCGCGGTCTGTGCGACACTCTGTGTGCGAACGATCTGTCCGCTCATCTTGTATTCCTGTTTCCGTTTGTCCCATGCTTTATCTGGATCGAACTCTAACCCAAGCGTGGTTGCAAGCATGGTCGCCGCAAGGTCCTCCGTGTAATCCTCGAGCTTCTTCCCGGTGATTCCAAAGGCATGATGCTCTGAGATGTACCCGTAGTCCGATCGATCCTTAGGAACCGCAATACCGACTGCAGCACCGATAAGTCGATTTGGTTCATTGGTCGTATTCCGGGACATGACCACATAGGTGATTTCACCTGCATCGAGTTCTTTGACCCCTTTTTCTTTTGAAATGATTGTACAGTGTGGTGGGATAATGCTTGAGACATAGACAAGGTTGCATTGTTCGATATCCGCATCACGCAACGCAAGCTCAAATGATTGAAGCTCGTGTTTATGTCTTCCTACACCCTTTGTAAAAAAAACTCTTTTTGGTACCATTATTCCTCCCTGAATAACCATTGTTTAATAAATATATCTATACCTTACGCGACTTCTTTTTCCTCCTCTTTATCCGCATCTTCTTCTTCGATTTTCTCTTCTTCGGGTTCTGCTACTCTCACCGTCTTTTGTTTTTTCAAAAGCTCCTTCATCTGCTTCTGGATATCAACCTGCTCTGGTGGAAAAGCGTCTTCTTCTGCAATAGTTTTTTTCATCACCATCTTTTCTTCACTTTCGTTTTCCTCTTCATCTAGCTCCTCTTCTTCGTTTGTTTGTTTCACTGCGTTTCCCCGTGGTTTTTCCCTTACCTGTTTATGAAGAAGATCGCGCATCTGCGTCTGAATATCCACTTGTTGTTTCTGAAATTCAACTTGTTCTTTCTGATATTGCGTCGGCACATGGGTTTGCACCAAGCCTTCCACAAGTTGTTTCACATCCTTGTAAGGATACACGCCATGTAACTCGTAGTAACTTCGTGCAATCGGTGTTTGTACTTCTTTTCCACCGCCAGCAAACCCAAATAATTTTGCTTTCTTTGTCCCCATTTCAACACCGCCTGCTGCAAAGGATTTATCACTCCCCAACCCAAAGCCGGATTGGCTTACGGGAATGATCGTCCCAAACCCAAAAATCTGTCCAAGTATCCCTTGTTTCGCATCAATATCAGCGATTTTATCGTACCTGATAGTCCGTTCCCGTTTTGTCAGCACACCACCTTTGAAGATAATGCGGAGGTTCGTAATGATGTATTTATGTGACCGGCGATATAACTCGATAATCAAAAAACCAACGATGGAGACCGCAACTGAGTACACCATGATAAAAAGCGACGTGTTGTTCTCCCAGTGTTGCCAGTAAATCAGTCCAAATGCACCTGCAAACACGGCGAGATACAAAAGGAAGATGCTTAATCGGATTGCAACAAGCCAGGCGACGACACCAACAAGCAGTAAGACAAGACCCCACAGCATTAACGGATACCACGATGCGACACCATTGCCGCTAAAAATAGTTGCGTAACTTGAAAATTCTGTCAACCACCAAACCACAATCCCCCACACGATTACAAAGATGCAGAGTGCCTGCAATTTCATGAACGACAAAGGATGAGGTGAGAGTAACCGTTCAATCTGCTCGTTTTTTAGAAGCTCTTTTTTTTCCATCCGCAACCCTCACATGCTTCATCTTTGTCGCAGTTTTAAATCTATTGGTCTTCTTATATTTTATCAACAGGATGGTGACGATACATGTACAGACTATCATGAGAAGCAGTGAAATGCTATCTCCTTGTCGGACCGGGTAATACAAAAATATTATTCGCGCAATGACGTAGGAGACTGGGACAGTGAGATACGACACCGCTTTCCACCATCCTCTTATATGATCTGTTGATCTTATCAAAAAAAGGAGAAGATACGTAAGAAGCAATGCGATGATCGCGGTCAGAGAAATCCAGCCAAATACCGAAAACAAGACCATGTACCAGTTTTGATTAAGAAACAAAGAGAGAAAATAAAATGCGTACAAACCGAGAATAATCAACAGAATGTACAATGGTTTTTTTCTGATATGGTAAAAAATATTTTTCAGATCATATATCATGTCGATTTTTGCTTTCCGGTCTTCACCTATATAACTGGGTCGTATCCCCAATCCAAAAAATAATAATACGAACAAGAATCCGACATGGAGCGGGTTGAAGAGATCAATATGTGTGAGGAAGCCAATAAGTTCATGTGCGAATGCGGATAGGCTTACACCAAAGTTGATCAATGATTCTACAAACGTGTAATGTACTGGTGTTGGGAACGTGAAACCTTTCCCGATGACAAAATAACTAAAGAGCAAGACAAGCCCTGCAGGAATAAAAAATGGACCAATCAGGAGAAATGAATTTACTATCCATTCAACCACTCCTGTTTTTTCTTTCTTCGGCTCAACGGTTCCATAGTTCACGGTCACATGAAACGTCGCAATCCCGCTTCTCGTGACTGTATAACCAAGAGCATGGCAAATCGTTTGAAACAAGATGCCAATGAAGTTGGTGAAACGACAGAACGCTTCGTGCCGATGACGTAGTTTTGACAGCATCCGTTTTTGAATTTCGATGAAGAGCAACTGGAGAAACCAAAAGGCAACAACTCCGATAATGGGCGCAAGTGCTGCTCCTGCTAAGACATCGATATCCAATGGGACGTTCGCCATCTCTCTCCAAAGTGATAGTCAACCGAGTATATAAAAATCTTTTTTAAATAATCTCAATCGAAACCTCATGGCCCATGTAATCGTATGCCTTCCATGAAACGCTACCAAAGGGTGTGACACCGACAATTATATGGATTCTTCCAAAGTGGCTAAACAAATCTAAATCCGCCTCAGATGGTCGGGCAATGGAAGACGGATGGGAATGCACCGTACCAACAACACTGAAATCCACAGGAAGCATATGTAAATGAAAAATCGCATGAGAATCCCCCGAAATAGTACCTGGGAGAAGAACCACTTCAATAATCGTGGTTTTATTCACACGGTCAACGCGGAGAAGCGCGCCGAATTCTTGCGGAAAACTTGATTTCGAACTCTCGAAAATCAGATCAAGGCACTTCTGCGTTATCTTCCATTGAACAGGCGTATACTCAGTTTTTTTTCGTCGGAAAAGCCCCATGTATCATCTCATAAGTTTTAATCGAACCATCTGATAAAAGCTTTCACCAAACCGGATAAACCGTGCTTTCTTCTCTGACCCTGTGACAATAATATTGCTTTCCTGGGTCACGGGCATTAAGAATCTTCCGTCAATGACCAGATTAGTCTCCTTGCTTTTCGGTAACAAATGCACCCCAACCTTCCGATCAAGAGGGACAACCCACGGCCGCGCAGACAGTTTAAATGCGGCAAGCGGCGCGATAATCATCGCGTTCACCGTCGGATCCATAATCGGGCCACCGACACTTAAGGAATAACTCGTCGAACCGGTCGGGGTCGCAATAATCACTCCATCAGCACCCATCGACTCAATCAACTCATCATCAACAAATATTTTGAGATAGAGAATCTTTGCTATCCTTGCTGTTTGAATCGTCACCTCATTGGTCGCATCAGGCAAACGTTTCCCATCCAGGGTGATTTTTAATTTCGCCCGCTCCTCAACATTATACCTACCGTCAATAATCTGTTTTAACCCTTCAATCGCATACTTTGATTCAACCTCGGAAAGAAAACCTATCCCACCAGAGTTAATCGCAAACACTGGTTTTTCAATTTGACTGAGGGCCATCAATATCGTTCCATCGCCACCAATGGTCACCACGATGTCTGCGTTCTTGTCAATCTCTTTGAACGAAGACCCTTTCTCTTGAATCTCAGATGCGATACCTTCCTCTACAAGCACTTTCCCGTGTTCACGTAAAAACTCTACTACATCCTTTGCTAACGAAATCGATCGTTTTGCGCTAGGGTTACACACCAGACCCCAATTCATGGTCACGTTTACGACCTCGCAAGTTTCATAAGTGGTGTCAACTTCACTAACAAGGATGGATGCTTCGTCACCAATGCCTTAATAATGCTCATGGTGCTAAACTCTTCAAATTTATAATCTTTTAGGGAGTCTGCAAGCATATCCAATGTTTTATCTTCCATATCCAGCATGATTTCTTTTACCACATAGTTCCGATGTAGCTTTTTTCCAAACGCCTTCTTCCAGTGGGTTTCATACTCAGAGAGGGTTTGAGAATCGAAACGCTGTGTCTTAACTGCTTTACCGATTGTTTCACCAGCATATTTTCCTGCCTCAATCGAATTCATAAGCCCACCACCGGTAATAGGATCAACTTGACGGGCAGCGTCACCGACTAAAATGAGGTTGTCTCGTATGGATTCAACAGGCTCGCCAACAGGATCCGCCCCCGTAATAACACGGAGTGGTTCTCCTTTTTTCAACTCTGGATGGGTAGCAATAAACTTGTCAAGGAGTTTTACTGCGAGCCCTGATTCGCTCAGACTTGCAAGGATACCAATCCCAACATTCGCAACATCTTTGCCTTTGGGAAACACCCAGACATAGCCGCCGGGTGCAACATGTTTCCCTAGAAAGAAATCACAATATGGGCTGTCCCATTCGATGTTCGTTAACGTGTATTGTACGCAGGTTTCTAGGTCATGGGGTTTCAATGTTGTTTGAATTCCTGCCCATTTTCCAACTCTTGATTCTACACCATCGGCGCCAACAACAACATCTGCTTCGATCTCAAGTTTTTCGTTGAAATGCTGTGCTTTAATTCCTTTGATTTGTCCATCTTTTTTCAGAAGATCAAGTGCGCAGGTATTCAGCATGATTTCTACACCTTTTTTTATTGCTCCTCGCGCTAATTCTTGGTCAAAAATATCCCGGTACACAACATACCCGGTTTCGCTCCCTGCAAATTCCGCGGATAATGTTATATGAGTTCCATTCGGAGAAAAGATGCGAGCCCCCTCCATTTTAGTAGCAATCCATCGTTTCCCCTCAAGAATTTTAAAGTTGTCAACCTTCTGACTGATTCCTTCCCCGCATAGGACAGGGACACCAACTTCAGCGCGCCGCTCAACAATAAGAACCTTCGCACCTGCTTCTGCAGCAAACCGGGCAGTCACGCTCCCAGCAGGGCCGCTTCCAACAACAACGACATCGTATTTCATAGTGGTTCTTCCTCCCAGCTAATTGCTCCAATCGGACATGTTTTCACACAGATAGAGCAACTGTTACATTGTTCTTTGTTCACCAGTGCTTTACTGATAACCATAAGGATAGCGTCTTGAGGGCAAACAGAAATGCATCCCCCGCATGCCAGACATTTTTCTTTTCTTACGAATGCCTTAGGCTTTTCCATACGATTCACCTCGTGTGATACCGGAGGCTATCAGATGTGCGACTCGGATTGGCTCAGGTATGACACCACGTATGGTAGATATGTTTATTATTTCTTTTGCTTCATCTAGAGACAACCCTGTGTATTTGATATAAATCGGGTTATGTTGTGTCGTAATTGTTTTCAGCTCTCCTCGTTGTAGGATGGTCCACCTGTCTTTCCAATCTTTAAAATTTTTCTGCAACGCACGTTTTATTTTGCTGAAATCTGGTTTGTCTCTGGTGATAGTGATCACAGGAAGATGCGTTGATTCAGAAAGCTCATGAATGTCAATGACGTTAAATCCACCGAGACAGGCGCCGTCCACCATGACTGCTTTGAGTTGTCGTCGATGTCGTGATTTCTGAATCATCTGTGTACACATCACAGTTGCCTCTGTTCCATCAATGGTTACTTGGCTTCGTAGGACACATTCAAGATATTCGCCGCCGCGCATCACTACACCGATCACCGTTGAATATTTTTCGCGAAAGGTGAACGGAGCATCGTCTATCCCCAAAATACGAATCTGTCGCTTCATCCTAGACGTAAAAATCACACCTCTATTAAGAATGTTTCCATCAAAATTCATTATCTGTTGAAAGCAATCTTAGACTCTTGAAGTAAGCTAGGTGCACCTTTGGTTTTGTAAACGAGAAAATCGTCCTCTACGACATATTACATTATATATTATAGAGCAGATGTATCGATACTGACGTGGTTCCATGTTGCTCTCTGATCGATCCATCAAACAATTGCTGAAGAAAAAAAGTTTGATTGTCGAGCCAAAACCAATCCTGAAATCAGCGTCCATACGATTGCATTTATCAGACCAATTTGCAAAACCTGACGGAAAAGTCGAACGAAAAGCAACATACATTCTCAAGCAAAAAAAATTAATCCTTAGTTCGACGGTCGAACATATCAAAATGCCCTCTGATCATGCAGGATTGTACGACGGCTCTACGACATTGGCACGGGTCGGCATCACCTCGCATATGGGGAGCATGTTAATCTCCCCTGGCTCTGAGGGGAACCTAACACTAGAGATTTTTAATGCATCAGACAAATCGTTTGTGCTCAAAGCAGGGATGCGGATAGGGCAACTCCTCATTCTGAAACTCGATACGCCTGTAGATCATCCTCAGCCAACGTTATCCACGTACAAAGGAAAAAACCACACGGGGCTTGTCTTACCAGATAAAAAAGTTATTTACCGAAAACGAAAATAATACCGTTTCATTAAAAAAAGAAATCGACCTGTCATCACCAATCGTACCTTTGTTATATTGAAGATGAGCAAGTCGTTCTTCTTTGTTAAAATGTCAGACCGGTCAATGTTTTTGTGTCAAGGACGCCGGTAATTGATCGTATTTTGTTAACGATGATCGTACCAAGCTCCTCGAAATCGTCCGCTTCGATTTTTGCAATCAGATCATATTCTCCAAACAAAGGGTGTAGCTCAATGATCTGTGGTATTTTCGATAGTTTGTTGTAGACCTCATGTTCGTGTGCTGGTGCGACATTTATTAGGACAAAGCCTATGGCCATCTGTTTTCCTCCTTTTCTTTTCATATTTTTTCATCAATATTCTTTATTTGATTTTTTGTTGACGTAATGTTTTCTTTCGTTTATCGAACCTAAGGTTCTACTTCGTCAGTGCTAATCTGCCCGCTCGCTGCAAGCTTACAACTTTCGCAGATGCCTTCCATTTCTTCCTCGGGTTCGAGTTCGTCTCCGCAAACAGAGCAGTATAGTGGCATAGTATTCCATCCCGCTCACTCTGTCATGTGATGAGTGTCAAAATGCAATAGGGTTATTGTTTATAAAGTCTTTTCTTCTCCCCAGCGATTACAACTACGAAATATTGGCAATTTTTTCATATACGTTTACCGTGTTTGCATCATTATCAAAATTTTTTGTAAAAAAAAAAAAATCATTTTTTTATCCGCCATGTACGCATCATTATTATTTTCCAAAAAAAAAAATCAAATGCATGAACATCGTACATTACAATAAATTTTAATACGTGTTTTTCAATACGGTATACGTAATGAGTCTTTTACAATGAAAGGGAGAACCAGATGGATTTGATGGGCCCTCAAAACGAAGATGAGCCCCCGCCTCTCGATGGTGTTGGAGATACTCTTTTTACTAGAGCCAGAAATCTCGAGCGTACGCTCGGTTTTGGAAACATCTTCTTAAAATTCGAGGGCGGAAACCCGACCGGGACACAGAAAGATAGGATTTCTCAGTACCACGTGAAGAAAGCATTGAGTGAAGGGTACGATACCATCACGGTCGGTACATGCGGTAACTACGGCGTGTCACTTGCTTATTTCGCAAAGCTTGCTGGGTTAAAAGCGAAAATTCTAATTCCTGAGCAGTACTATGTCGCACCAAAACGAAAAGAAGAACTGCAGAGTTTCAACGCTGAGATTCTCACCATTGATGGGAAATACGAAGACGCGGTCGAAGAGAGTCGGAAGCTTTCGCGCATGGAACACATATACGATGCAAATCCCGGAAATGGAAACGAAGGATGGCGCGGGTACATGTCTATCGCGTACGAGATCTATCGACAACTTGGTCGGTCACCAACTGCGGTTGCAACCCCGGTTGGTAATGGAACCACGCTCGTCGGGATTTATCATGGGTTCAAGAACCTCTTCGATAAGAACATCATTGATCGCATGCCGTACCTTGTTGGTGCATCCACGCCTGGTGGAAACCCGATCATTAAGAGTTTCAAAGCCGGAGCCTCAAAAACCGAAGACCTCCAACCCGCGGAAATCAAAGAAAGCAGCATCAACGAACCACTCATCGCGTACCATTCCTACGATGGTGACGATGCGTTACACGCTATTTATGAAACCAACGGTTGGGCTGATTACGCAAGCGACTCCTGCATGCTCAAGTTTCATACCTTACTCAAAGACCTCGAAGGATTAAACGTCCTTCCTGCGTCAGCAAGCCCCATTGAAGCACTCATTAAATTCAAGGAACATCGAGTCCTCAACAGCGATTACGTTATTGTTCTCACGGGGAGAAAATTTAGGTAAAGACAGCACCACGGAATGATTCCTTTATGTCGAAGAATCGCGCGATAGTTTATGCGGACCGCTTGTACAGTTGTGCTGATGGAAAGACAGCACACGGGCTCGTACGGTACAGTAAAAAATTTAACATTGTCTGTGTGGTTGACTCGACAATACCTCTTGGTGATGCGGCAGAGTTCTTAGATAAAACAAAGAAAGGGATCCCGTTACTGAACGATCTTGACGATGCTTTCACATCGACACATCCAGACACGTTCATCATCGGGGCTGTTTCTGAGGGCGGTGTACTTCCTGAAGGATACGACAAGGCAGTAGACTGGGCATTATCAAAGGGACTGAACGTGGTTTCCGGGCTCCATCAATTTCTCTCAGACGATCCACGGTTCATCAAACGTGCAAAAGAACATCATTGCACAATCACCGATGTACGAAAAATATTCCGTGATTATAAACGATTCTACACCGGCGGGATTACAAAGGTACCATCTATTCGTATCGCGCTCATCGGCACCGACTCAGCTATTGGAAAACGAACCATGGCGGTCTTACTGGTTGAAGAACTAAGGAAACGAGGGCGAACCGCTGATATGATTTTCACAGGTCAGACCGGCTGGCTCCAAGGCTGGCCGCACGGCGTGGTCTTAGATGCGATGATAAATGATTTCGTTTCCGGGGGAATTGAAGGAGCAATCATAGATTCGTGGAAGGACCTCCAACCAGAGTTCATGATCATCGAAGGACAAGGAAGCCTGGTGCATCCGTTCTTCCCCGGTGGCTTTGAAATTTTAGCTGCGGGTCAAATACATGGATTCATCTTAGTCGATGCACCAAAAAGACCGCACCTCGATGGTTTCCCAGGGTATCCAATGCCGGATCCAAAACGAGTGGTGAAAATCGCTGAGTTGCTCACCGAAAAAAAACTCATCGGAGTCGGCATAAACCATGAACATATGACCCAGTCAGATATCAAAACAGCAAAGAATACCTATCAGAAAATGTTCAATGTCCCTGTTTCAGATCCGCTCACTGAAGGTGTTCGTGAACTCGTCGATGCCATGGAGGCGATGTGTGATCACAAAAAGTAACCTTCTCTGTTTTTCATCGATTTCACTTTCTGATCCAACAATTGAAAAGGGCACAGCCCGCGCAGTAGTGCTACTGAATGAGTTCGATGGAAAAGAAAGTCGGTTTGAACTCATGAACAAGTATGAACAGCAGCTTTCGGAAAATCATCTCCCCTTTCTCCGACTCGCATTCTGTATGCCGTTGCTCAACTACGGTCTCTTTTCAGAAAAAATCCTGTTGAACTTTCCAGTAAGCAAGGCTGACCTTTCTTTACTCAACGACCTCAATGTAATATTTAGTCGTGATATCTTCATTAACAAAATAGCTCATGGAAAAAACCCATATATTCTTCCTGAGTTTTTCCCTAACGAAAAACGAATAAAACCAAACGATGGTGATCCAAAAGCAGTGATTGCACCTACTTTAATACTTCCGGATACGGTGATTGGTAACGCGATGGATCCAATGAGCTCCGGGGTTCTTTCAAGCGGAGGAAAAGACAGCCTGCTCACCTACGGGTTACTCAAAGAGCTTGGCGCAAATGTCTATCCTTTGTATGTGAACGAGAGCGGTGGTCATTGGAAAACTGCGCTGACTGCGTATAAGTATCATCAAAAAACAGAACCGAATACGCAGCGGATGTGGACGAATGTTGATCGATTCTACAGTTTCATGCTTGATCATCTGCGACTCATACGGCCTGATCATCGGAAGATCTGGCATGATACATATCCAATACGGTTGTGCATTTTCCCGTTCTATGTATTCAGCTTACTCCCTATTTTTGTTGAGGAAAAAATTGGAAATTTGCTCTTAGGCAGTGAATTTGATGATCTACGGTACGAGATACAATACAAAGGAATCCAGCATTACTTCGGAGTGTACGACCAACACCAGGATTACGATGTACGAATGAATGAATGGTACGAGAGACGTGTTCCTGGTTTGTATCAATGGTCTGCGTTGCGAAACATCTCAGGCCTTGTTGACCAGAAAATCCTAGTGCAGCGGTACCCGGATCTTGTCAAGCAGCAACGATCCTGTCACTCCTGTCATATGAAAAACGGTGAGATTTATCCTTGTGGAATCTGCTCAAAATGCTTAGGAATTCTGTTGTACCTTTTAGCGAATAAGACCGATCCGACTAGTATGAATTATCGGAAAAAAGACATTGAATATTTCTATAAAAACGTTGGAGCTTCCTCTCTGAAACTTGATAAAGATGAGAAAGATCAATCGTTCTTCTTACTGAAAGGAAACGGATCTATTCCTGAAGTCGGCTATGTTGATCATGTTGAAAAAATCCATATTCATGAATCGACCTGTGATCCATGTTTGTATCCCAAACAATTCCGGAATGGACTACTGAAGATCCTTGAGGAGTATACGACCGGGTACTGTTGGCTAAAGAACGGGGAATGGGTACCGACCGAAAAATGGCAGGAAAGAACAGCTACCGTAGTTCCTTAATCATCCTAATTGCATCGCGAGAGTCATCATGGTCGTAGAGGTAATAATTTTTAAGAAAAGCGATTTTTTTGAATCCCGCGTTTTCGTATAACATGATCGCTGCATGGTTGGTTGTTGAAACCTCCAGTCTGATTTTGTGCATCCCTTTTTTTCGTATGTCTTCTTCAGCAGCATTGAGTAGTCGGAGGCCGACTCCTTGTTTGCGGTACGCTGGGTCGACGTTGATGGTTTCGATACCTGCAACCCTGGTTCTTTTCCGGTATAAGATGATGATAAATCCTCGTACTATTGTATTGGTCGTTTCGACAAGTACGGTACTATTGGCTTTTGTAAGAAGATAGCGGAGTTGTCGTCGTGTATAGGCTAGTTCTGATGTGAAACAGGTGTTCTCAAGGTCAATGATTCTTTCGAAATCATCGAGAGATGCTTTTCTGATATGTGTAGTCTCCTGCATAGCGAGATAGTAAGGAAACCAGTTGAAATAGTTTGTTTCTTTTATAGGACCGTACTGCTAATTTTTATATAGAAACATATGTTCTTAATCCACTGTAAGGGGAGCTGATTCATGACAAACGAGCGGAAAAAAACAGAATTGAAGATCTCCGGAATGACCTGCGCAATGTGCTCGTCGACCATTGAGAAATCCCTGTCAGGTCTTCCTGGCGTATCTAGAGCACAAGTGAATCTCGGTAATGAACTTGCGTATGTGGAATACGATCCAACACAGGTGAACCTTGGTGATCTGGAAAAAGCGGTTACCGATGCAGGGTACGGTACAGTAAATGAAAAAGTTATTCTCAAAATCGGTGGAATGACCTGTGTTACCTGTGAAAAAACCGTCACCGATGCATTAAAACAACTTGATGGTGTTGTGAAAGTGACCGTGAATCTTGCCACGGAAAAAGTCTCAGTGACATATTATCAGAGAATGACAACCCTCGCTGACATGAAAAAAGCAATAGAAGACGCTGGATATCAGTATCTTGGCATTGAGGGTGGAGAAGATATCTCTACGGTGGCACGAGAAAAAGACCTTCGAGACAAACGCATCAGGATCTATATCGGGTTTCTTGTTGGTCTCCCACTGATGGTTCTTATGTATATTCCAGTTGGTCTTCCGTTTCCATTGGAGTATTTTGAACTTCTTATTTCTGCCCCGGTTTTCCTGTATATTAGTTTTCCGATCTTCCGTGCAGGATATCGCGCGCTGAAGAATAAAACGTTGACCATGGATGTGATGTACTCCATGGGGATTGGTGTTGCGTTTGGAGCAAGCGTCCTTGGTACGTTTGAGATCGTTTTAACTCGTGAGTTTATGTTCTATGAGACAGCGGTGCTTCTTGCGACCTTCCTGACACTTGGTCGATATCTGGAGGCAAAAGCAAAAGGAAAAACCTCCGATGCTATTAAAAAATTGATGGGCTTGCAGGCAAAAACCGCGACCGTGTTTCGGGAGAACAAGGAAATCGAGGTGTCGATAGAGGATGTTCAGATAAACGATGTCGTAGTAGTAAAACCTGGGGCAAAGATTCCTATTGATGGGGTAGTTGTTGCAGGAAAAAGTTACGTTGATGAATCCATGGTGACCGGGGAACCTATCCCGGTGGTGAAGAAAGACGGTAGCACGGTCATTGGTGGGACGCTCAATACGAATAGTGTCCTTATGGTGAAAGCAACAAAGATTGGCAAAAATACAATGCTTGCACAAATCATCAAACTTGTTGAGGAAGCTCAGGGTTCGAAACCTCCGGTTCAACGCATTGCTGACATTGCCGTGAGTTATTTCATCCCGGTCGTGTTAACCATCGCTGTTGTTTCTTTTCTTGTCTGGTACGTTCTCCTTGGGAGTACTTTACTCTTTAGTCTTACTGCTTTGATTTCTGTGCTCGTGATTGCGTGTCCCTGTGCATTGGGGCTTGCGACTCCTACCGCGGTCACGGTTGGTATTGGTCGTGGTGCTGAACTTGGGATTCTCATCAAGAACGGTGAGGCTCTGGAGGTGTCTGAGAAAGTCACCACGATTGTGTTTGATAAAACCGGGACTCTGACGAAGGGAAAACCGGAGGTAACAGACATTCTTGGTTTCGGGGTGAAGGATACCATGGTATTGCAGATGGCGGCAAGTGTTGAAACAAATTCATTGCATCCTCTCGCAGAGGCAGTAGTGAAAAAAGCACAAGAGAACCATCTTTCCTTGGAGAAAAGCATAGGTTTTGATACCTTTGCTGGCAAAGGCGTGCAGGCGACCGTGAAGGGAACTGAAGTGCTGATCGGAAATCGGGTGTTATTCAAAGAAAGAGAGGTTTCATGGCCTAAGGATGTTGAGGAGCTGCTTGTTCAGTTGGAAACAGAAGGAAAGACGGTCGTGTTCATTGGGTTTGATCAGAAACTCGTAGGTCTCATCGGCATAGCAGACACATTGAAGGAAACGACAAAGTCTGCGATTCAAAAATTCAAAGCGATGGGTTTGAAGGTTGTGATGATCACTGGTGATAATGTGCGGACCGCACAAGCGATTGCGCGACAAATCGGCATCGATGTAGTACGTGCGGAGGTCCTCCCGCAAGAAAAAGCAAGTGAAGTAAAGAAGCTTCAGACAGATGGGGAGATTGTTGCATTTGTCGGTGATGGGATTAATGATGCTCCTGCACTTGCTCAGGCGGATGTCGGTATTGCTATTGGCAGTGGTACAGATGTGGCAATTGAGAGTGGCGATGTTGTTCTTGTGAAAAGCGATCTGCTGGATTCCGTTGCCGCAGTGCAATTAAGCAAGAAGGTGATGTCTCGGATTAAACAGAATTTATTCTGGGCGTTTGCGTATAATACCGCGTTGATCCCGGTTGCTGCAGGAGTGCTCTATCCATTTTTTGGTGTAACGTTTCGACCAGAGTTTGCTGGGTTTGCCATGGCATTAAGCTCGGTGACGGTCGTTACTCTTTCGTTGTTATTGAAACGATATATACCGCCGGCAAAGGAGGTGAAGAAAAATGGCGATTGATCCTATCTGTAAGATGACGGTTGATGAGAAAACAGCGAAATTCACAAGTGTGTATAAGGGAAAGAAATATTATTTCTGTGCACTTGGGTGTAAAAAAGCGTTTGAGACGAACCCTGAACAGTATCTGCGCATTACATAAGTACGTTCTGTGGCTGCGGTGCGTTGGATGGTGCTTTGGTTGGATCTTGCCGCCCCGGGGAGTTTTTTCCATTATAGGTAAGTATTTGTTCTAAGGTCTCAAAGTTGAATCGTGTTTCTGAGCAGCCGTTTTTAATGAGAGGGATTCCCTGTGCATGGATGTTATGTCGTTCAAGGATGGTGGAAGCCAGTTTTAATTCATCGGTGCAGGCGACCCCGACGACGCCTTCATAGTGTTTTTTCTGGAATATTTTTCTGACACAAGATGCACCCGGGAGCACATAGATATCATAATTCTGCTGCACTGATAGAACAGTCGCTTGATGAATTAGACAATCGGTGGAACAATGATTGCAGGTGTATGAGGAGGTGGTGGTATCAAAGGTGGCATGACAGCGTGAGTCCATGTATTTTCTGCAGCAGTGCGGGAGAAACAGTGCTCTTTTTTGTGTTTGAAGAAATTGTTCTTTTTGAAGGCTGTTTTTCATGTTGACGTCGATAAGATCTTCGATAACAGTGATGGAGTCGCTAATTGGCAGTCCAGTGAATTTGTCAACATTGAATTTGTTGACAAGGTTGCGTGCCATGGTCGCGAGTTTCTCATTAATTTTATCTTTTTCAGATATCTTTGCGATATCTTTGAATATGGCGTGAGAGAGTTTTGACAGATCAAAGGTAAAAGCATAAGACATGATTTCATCCTCTTGGTGTTTTTTTTGGAAGCTTATTACAAGGCTGCTTCCCATCTCGATATATATTGTTACATTATATTGGGATATTACTATAATTTAAATGTTTCTATGTGACAGGTGAGCCAGGAATATGTATGAACTATAAGAGAATTTTGGTGTACGTTATAGTACATCTTTCATTCATTAGAGAAATAGGTCGATCATTTTTTTTGTTACGAAGGTTTTTTCATTTGTATTCAATAGCTCTATGGGAGTCTAGCGTTTTTTGTGAGAAAAGTTTTTATTTCTTTTCTTACCTCCCAGACTTGAAAAAACTAGACCCCCAGCCTTAAAAAATTTTATAGAGAAAAACCTATTTTTCTTTTTTAAAAAAAGAAGTGAGGGAGAATGTTATTTTTTTAGGGTCTTCTTCCGCGAAAGCTGTTTATTAACAATCGATCGTTTCCGCTGGAGAGCAGTTTTTATCTCTGTTGCAATATCTCTTGTGTCAATACTCACCCAGTGGATAGCATCATGCTCAAAAAGTTCATTTAAAGGGAACCTTCCATCCCATGGCTCCCAGGCTTTCTGCAGAGTCATGCCGCTAATCGTCCGAATGTTGGTGGCTCCTGCTTCACCCATAGCATCCGCAAAAGGAATCAAACGATCATGGGGGATAGCAACGCCAACGGTCTGTAAAAAAGTGCCAATTGGTTTGGCCCGCTTTGGGATTTCCATAATATCTGAAATTGGTTTTACTCGAATAACTCTAAATAAAGGAGAAGACTCAAAATTCGTGGTGCTCTCGTCATAGATCACAAGCCATTGATGGGTCGGTGACGGAAAGATCTTGACTGGTTCGCCCATCATCTCCTTTGTAAAATACTGGTAATAACCATCTAACACTTGCATCTTTCCTGAATTTGTACCCTTGGGAAGGGCACGCGATGTCGTCTCCATTTCTTCAGCAAGCAATTTAGCAAATTCTTTTGGTGAAACACTTCCCCCGGTCTCAGCAAATATTTCCTGCGGAGAGAAACACCCTTGTTGGTCCCATGCACATACATCAAGCGAGGCTAACTCCGCGATCTCACGAGCTTGTGTATCGAGGTACTCTCGTGCGATAGTAATAAAACTAAACTTGTGCCAGTGGCCAGCGAGGGGAACCTTGTATTTCTCTGCCAACTCAGAAAGATTCTTCCGCGCGTTTTCTCCCCCGGTAGCTCGCACAATATCTGATTTTGAGAAAAGAAACTCCTGAACCATTGTATTGTCACTTCCGAACGGGAGGACCGTTATCGTATGTGCAAGGGAGGGATCAATTTCTTCAATAGATTTTGCGTACAGCGCACCAAAAACAGGCTCTTCAGAGGCGACTTTCACCCAGGTTGCTGCATCAACAAGTTTATCCATCACCATTTCAAAGGCTGCAAGGCCAAGGATGTTCCCTGCACAGATATGACCGATGACTTCCGGCTGGTAATTGGAATGATGAATGTATGATTTACCGTAGGCCTTCACCAGGCCATCGCCGAGCGATGAGAACTCCCTGAAATTATTTGGTTGGAGTTTCCCTAATAAAGGGAGGTTTTCTTTTTTAAGGATGTCGAAAAAATAATCAAAACCCCAGGATTCAATCATTTCTACTGAAAAACCGGTCACTGTTGGCAGGACATCTCGGGCTATTTTTCTTCCCTTGTATCCTGGGTCCATCCAGAGAGCATTTACCTTGTCGATTGCATCAAGAACCGCAGGGATGTCGTGGTTGAGCAGGTAGTCTTGTCGCGCTTTTTTTATCCCTGCAATAATTTTCTCAAGAACGTCAATAGTGAAAATCGGTTTTTTAAGCGTAATGCCATTGCCGACCTCTTCATAGGTAAAATCTAAACCATCTTCAACACCAAGGTTTGGATTCCAGAAAAAACAATCAATGGTTCTTCCCATGTATCTACCCTTCAAAATACAACCGGGATCTTACTTGCGGTGTTCACCAGTTCTTGAGCTGCTTTGGCCTGGTCAAGGATGACCCGAGAATCACCTTCTACCGTGAACAATCCTCTGATTAACCCTCGAATTGGATCGAGTTCTTTCCTGATGACTTTCTTCCAGTTAGAATACGGCCCTTTGAAAACAAACATCGCATTTTTTTCACCTTTCACAAGATAGGCATCCCTGCATTTCCCATGCCAGAGATCGATGTAAAACACGGTTTCTTTTTTCAAATCCTCATCCGGGGTTATCACAAAAAGGAAATCCCCTTCCCAGTCTTTTGCAGCTTCTTCATAGGCTTTATTGTTATTGAGTTCTTCTTTGAAGATTTTTATCCATTCATCCGACGGGAAACGCACTATGTTCTTCACCATCCTGATGCATAAGGTCAGCCATCACCGCTGCGCATCCTCGTCCTTCAACGCCTGGGAGACGAGTTACCTCAATATCAAGCACGGGTCCTTCTCGATTACAAACCGGGCAGTGCTCCAATATTTTCACCCGATCACCGGTGATGATAAAACCGGGGTAGCTTTCCGGCAGTGGATCAATGAATGCAAAACGCCCAACCTCGTTATATCCAATCGAGTTCAGATCCTCATCAAGGACAAAAGGAACGATCACCGGAGGAATATGCTTGTAATGACCTTCGCAGCTGAGGAACACAGAACTGCACTCAGACATCGCATACACATCATGATAGCGCTGTTCAGGAATGCCGAGGACCTCCTCTACTTTCTTCCTGAATGTTTCCTCCGGGGTGCGTTTATTCTCCTCTGCTTTCCACCCACCGCCGGTGAGAATCTGGCTTTCTGGTAAGTGAACGGCTTTTCCTTCTTTTTTCATCCGTTCCATAATACGATCAAGCCAAAAGGGTGGACCAGCGATATTCGCCCGTTTACCGGATTTCTCGATCTGCTCTAACAAATGAATGATCCGTACGTCAGATGTCCGTTGTACCAACGGGCTGATCGTAGACAACGCTTTAGCTTTTATTTTCTCTGAAATACCGATTGTTTCATCCCGTTGCATCCTCAGAAATTGCGTGGTTATTTTCATGTCCAACGCAACATGGATATTCGCCGGGTTGTACAAATCATAGGCGATACCGAAGAGACTTGCGATCGTCAGGTTTGTTTGACGAGGATCCGGGATCAATAAAATTACTGAATCATCTGCGTCATAATCCATTAACTCAGTAAACGATTTCATAGCACTATACTTCACACGATTCCAAGAGCGGGTATCGCGAGGAATGAAACTGAAACGACCGCTGGTACCGCTGGTAAACATAATACTGGTGCCTTTTTTGTTAAACTCCTCGATAATCTCATCGTGTGAAGGGGTATCATTTTTAAAGACTGGCTTTGGGAGTGAACCTGTGAAAATTGTTTTTAACCAGTTCAAAAAACCTTTTCCTTCAGGATAATCCTTAAAAAAGGCATCAGGAAGTAATGGTATTTTCTTCAAATCTTTTTCTGATTTAACTGCATCGGGGGTTACACCGTTTACCTCACAGACTCGATGATACAGGAAGTTGTTTTCATAGTGGTGTTTGAAGGTATGTTGGATAGCAGGAAACACTAATTCGTGTGCTTTTTTGTAATCACTAAAAAAAGTTTTCGGGGCGTGCAGTGCTGTATCGACAGGCGTCCACTCCGCCTTCGGCGGTATAAATTTTTCTAATCTTTGCGTGTAATCACGGTTTCCGATTGTTGGAGTCATTTTCTCACAATGTTAGTTCCTAATATTCAGTTTCGATCTTTTTTATACACATATTAAAAGTATCAATTGGTTTTGTGATGGTAAAAGCCTTAATTTTATTTCCGGTCATCTTCACCCGGTTCTTCAGTAGCGCCATGGCCGAACTCATTTGTCCGCTGCTGATTTGGACGAACGTGGTGTAATCCCCGGTGATGGTGAACTCAGCGTTTTTCTGCTTTATGGATTCGTCAGGGCTTGCTAGAAGCTCTTCGAGTTTCCCATCAACGAATCTGATGTAGAAATACACTGTTTTTTGGTCTGGTGGGACATTTTGAACGACATTTAACAATGACGCGTTCATGTTTTTTAGGTCTTTTGTCTGGTCCAGCTCATCTAAGACTTTTTTCTTGGCTTGTGCAGCCCATTCTTCTGATAGATATTTTACCATGTGTCTTCACCTCCGAAGAGAGTTTCTATAAGTTCTTCGAAATGGACGAGATCCTCTTCAGATAACCCCTCTGGGAACGGATAGAGGATATGCTCTTTCCTATGGAGTCCTTTACTGCATATAAACTCGAGCGGAGTGACTCCTTTAATCGCGAATTGTCTTCTCCAGGATTCGACGATAGCTTTGTTCAGTCTTTTACGTGCATCTGGGTCGGCATGGTCGTAGTAGTAATCATATTCCAGATGAGCTAATTTACCACGTTCGAGGTAACTGATGAACCCGAAGGCTCCTTCGATATGGTATTTCTCAGCAGGTTTTTCCAATGCATCGACCACTTTTAAGATAGTTTCCTTATCCCCTGGCATGTAGCCTCCACGATACATCCACATATGTTTTCTTTCCATGCGACAGGGAAGAATGCGGAAGGAATGAAGCCAGACAGGATCGGTTAATTCCGGTTTTGAATAAAGCTTTTCGAAGAAATCCCGTAAATCCTCGTCAAAGACCTTCACGAGTTCATGTGGAGAGGCGGCAAGACCTTTCTCGAAATGCTTCCGCATCGGTCCACTAAAAACAGCTTTTAGCGGGTTCTCCTCTTCTGCAATCATTTTTAGTAAACTACTCTCTTTCATGGATGCAAGCTTCGATGAGCCAAGAATCAAACTTTTTATCATAGAGTGACCAAAGCTGACCTCTGCAAGCTCTTCGATAATTTTCTTGTGATATTTATCGCAGATGACATCAACAACATAGTTAAGTTTCAGATATTTTTCTGCGATGTAGTTGAAATCTTCTGCAATTTCATGCGTGGGAGAAATAAACTCTGTGAGATATTTCCTTGAGAGGACTGCTAAAGAAATACCGATATTTCTCTTTGCCAGGTTATGAGCCATATCTAGGGCATCGGAGAGATTGGTAAACGGGATGAAGATTGCTTCTTCATCGTCAAGAATCTGATGGAGTTTTAACGTCAGTTGCGTCACAATCACCGATGGAATAAGAGACAGACTTAAGAGGCCTTGTTCAGAGGCGTACGGGTTTGGTATGTCCTTATCACTCAGATGCATTATTGTTCCCGTTGAGTCGATGAATTCCGCGTCGATGAAGTTATCGGTTCCCCATCCGTAGGTATTGCTCCAGGTTGTGATAATGCCGAGGTTCTGGGCGTTCGCACAAACACAGGATTCAGCTTCTGCGACATTTGCACGTAGCTTATGAGCGTGCGCTGCTTTTTGCAGCTCAAAAGAGGTCACTCCTGGTCCGACGGTTGCAGTGAAGGTTTCAGCGTCAATGTGAATATCTTTCATCCTCCACAGATCAATAATAATCCCCTGTTCTATAGAACACGATTCAGCGAGGATGGTTTGCAAAGCCACTCCAAAGAAAGTACCATTCCCTCGTGGGAGGTATGGGATTTTATGTTTGTTGGCAAGCTGTACAATTGCAACTATTTCCTCTGTTGATTTTGGCATTACAATATAGAAATTGCCCGAGGATTTTTGCCTTATAATTGAGCGCAGATAAGAGGCAATAATGATCGGATCATTTGTTGCCCAGTCGTTCCCCACAATAGAGCGAAGGTCTTTTACAATCTCATCATCTGGGATAGGCTTGAATGTATTTGGCTTTAAGGTCTTGACGTAGTCTTTTAATGCTTGTTGGGCTTGCGTTGGCCGTCGTTGTGTAATAAAATAACATTGCCGATCGCAGATCCCGCAGAGATTACAAGAATTTACAATGTCGATGAGTGTTTTCGTTGGTTCGACTTCGTTTTCCGCTAATGCTCTTGCAAGTTCCATTCGTCCCTCAGGCCAATATGCGACAAACCCGTGTTTTTTACCGGCCGGGCACACACCAGTCCCAAGAAAATCTACCTTACACATCCCACAATGAGGTTCTTTTTTCGTTGTTTCTAGTACATCGGATAGTTTCATATTCTCCCTCGAGAACGATTTTGAGTGAAGGTTTGAAAGCCTCGTCCCTCTTAAATGTTTTCCATGATTTTTATTACAAATCACTTTTTTCACAAAAATTTCATTGTTTTTAAAATTTCATAAAAGCGGCATCCATTTTTTTGATTGCATGAAAAATTTATTGAACACCATGCGATATCGTCCTGAGTTATTGATATCTTCGAAAAGGCGAGGGCTATGAAACGAAAAATGCTTTGTATTGGGTCGGTTGTTGTGATGATTCTTGCGGGAGCCATGTTTTCTGGGTGTATGCAGGAACAAAAACCAGCTGGAAAAACTTCTGAGGAGTTGGCTGTTGATATTGTTTCGCTTCTGAAGGATAAAAACTATACCGGTGTCTATAGTTATTTCAATAGCTCAATTACTACACAAATTACTGTTGAACAGTTTCAAAATATCTGGGAGCAGCAAATTATTACTCCTAATGGGAATTTGACAAAAATTGTGAAGACTAGGTTAACGAATGAATCCGGGTATCCGATAGTCTATGTAACCTGTAATTTCACAAAGCAAAATGTTCTTGACGTTAAAATTATTTTTAATGATCAGAATAAAGTCATTAGTTTAACGGTTAATCCTCCACAGACGGCATATCAGTATACACCTCCGTCTTATGTAAATCTGAGTGCATTTACTGAAATGAATGTAACCGTTGGTTCTGGGCAATGGAAACTACCTGGGACATTATCGGTTCCGAAAGGAGCAGGTCCGTTTCCTGCTGTTGTTCTTGTCCATGGCTCTGGTCCGAATGATCGGGATGAAAGCGTTGGTCCGAATAAACCATTTAAAGATATTGCCTGGGGTCTTGCATCGAAGGGTATTGTGGTATTGCGATATGAGAAACGGACAAAGCAATACCCTCGGGAGTCTGCAGCAATTCAAAATTTCACGGTGCAGGATGAAACCATTGCAGATGCATTATCTGCCGTGGATGTGCTGAATTCATCATCTGTTGTGAATCATTCAAAGATCTTTGTTCTTGGGCACAGTCTCGGTGGAATGTTAGCTCCGCGTATTGGAGTACAGGATCATCGAATCGCCGGGTTGATGATATTGGCTGGACCGACCCGTCATCTTGAGGATCTTATGTTGGAGCAGACACGGTATCTTGCGAATCTAAGTGGAATAAATCAATCTGAACAGATTGCATCACTTGAACAACTTGTGATGAAAGTGAAGACGTTGAATATCAGCCTGGGTGAAGATGTCCTTGGTGCCCCGAAAGCATATTGGGTGGATCTCGCAACATATGATCCGGTAGTAACAGCACAATCATTACATATTCCTCTTTTAATTCTACAGGGAAAACGGGATTATCAAGTCACGATGACGGATTTTGCTCGATGGAATGAAACTTTTTTTGGGAACGTGTCTGCTACATTGAAAACCTATCCAACGTTGAACCATTTATTCATTACTGGAACTGGTGTGCCGACGAATGCTGAGTATTTGGTTGAGGGTCATGTCGCTGAAGAGGTTGTTGCAGATATTGCGGCATGGATAAAGAATCGGTAATAAACTACGGTCTTCCTCATTCTTTTTCTTTTTTCCGGTAGGGTGATAAGGATGATATTTGTTTATGAATCCAGACAATTAGAGGATACGTTTGCATGGCCATAGAAATAAAAGATGAATCATCTGAAATTTATACTGCAGTAAGTTTATTGTTAGCGGAAAAACGTACATCGCTTTCTGTTCTTCGTACAGCTATTGCGCTTTTTACCGTCCCGACCTCTGTGTTTACGATTCTTGTTGCAACCTCGCGATACTATGATCTGAATTCCTCTTTGTATTTCGCAGTTCCGTTGTTTCTGCTGTGCTCCTTTCTCATTTTCTTTGGTCTGTATCTTGTTATACGATCGTTACGACGTCTTCATGATATTGACCGTAAAATCCAGGAAATGAAAGAAAAAGATACACGCTTACGAGATATTATTGAGTCCGCCTAACTGAGACGGTGAAGTAGTATTTCTTTTAAAAAGAAGACGGAAATGTTTAGATAACGTTGGTTGGTTATAGGAGTGGGTGGAATTTATGCAAAAACCTCAGACGACGGTTTCCGATGTTTTAATGAGTGAACTTGAAAAATGGAATATTACTCTTGTGTTTGGCATCCCTGGGACGTCTTCGCTTGGTCTGGTTGAAGCACTTCGTACAAATAAGAAGATGCGATATATCGTAGTTCGTCATGAGGAAAACGCGGCGATGGCTGCGTCCGCGTATCATAAGCTCACCGGGAAGATTGCTGTGTGTTTGACGATTGCTGGTCCTGGCGCAAGCAATCTTGCAACAGGCTTGTATGATGCAAAAGAGGATCGGGCTTCGGTGCTTTCGATCAACGGGCAGGTCGCTGGTCAATATATCGGTGATGGGAGTTTTCAAGAAATTGACCAGGATGCATTTTTCCGGCCTATCACCGTCTATAACAACACGATTTATGATAAAACACAGTCATTGAAGATTCTGACGCAGGCGTTACGACACGCAATTGTGCAGCGCGGGGTCGCGCAGATTTCTGTTCCGAATGATGTCCAGAAAGCATTCTTGGATGGAGATAGTTGTGAGCGAGAGACGTGTCTTACGAATTTTGATATCTTACCTGATGAAAAAGAAATACAAAAAGCAATTGCGTTGATTGATGAATCGAAAAAACCGGTGATTATAGCAGGTTGGGGTGCGTTTGGGAACGGGGAGTGGCTTCTTCGGTTTGCGGAGAAGATCAAAGCACCGATTGTGACGACGTTTCGCTCGAAAGGGATTCTTCCTGAGGGGAACAAATGGGTGCTGGGGATTCTTGGGAACGTGGGTTCCCCGTATACCCGCAAGGTAGTCAATGATGCTGATTTGTTGATTACGCTTGGTGTTGGTTTTTCAAAACAGACGCATGTACCAACAAATAAATCGTTGGTTCAGGTTGAAATTGATCCGTTAAAAATCGGAAAAATCCCTTTTTCGATCGCCTTATGGGGGAATGTTACACTTGTTCTGCCGAAGCTCGTTGAGGCTGTCCAGGTGAAAAAGAATGATTCGGTGTTGCTAGAGATAACTGAGATGAAAAAGAAATGGTTTGAGCAGCTGGAGAAAGAAGCAGATCCAAATGCAACTCCACTGCGGCCTCCGTTTATCATGAAGGTTCTTTCGGACATCCTTCCGGATGATGCTATCATTTCTATTGATGTTGGGGAGAATGGATGGTGGTTTGGTCGTAATTTTATGATGAAACGCCAGCGTTTTGTCATGTCAGGATACCTTGGTTCCATGGGTTTTGGGCTTCCTGGTGCTCTTGCAGCGAAACTTGCGTTTCCCAATAATACGGTGGTGTGCATCGCTGGTGATGGTGGTTTTTCCATGGCGATGGCTGATTTTGTCACAGCGGTAAAGTATGATTTACCAATGGTCGTGGTGGTGTTGAATAACAAACAGCTCGCGATGATCCAGGTAGAACAAAAAACAGAGGGGTATCAGAATTTTGGTACAGATCTGTTAAATCCTGATTTTGCACGTTATGCAGATGCTTGTGGTGGTGTGGGGCTTAAAGTATCCAGACCAGAGGAGTTAGAAAAAACAGTAACGCAGGCTCTTGGGATGAAAAAACCTGTTCTTATTGATGTTGCGACTGATCCAAAGCGATTCTAATTTGGTCCAGATTTGATTCTGGTGGTTCAGTAATCATGAGGCTTTGATTTTCCTTATGTACCAACTGGTACGATGAGGAGCGGTGTGTATCCGTCGGTGAGTTTCAGCAAGGATGACAATGTCGTATTGTCTGTCGGGAGTACGATGTTGCTCTTGAATCCCAATGCAGCTGCTTCGAGCATGATGTTTTGGGCTGCTGCTCCTGCTTCGAAGTACCAGAACTGAAGGTATTGTTCACCGGTGTTTTTTGTCTTATTCCAGTTCAATACCGTGATAATGGAAAGGGGGACAGAGGAAATAGATGGGAGTGATGATGCAGCTGCGAGAGATGCTCGGTTGTCCCCGTTTCTAATTTTTTGGAGGTAGGTTACAACGGGTAGTCCGATGAAGTCAGCTGAGTAGTTACCAAACATCGTCAAAAGGTTCGGCTGGTATTTATAGACGCCCGAGGCGGTGACCGCGTAGATTTCAAGTGGGTAATAGGCCTGAGCGCTCGGGACGGTTCGATGTCGTTTGACTTGGTTAAGGTCTTGGTTGCTTTTGTCAAGATAGTAGGAGAATCCGTAGGATGACCAGATAAGTTGGCTCAGTTCCTGTCGGGTGATGGTGCCTTGGAAGTTGGTTGTTTGTGTTCGTTGTTGAAGTGCGGTGGTAAGGTTCATTTGTGTTTCTATGACTTTGGGAAGCAGTGAGAACCACAGCAGTCTATATTTGAAGTTATACGGATGGAGGAGGTGTCCGAGGAGCATGATGATAAGGCCCGTTTGATCTTCCGGTATGCCCATTTTATCAATTGCTGGGGGGAATCCTCCGATGACGACGGTTCCGAGGTTGAGTGCGTCGACGGTAAATGCAATGTTCTGGCAGATTTCTCCTATTTCGGCTGCTGCATTGTTGGGGTTTGTTAACGTTGTGTTATAGCAGAGACCAAGGACAAGGGGTGCGCCTGGGTATTGGTAACCAACCGTATCTCGCCAGTCTCCCGGCTTATAGAATTGGAGTGAATGGTTTACAGGGTTGTAGGTGTACGCTGCGTCTTCTTTCAGGACGTATATAACGCTTGCATACGTACCGTTGATGTCTGCGATGGTGCGGTTTCCATCTTGTCTGTATCCAGCTGCGTTCCAAAGAATGGTTGCGAGTTGTTCATCGGTAATCGTTTCGTTATTGAATTTTCGTATCGACATTCTCCGGAAGATGGTTTGTTCCAGGCTCATGTCAATGGTCTGTGGTGGTGGTAATTCGTATGTTGCTTTTGTTGCTGGGGTGAGCGCTAGGCTGCAAAAAAAGGTAAGGGTCCCTATGGTGATTATCTGGTTTATAAAATGTTTTCTCTCCATACTACTTCCAGTTTAATATTCTTGAGTTGAATATAAATTTTTGCATTACAAGCAATCAAGTAAGATAAAGAGATGAAAATCAAGCATGGTCAATAGTAAGGGTCATGTCATGAATGATTTTCTCAGGGACAGTTCCAGACATTCATGCGGTGTTATGTCCAGACACCTTCTGCTTTCAATGCAATTCCGGAAACAAAGAGAAATGCTGTGCGATTGTTTATGGGAGGTATGTTTATGGTAATTCCAGTAAACCAACTGAGGTTTACGCCATACGCTTCCGCACCTACTTTTACTCTTTGAAATCCATTGAGCCCTAAACAAGATATTGTTCCATTTTTCAGAGACATTGCTCCAGTGGGCGCGAGTATTCTAAATGGAATCAAATTTGTCAATAACATCATAACTATCGCCAATGGTAATAAAACTAATAATAAAATTAACATTGCAATGGGATTTGTTACATTCTTTAACACGTTAACAATCCCTTGCAAGAATGATAACGCTAGCCACCAGAATACAAGCCCTTCACCAATCGCATTGAAATAACAGAAGCGATTTGATATATTTTCTCCAATTTGATTTGTGAGATATCGACTAAATTTTGTTTTTTCTATCAGTGCCATTCCGTTATCATTTGAATAGAATTTTTGATTACTGTTTCCAAAAATTCCTTTTTCATTGAGCAGAACCTCATATTTAGAAATAGCTTCGTGATCATTCCTCTGCTGAGCGTCATATAATGCCATGAGATCTTGTTTTATTTGTTCAGCCTCGGCAGATGTTACCGTGGTATGTATTTGTTCTGGTGTTTTTCCTAGATATCGATTCACCTCGATAGTTACGAGGTCGTTTTTTAGAGTTATGAGATTTGTATTCTTTGTGGCGAGAGCTGGGGTGATACTCGTTAACGAAACGAGTAGTGCCGTTAACAGGCTTACAATTACGATTTTTTTGTTCATTTTTTTTCCTCCATTTATAATAATAATTAGCATCCTGTATTTAATTCTTTATATGGAGCGATTTCGATCAAAAAGTATTTTTTTGCCACATGAACATTGAAGCGATGAAAATATGATAAATCTCAGGATTTCTCCTGTTGAAACATGCTCGAATAGATGTCTTCGTTCTCCTGTTTTGATGTTTTTTTGATTGGTTTTTCGATAAAAATCGGTAAATTTTATCTTTTTGAAAACATTTAAATGTCGTCTGTCCTTATGGTACGTCTAGGACGGAAATCATATGAAACAAGGTATGTTGAAAAAGAATCTGAGAAGGAGAATTGTGATCAGTGGAATATGCTTTTTATTCATGTGCTTGAGTATCACTCCATCGATAAGTAGCATTTCGAAGGATTATTACTCTGTATCGCCTCTCGTCGGCGGCTCAGAGAGAACAAATGAAGGGGATATCCCGACATGGTATCAGGGAGATGAATGGATTTACACGATCGATCCTCTCTATTTTTCTAGCCCAAACGGATCATTTTCTGGAACCATAGAGAATTTTAAACAAAAAGTGGTAGGGATAACAGACGACGCCTATGAGGTTGAAATCACCGGTGACATAAGCGGAGATGTGACGGTGAATGGTTTAACAGGGCAGCTTACCGGTGAGATTACGGGAACATCTCAGATGCGTGTTTCTGATCTTGCGGATGGAACCACTGAGCTCCACTCACAGGGAACGATCATCGCCATGTACATACCATTTCCCTATGAAATGAATCTTGTTACCAGCTCCGCACCGCCGTTAGAATTGCATGATTTTCCCCTAAATATCGGAGAACAATGGCAGCTTATGTGCTTGAGTACCACATCAGGGTCATTCAGTATTCAAGGAATTTACGATCAATCGTTCAATGGAAGCCAATGGATCGACGAGACAGTCCAATGTACTCAAAAGAAACAGATAAGCGTACCTGCTGGAAACTTTGAATGTTATGAGATTGGCCGCTCAAATACCCTGGGCTGGTATTCGATTGATGTAGGCAATATGGTGAAATCCACAATCGATCAAAGCGATGAAAACATGACACTTCAAATAGTACTCACCCTTCAATCATTTTCCCATACTGCACAGCCAATAACCATTTCAGAGGAGATCACGCCAGCAATGGTTGCTCCTGGTGTCTCCGTTGTTATTTCTGGTCAGGCAGTTATCACGGGGTCTGGGCAGCCTGTTCAAAACGGTGTTGTTTCGATCGAGATACCCTCTACCGGTGATAACTGGAGCACCACAACCGATTCCAGTGGACATTATTCGAAAACAATTGTCGCACCAACCATGAGCGATGATACTCCCTCTGGTAGAGAAACTGGTTCTGGTGGCGTCGTTGTACAATGTTCGAGCGGCGGCCTGTCTGGGTATCGAGTGCAGACATTGGTGACTATTTTCGATACCGCCCCTACTGTTCCTTCGATTGATGGGCCATCTCAAGGCAAAGTAGGGGTATCGTATAATTACACAGTCCGTGCCATGGACCCAGAGTCTGATGATGTCTTGTATTATGTTGATTGGGGGGATACAACGAACAGTGGTTGGGTTGGTCCATATCCTTCTGATGAGAATGTCACCCTAAGCCATACTTTTACAAAAAAAGGGACCTATACTATCATGGTAAAAGCCAAGGATGTGTTCCATGCGGAAAGTGCCTGGGCGACTCTTGAAGTAAGCATGCCTACAAGTTTTTCGTTTCACCCATTCCTACAATTCTTGGAACGATTTCCGCATGCGTTCCCGATACTAAGACAACTGTTAGGACTCTAGAATAACTCATCAAAATCTCCATTTTTTTCTTTTTGTCTGGTAGGTATTCCTATCACAACAATATTATCTATCAAACAGGAGAAATTATTGAATAATCATGATTACACGATTATAATTATAAATCTCCTTTTTAGATCTTTCAAACTCGTGAACTTACCCCTACATATTACAAAAAATATATAAGTTTATTAATTTGTAGGGGTAATACCTTAGTATGGTCTCACTAAAGAAAAAGAACATCAATGGTAACACCTACTATTATATCGAACACAGCTTCAGAAAAAACGGCAAAGTAGAAAAAAAAAGAAAAATTACTGTTGTTTCCGCTATGACAAAAAAAATACGCATGGTCCTTACATCTTAGTTAGACACGTACCCGTAATTTATATAAATCGTTTGATATTCTAATATGTTTATTATATACAGGATGGAAACGATATGGATTTCCATAAATTGACGAATATTATGAAACTTGGTCGTACGCTTGCTCACGCCGCGATGCTAGTGTACATCCTTGGCGTACTCTTTGCTCTAGTGATCGGGTCTCCGTTTGACGTGTACAAGTTTGTGTTGGGGTACGCTATCGTGTTTACCAGTGTTCTTGCTACGGGGTATACGAATAATTATTATGATGTTTCTATTGATAAGTTTGCAACGCAAACGGCTTTTTCAGGGGGAAGCAGCATTCTTGTACAGCACCCTGAGTTACGTACGACGATACGAAATGTCTTCGTGTTTCTCTACTGTCTGTCGATTCTGCTCGGTTTGGCGTTTACCTTGGTGTTTTCGTATTCTTGGACATTCTTCGCATTTGTGATTGTCGCGAATTTCGTCGGATGGAGTTATACCGCACCGCCCTTGAAGCTCGTGTACCGAGGATTTGGTGAAATAGTCACCATGTTTGGAGCGAGCTACCTTCTCGCGGGGGCCGGGTATTTCGTGGTGAAAGGAACGATTGATGGTTCGTTTGTGTTGTTTTCTCTTCCCTTATTATTGTTTGGGTTTGCGGTGAGTTTCTATTTAGAGATCCCTGATAGGAACGTGGATCGCGAGGGCCATAAGATTACATTGGTGGTTCTGAAGGGTGAGCGTTTTTGTTTTATTATCGGCGCCGTATTTCTTGGTCTCGCGGCTCTTTGCTACGTGGTGTTTAGTATGTTTCATGTCTTTGAAGGTGGTGCCAATTTTTTAGCGATTGCTGTTTTTTCGTTGATACCATTTGGTATTGGGGTGTGGAGTCTGCGAAAATATCTCATTGATCCGGTAACCATGATGACGGGCGTGTTTCGTGCTACTGCTTGTATTTTTCTGATGTGGATTTTTCTTGATGTCTATTTCGTGTATGTAATCCTTACCTAGTATGCCCTTATTTTGGAAGGGTTTGGTTGAATCATGACATATGATGTTGTAGTCGTTGGCGCCGGTCCTGCTGGTGCAACTGCCGCGAAATTCCTCGCTGAAAAAGGTGTAAAAACTCTTCTCATCGATAAACGCATGTATCCAAGGGATAAACCCTGTGGTGGTGTGTTATCAGTTAGAACGCTTAAACGATTTCCGTATATCTCAGACGATTTGATAGATTCGTATTCTTTTGGCGGGAGCATCACTTCGTCATCTCTAATGTATAAGGTACAATTGCAGAAGGAGAAGCCGATCGCTGCGTTTGTTCTCAGAAAGAATTTTGATCAGGGGCTGGTGAAACGTGCAATACAGAGTGGAACGACATTTAGAGACGGAACAGCCGCGGTAGATATTCAAAGAAGGAAAGACGTAGTAAAAATCAGTTTGAATGATGGGGAATCTATTGAATCCCAACTGGTTATAGGTGCCGACGGCATCTGGAGTACTGTTGCGAAAAACTCTGGTTTAGGCCAGCATTACCCGCGTATTGGCAGGTGCCTCTTCCAGGAGTATCCTCTTGCGAGCAATCTGCTCGATCAGTATTTTAGCGAGAAAAGACTTTTTCAGTTCTACTTAAAATTCATGGGTATAGACGGCATTGGGTGGGTGTTTCCTAAAAAAGACAGCGTAAATATCGGTATCGGTGAAATTCAACCGTTGGTTTCTCACCCAACAAAAAGGCCACATTTAAAGGAAGCGTATAACAACTATCTGTTGGTTCTCAAGGAAAAAAAAATGATACCTCCCACCATAAAGGGAGGAACGATTCAGGGAGGAGTTCTCCCTCTCCATCCTTTAGAAAAAACCTTTGCGGATCGAGTTGTTCTCTGTGGTGATGCAGCAGGGCTCATGAATCCGCTTACGGGGGATGGTATTCATTATGCGATGTCCTCAGGGAAGTTCGCTGCAGAGGTTTGCACAGAGGCTTTAGAAGCAGACGACACGAGTGCAGTCTTCTTATCGAAATACCAACGGCTTTGGAAAGATGATTTCGGGGAAGAAATCACTCTCTGTGCATATATCTTGAAACGGATATTGAAGCATGGTGACGAAAAATATATCAAACTTTTATCCAAGGATACACAAATTGTTGATATGCTTCTGTATATGGTAAATAATCAGGTGAGAATCCATGATTACAAATGGAAACTCGTAAAACGCTTCATCTCTATTTATTTTAAAGATATTCTTGGAGTATAAAGGATAGTATTTTGGAATAATCACTGGACTGTGATGTTATTCTCCTGTTGGAATGATTTCTGATTAGAGTTATTGGAGGACCCATGTATAAAATGAGTTATTAACATTTACTTTTCTTGATGTTAAAGTCAATTTTAGTATGACTATTATTGACCTTTAGTTTAATTTTAGTAAAACTTCATTTCTTTCGTTGTACATAAAATACCCGAAAATTATTTATACTAATAATTACCATAATAGTAATTATGAATAGATATACGAAAATGTATGGATGGTTATACAATACCTTTGGTACAACCCAGTTTACCACCAATGATTTCCGCATGATGTTTCCCAGCCCACAACCAACCAAAACAATTCATGATTTAATCAAATTGGATTTTATGAAACGCGTACAACATGGAAAATATCAAATGATTAAACCTGAAGAATTTGTACGACAAATTGTTCAAGATAATGTGAACAAAGACGGAATAGTACAACAAGCAGAGAAAATATATGCTTTCTGCGAAAGCACGGCGGTTACCATTTGGACGGATGGATATTACTGGACAGATTTTACCAAAGGATTTAAACCCATCCATATAAAAGTTTTCATGAAGGATATGCCATATTGGATTGACTTTTTTAAACGCCATGATGCTGAGTACGTTATTGCTGGTGAACAAAAAACATTATTCGGCGTCACCTATGTAGTACATCCTACGGACACTATACCTTATGAAATGAAGGATGGTGATCCAATCATTCCTTTGAAAGAAACGATACAATTTTGTCAAGGTAATGTTTTATTATACAGGCCTGCTTTAGAGTATTTAGATAAACAATTCAATTTAGGATTGTTTTCTGATCACAGGCAGGGCGCATCATGAGAAAGGATTTTTCAGAACGAGAAAAAACATGTTTTGATTTTCTTCATCTCCTTGATAAAGATGATTTCTATGTGATTATTGGCGGATATGCTGTCTCTTCTTTCGGTTTTCCTCGTTTTTCTGTCGATTTAGATATTGTTATCCCAGGGGACGAGAAATCCTCTTTTCATCGATTAATAGCAGATGCTGGTTATATACTCAGTAAAGAAAAACTTGATTTAACATACTTTGGTGCCTTTGAACGACATGAAAAAGGCCTTGTTAGTATCGATCTCTTAATTAATGCAGTTCAATCAAGACAAACCGGGTATTCCTATCCGTTTTCGTATATTTTTGGAAATTCTGAGATGCGAGAAGTGAGCGGGTGGGATCCATCAAATAGAGCACGGATTAGACTTGCGAAGAAAGAAATGCTGATAGCACTTAAAATTCATTCAATCAGAGATTCTGATAAACGAGACATCATAATGCTTTGTTATGAAACGCCAGATGTTACTGCAATACTGAAACATCTAAAGGATGGACCACGAAATATCCTTCTTGCACACATCCATGAACTAGCCTCCGTTGTGAATGATCGAAATCTAAAAGATTCGTTGAAAGGCGTGTATTCAATCGATGACCGAGTGTTTGAAAAGACCGTAAAAAATTGTCACCGGGTTCTTGAAGAACTAATTTCTAAATTACAGTAGTCATTAACCTATGATAAACTTCTCCTGTTAGAAAGAATTCTGATGAGAGTTTGATATTACTATCATCACCTATTTTGATTAGATACAAAATATAACAATTTAGTAAAAAATTATTCTAATCGCCCATACCCAATTCTCTTTTTATGAGATCAATACTCTTTACATTATTTTTTTCAACAAAATAAATAACTCGGTAATCACCAATCCTCAGACGATGTTTCTTCGGGTGCCTATCTTTGAGTTCTTTAACATCGCATTTCGGACGAGACGTATAAGGATCTTCTTGTAATTCGTTTAATGCATTGCGTATCTGATTTTGGATTTTATTTGTGAATTGATGGAACTTTTGCTGGAACCTCTTAGAAACAAGAACCGTGTAGAACATTAAATTCACAACACCACCAAAAGAATTAAAACAAAGCATCGAATCTTCAACATAGGACAGGGACTTATCGTGTCAACACGGCATTGAGAGGTCATGATTGAAAATTATTTACAATGACATTATATTCTTGATTGACAAAATCGAGTATAATAATAAGAGAAAATTTGGAGTATGAAATCAATGCAAGAGGCTAAACTTATTCTTGAAGATGGATCTAAATTCTCCGGGTTTTCCTTTGGTTCTCATGCACCTACGACCGGTGAGGTTGTATTTAACACTGGAATGGTTGGGTACCCAGAGAGTCTCACTGATCCTTCATACCGCGGACAGATTTTAGTATTGACATATCCACTCATCGGCAACTATGGAGTTCCTGGTAATGAACGAGAAGACAATTTATTGAAATTTTTTGAGTCTGAAAAAATTCAAGTTGCAGGGTTGATTGTTACAGATTATTCTCATGAATATTCTCATTGGAACGCAAAGAAATCGTTATCCGTGTGGATGCAGGAACAAAACATACCAGGGATTTATAATGTTGATACGCGAGAGTTAACCAAGAAGCTACGAAAGAAAGGGACCATGCTTGGAAAAATAATCCATGATGATGAACGTATCTCGCTCCGCGATCCGAACAAACAAAACTTGGTGGCAGAAGTGAGTATTCAAAAGCCCATAGTGTACAAGAAGGGAAAACTGAAGGTTCTGCTGGTTGATTGTGGGATGAAAAATAGTATCATTCGAGCGTTCTTGAAGCGGGACTTTTCGGTCGTTCGAGTTCCGTGGGATTATGATTTCACCACTGAAGACGTTGATGGAATTGTATTGTCAAATGGTCCTGGTGATCCAAAGAAATGCAACGAAATCATTGAACATGTCAAAACGATGTTATCAAAAAACATACCAATCCTTGGTATTTGTCTTGGGTCTCAGATACTTGCACTCGCTGCTGGTGCGAACACATACAAACTGAAATATGGCCACAGGAGTCAGAATCAACCATGCATGGAATGTGGGACGAACCGCTGCTACATCACCTCGCAGAATCATGGGTATGCAGTGGATGCAGATACCTTATCCCAGGATTGGCGAGAATGGTTCACCAACGGGAATGATCAGACGAACGAAGGCATAAAACATCTCTCAAAACCGTTCTTTGGAGCGCAGTTCCACCCGGAAGCATCCCCTGGTCCTGATGATACCGAATTCTTGTTTGATTTATTCACGAGAGCGATGAAATGATTAACCATAAAAAACCAAAATGGAAAAAGATACTTCTCCTTGGTTCGGGTGCGATACGAATAGGCCAGGCAGGTGAATTTGATTACTCCGGTAGTCAAGCAATTAAAGCATTAAAAGAAGAATGCATTAAAACTATTTTGATTAATCCGAATATCGCGACAATCCAAACTTCTGATTATCTCGCGGATAAAGTCTATTTCTTGCCAGTGAATGCATCATTTGTCGAAAAAGTTATTACAAAAGAACGGCCTGATGGTATTCTCCTTGGTTTCGGGGGACAGACTGGGTTAAACGTCGGTTTGGAGCTAGCTGAAAAAGGTGTATTAAAGAAGTATAAAGTCGAAGTTCTTGGCACCCCAATTCAGGCGATTCAGGATACAGAAGATCGCGAATTGTTTGTGAAAAAAATCAAGGAAATCGGCCTCAAGGTCCCCGTGAGTAAGGCAGTGAAAAACGTAAATGACGCGGTAGCGTTTGCAGAGGAAATCGGCTATCCAGTCATGTGCCGGATTGCGTATGCTCTTGGAGGTCTTGGATCTGGTGTCGCTCATAATAGGAAACAAATAGTGGAGCTGACGAAAAAAGCGTTTTCTTATTCCAATCAAATCCTCATTGAGGAGTACCTTGGTGGGTGGAAAGAGCTTGAATACGAGGTGGTGCGAGACCAGTACGATAATTGCGTCGTGGTCTGTTCTATGGAAAATGTGGATCCGATGGGGATTCATACTGGTGAAAGTATTGTTACCGCACCGGTTCAAACATTGTCTGCATCGGAAGCCTTTAAATTACGTTCCATTTCCATTAGAGTCATTCGACATCTCGGTATTGTCGGTGAGTGCAACATCCAGTTCGCATTAGATCCACAATCTGAGGATTACCGTGTCATTGAGGTAAACGCCCGATTGAGTCGCAGTTCTGCACTTGCGTCCAAAGCAACCGGGTATCCCCTAGCTTTCATTGCAGCGAAACTCAGTCTAGGATACAGCTTAACTCAGGTTCAAAATATAATTACTGGGGAGACATCCGCGTGTTTTGAACCAGCGCTTGATTACGTGGTTGTGAAATTCCCACGATGGGACTTGCATAAATTCAAACGAGTTAGTGTTCGACTTGGATCCGAGATGAAATCAGTCGGCGAGGTTATGGCAGTTGGACGAAGCTTTGAAGAAGCGCTGCAGAAAGCAATCCGGATGCTTGACTGCGGGATGAACGGTCTGGTCTGCAACTCACTTGAATTTTCCGATTTAGAAACAGAGCTGCGAAAACCGACCGATAAACGAATCTTTGCGATAGTTGAAGCGCTTAAAAAAGGGTACTCTATAGAAGATATCGCTAAGTTCTCAAAAGTCACACCCTGGTTTTTGTATAAGATTCGAAACATTGTTGAAATCGAAACAAAAATGAAACGATATACTCTGGCTGAGGTACCACATGCGTTCTTGAAAGAAGCGAAACAAAAAGGATTTTCAGATCACCAGATAGCACTGTTGACGAAGAGTAGCGAACCTGAAGTGCGGAAACGACGAAAAAAACTCAAAATCATCCCATCCGTAAAACAAATTGACACCTTAGCCGCAGAGTACCCCGCACAAACCAACTATCTTTATATGACGTATAATGGGAGTACCGATGACATTGACTTTAAACAAAAACATCAGGTTGTCGTGCTCGGTGGTGGTGCGTACCGGATAGGTTCGTCTGTAGAATTTGACTGGTGCTGCGTGAACTCTGTTACAACATTACGGAAACTGAAATATCAAACCATTATGATCAACTGCAACCCGGAGACTGTGAGTACTGATTATGATATTTGCGATAAATTATATTTTGAAGAACTCACCTTTGAACGAGTTTTGGATATCTATGAAAAGGAGACACCGCTAGGAATGATCGTCTCCATGGGTGGGCAGATTCCTAACAACCTTGCACTTTCCTTGCATGAAGTTGGTGTCCCTATTCTTGGCACCTCACCTCAAGACATCGATATTGCAGAGGATCGTCATAAGTTCTCCGCGTTATTAGATACCCTGGGGGTGGATCAACCAGCGTGGAAGGAGCTAACCAGTTTAGAAACCGCGGAGGACTTCGCGAATAAGGTTGGTTACCCGGTGTTGGTACGACCAAGTTATGTGCTCAGTGGAGCGGCGATGAGTATCGCCTTGAGCAACATGGAACTTCGGGAATACCTTAAGAAAGCATCTGAGGTCAGCAAAAAATATCCAGTCGTCATCAGTAAATTCATTACTGGTGCGAAAGAAATTGAAATAGACGCGGTTGCAGATCATGGAAAACTCTATTGTTACGCGATCTCCGAACATGTGGAAAACGCTGGCGTACATTCCGGTGATGCGACAATCGTGCTCCCCCCACAGCGAACCTATATTGAGACCATGCGTCGGGTAAAAATCATCGCGAAAAACGTCGCAGCATCATTGAAAATCACCGGGCCGTTCAATATTCAGTTTATCGCCAAGGACAATGAAGTGAAGGTCATTGAATGCAATCTTCGTGCATCGCGGAGTTTCCCGTTTGTCTCGAAAGTCTTTAAGATCAATTTTATTGATCTTGCCACAAAAATTATCATGGGGAAACGTGTCCCACCTATCGATCGGTCCGCGTTTGATTTAGATTACGTGGGAGTGAAAGCATCCCAGTTCTCATTTATGCGGTTGAAAGGATCTGACCCAATCCTTGGTGTGGAGATGGCGTCAACTGGGGAAGTCGCCTGTCTTGGTGATGATTTCAATGAAGCATTCTTGAAAAGCTTGTTGTCTATTGAGTTCAAACTGCCGAAAAAAACGATTCTTCTTTCAACAGGCCCAATTGAAAGCAAAACGGATTTCATTAAAAGTACCTGGATATTGAAAACCTTAGGATTTACCTTCTATGCGACAAAGGGAACCGCGGATTTCATGGTAGCAAACGGAATCCCTGTCGAGGTGCTCCACTGGCCATTAGAAAGGAAGGAACCAAACACACTTACCTATATTGCTAAGGGGAAGATCGATCTCGTCATCAATATTCCGAAAAATATCGAAAAAGAGGAACTAGACAATGACTATCTTATCCGACGCAAAGCAGTGGATTTCAACGTTCCGCTCATTACGAATTTACAGTTGGCGAAACGATTCGTTGAATCTATCTCGCAGGTAACTCTTTCAGATCTAAAGATAAAGAGTTGGGATGAATATAAGTAAGTAACTATCTTGACAATGTCACATTAATGTTTTTGATTAATCAATAATCTGTGCGACACTATTAAATTATCCATTCACTTTTTCAATAAATAGGATGGGATGCCAGAATGAATTTTTCGGTTTTTAGTGAAAATTTCACTTTTTAGTGAAACATATACGTTTTATAGAGAAAATAGAAATTGTCGGTAATATTAGGAGATTTGAACACAAATTTACCAGTAAAAATTACAGATTCTTGATTAGAGCATCCATGTCGATCAAAACTGAGTAACTAAACTGTTATCTTTAATAATCTATAATTATTCTAACAGCCATTTCCATACAGGTTTGACAATTATTTTTTTATTTTCCCTGGTAATTTCTTCTTCTTGGTCGAGTGTGAAGATGAGGCCATTTTTTTGTTGAAACTCGTGCGTTGCTGCGAGTGTTCCTTAAGTTTCTCGTCATCTGTTGTTCTCATTGACAGTGAACAAAAACTGGCAATTTTGTTCATTCATAGTGAACAATATATGTATTTTGTAAAGCTAGGAGATCCACTAAGTAGAGTGAGAATTGGGGAGAGTCTTGACAATAATCATATCTTTGAAAAAGAGGCATTTTCAAGAAGAATCAATGACCTAAAATTATTCTAACAGCCATTTCCATACAGGTTTGAAGATAATTTTTTTCTTTTGTTCAATAATTTCTTTTTCTGTGTCAAAGGTGAGAACTATTCCTTTGTTCAATTTATAGGTATCCAGTGCTTCAACCAGTCCGTTCACTTCTCTTTCTTTATTATTATCATTTATCTCGTATGTTACCTGAATTGCTTCAGCGATACGTGATCCCTCTCGGATAACAAAGTCACATTCATATTTTTCTTTGTGAAAGTAGATTTCTTTATTTTGTTTTTTTAAATGAAGAAATACAATGTTTTCAAGCATTCTGCCGATGTCATCGCTTGTCCGGAATCCGAGGACTCGTGCTATTCCTGTATCAATAAAATAAATTTTTTTATTCGAGTAGATCTGTTTTTTTAGTGAAGGATTATACTTTGATACAAGGAACGCAAGGTAGCTGTTCTCAAGATAATCGAAATATTCACGAATGGTTGTTGCACTGGTAAGTCCCGTCAATTTTCGTAAACTATTGAAACTGATTTCCTTTCCAATATTGCTCACCGCATAATAGACTACTTCCTTGATTGGTTTTTCCCGGGGAAGATGATAACGGGTGATGATATCTCGATAGAGGATGTTTTCATAGACTGTTTTTAGGTATTCGTCCTTTCCTGTTTGAAGGTACTCTGGGAACCCGCCATTTTTTAGATATTCGTTGAAGTATCGTTTCAATTTGCTTTTCTGTTCTGTTGTAAGAACGTTCAATGAATCGTATGATTGTTTTTTAAACAGGAGGAATTCTTTGAATGAAAAAGGATAGAGCGAGACAGGAATGTTCCTTCCAGTGAGATGTGTTCCAAGTTCTCTACTGAGCATGCTTGCGTTTGATCCACTCACATACACTTTCTTTTTGTTGTCATGGAGTCTGCGGACAAAACGTTCCCAGATTTTGATGTTTTGAATTTCATCGAAGAAGAAGGTGTTTTTTTCTCCGAAGAGTTCGAGTAAGCATTCATAGAGTGTTTGAAAATCTTCGACGGTAAAATTCACGAATCGTTCATCATCAAAATTGATGTAGTAACTGTCTGGGTGGTCTTCTGATCTGATTTGGTGGAGGAGCGTTGATTTTCCGCATCGTCTGATTCCTGAAAGAATAAGGATGAACGGCGTTTCTTTATATTTGTGTATGGTGGTTCGTAGTTCTCTTGGGATGTCCTGAGGATTGCGTGTGGGAGGGTGTTGTTCCAGGAGTATTTGTTTGAGGAGTTCTTTGTTCATGTCGTAGTATAAACGCTTTATGTGTTTATAAATATTTGGTTTGACAGACCAAATAATTTAATGTTTATTTGGTTTATCGGACCAAATAATAAGATATTCATAGAGAACAACAAAGGAGCCTATCGAACCGGAGAAATTATTAAACAATCAATGACCCATGATGTGAGTTTCGGGGTATTTTTCTCGAAGAAAAATTGTAGTCTCATCATAAATACGTAATTGGATTTTCCAGGTATAATCCGGTGTTTTGATAAGGATTTACAGCGAATAATTTTTAACGCCGCCACCAATCCAATATAATTACGTATTTTTACGTACCGTATTTATACGTAATAATCATCTTAAAGAACATTTTAGAAAGGAGTTATTAATTTGTCAGAGCAATTATTCAGGATATACTCCGTAAAAATTGCTGTTATGTATCTGAGTATTTTAGAGAGCAATGATTAGGTGACATCTTGCATATAGTCCACCACAATTTTAATTATTTTTTGAACTACAGTATTACAATTCTTGAAAAAAATGTGATCTAAGATTTGAATTCCTTTGTTTCGAATAACATCGCTGATGAGGGCGTGGATAAAGGATTGTGTAGTAGAATCAACACCTTGAAAATCGAGGATCACTTCTTTTCCTTCTTCGAGAGCGGGTAGGATATCGTTGAGACGTATTTCCCTGGCTGCGTCTTTATTTTCCGCAAATTTTCCTGTCCGTGGGAACACCTTGATTGCATGTTTCATATGAATCTCGCCTGTTTGAATTTCTCCTTTCCTTTCTCTTTAATATCGAGCCTATAGACACCGCGAATAAGGTCTAACAGCGAATCAAAACTCTGGGTGCGTTCCAATGACAAATCGATACCAACGACGGTGCCTTTCCAGTAAGGTAACTGTTCAACGAAAGAATGTTTATCATCGAGGGGACTGGAAAACAATTTCGCTGGTTTAGTTTGTGGAGTCTTTAACAGTTTATACATTGTTGAACCACTGTACAAGAGAAAGAAATCTCTGTTGATTTTCGCAATGGATTTGATGAAAAAGAGGCCTGCTCCAGCGTTTAACTCTGCCCCTCCAACGTTGCTTGTAAGTCCGGTGACTCCTGGTGTCAGGGCGAGCCGTATCGCTTCTGTATCAGTGTCCACGAGATGTGAACGTTGGATTGATTTGAGTATCCCATTGCCACGGTCAACCACGCCAATCGATACTCGGTTACTTTTCTTGAAGAATTGAGCACAGACGATGCCACCGATGGGTGAATCTGCATGCTCAAAAACATTTCGAACGAGTTCGCTGACAACGTATTTTATTGGGTCCGCCTGATTCGGTGGTGTATGCAGCAATGGAATCATTTCCGTGATGAAATTTCCAAGTTGATCAGAATCATATATTTGGGTGAGAGGGATAAAACGTCCGGATGATTCATGAGCTTGGATGTGTCCTGTTTCCATGCTGAGAGCCTGCAGTAATCCCATTCGCTCAAGGTAGTGTTTACTCACTGCTTCTAAGGGTTCGGAATGGATTTTTCCGTGTTGTTGTTTTGCTTGGATGGCTAACGAATACGCCATGCAGAGAACAACGGGATGCAAGGACATCCAGTGTTTATTGAATGTTACTTCCAGAGTTTGATCGTCCTGTGTTTCTATTGATCGGAGAAAGGAATCGATGTTGCCGAGAAATGCACTATTCGGGAAATGGAGTTTCATAAGAGAAAAAGCGCCTCTGAGTTTATAAAGATTCGTATTTTACCGGGATTCCCGGTTAAAATGAGGGTAAGTTTTTTATACTTAAACAAAAAAATATATCTTTTTATGAATCTAAATATATATGTAAACGGGGGCAATTATTCACCTCCCCAAAAAAAAGAAATACACGTATCAATGACCTATGATGAGATGTTATCGTTTTTATGGAGAAAAATTAGGCGAAAATTACAATTTATGATTAGAGATTGGAAACAATACGAGCAGTAAATCTATTGTTCTGTCGCTTAGCAATATTATAATTGGAATTTTCTCCCATATAAAGACATATAAAAATATATACAAAAATAAACATTACTTAAGGATTTTTTTAAAAAATTATTAATTTTAATACGGAACTATTAAAAATATTGAAAAATTCCTACGATACTTTTTTAACGAGATTCAATTTACAGAGTTATTGAATTATAAAGATTAAAAAGAAAATGATACGGGATGTTTCAATGGGAATCTTTGAAAAGTTGGAAAGTTTGGAGGACTTTAATAAAAGAATGGATATCGTCTATAATTATGGTTCTAATTATGTTAAAGCATATCCAATTAATATTTTTCTTCTAACATCAAAAGAGAAAGTTACTATTTTTGAAGATGTGCACAAATTCGATTTAAAATTTAATGCAGAAATCAAAGAAATTCAAAATAATTTATTTCTGTTAAATTACTCACGAACGTGGGGCGATTCTACGTTTAGTGATTATGCCTATATTTTTACGAATGAAAAAGGATGGATAGTGGTTATCGATAATTACAATACATCACCTCTTGAAGGATTGATTAAAAGACTTTATCCTAAAGTATCTCCTTCATATCAGTCCTCTGATGATATGTATTGTCTAATGAATTGGATTATTGAAAAAGAAAGGAACAATGATGAATTTATTGCTGATATTTATTATATGACTGCTAAAAAACCAGGAGAACAAACAGAGAGTATTTTCAAAAATGTAACAATGAAGCAAATGAAAGAAAAAATTGAAAGGTCCTTTCTTATAGATAAAATCAAACTAATGTTAAAACAAAAAGATAGGGTTGTGTTTAATGGATTGATATCTCGGGAGGGGTTTTGTTCGTTTTATAATGGTGATTTTTCCTATTTTAATAAAATAATAGCTAATTATATTTTGGAGTCTGGTATGAAAAAATTAGATTTTTGTTCAGATTTAATTAAGAATGTTCACAATGAAATTATATCGCAACCTATCGAACTTCATTATGAAGAAGAATTGACCCCCAATTCATTGAAACAATTATCTAAAGATATACAAAAGATAGATAACCTTTCCCTTTCGGTAATTCATGAAGGCAATCCCATGCTTCTTGTTCATGCTATCGACATTGTGGATGGTTCTACTTTTAATATTACAGCTATTGGGAAATCAATATTTTTAACTCCAGTTCTGGACACTTCAGGAGCAAGTTTGTTAAAAACCGGTGAACATATAGCCAGATCATTCCAAGAACCGATTAAGTGGAGTTACTATGGCAGAGATGGAAACTGGGAAAATAAATGATAAAACTCTTTTCGAAGAATTACAGACAAATCTTAAAAATTACGAAGATTCCGTTCAAGTTATGCAAGCCTTGCTAATTTTTTTTGATCAAAATAATGATATTTTAGATGCGAATGGTACCGCTTTAGGTAGAAAATTAGAAACTACTGTTTATTCAGTTAATAAGGAAGTTAAACCAGATATTATTTCAACATACGATAATGGTGATAAAGGGTTACTTACTGAGATTAAATGGTCTATATCGGAAAATTTTCAATACATGACTGATGAAATTAGTGAACTTAATAAATATTCGTCTCCTTTAATTGGTTGGAAAAAGATCTTTCCACATTTAATTCACGATACAGTTACTTTTCATGATTTGATATTACTTTGTCATTCTGATGTATGTCGAAAAGTGAAAAATTGTATCGGCGATTTAATTAAGGATGATACAAAAACCTACACTTTTCTAAAAAGTAAAAATTTTGCAGTTTGGAGTTTTACAGAACAAAAAGATCGAAAAGGAATTCAAGTTATTCGCATAAGAAATGAATATGGAAAAATTTTTCATAAAAGATTGCATGATATTTCAAAAGATAAAATTGATATACCTCAATTTGTAGCCTGCCCAATACGGATAAAAGTAATTTTTACTAGTGATACACCACCTGATGCATATGTAATTCAAGAAGTTATGAAAATCATCTACTATATTGTATGCAAATCAAATACAGACGAATTAAAAATATCTGAAGAAGATATTTATAACATGTTTATTTATTGGTATCCACCCTATAACAAAAATTCTACATTAAGTATTAATAAAGTCATTATAAAAGATGCTTGCGAGAAAATCGTCAGATTCAATTATAATCTTAAAAAAATGGGTTCTGAAAATGTTAAAAACGAGGAGCTCGATCCTAAAAAAATATGGTATGTTGCTGCTAAAAAACTCCCAAAAGGAAAGCTCCTAAATGAATGGATTATTAAAAGATTAATTAAATTACAAAGGGAAGATGAGGAAAGAAAAAGAAAACAGGAGGAAAAGAGAAGAAAATCTGAGCAAATGCATCGGGTAAATGTTAATGGTAAATATAAACAAAAAAATATAACAGAATATTAAAAATTGTGTACTAGAGTCTGTCCGAGAAATAAAGTAAGATTGCTTGAAAGGTCATTTGTTGTCAAAA
>JADBLO010000057.1 GCA_014894395.1 Thermoplasmata archaeon
GGATGTAATTGAATCCTAATTTATTAATTTGTCCAAAAACTAATGACTTTTACTATTTATCCCTTTATCTGAGTAGTGCAGCAATCATGGATTTTTGTGTTCTGCTCGAATCTTTGATTATTTCAAAACATTTATATTCATGGACTGACACATATGTACATGCTAGTAAAAATCTAGCTATGAGAAGGTGTAGATTGTGGAGATAAAAATTGTGGGGGCGGTTACTGACGAAAACGCGTTAGAAGAAATCGAAAGCATTGCGAAAGTCTTTGCGTATGAGCAAAGAATGAAAGATTATACGGCTCCTTTGTATAAACAGCATCTGGAAACAAAAGAAAAAATAATTCACGAGAAAAAAATGGGGGAGAACAACAAATTTATACAGAGTACCCAACCACATATCCTTGTGAAAGGATTATGTTAGAGCGATCCCTATTTCGCTCAGCGTTCTAACGAGAGGATCAGGTTCTCCTTCTTTTATTTTCTAATTTCTCTTCAAGCATCTGTAAAATTGAAAAAGTTTAAATTCCACTAACCTTTTCTTCCTTGCAAAGAGGTAGACAATGGTTGAATTTGAGACACTGAAAGCAGAGGAAGTAAAATTTGGGAAAAATAATTTCATCGAAGTTGCACGGAAGAAAGCAGTCGGTGAATCAATCTCCAAAGAATTCGTCGCGATTTCTCGCGGGTTCTATCTTTCTGATGGAACGAAGAAATGGAAGTCATCCATCACGCTTCCTGATGAGGAAGATAAAAGAAAGCAAATTGCAACCTTAATCAACAATCTATAAAAAATCAATATTGTTGCCGCAACTCCACGCAAAAAAATGATGGAAAAGCTTGTGAGTTGCATGTTTTATTTTTTTTTATTCCTAAACTGTACCAGCTATCGTTTGTATCGTACAAAACTTTCTTCGTTTTGCCAAAGAGTCACATCAGGTTTTCCTCTGAAATAATATATCTGTTTTGGTTTGATCACATGCCGTTGAACGGGAAGTGGTTTTGTTCGTCGTTCTTTTGGTGGGTGCTCAAAGAAATGAGGAAGTTTTTTGGTGATAAATACCGTGACAATGTATTTAGCGAGGAGCAACGCAATCAGTACTTCCATACAAAGCAGTGCGACTGCAAGACTCCATCCACTTGTTAAAAATTTCTGAGAAATGTCGTGTCGTTGGTAATAAGAATTTAATCCAATCATGGTGGTAAGTGCGATAATTAGGTAAATGAAATACATGAGGTCGAGTGTGAGTGGGATTGATTTTTCGCCTCGTTTCACGACCCCATAGAGTTCATAGAGATGGAGCAAGAGTAAAAAGAATGCGGAGGGACCGATGAGCAGGGAGAACATATACAGGATTGCATCTAGGTCGGTGAGGATGGTTCCGTAGAGGCTGTAGGAAAATGTTTGGAAGACAATGACGACAAGGCCAGCGAGAATCAGAGCGTCTATGCTGTGTTGTATTTGAATTTCTTTAACATATTGTTGCGTATCTTGGAGTTGTTTTGTTGTTTTCGCAAGTTCTCCTGTGATCTGCTGAAGTTGATCATCGCTCATTTACCCATCGCCTCGTATGTTCCTTCCATAGATGTAAACGAAACAGTAGTATAAAAATATTCAAGATGCACGTGTTTATAAAGCGTTTTTTTTTAATGCAATAAAATCAAGAAACGTACACTGTTTTCTTTTATCTCTACGCCTAGAGGTTTTACTGTCATAAAAATCACAGAACGATTTGTTTGTATCTGCCATTCAGAAAAACCATAGATTTATTAAGGAAGGTCCTTATAGAACCGTTTAAAGTGATATTTAGGGGATTCATCATATGAAGAAATCGTTCATTGTGTTTGGACTGTGTCTTTTATTGGTCGGTATGCCGGTTGGGTTCAGTGATTGTGGCTGTACGCTCCCCGATGATGCTAGTGCAGTTCAACAATCCGTACAACCATGGATTTCTGATGCTGATATTACTGCGTTGCAAGAACAAGGGCTGAAGGAAGGATGGACGTTTACGGTAGGGAAAAACCCTGCCACGGATCGCCCGTTGTCGCAACTCTGCGGTCTTGTTGAACCAGAAGACTGGTGGGTCGGTGCGTCATTTGACCCGTGCATTCCAACACGTGAATTACCTTCTCATTTTGACTGGCGTGAACTCGGAGGGTGCACCCCAGTGAAAGATCAAGATGGATGCGGGAGCTGCTGGGCATTTGGAACCGTCGCGCCTCTCGAATGTAACATTCTCATAAAAGATCATAAGGAAGTTGATCTCTCGGAACAATGGCTTGTCAGTTGCAACCAGAACGGATGGGGTTGTAACGGCGGTTGGTGGGCTCATGATTACCATCAATGGAAGATGGATCGGTTTAATGGAACCGGTGCTGTACTGGAAGAAGAATTCCCCTATGTTGCAGTGGATGCCCCCTGCAATGGACCGTATTATCATCCGTACATCATGGATTCGTGGCATTATGTCGGATTCTCCCAAGGTGTTGCCCCAACCGAAGCTATTAAACAAGCGATTATGACGTATGGTCCTGTCTCCGTAGGCTGCGCAGTCACCGAAGCGTTCGGAGCATACACAGGAGGAGTCTTTAACGAAAATGACCCACAGGCACAGATCAATCATGCAATTGCTCTCGTCGGCTGGGATGACAGCCAAGGGGCAAATGGCGTCTGGTTCCTGAGAAACTCCTGGGGCGCCTGGTGGGGCGAAGACGGGTACATGCGCATTGAATACGGTGTTTGTAAGGTTGGATATGCAGCTTGCTACGTCAATTATCCGGCGAAAACCAAAATAGAGATCAACGGCGGGCTGTTCGGTGTTTCGGTCGGGTTCAGAAATGTTTGGAACGCAGCAACGACAGATGTCAAATGGAACATCATCCTTAAAGGTGGGATCTTTGGAGTAATCAACACATCCATGCAAGGTACGATAGAATCATTAGAACCTGGAGTGGTTGTATATGAGAGAATCCCACGTCTGGGATTCGGACCTATGAGCATCTCGGTTACTGCAATACCAAAAAACGCGGGAAAAATAACTAAACATGCTGAGGGATTCTTATGCGGGTTGCTGCTATTCGTACCACAAAACCAATAAATACCTCCTCTTCCATCTTCAGATAAATTTTTAAACTCCTAGGAGAATATTCTTTGCGTACGGGGTTGGCATGAAGAAAGAAAATTGCCCATTCTGTGGACATCGATGGATACGAAAATCATCAGAATCGATGATAGAATGCCCGAATTGTAGAACAGAATATTTCATACAACCAAGACATGAAGATGAAGAAAGTGTAGAGGAAGAAGAGACAATCGCTGATGAGTTTGAAGAGAGAAACCTCTAGATTATCCGAATGCTTCTCTTTCTTGTTTTTCATTGCAAAAGTTCATCAACCTTAAAAACACGTTGTTGATACCGATTTTTATGGCAGATCTGCTCTTTGAAGAAAGTGCACTGGTGTTAACCGGTATCTTTATCACCTTCATTTCTAGTTCTCTTTATACGATTAATGCACATGGGTTTGTAGCCAGGGGAAAGTATCGAAAAAAGGAGGAAGCAATCCTCATCTTTCTGGGTTCTACCGTCTTTTTAGGACTCCTAACACCACTTATCCATGAGGTATCAAAGCTGACCATAACAATAGTACCGGTCACTTCTATTGCAGGCATAGTGCTTATTGGGACCAATTTTGTTCTTCACTATAGTATTCCAAGCTGGAGGCAGACCTCGACAAAATCACTTCTCATTTATCTTCTTGGTATATTTTTAGTCGTCTTAGGGTTTCTTATAAGTATTTACTTTTAATTCAAAGGAATTACTTATCTATTTTTTGTGTTTTTCTCGATGAATTTTTTTCAGGTATAATGAAGAAATTCTGAGAAATAATTTAATAGTATAATTTATATACGATGTTTTATATAATATTATAT
>JADBLO010000065.1 GCA_014894395.1 Thermoplasmata archaeon
ATGGCTAAGGTCTATCCTATGGAACGTGCTTATTTATCCAAGGTGAGAATTATTACACAAAGCAGCGAGGGAGGAAGACAAAGTTTATAACCGTTGGTGAATACTTGCTGTTCTGCTGGGCGTAGGTGGACGGTTGACGGTGACCTTTTGGTTGCTGAGGAAAGTCCTCTCTCACTCTGAATCAGGACGTCGTGCAAGCGACTAAGGCGAGAGTCTTAGCAGAGGAACAGAAACGACACAGCCCTTGGATTATGCGATGATTCACTCGGTGATGAGGTCTCCTTGGGATTTGGTGAAACGGCCAATCTGCTCCTGGAGCAAGCCCAAACATCGGGATCAGTTATTCAGACTGCTCGTAGGTAGGGCGCATTAGACGAATACCGTTAAAACAGAAAGAGGCTTACGGCCTACACCCAGCACAAATCCAGTCTTCCACTTCTGAAAAGATTGGACCGGGCCTCCATTCCTTTTTGTCCATCGGTTTTATTATCTTTTTAAATCTTTCTGCTTTTCCTTGCAGTGAGGACAAGCTCTTTAATTTCTAATGGCAATTGTTCATCTTGCCATTTTCTTTCTGCATCTATTGATTTACCTGCATTTTTCACGGCTTTCAAAGCATACAACGTTGTTCCTAATGAATGGTCAGCCATATGAGCAGTTGCAACAGCGTGTCCAACAGAACGAGCCACTGCAATTGCAGTCAGGTTTGAAGATTCGTTTGCTACCGCAATTGCACCTAATGAAGCTTTTCTTGCGTCACCAACTGAAGCATTTCCTTGTTTCCACTCTTTAGCCACATTTAGTGCATTTTTTAGTCGCTCATCTATTTTTTCACCGAAGAGATGCAATACATTCTCCGAACAGTCGCAAGCCCATGTAATTAACTGATAGTGCTGTTCCTTTTTTAGAGGTCCGCCCCGATGTTCTGCAATAAATCGTTTGTCTCGCATTTTTGCCTTTCTCAGTAATGTTTTGTTAAGTTATTTGTCTTTTCAGTCACTTCCATACCTCTATGCTCATTAGCGATTGATAGAAAGAAAAAAAGGAAGAGGGGCCTTATAACCTCATCCCGTTTCTTCCTTCACCATCAAGGACGTTCTTTGGAACTCGTCTTATAGACGAACTTTGGGGCCATGTCACGGATAAAGGTTACGTCCTACACCCAGCACCTTAAATTTTTCAATTTAACTAAGATAACTGATAAGAAAGATTAAATATCGCCAAAGTCTATTGTATTATTATGAATAATATCTTTAGTGCCGTCGTTCATAAGGAAAAAAAATATTATGTCGCTGAATGTCCTGAAGTCGGTACGGTATCTCAAGGGAAAACGATCGAAGAAGCAATAAATAATTTGAAGGAAGCAACAGAACTGTATTTAGAAGAGTTTCCCATGAAAAAAACATCGAAACCGTTTGTTTCATTTTTTGAGGTCACCTCGTATGGTAAAGCTTCCAAGGCTATCCGGGTATGAACTCATAAAAATTCTAGCGAAATTTGGCTTTTATAAGGTTCGACAAAAAGGTAGCCATGTAATGCTCATTAAAGAAACAAAACAAGGAAAAATCGGATGTGTTATTCCCCTGCATGATGAATTAGAAACGGGGACATTACTTGGCATTCTTAGGCAGATAAAAATCAGTAAAGAGGAATTTTTTGAAGAATACAATAAATAGCTCATTTTTCAGCTGAATTTATGTCTTTATACATCTTAAAAATTCTTGTTTTATAGGAGTGATAAAGAGGTTTACGGCCTACACCCAGCACTAATATTTTAATAATTTTTCATCATCTTGAAATAATCATCATACGTCTTCTTTGCTTGTTCTAACATTAGTTGATAATAAGTCTTTTTTGTTCTTCTTTGTAAACCTTTGGCTATCGCATTATAATAAGCCCTACTATTTTTTGCATAAATGATCATCGGAAAGTACCCACGATCCATGAGAATTTTATTCATAATCAATCGACCGGTTCTCCCATTAGCGTCTAAAAAAGGATGAATATTTTCATATCTGAGATGGAAGTCATAAGCTAATTGAAGTGGATACATTGTTTTTTTATTATCTTTATAATACTGAAGAAGATTAACTATTTCATTTTCTACTTGCTCTGGGGAAATAGTAGGTTGATTATTTACTACATTTTCTACTGTTTTAAATCCTCGAGGATAGTGACCTCCTCCAGACATTGTCAAATCTTTGGTAAGAATATAATACAATCTTTTAATTGAAGGTAAATTAAATTTAAAACCACTTTGTAGATATTTCATCGCTTCAATTGAATTATATACTTCTCTAATTTCATTTCTATTTTTATATCTAGAATTCCCTGTTTCAATAATTTTTTTTACTTCTTTGGCAGGAATTTTTGAACCTTCGATGTTATTAGAATTAAAAATGAATTCTTTTGCAAATTCAACAAAAATAACATCCTTAATATCTTTTATTTCAAAGAGATTGTTGAACTCAATAGATTTTAGTTCTATGTAGTTTAAAAGATTTCTATTATACACTATATCTATTTTATCTAAAAATGTTTTTCTGATATCGAACTCTTTTATTGATATCGAATTAAAATTTTTTTTAAGATAATCTTTGACGGTTACAGTAGAAATATTTTTTCCAATATGCTCTTTAATTCTAAAATTTTTCCCCATAAAAGAAAATTTTTTTACAAACGAAATATATTCAATACCGCTAACTTTTTTTATTTCTATATATGACATTAGAAAAGAGTATGCATTATAGGTTTATATATTTTTACCGTTAGGGCAGCAAAAACAATCATTTTTTTTACTAATAAGGCATAAAACAATTATACAAATGAATGAATAAAGTATAAATTTTTTGTTTCTTCTGTCTTCAATTTTCATAAAAATTTTTGTTTTTCTCCTGTTGTAAAGAAGCTTACGGCCTACACCCAGCACCTTAAATTTTTCAATTATAACTAAGAAAACAGATAAGAAAAATTAAATATCGCCAAAGTCTATTGTATTATTATGAATAATATCTTTAGTGCCGTCGTTCATAAGGAAAAAAAATATTATGTCGCTGAATGTCCTGAAGTCGGTACGGTATCTCAAGGGAAAACGATCGAAGAAGCAATAAATAATTTGAAGGAAGCAACAGAACTGTATTTAGAAGAGTTACCCATGAAAAAAACATCGAAACCGTTTGTTTCATTTTTTGAGGTCACTTCGTATGGTAAAGCTTCCAAGGCTATCCGAGCATGAACTCATAAAAATTCTAGCGAAATTTGGCTTTTATAAAGTTCGACAAAAAGGTAGCTATGTGATGCTCATTAAAGAAACAAAACAAGGAAAAATCGGATGTGTTATTCCCCTACATGATGAATTAGAAACGGGGACATTACTTGGTATTCTTAGGCAGGTAAAAATCAGTAAAGAGGAATTTTTTGAAGAATACAATAAATAGCTCATTTTTCATCTGAACTTATGTCTTTATAAATCTCAAAAATTCTTGTTTTACAGGAGTGATAAAGCGGCTTACGGCCTACACCCAGCATTATTTTACAAGAACAAAATAAATTTAGTTAAGCAAAAAAAGAGAGTTTTTTTCGTGAAATTGTCTATCTGATTGGTAGCGTAACCTCAATATAACGCTCCTCACTATTCGGACAATTACAGGAAAACCACAGATTTCCGTTATTACTTATGTGCTTCACACCAGAACCGTCATCGGCCTTAAGATCTACTTGATTATACATAGAGTCAGTGCTGAACGGAAACATCTTAAAAGTTGCATAATTCCGTGGAATCAGCGTATTAAAAATAAAATAAAAAATATCGCCAGTAAAACCTTTTATCAAAAATCGAGCTATTAACTCAGTAATACGTGGGAACTTCTGAAAAATCGCTGAATTCCAGATGATACTATTCACTGCTGAATTTCTTGAAATCGTCTTGGTAAGACTCACGTTAAAAACACCATCAGTAAAACTATTCACTCGGAAACGTGCGTTCATACCCATCAGGAGCGGTTCGCGATAGACAAGGTTCACCATGCCGTACCGATTTCCATCAATACACGCAGTGAAATTCATAACTCCATCAGCATCGCAAAGAGCCTGTGGATTAACAGAGAAGTTCACCATTTCATTTTCAATAAGAGTTCCTGAAACATTATACCATTTACCACTCAGACACAAATGGAAATTATCAGTCGTATCACTATCGCGTTCTCGTTTCACGCTAAACAATGATACATCATAATCAGTTGGATCAAGGAACTCTAATATTCCCTGCAAAAACCACGCATTCTCGTTGCTAGGAACCGTATATATGCCATAAATTGTTTCATAACTAGATCCAAACGTATGAGAGAACACTTGACTGTCACTACCAGAAAGTACGCTATACTGTGACTTTGTACCCCAGTCACTACAACGTACGCTCATGTTTAGTCTCCCACTGCCAGAGAAGCACCGAGCTGTCATAGTAAAATTGTATGTTTGACCAGGAACAGCGGCACAAATGGTTCCCATTGGAAAACTACGATACGGCTGTCCACTCCTCCCGTCTTCCTGTAAGCCCTGATGAGGATATTTCTCTGGGAAGGTAATACTAGTAGGCCCATGGACTCGCATACCAGGATCCGTCCACTTGACATTACCTGATCGGTCATTACCGAATCCAAGGATAATCTCTTTTAACTTATCGTTGCTGCTCGGTGATTCCATTCGTGCATCATAGAAAAGTTCCATGGGTACAGTGCCGATAAGCTGCAGGGTAATGTCCGGTGATAACAGTTTCATATCTGTTAATTGCGTTTCGTTATCCTGAAGGAACATAGGAAAGGAATACCAATCCTCAGCATTTGGATCATAGGTAGTAGGAACATTCCATGAATGAATATATTCTGGGACCCAATGGCCACCAACGCCATTATTCTCCCAAGTAGCAGTAGTAATGCCTGTGGAGGTAATGTTGTAAATGACTATTCTGTCTTCCTCATGATAATTACCCCAATCCATTTGTGAGTAAGGAGCGGAAAACGCCATTTCATGTCCAAATTGTCGGACGGGGTATGTTTTTCCGGTGCTCTTATTATTAACATACAAATCCAGATAATGGTTATGACCATGTATCCACATTTTAATCTGCGGGTTATTCTTGAATAAGTTAGCCCACCAGTCCATATCCTGCTTCCCACGGTATGGTTCAGAAGTATCTTCCATTGTGGTATCCTCGATAGCTTGATGACAGAAGATAATGGTGGTTGTAATTGGGTACAAACTCGTCATATATTCAATCCATTCATATTCAACTGGGTGTGTCCATTGAACGTATCCTAACTCTGGAACAGTGAGGAAAAGGATACCATCACGCATCATCGCATATACAGGATTGTTCATGCTGAGTTCGTCGATCAATGATTTGGTAAGATTATGCGGATCATCACTGTTCATTTCATAATCATTTACGTCGTGGTTACCTATCACACAATGAAATGGTAGATTGATAGTTGAGAGAAGATATGCTTTCAAATTATTCTTGTATTGGTTCACGTACCAGGGTAAACCTATGCCATTCACATGCCCGGTATTGTGGTTAACTATGTCTCCAAGGTGTACAGCAAAATCAAGGAGGTTAGTAGCATCAACCAAATCCTCCCCGAGTCGGTCTAGATAATCAGCCATGCCGTACAGAGGATATTGATATTTAGCACCAATATGAGTATCAGTAAACGCTGCAAAACTCAATTGTGATTTCTGCGATACGATACTGTCATTTCCGTCACACTTAAGTACACATTTGTTTAGGGGCTCTCGTAACAGTCTATTATCTACTTCAACTATACCGTGTGTTCTATCCGCATTTATATTTGTTGGTACCGTCGCAAAAACAGTAGAGGCGATTATCGCCGTACAAATTAAAATACCTGGTATTTTATTTTTCATATAATCAAGACTGTTAGTATAGAGTAAAATACTTGGTATTTATAAATATATATACTTTTTTTATTAAAATCTTACAACACAAAATCATTTATTAACACTTCATAAGCGAGAAATCCCCAAACTTTAGTTTGCGGGATGAATCGCGCGTTCTTTTGTCTAAGAAAACTCTATGTCTTGAAAAGTGATTTTTACTCTTGGACAGGCGCGCCCGCCTGGCGGCGGGTGTCATGAAAACCTGTCCAGGAGCAAAAAATAATGGACTTAGTTAGCGGAAGCCATAGCATAGGCCAGAATCTCTACCACCTTGAATGGTGCCCCAAGTACAGATACAACATGTTTAGGGGAAAGGGAAATAAAAAGCTTTGCGAGGACATTTTACATGAAGTCGCCGCAAGACATAACATAGGAATGATCGAGTTGAGTGTGATGCCTGATCACATTCATACGGTTGTACAAATCCCACCAACCATGAGCGTCTCCCAAGCATTACATCTTCTGAAAGGAGCATCCTCCTACGAACTGTTCAGACGGCAACCGATGTTTCGCTATCGGTACTCACGGGGTAACTTCTGGAGTCCTGGGAAATTTTACCGCAGTGTTGGCGACGCAGACACTGAAACTGTGTTGGAGTACATCAGAAATCAACGACTGCAACAATCCTCTCTTGATGATTATCCAACTCCAGGACTACCGGGGGCGTGAAGCCCCGCGATTTATCGCGGGGAGCAGTCACTTTTCTATTTGTTTCTTCCGTCTTCTAATTGCTTAATAAATTGTCTTTTTTTGATTTTGCATAGATTCTTTCAACCTACACCCAGAAACTCAGTGCAAAACAATATAAAGGCCAGAGACCCATATCTCTATATAAAAGGAATGGAGATAAGAGTTTCACATTTTCGTTGACCCGAACGTTTGAGATTTTTTATTTTTGTTCTTTTGTACTAGTCTTACTGCTAAAGGCTGAAACGGTAAAAATCTATAAAAGGAACTATTGAATAATAAAATTCTGGAAAAAGAGATGTGGGGGTTGAATTGATTTGGCGAAAAAAAATAAGCAACAAATAGAAGAAATTCTCAGCTGTCCTGAATGTGGGAGTGGACATCTGAGTAAGGATTATTCTCGAGCAGAATTAGTCTGTTCTGGTTGTGGACTCGTTGTTGATGAAGATATCATTGACCATGGCCCGGAATGGCGTGCATTCGATAACGAACAACGGGAGAAACGGTCTCGAACAGGATCCCCCATGACATATACCATCCATGACAAAGGACTGAGTACGACCATAGGGTGGACCAACAGAGATGCGTACGGGAAATCCATTCCAACAAAAAATCGGGCACAATTATATCGACTACGAAAATGGCAACGACGCGTTCGCATCAGCGATGCAACCGAACGGAATCTAGCACTTGCTCTTTCAGGAATCGACAGACTTGCGTCAGGCATGGGTCTTCCAAGAACCGTACGAGAAACCGCAGCAGTGATCTATCGAAAAGCAGCGTTAAAAAATTTAGTACGAGGACGAAGCATCCAAGGGGTAACAGCCGCCTCATTATATGCAGCCTGCCGACAATGCCATGTACCACGGACACTGGACGAAATAAGTACGATCGCACAGATGCCTCGAAAAGAAATTGGCAGAAACTATCGATATGTCTCCCGTGAACTCGAATTAAAATTAATGCCGACCGCACCAAAAGATTATATCTCACGGTTCTGCAGTGAGTTAAAACTCAGCAACAACGTTCAAGCAAAAACATTGGAAATACTGGGACATGCAGCAAATCAGGAGCTTACAAGCGGACGGGGCCCCACAGGACTTGCTGCCGCTTCCTTGTACATCTCGTCAGTTCTTTGTGGTGAACGCAGAACACAACGTGAGGTTGCAGAGATCGCAGGGGTCACTGAAGTGACGATTCGAAATCGATACAAAGAACTCGCACAAAAACTGGATATTCGTATCGTGATGTAAATTTTTTATTCCAAGTAATGTAACAGAAACCTACGACCTTCCCCATAAAAAACTATATAAAGGTGGGAAGGTTATATCGCATCAAAAGGAATAGAAATAAGAGTTTCACAATTTCGTAAATTCGAATGTTCGAAATCTTTTTGTTTTTGTTCTTTTGTAAAAATCTAGATATAATCTAAGGAAAACGTGAATAACATGAAAGGAAATGTAAAATGGTATAATGCAAGAAAGGGATACGGATTCATCCAGTGTGACGATGGTAAAGAAGTCTTCGTTCATCGGACCGCTCTCCCAATGGAAGCATCACTTAATGAGGGTGATGCAGTGGAATTTGAAGTTGAAACATCAGATCGAGGACCACAAGCAAAAAACGTAAAGAAGGCGTAAGATTCTCACAAGAAACAACCGATCTGAAAACACTTTTTTTCAAAAAAATTTGAAACAAAGAGTAAACGATTAGTTATTAAAAGAGACTCAAAACAATAACATGATTTAGTAGAAAGGTGAAAACAATGAAATGTGAACAACTTATCATACAAACAAAACTCCTAGCAAAACTGCAAGAACAAGATTTCAAGGAACTGACGCTTATTCAGGAAAAATGCATACCGGAAATCGTCTTGGGAAAAGATGTCGTTGGCCAAGCAGAGACAGGTTCAGGAAAAACACTCGCGTTCTGTCTTCCTATCCTCGACAAAATTATTCCTAGACGAGGACTGCAGGCGCTTGTTCTTACTCCTACAAGAGAACTGTGCGTGCAGGTCACTGATGTCTTTCGGGATTTTGGAAAAACCCTGGGGATACGGACCACGAGCGTGTACGGTGGTGTCAGCATTGGACCACAGATACACGACATCCGTACATCTGAGATCGTTATCGGAACCCCCGGCAGGATGCTTGATCACCTCCGCAGGAGAACCATTGACTTAAGCAACATTAAAATCCTTGTGCTGGATGAAACCGATAAAATGTTTGAGATGGGATTTGTCGACGATGTCGAAGAAATCATTCGCCAGATACCTCAGCAACGACAATTACTAATGTTCAGCGCCACGATATCAGAGGATGTTCATCGTCTCGCGAGAAAACATCTGAAAAATCCAGTGATTATAAAGACCCAGTCGTATGTCGATCACAGTAAATTGAAACAGATCTATTATGATATTTTTCAGCAGAACCAGAAGTTCTCTCTTCTCGTTCATTTACTGAACAGCAATACCGATGGGTTATCCATTGTGTTCTGTGGGACACGCAGAGAATCCGATGCTGTCTCAAAGAACCTTGCACGTCAAGGAATCCGCGCCTCCGCAATCCACGGGGGAATGAGACAACAAAAACGGGCGAGCTCACTGGACGCGTTGAAAACACAAAAAACCAAGGTACTGGTAGCAACAGATGTAGCTGCCCGGGGTCTTGATATCAAAAACGTCACTCACATCTACAACTACGACGTACCGAAGACACCGACCGAATATGTTCATCGGATAGGGAGAACCGCACGTGCCGGAGCATATGGCGCAGCAATCACCCTTCTTACCGAGCGCGACCATGACAACTTCAGGCGGGTGCAAAGTAACGAAGAACTCAGAATAGAACGCGCAGATATCCCTGATTTTCGAAAGGTTCCGTTTATGCGACGGTTTGAGCCACAGGGCCATCAGCAGTTTCGAGGACCATCGCGTCATTCGTTCGGACGATGAAACAAAAACATGGTCCTGGTGTTAAACAAGAGGAAAATAAACGAGTGATGCCATAGCTTCCATGTTGCTACAGATCCTCGTCTTTCTTATTTCTTTATAAAAATTCCCATTTAATAAGTTTAAGTACCAAAAAACCTTTTAAGAACCTGCATCTTCTCGGTGTTCGTCCATATGAGAATCGCCATAGTACTGAAAGACCGATGTAAATCAAAGCGATGCGCACAGGAATGTATCAAATTCTGCCCCAGAGTACGCGCTGGCGATGAAACCGTTGTTATGGGGGATGAAGGAAAACCAGTCATCTCCGAAGAACTCTGTGTCGGCTGTGGCATCTGCATCAATAAATGCCCGTTCGAGGCAATCAAAATTATTGGACTAGCAGAAGAACTCAAAGGAGAGCTTGTACATCAATTCGGGAAAAACGGGTTCCGGCTCTATCGACTCCCCATCCCAAAAAAAGGCAGCTGCGCCGGTATCCTCGGACAGAACGGGATAGGAAAAACAATAGCAATCAAAATCCTTGCAGGGCAAATCATCCCAAACCTTGGGGAATATAGAAAAAAGAAGCCGTCTTGGGACGCCGTGCTGGAACACTACGCAGGCACTGAACTACATGAACATTTCAAAGCACTCTCAGAAAAGAACCTGACCTGCGTACTGAAGCCGCAATACGTCGACCAACTCCCAAAGATAGTCAAAGGGAAAATTAGGGACTTACTCAAGAGTGCGGATACCACAAACAAATTTGACGCTGTTGTCACGAAACTTGGGATTGGCAATCTGCTGGATAAAGAGATTGAAAAAGGAACGATCTCTGGAGGAGAACTCCAACTTGTTTCGATCGCTGCTGCCCTCATAAAAGATGTTGATTTGTACTTTTTTGATGAGCCAACCTCGTATCTTGATATCTATCAACGATTGAAAGTCGCCCGTATCATCCGGGAACTCTCCAAAGAAAAAAAAGTCATCGTGGTTGAACACGATCTTGCGGTCTTAGATTTCCTGTGTGAAAACGTCCATATCATGTACGGGACAGAAGGCGCCTACGGTGTCGTTACCTTCCCTCGTGCTGTACGGCATTCCATTAACACCTATCTATCAGGCTATCTGAAAGAAGAGAACATTCGCTTTGGGGAGAAAATCGAGTTTTTTGCCAATCCGCCAAAGCAACAACAAGGGTTACGAATCCTTGTCTCTTATAATGATCTTACGAAAGAGTTCGAAGATTTCACACTTGAGATAGAAAGAGGTATTATCCGTTCAGGAGAAATTGTGGGAATCGTTGGTCCGAATGCGATCGGAAAAACAACATTTGTGAAGATGCTTGCTGGGGTGATTCCCCCCACAAAAGGAACAATAGAATACGATCTGAAAATCAGTTATAAACCGCAGTATATCACTCCTGATTTTGAAGGAACTGTGCAAGAATATTTTGAGACATACGCACCACAGCTCTTTACGTCATCGTTCTACCAAACAGAGGTACGCGATGCACTTCATTTGAAGTACCTTCAGGACCATACGCTGGACACGCTCTCTGGTGGGGAACTCCAACGGGTCGCGATCGCGGCCTCTATCATTAAAGAAGCGGATATCTACCTCATCGATGAACCATCTGCGTACCTTGATAGCCAACAGCGGATGATTGTCTCACGGATGTTACGTCGGGTCATTGAAAAATCAGGGAAATCCGCAATGGTGGTCGACCATGACGTGTATTTCATCGATATGGTGAGCGATGCCTTGATAGTGTTTGATGGCATGCCAGGGAAACGCGGACGTGCACAGGGACCGTATAGTTTGCATGAGGGGATGAATCGGTTTTTGAAAAACGTTGATATCACCTTCCGACGGGATGAGGAGACCAAACGACCTCGGGTCAACAAACCTGATTCGTACATGGACCGGCAGCAAAAACAGAATGGTGAATATTACTATAAACTCTAAAAAACATAATAAACATTCGTGTGTTTTATTTTTGTAATGACGACAGTCTTTACCTGGGGACTTCTCATCTTTCTTTCGTTTCTTCCACCCCTGTTGTATACACTTTGGATACGAAACACGGAACGATGCCATCGTGAACAATGGAAACCAATTTTTCTGTGTTTCCTCTGGGGCGCAACGATCGCTGTCGTCGCATCTTTTATCTTAGAAATCATTTTGGAATTACCGTTTACGTATTCATTGTCTCATGCTGAAATGGCTCCGTTTCTTGCAACGGTTGTCATCGCACCGGTTATTGAAGAGTTCACCAAACCTCTTGCGTTACACCTTAAATCCGTAAGAAATAATCTCGATGAATTAGAAGATGGTTTGATCTACGGAGCTGTTGCAGGATTGGGTTTTTCCGCGACAGAAAATCTTCTGTATGGATATAGTTTTTTATCTGAAGGAATTGTTGTATTTTTGGTTTTAATGGCAGTACGAAGTTTTGGCGGTTGTTTTCTTCACGCCTCCGCAACCGCATTGACGGGATATGGATATGGAAAAACAGTGATGAAACATTCGTCCTTATTTGGAGTTTTACCGTATTTTATCCTCGCGATTTTTCTTCATGGATTCTATAATTTTCTTCTCTCGTATGAATTCGTTGGGGTGATATCAGGGTTTTTCCTCGCATTTCTTTTTGTCATCATCGCGATCACAATGATCCGAAATAGAATAAGAACCCTCGATTAAAAAACCTGTTAAAAAAAAGAAAAAGAGGTGCTTTTTTCCTATTATTTCGGTGGTACCTCAAAACTCCATCGAACTGAATCGCCATTAGAGATTAAACATTTGTCAGCACCAATGTTTGGGAGCTGGCCATTCACGTAGTATTGCCAGTATTTTCCATCGGTTCCACCAGCTGCATTATTGATGGAATTGATTAACGTGGAATCAAACTGTGCGTAGTAGGTCGAAGTAACAGTAAATCCATTTTTCACTGAGCACCGCTCCAACAAGGAAAACGCAGTGTCTTCCTTATAGGCAACAAGATTATCGCTGATGGTCCATCCATCGCCGAAGATTTCGATTCGTACACTGGTTTGATCGGATTTCTCGAGCCAAATTTCACTTTTTTCAGGAACCTTCATTGCAGTCCCCGTGAATGAGAGCGCCACAAGACCGAGGACGAGGAGCACCGCGGGAACCTTATGAACCATCTTTATCTTGAAAGGTTGGATATTTTTGTTCTTTCGTGCGACATACGTCAGAACAGGAACTGCGATGGCGACAAACGTGACCACGCCAGAGATCATATGGTAGACCATGAACGGCAGTCCCGCGGTAAACACCGCGACAAGAGACGGTGCATCATGGGGGTACATCAGGTACCACCAACCAAGGTTTGTCCACACATCATACAGTAAGACAAATCCAACACCAAGTCCGGCAGCAAGACCAACGGTCTTGAGACGCAGCTGTCCTAGTCCACTCCATAGTCGTTCTTTGTTAAATAGATTGATGAGTGCAATGATGGCAAACCCCGAGTATGTAAATAATACGATTCTGTTCATTTGATTTCCCACAAAAATCGGGTTTCCAATCAGTAAATCACTTCCGATCATGCTTACAAGGGGGACAACTAACGCCAGGGGCGATCGCATTACCATCACTGCCAGAAACGTCACGACCATTATGACTTCAAAGTTAGGAAACGGCTGTACTCCCATTCCAAAAAGGACATACCGTCCGATTGTTCCAAAAAGTATAAGTCCTATCATGATTATCAATTGCTGTAGATTCGTCTGATTTTTTATGTTCATAATGATGTTCTCCCTTTTTGTATGGAATACAATACTACGTATAAGATTTTTGTTTTATTACAGAATATCGCCTTTTACCGCTCGACAGGTGGCGATCAGCTTTTCTTTTATTTTTTCATTACATTCGACTTCCACGGTGATAACCTCGCTGTAGGTGATTTTTATGACCTGGGTTTTTTCATACAGTTGAGAGATAAACGCGTGCGATTTTTCCTCAAGGGGCAGTTGAAACGTTATCTTCACCATGTGGGGTAACGAATCGTAAATCGTCTGGAGCAACACCTCGATGTGTTTGTTTTCTTTCACAGAAATATCAACAAAGACATGGTCATCAATGATGCCGGTTTGATCCAGATGCTCTCGGAGCGTATTGAGGGATTCATTATCGATCAGATCGATTTTATTTAACGCGATGATGATCGGCGCACCCACACCGATATTTCGTAATTCATTCAACGAAACGCGGAGTTTTTTTTCAACGACTTCCTTTGCTTCACTGCCGTCCACTACCAAGATGACGACGTCAGCAAACTCAATTTCCTCAAGTGTGGAGTGGAATGCATCGATGATGCAAGCGGGAAGGTTCTCGATAAAACCGACGGTGTCGGTGAGGAGGATTGGGATTTTTTTTTCTTTGTTTTTTGCGGTAATGCTTCGAGTTGTTGTTGACAAGGTGGAAAATAGTTGTTCTTCCACTTTCACTTTTTCTCCTGAAAGTAGGTTCATCAGGCTGCTTTTCCCTGCGTTGGTGTACCCGGCAAGGGAGGTAGAGTAGAATCCGCTTTTTGATCTGGTTTGTCTCTGTAGCTCTCTGTTTTCTCTGATTTTTTGGAGATCTTCTCCGATTTTTTTTGTTTGTCGTTTAATCATCTCATAGTAGTCATCAACCTGGTACTCTCCTCCTGCCATGAAACCAGGGTGTTCTCCTGCTTTTGCCCGGTGAATCAGCTCTCGGACATATGGTCGCTCGTATTGCAATTGCGCGAGTTTTACTTGGAGGAGAGCTTCCCGTCGTTCCGCGTGTTCTTCGAAGATAGCAAGAATGAGCCGGACGCGGTCATAGACCTTGGTCTCAAGCTTTTTTTCCAGGGCGAACCATTGAGATGGTTTGAGTTCCCCATTTACGATTACGAGATCGAATGATTCTTCTGCATCCTCAAAGTACTCTTTAATTTCGTCTACTTTTCCGCACCCAATATAAAAGTTCACATCCGGGTTTTCTCTATGTTGGATAAACTCTTTCAGAACAGTATATCCTAGGGTATCTGCCAGTTGAACAATCTCTGAAGTTGAATCATCAAGCGATATGAGAATCGCATTCTTCTGTTTCGTGTTCATTTTTTCTGAAAAGAATAACGTTCCTTTCTTCTTTAATTTTTGGCAAGAAAAAATAGATCTGTTGGTAGGGATCGGTTTTTGGAAAAAGCCATGAAAGATGCAAATAGAACTGTTAAAATGACACAAAGTTTAAATATGTGCTATGCTATTGCATAGCATTGATAGTACTATGGAAATTATAGCGTGCCCACTCTGCGGGAGTAAAAATACTCATTCTTTGATCGTAGGAAATTCAGCTCTACCATATTTTGCAAGCGGATATGCTTGTGAAGATTGCGTTTTCAAAGGTGTCCCCCTCATATTTGCCACGGAAAAGATATACCAAAATTTCTTGGATTTACAGAAAAATATGAAATAAGGTCTGTACCCTTATTTCCTTTCAGAAAAGGAGGAAAGGTATCATTCTTCATAAGGATCCCCTTTCTGTTTTTCCCTTTCCTCCCCGACATCCCATACCCACTTTTTAATTGAACTTTCTGTTCCAAAGGATAGTTATATTAAGGAGAATAATGTTATAAAATCATACAATGGGGGAAAAGTCATGGAAAATCCACGTATAAAGAAAGGATTGGGGGTTACAGTCGTTTTATTGTTTTTGTCGATAACATGTCTCCCGATTGTTAATGCAAGTGAGGGGAAACCGGATTTGATTATCGAAAATATCACCATAGAACCAGGAACTCAAATATATACGGAAGAATGTTATTGTAAGATAAAAAATATTGGTGATTCTCCCGCAGGTGATGAAATCGAAGTACGAATAATCGTGAAGCGAAAACCGTTAGGCATCTTTCCTGCTCTTTTTACCGTATATTCAGATACATCCACGCATGGTATCCCTGGGGGTCTTCCACCAGGAAAATCCATAAATTTATATTTAGCACCTTGTGAGATTCTACCTAAATTTGGTTTTTTCAAATTCAGTTGCACGGTGAATCCTTTGAGAAAAATCGAAGAAAGTAACTATAATAACAACGACCTTGCAAAGAATTTTTTCACTGTTTTTGGTATTTGGATTTAAATTGAATGAAAAAATATCATTAAAATCATAGGGGGAAACCATATACAAAAAAGTTCTCTGATTGGAGTAAGTATCTGTGCTGTGGTTCTTCTTGTTCTTGGTTCATTGACCAATGTTGTAGGGTATCAACAAGTTCAATCAACTGCGGTGAATGATTCTCCTTTATTTAGAACAAGAACACAGAAAGCCACCAATGAACAACAGAACATCTTAACGTCTCATTACCTTGGAAAGGGAAAAGATACTCTCTTGCAATTCCCAATTAAAGATAACACAAATGTATTACTGAAAAACATTTTCGAATCAATTAAAAAAATGGATGGTGCAACCTTTCAGAGATTTCTCGTTCTATTAAAACAGCGTTTGAAAGAAACAACATCCTTGAATGAAATGCAATTACTTGAAATAAACAATGGATTCACTAAAATAAGAAAACAAGCTGATATACGACTTCTGTCGCCATCTCAAGAACCTCCTACTATTTGGGGATGTTTTACTATTGACAGAGTTGAATGTTTAAAACAGCTTATAGGACTTGCTATAATAATAGTAGGTATAATTATTTTGTTTATAATTTTTCTTCCTTTGAATATTATAATTGAAATTATATCTAAGATATTCCACTGGGATTATACTACAATTCTTTATTGTGATTTTACTCCTTCATAACCCTAATGATTGTCATTGCTTATGAATCAGGCAAAAAGAGAAAGTATGAAAGAGGAAAAATCAATGAAAAGGAAAGGTTTGGCGGTTGGAATCATTCTCTTATTCATTGGAACCTGTATCATTTCAACAGTTGCACAGGATACTGAGAAACCACTACCGGCATCAAGAGGAAATTGGTTGTATGTTGGTGGGAGCGGATCAGGAAATTATTCAACAATACAAGATGCAATTGATAATTCCAGCAATGGAGATACGGTCTATGTATACAATGGAACTTACTACGAACATGTCGAAATAGATAAATCAATTACATTAATCGGAGAAAATAACAATCAAATTATAGAGAATATCATTCTTGATAATTTAAATGGTATCGATTTACATTATTCCAACAATAATTTCATTTTCAAAAATCATATCTCCGGTGGCGATTGTGGTATCGGAGTCGATAGTTCATCCAATAATCAGATTACTGAAAATACTATAGAAGGCATTTACAACTTCGGCATTGATATATACGGGATGTTTTCTCGTAACAATATTATTTCTAAGAATCATATCGAACACAACGGCTTTGGAATTCAACTCGGGTGGCAGTGCTATAATACTATTATTACCGGGAATGAAATAATCCAGAATACATACCAGGCAATTCTGTTAATTTTTTCATCATATGCTAATATAACGAACAATACTCTTATTGGAAATGCATGGGGAATCCATATATGGGATTCATCAAATAATACAATTATTTTAAGAAATACTATTCAAAGAAACTGGTATGGAATAGAATTAGAAACCAATTCTACAATTGTAAGTCAAAATACTATTAAAGATAATGTCGGTTATGGCCTTCTTCTACTAGGGGGATTTAATACAAAAATTGATCGTAATAATTTCATTAATAACAAAATTCAAGCATTTTTTTATGGTCGATTTAATACTATATGGAATGAAAATTATTGGAACCGAACAAGATTTTTTCCAAAAATCATATTTGGGAAATTAAACGAAGATAGCATATTTTATAATGTGATAAATATCGATTGGCATCCGGCGAAAAAACCCTATGATATCGGAGTATGATGGAGAATGAAAGATACTTGGGTGAAGAAAGGACTTGTTGTTTCTATTATTCTTTTATTCATCGGTGTTGCTATTGCACCAAGCATCAACTTCACTGTCGTAAAAGCATCCAATGACAACGACCTTGTAGAAGTGACTACCCAAGCGTGTGGTATCAATGGATTTGGAAATACTACGGTAAAACTCACTAAACAGCAATACCAGGATTTACAGAATTACCTGGTTGATTTCAGGGCACAATTAAACGATACTACAACAAGGGAGGAAGCAGTTCCTATCTTCAAGGAAGCAGTTGTAGAGTTGAACAAGTATGGGTTGTTGCCGAAGGGAATGGGTGTTGAACAAGTGCAGAAACTAGTAACTGGACAGTTTTCCAATCAAAGATACTTTAATACCATAATGAAATTGTTGACAGGAAAACAAAGAAATTTTACTAAAAATGAAAACTGGTGTTGTTCATTCCTTAGTCAAACAAATTTTATGCTTGTGGATTGTCTAATCTGGACATTGTTTGGCGGCGGCTTTTTAAACGGTTTAGCAAATGAATTATATAATTTAAAAAAATTCTTCATATGGCGTCCTATCCGATTTTGTATAGTCTGGCCTAAGAGAGATGGTTGGGTGAATACTATTGGACTAAATGGCTTTAAATCTTGGAATGGTAATCTGATTGGATTGTTAGGCGGCTCACACATTGGGAATGATACGGGAGTTATTGGATTTACAGGAATAAAAATTGGAAATGGTAATACTATGTATACGTGGCTAATTGGAACAGCGTATCATGTGAAAATAAATTATACAGATTATGTACCATAAATGAAATATGAGGTAAAATTATCATTATTATTTATTAAAAAGAGACCGCATGAAATTGTAGATTCATGCATTGTGAGAGCTTCCCACAAAAATGATTGAGTTTTATATACTACGGAAAAAAGAAAAAAACCTCCTTATTTTTTCTTATTAAACCCGTTCCGAAACCATCGTAATGTAATATGGAAGCGTTGAATCGCGGTGATGTTTCCAACAACTGCAAAATAAATCAGCACCCATTCGATAATGGTTGTGTTCCAGGGCAATTGAAGCGAAGAGCGAAGCGCAATATGTTGGATAATCGGGAATACGATGAGCAGTGCGAGTCGATCCGCCCGTCCTAACAAGCCTGAGTAATCACGTTTATAGCCGATTGCTTGTGCTTGTGTCCCCATATAACTGGTCAGTAACATGCCGATGATTGCAAGCAATCCAATAGGAGGTCGGCACCAAGAGCTCAGTGCAAGTGCACCAACCATGAATACGTCCGCGTACCGATCAAGTGCGTGATCGAGGAAATCTCCCCGTGCCGATGCCTTGTTTGTTAATTTTGCAACCTTTCCGTCGATTGCATCAAACAGGCCGTTGAGTAAGACAAACAGGGCAGCAAAAAATAAAAAGAAGTTCTGTAACTCACTTGATGGATTTGAGAAATAAAAAAAACCTCCCGCGATCAGAGAGAAAAGAAGTGCAAACCACGTGAGGATATCAGGATTAATATGCGTGAAGTGCTTCGCTATCATGGTCAGGAATGGATCTACTTTCCCTCGTGTTCTATCCAATACCATATCTGCTCCTATGATGGAAAACCTTCGAGGATTTCCTCTGACCAATCAATCAGTCCTATACTATATGTTTTTGTCGGTTGAAAGTTCTTCTTCGCAATCTTCAAGATTGATGCGGCAACCTCTTCGATGGTTTTTTTGGTTGTATCAATCTCAAAAATATTCTTCTTGGGGTGTAGTTCCACTGCTTCGCAGAGAATCACATCTATGGTTTCTGCGTCTATGTTTTCCTGTATTTTTTGATTGTTCCATTTTTTTTTCATTAACCTTTTTTTTAGTTCTTTGGGATGGCAACGGAGAATAATCACTTTTTCCATTGTTTTGAGAAGATGCGCAACATGTCCTTCGAAAAAAACAAGGTCGTTTGTGGTGAAGTTCTTCTTGATGTATTTGTGTAACTTGTCCATGTCAATGAGCTGTGAGTTTCTTTTCTTGTCAATCCCGTCAGTGCATCTGTTCTGTATAGCAAGCTCGTGCAATCGAACAATGGTATATCCTTGTTTCTGGAGCAGTGTCGCAACCGCGCTTTTTCCGGTTCCTGGGGTGCCGGTGAGTGCGACCAGCATGTTAGATCAACTTACGGTAGTCATATCCACGGAATCCTTCTTTGAAACAGTAGCAAAGCTCTTGGAAGTCTTTCCGGTATTCTTTCACGTCGCCTTTGATTTTCTTGGGGTTTTCTTTTTTCAGGAGCGCGCGTGCATAGAATGCTGCGACGTCATCCATTTCTTTTTCTTTCATCCCGATGCGGGTGAGCTCTGGTGTTCCAAGCCTGAGACCTGAGGGGTTGAGTGGGTCGGAGTCGCCAGGGATCATGTTCATGTTGGTGACAATACCTGCTTTCTCAAGGATTTTCGATGCTTCTTTGCCTTTTCCCGGTCCGATTTCTACCAGGACTTGATGTGATTTGGTAAATCCGAGTTTTTCTCCGAAGACTTTGAAACCTTGTTCATGGAGCGCTTCTGCGAGGTGTTTCGCGTTCTTGATGGTTTGATCCGCGTACGCCTCCCCGAACTCGAGATGTTCAGCATAGGCAATTCCTTTTGCTGCAACATGGTGCAAGTGGTAGGATGAGGTAACACCGGGGAAGACCCCAAATCCCAGTTTTCGTAAGAAGGCTTTGTCATCCTCGTTGTCTGCTTTGTGATCTGAAAGAATCATCCCGCCTTGAGGGCCGGGCAGGGTTTTATGGGTGCTCCCAGTCATCACATCTGCTCCCTCTCTGAGTGGGTCTTGGAATTTTTTCCCACCAATGAGACCAAGCACATGGGCTGCATCGTACACCACGTAGGCCCCGACTTCATGTGCTGCCTCCGCAATGGGTTTAAGTGGAGTCGGGAATAAGAAGACCGATTGCCCACACAATGCGAGTTTTGGTTTGACCTGTTTAATGAGTTTCACCGCACCATCAACATCTATGTTCATCTCCTCGTTGCTAAACGGGAATGAAATAAGGTTAATACCTCGGACTCCTGCAGCACCATATTTGCCAAACGAGATATGAGCACCATTCGCGGTATCAAGAACGGTCGCAGTCTCACCAGGTTTGATAAGTGCTTTTAACACGGCCAGGTTCGCGATGGTTCCTGAGGTTGGTCGCACATCAGCATAACTACATCGGAACAGTTTCTTTGCAAGCTCCATGGTTTTTTCTTCGACAAGGTCGAAGAACTTACATCCTTCGTAGTACCGGTTTCCCGGGGTGCCTTCCGCGTAACGTCCATGAAAATCAGTAATCAGCATTTCTCGGCATAACGGTGAGAGGACATTTTCACTGGCGATCATCGGTAGAGAGTTGGCGAAAAACTCGTTGTTTTTCATCGCTTGTTTTCTGATATATTCAACGTCATCGTACCATTTCATAGAATTCACCAAAACTGTATCTTTGACTTCAATAAAAAGGTAATGGAAAACGTTTTCCTAGAGAAACCAGGAACTATTTTTTCTTTTCATTACGCATTTTAAATAAAGACGGCAGATGAATCGTATAGGTTCCATCTTTTTGGATCACAATCGGTTCTTTCTCCAGGAGTCCTTTGAGGTCGATATGGTACTTCCCTGGTTGTTCCACCCCGATAGTCTCTGGAGTATCTGAGTGATCTACCTCAGCGTTTATTTTTTCAATAATCGCTTTCCGTTGATCATCACTAATTGGTTCACCGAGGTTGATTTCCGCTGCTGGTTCTTCTTGTTCGATCTGGTCTTCGATCATCTTTCGTAGGTCTTTTGGTTTCAGCGTAATCCATGTCTCGGTACCCTTCAGCGTACCCTTGTTTTTTTCGACAGCAAACTCCATGATTCTAGTAGTGAGATCCTGACCGATCCCCTTACTCATGATGTCTCGTTCTGTTTCATTTAATGGTTGTTTCGTGAAAAAAAACCTGTTTCCCCCGCACCCTGGGCATCCTTTCAACAACTGCGAGGATCCTTCTTCGAAGACATGACCACATTTGAGACACTGATGTGGCATTAACTTGCTCCTTTCCCAGGAATGATCGTGGTCTCAATCATGTCATTATCTTTGTGTACCATCTTAAGGAGATGCGCTGGTCCGATCACGGTCATTCGGGGTTTTTTTGCCACGCCGAACACCCGCTGGAAGAACCCGACTTTTTCATTTTCGTATCCGCCGATCTCAATACCTATGAATGTATCATGGTTGATTTCTTTCATCGTATGTTCAATGAGTTTTGCCTGTTCTGTTGGAGTCAGACCGTGTTCTAAGACAAGGATTCTTCCTTCTTTGACTTCATTTAAAATATACTTGAGTTTATCTGAGGAGGAAAGATGCTCAAGTTTCTGATGGGAGATCAGATTAAACGCGATCCCGCCGTCTTTTTTCGCCATAGTTTTTACCTCCTCTTCTTATGTCGTTTCTTCCCAAACTCTTTTACCATCATAGTATACAAATTCTCAGTATTATATCCGGTGAGCGCACTGATAGGAATAACCGGATGTTGTGGAAACGCGGACTTCAAAGTGGCCGGGCTTGCGTTCTCCGCATCGATTTTGTTTGCTGCGATGAGAATGGGGAGATTCCGTGCCTCTAGGTTCCCAATGATGGTGACATTGACCTGGGTGAACGGGTCCTGTGTTGCATCCATGACGAGTACGACACCATCGATGTCGTCTAACCAGCGGATTGCTTCAATGACTCCCTCGGTTGCTTCTTTTGCTCGCATTCGCGAGGCATCCTTGTCCATCCCGTACATGTTCATGAATTCTTTAAAATCGATTTTTGTGGCAATCCCTGGTGTGTCCACAAGATCCATCGTCAATGATGATCCACCGTTATTAATCCTGATGTTGTTCTTCCATTTCGCCCGTCGTGTCTCATGAGGAACTTCAGAAACACTTCCCATGATGTCCCCTGTCCAATCCCGCAGAATTCGATTTGCAAGCGTGGTTTTTCCGACATTCGGCGGGCCATAGATTCCAATCTTGGCGTGGCTCTTGCCAAAAACCTTTTTGATCATCTTTGAAAACTTACTTTCTCTGAATCTCTCGAGTATTCCCATCCCATTCCATCTCCAAATCGTATAGGTATTTCCATTAAATAGTATACAAATTATAGTTTATTAGTTTAGCGGCTCATGTTTGTATCGCATGAACCACAATAAAATAATAACCCTTAAATAGCCACAACATTATTCGCATGATGGAGAATTAATTTCATGGGACGGCATGATTTATGACTGAAGAAAAAGTAGGTGGTATAAGCATGAAAGGAACAACAGACTCATTTATGGAACGACTGCAGGAAGCATCAACTGAACTTGGTTCTATTAAAAGTTCGTTTTCTAAAGGCATGGATGATCTTGCAAAGATTCAAAGTATGCTGAGTCTCGACGGATTGAATAAAATGGATTCTATGATTCGCTCGTTTGAAGACCGCCTTTCTGAAGCTGAACGACGACGGGAAGAAGCAGTAGAGGGAGCCCGACGGTACAGTGTGGAGCTTGAAAAAGAAAAAGACCGACTAGTGAAGCTCTGGGATGCCTATAAAAACCAGGAAGAATCATTGTCTGCACAGGAGAAACACGTCGCAGAACTGGACGAGAGATTACGGGATACTGAGCAGGTCCGCATGCAGTTTGAACGAGATGCAACCGCACGGATACAAACTCTAACGCAGAGGTTAGAGGAACGAGAGCAGGCGATCCAGCAATTAGATGATCTGAGACAGCAAGTGATGAGGTTCGATACCATCAGAACCCAACTGGAAACAAGTACGGACCGTATGCGCGGGGACCTCACGGTAAAAGACGACATCATCAGAACACTGGAAAAGCAAGTTGAGCAGCTGCGCGGATTTGAACAGTTCGCAGATTTCAAGACGAAGTTTGAAGAGGTCTCTACGGAGTTCGAGAAAGAAAAAGAACGACTCACGAAGTTATTCCGTTTATACGAAGAGACCGAATCGGAGAACAAGATGGTAAAAGAGGAACTCCGAGAATGGCAGAACTGGTTTGACTCCAATGATGAACTCTTTACAAAACTGTTTATCTCAGTGGAACACCTGAAACACCGCAACACCGTGTCGCCCTCTGAAACCACGGTTGATGAGGAGATTGAAATCCCACCGTCTCTTGAGGAGCGACAAGAACCAGCTGAGAAGCCAAGGCGAAAACTCCGGTTCAGAAAATAAAAAACCATCATTTTTTTTCTTTTTTTTATTCTATTTTTATCGTACTAATTCCACTTTCATCTTCTGACACTGTTATCGTATGTTCAGTGAAATGTTTGATATCTTCGACATGGGTGATTAAGAAGATCTGTCGGAATTTTGAGGAAAAACTATTTAGTGCTTTAATGATGTTTTGTTTTCGTATCTGATCCTGTGAACCAAAGATTTCATCCAGGATAATGAATTGAAAGACGCTGCCTGCACGTTCGGTAATGATCTCTGAGATAGCAAGCCGTATGCAGAGGTTTGCCAGGTCTTCTTCCCCGCCTGAGAACCGTTCAATCGTGTATGGTAACCCACGGTCGTACACCAGGAGGTTGTAGTCTTCATCCAGCTCGATTTGTGAGTATTTCCCGTCGGTGAGCTCATCAAAGAGTTCTGATGCATGTGATGAAAGGGTTGGTCGGATCTGAGAGATAAGGTATGTCCGGTAGGAATCCATGACCTCGGACAACATGCTGAGGCGTTGTGCGTCGTTTCGTTCGCTTTCTAGTTTTTTAACAAGTCTTTGTTGTTCTTCAATATTTTTTTCGAAGGTTTTTATCTGCTGACCGATCAGGTTTTTTTTCCCTTCTTGTTCTTTCTGTTCTACCGTTATCTCTTGATGTTTCTCTTTGATATTATCAAGTTTCGACAATGCCTCTTGATAGACTCTATAGGTTTCGCTGACACGAATTCGTATCGGTCTGTACTGTTTTTCGTCAAACTCGACGGCGCCGATTGCTTTGATTTCTTTTTTCTTGTTTTCCAGCTCTCGTTTTTCTCGCAAAATTTCTTCAGTAGCGTGGCGAAGGGTGATCTGGAGTTTTTCTCGTTCAACGACTTGACTGCGGAGGTACATGCTTTTCTTCTGCAACGCTTGTTTTTCCCGAGAGAGTCGATCATATTCTGTATCCAGTTTTTTTCCATCCTCGGTCAATTTCTGTGCTTCATGATTTTTTTTTGTGAGTTCTTCTGTATATGAGGTAAGAAGTTTTTTTTGCTGTTCGCCTAATACGCGTTCGCAGGTCGGGCATTTCGCCTGTGGTCCCATTTTTTCGATATAGTGTTTTTTTGTTGTTAATTCTTTGATATCGTTTCTTAGTCGGTGCAATAGAGTTGTATTCTGCTCTTGTTTCTTCACTGCGGTCTGGATGACGTTACTACTTTTCTCCTGCTGTTGTTCAAAGGTTTGAAGATCTTCTTCAAGGTTCTTAAATACAGTGAGTTTCTCTTTTTGTTTTTCAAGGATTTCTTGTCGTTCGTTTGTTGTTTTTTCCAATGTTTTGATGTCGTTTTCTAAGCGTTGTTTTTTTTCGAATCTGCTTTTTTTTCCCTCGAGTTGTTCTTTGGTCATGCAGAGTTTTTCGTATAAAAGCTTTTTTGTTTCGCAGTCTTTTTTTGTTTTGGAAAGTTCCTCTTCAATTTTTTGATGTTGTTTTTTCTGTTCTTCAATACGCTGAGCTAGTTCTTTTTGTTTTTTTTGTTGGTTTTGTATCTCTTGTTTGTATACGGTTATTTTGTCTTGGCCATGTTCATCGACAAGGTCATTACCTAGTTTCTCAACAAGATTTTTCTTCTCTTTTGTGTCTGATCGGATCGCACTGATGATGTCGTCGACTGCGTTGATCCCCAGCATTCGGAGGATGAGTTGTCGTCGTTCACTGGGGTTCATGGATGATAAGGTGTTCAGCTCTTTTTGTTTCGCGAAAATCGAGGTGTAGAATGATTTCCAGTCCATCCCTAGTTTCTTTTGGATATACTTACTGAGGACTTCTGCACCATTTGCTGCTAACTTCCCGTTTACGGTCGCACTCCCTGATGCTGACAGGTTTTTTCCGCTCATCTCTCGGACAACATGGTAGGTGTCATCATCGAAGATGAACTCAAGTTCAACCCGACACGGATCAGATGGTGCTGCGCCTTCTCGTTTGATCTGGTCTGTGGAGGTTCGCGCTGCCACAGGGCCATAGAGTGTCCATGCGACCGCTTCAAACACGGTTGATTTTCCTACGCCGTTTAATCCGACGACACCGGTGACTCCATCAGGGAATTCGATGTAACATTCTTTGAATTTCCGGAAGTTTTTCAGACGGATTGATTTGAGTATCATGGTTTTTTCTCTTGTTCTTCTATTTTATGGATGTAGTGTAACCCAAGGTTGAAGAGTATTTTTTTTTCCTGGTATTGTTGGATATCGAGAAATTTCTCAAACTCGTCTGCCAGTGATTTCATCTTGTAATCTTTGCTCAGCGCTGCCTCACCGGTTTTGATGGTTGTAGATTTAATCTCAAAATGTACAGCGGTTTTCCCAAGGTCTCGTATCTGATGAAAATCGATTCCTCGTTGGATGTGCGAGGGGACGTTCTCAAGACAGACGCGTATGATTTTATCTTTTGGATCAATAGCTTGGATGGTTTCTTTTACCTTCTGTACGATCTGTTCAATACGGAGTGTCGAACAATCGAGTGAAGGTGCGCCAACCATAATCCTAGTTTTTAGAGGAATGAACCGGTGTTTGAGTTTTTGTCCGAGGTCAATTTCAAGGCATCCTTTCTGGGAGTCTGCCTCGGTAAAGCTCAGATGCTCTGTTGATCCTGCGTAAAACGCGTTCTCCTGTAGTTTTGTGTACATATGGTAGTGCCCAAGTGCGATGTAATCAAAATCCTCCTGGAGGTTTTTCACGGGGATGAACAGCTCGTTGAACTCGTTCATTTTGAATTCTTTTATCCCTGCGACTGCACCATGCGCCATGAGTACGTTGAAATCAGCTTTCTTGCCTCGTGTAATTTTTTTGAGATTGGTCTCAAATTCTTTAGGGCTTTGACACTGAGGAATCGCATGGACCATGACCGTTTCATCCTTGTTTTTTAATGAGACAGTTTCGTAATGATTGTTATGAATAGGGTAGACATGATCAAGATGCTCGAAGATAGAGAAAATATTTCCTGTTTCTTTGAGCTTGGGTGTCTCATGATTCCCAGAGATGACGATGAACGGGATGTTTTCTTTTGACAATCGCAGAATCTGTTGTACGGCAACCGTTATCGCCCGATTTGTTGGTCGAACTGAATCAAACAGGTCACCCGCATGGAGCACAAGATCAGGTTTGCTTTTCACGGCGTAGTCGATGCACTGGGTGAACGCATCATACACGTCTATCTCCCGTTGGTTCACACCTTCTTCTGTTACTTTCCGGTATGCAGAATAACCAAGATGGGTATCAGCGAGATGTAAAACCTTCATTCTTACCTTCTTTTTCGTGCGAGTTTCAGAGCAACAACATCGCAGGCAAGCGTAACTGCATCGAGGGTTGGTGCGATGGGTGGTGCGTACGCTGTCTCTAGTTTTCGAAACTCTTCAATTGGTGTTTTGCTCAGGATAGCGCAGGCAAATGTGTTGATCCGTTGTGCAGCGTTACTGCCCACCGCTTGAGCAGAAAGAATATGTCCGGTTTCTTCATGTACACCGACTTTGATGATAATGGGTTCTCCGCCAGGGAAGTAGTCTGGCCGGGAGGAGCCTTTATATTTACCCGTGACAAGCGGGAGAGTTTTCATACCCTGTTTGACCGGGCCCACTGCTGCGATCTCTATATCAAAAAACTCCGATGTTCTGGATAAGAGCACACCAGATGGTAACGAATAGAGGCTACCCGCAGCATTGATTCCAGCGGCAATACCTTGTCGTACCACAACGCTCCCAAGTCCGATGCCGAGAGGTTCGTTGGTCACAAAATCAATATATTCAGTACAATCACCGACTGCGTAGACGTTTTTCACTGAGGTCTCTGATTTTTCATTGACTTGTATGCCACCAGTTTTTCCAATAGTACAGCCGATGGTTTTTGCAAGTGACGTTTCTGGTTTTGTCCCTGTTGCGATGATGAGAAGATCTGTTTCGATTTTCTTTTCCTCCCCAGTTGGAGTATCTTTGATGACGAGTGAGGTGATGACGCCCTGGTGTTCTTCTGTCCGTATCGCGAGATGATTCGTATAAACCGAAATCTTCTCTTCTAATATCTGCAGCACTGGTTCGCTCATGTCATCATCCAAGGTATTGGCAAGAATGGCGGGAAGTGCTTCAACAACCGTGACCTTCATGCCTTTCTTATGAAGCGTATCTGCCATCTCAAGTCCGATGAGTCCTGCGCCAATGATTGTTGCTTTTTTTCCTTTTTTTATCTGAGCAAGAATTTTCTTTCCATCGTCGATTGTCCGAAGGACATGAACACCTTGAAGTAGTTGTCCGTTTTTCTGGATGTTTTGGATAGGGGGAACCCATGGTTTTGCTCCTGTTGCAAAAATAAGGCTATCGAATTCCTTTTCAATACGGGCGGTCCCTTTTTTTGCTAGCACTGTTCGTTGTTGGATGTTGATTTCTTCTACGGTTGTTTCAAGATGTACATCGATGTGTTCTTTTTTGAACCAGTCTTCAGAAAATTCGATGAGGTTGAGAAACTCTGGGATTGTTCCTGCGATTGCGTACGGCAACCCGCATTTTGAATATTGTGGGTATTTCCCTTTTTCAAACACGGTTATGGATGCGGTTCGGTCTGTTTTTCGTGCGAATTGCGCGGTGGTCCCACCACCTGCGCCACAGCCGATGATAATGATTCGTCGTGCTTTGGTCATTGAAAATCCCCATCCAACTAACTGAGATGTTTTTTTAAACGTTTTTAATAAAGATGACGTCATCTAGAAAAGAGGTTCCTACCATGATTATACTTTTGTTACTCCTTTGATGACTGTATTACAGGAATCGAATGTATGATGAAGAATGGCAAATCCCGTGGTGTACTCCCCTGATTTAAAATATTGATCTGCCGCAGTATATTCTTGTTCATACTCAGTGCAATTTCTTCCTTGAATAGCTGCTGTTTCAATCCTGGATTTACAGGTACTGAGTGCGATCTTTCCTATGGTGGAAATTGAAGCTTCTGTTCCTGAGATATTTTTGAGAACCGACACCGTTTGTTGCATCCTTTGAAGAGAGAGGGTGTAGTTTTCCATCCAGATGTTTTCGATGATTCCTCGTGAGGCATTTGGTGCGCCTAGCCAGAGTTGTTCGGTGAGAAACGCCTGTTCTTGCATGCCTCGGTCCAGAGCGGTCAGAAATGGGGTGATGTCTGAAGCATTATGGATCATTTGGTGTGCGAGTATTTCGTTTCCCTCGTTCTCTGAAAGGAAGACGTTTTCGACGTTTTGGCAGAGAGATGTTAATGTTCCATGACCATAAAGGTGAAGGAGCTCTAAGGATAGTGCTGCTGCTTCTCCGGTTTGGTACGGGTCGTAGAAATCGTTGTCGCAGATATGAACCGGAACATAAATCGAGGAGCATGGATGGTTTGCAGCAAACCATCCGCTACTTAAGAGATTGGCGTGTTCATTTGGTATTTTGTATATCATTGCTGCTTCGTAGGTGGAAGTGTCTTCACAGAGCGGTCGGAGTCCATCAAGATCTGTTGCGTGAAGCCGCGAATAGCTTATCATATTATTAACAGAGATACAGCCGCTCATGGGTCGGATGTGTGCCTGGAGTTCTTTTTCCCAGGCGTGCACCGCGGTACAGACTATTATCTTTGCTGTATTTCCGTTGATGTCCAGGAGTTTGACGCTATAGGGTCCAACGGTGGCGCGTTCTCCCAGATGGATTGTTGCTTCCTTGTTCAGTCCATGGGAAAGAAAGACAAACGTTGGAACCGCTTGTACGGTGATGGAGAATTGATTCGTTTGAATGATTTTCACCCCGCAGATTGATGAAAGGTGGACAATGCTACCGTGTCGTACCCATGTTTCTTTCTCTGTATCAAACGAAGACGCAATCGGTAGTGATTTGAAGAGTTGTGTCCGCCAGAGGTCTTTTGGGTAGTTGGACATGACGAGGATATCGGTAACATCTTTGATTGTATGATGCACGGCATCTGCTTCAATGACGACTGCTCGTTGTGGGCCGACTAAAAACAGGTTCTCGGAAACCCCTGTAGCATGAAGCTGATCAATTACCTCGGTGGTCAGTAGTTTGATTGCTTCGTCTTCGTTGTCTGCTGTTTGACAGGCGTATCTGATCCAATCAAAGTCATCCCAGGCATTTCTGGTCGGGTTTTTCCAGTTTGAGAGCGTGTCTGCATCGCCAAAGGCAAGCCCCGCGTCAGTAAGGACCATGCCTGCTTTGACGATGTTCGGAAGCGTGTCTCCTTGTGTTGCGACACCGAAAAATGTATGCGTGACGATAAAATCCCAGGGTTTCCCGGTCCACGGGTGATAATAGGTGTATTGCGTTCCTTTTGGAACACGACAGAGTACTTGCAGACCTGGTCTACTCGGGTCTCGAACCTTTAACAGAAGACTGTAATTCCCTGCGGTTGCTGGAGGTGTTATCACAATGTCTTTGCAGCTTTTTCCTATGGGAAAAATGAGTATGGATGTGAGCAGGAGAACGATGAATAAAAATGGTGGTATTTTCCGGTATCGTCTCATATAAGAATAAAATATAAGAAGAAATATATAAAAGTATGCTCCGGGTGGTTGTTTATTCAGGAGGTACTTCTTTCTTCTTCTTCGTCTTTTTCGCGGTGGTTTTCTTCTTGGTCGTTGTCTTTGCCTTGGTTTTCTTCTTGGGTTTCTCAGCTTTCTCTGTTTCTTCAGCGGGAAGTTCCTCTTCAGCAGGTGCTTCTTTTTCTTCCTTTGGTAACTCTTCTTCTGCTGGCTTTTCTTCAGTGATTTCTTCTTCAGATGGTACTTCTGACTCTTCTTTTATTGGTTCTTTGGGTTCTACCGGTTTTTCTTCTTTTTTCTCTGCTGGTTTTTCGTCTTCAATGATGACCGTTGGTAATCGCATAATTTCTGTTTTATTAATCTCAATGCGTTTTACTGGGTAGTAGACTTTGCAGTTCTTGTAAATCTCGCTGCCGATTTTTCCGTCGAGGCAGTCTTTGATGAAGGCGTTGAGGGTTTTTGTTTTGCCTTCTTTGCTGATGACCACTTTCATCACGTTTCTGATGAGTTTTTTCTGTGAGGTTTGGATTCGTTTCTCTGCTATTGCAAAGGGTTTTACTCGCAGAAGCGCGCCGTCTCTGGTTTCAACGTCGAACACACCGTCGACGCGGGATTTTCGTCTTCTGGTCATCCGTCGGAGGTAATCTGAGGTGAGCACATGACCTTTGAGTTGTGTGTGGGCCGTGTTTTGTTCCACTTTATCGACGGTGAAAAGGAGTTTAATGTGGGATTTTCGAAAATCGTTGGTGAGGTCTTGCAGGGAGACTTCCGTAACTCTACCGATAAGGCTGTTTGGAGACTCTGCTAAGGTCTCAGCAACTGGAACGTTATTAAATAACGATGGTGCGAGTATCTGGTACCAGTTTTTTGCTTTCCATCGGTCTTTGACTTTTCTTGAGGTCGTCCGTGCACGTGCTTTGGCCATACGTATCACTTATACTTTATTATTTTTCTATGAAAGGATTTTTGGAGTAATAGAGTTATTCTATTTAAATGCTACTAGTGGCTGACCCTATGAACAAACCCTGGAGTTATCGAGAAAAGATTTTTAAAAAGCATCCAAAATTTTTAGATTTCGTTCTTTTCCTCTCTTTCGTATCTCCTCTCTGATGTTCATATAATATTTTTTATTTTCAAACACATTTTTTGAGAAAACTCGAAAAACCTCTTTTTCCTGTTGTAATCCTTTCTGGATGTTCTCCCAGATCCCTGGTTTGAGACGGAGCATATCAATCCATATCTCTGTGGCACCCGACTCTCGAAAAGTATCAAGGATTGACGGGATTTCTTCTAATGAAGTCGTTGGATACACGGGACCAAAGAACACGCTGGTTCTCACCCCTGCATCAGCATAGGTTCGTAAGGCGTGTAATCGTTCTTGGATGGAGGAAGAATGCGGTTCAAGTGCCTTCCTTTGTTCATCATGTACTGTTGCGATACTCATCATCACTTGCGACTCAGAAAACCGTGAGACCAGATCAATGTCTCGTGTGACAAGGGCTGATTTCGTTTGAATATGAATCGGGAAATCAACCTTCAAGAGTTGTTCGAGACAGTACCTCGTAAGCATATATTTCTGTTCTAGTGGTTGATAGGGATCAGTGACCGTTGAAATACCAACGACACCTGGTTTTTTTGTTTTAAGCTCCTTTGCAAGAACCACCGGTATATTGGTTTTTACCTCGATTGTTGCATCCCACTGGTCTTGATTCATCCGTAGCACGTTTGGAGCGTAACAATACGCGCAGTGATGTTGGCATCCTCTGTAGGGGTTCAGTGAATATGAGAGACCAGGTAACGAGGAAGGCGATAGCGCTGTTTTACACAACGTTTGTTTTACCTCCATGTTATCTCACCAGAAAATCCTCCAATCGCCGTTGGTACAACTGGTTCTTGAGCACCGCGCTGTTTCTGATCCATCGCTGCACCGGGATATCCATAATCTCTGACACATAAACGAGTGATTCATTCAGCGTATCGAACTTCCGGCATGGGTGGGAAAGTGCACTCCGAACACTTTCGCGGACGTTCCACACCCCAATCGGCATGATATATCCTGGGTGCGCCTCGCGAAGGATAACGACACCAGCCTGCCTTCGTTCTTTGTTGAGTAACTCGTTGACCGCGAGACGCGCCGCGTAGTAACACCCACCGATCTCCGCATACGTCGTCCGCCCCTCATAAAACTCGTAGCTATTAAAAATCGAAATACCGGTCCCAAACTGGTTCCACGTCGTATTAGGGTACCACGCCTCAATAAGCTCATACTGCCATTCCGATGGCGTCATCAAAATAATCCAGCGGTTATCAAACTGATTCAGAAAGTACGCACGGACCTCATTGATGAACGGGTATGTCTTTGTTTTTTTCATGAGTTCAGCGCCAAGGGTAGAATCCACCGCGGTGATACTCCACCTGGTAGGCACAAACCGTCTGTTCTTTTTGACCCCGAACGCGCCCACGCTGAACGCGCGCTGGATCTTTGAGACGAGCACCCCGTTTTTATAGATATCAAGAATCGCGTCTTTTGCTTTCAGATCGGTATCATAGTATGCTTTCTCGATATGTTGCTCGTATTTCGGGTTGGTGATATCCAGTGATTTTAACGGTGCAGATGGCCCATGCGGTTGCACCTCGTCATAAAACGCTATCTTCCCATAGGGTTTCTTCTCAAAGAGTGCATCAGCAAACACCGCGTTCTTGGAGAGAGCCAGCTCCCTGGTAAACTCTACGATACGATGCGGGCTTTCCACATTGGTCACATTCACGGTGAATTTCCCGCGGACCAGCTGACTACGGAAATCAACGATATCATCAAGGGTTTTATCCAGCCACAGCTCCGGGGTATCGATCTCAGAGGTATCACCCATCACTGGAGGAATCATGGGACCGATCGCAACCTTTGGATACCCGATCCTGCCGATAAAAACGCTTGGTGGTGACGCGCCCTCCAACCGCAAACTATCGACGAACGGCTTCATTTTCACCTTGGAATGAAATCGGACGATTACGGGACAGCGGGCTTTCCCACACAAGAATTTTGTACCCCGGCAGAGTGCGCACACACTCGTTCCTTTCTTTTTTTCTGCCGGTACTAACTTTTTTTGTCCTTTTATTAGATCTTGCACGATGTCCCCCATCAATCATTTTTTCTTTTAAAGGTTCCTTAGAGCGTAATGAAAGTATTCAGTTACTCTGGATTAATTTTCTTCTTAAGCGTTTCTATCCACGACGGTAATCCTTCTACCGTGCGACAAATGCATCGTTTCGCAAACACCTTACGATACCTCAGATTGCAGCTTACGCGATTCTCAAGATGTTTTTTAATCGAAAGACACAGCCTGCCGCCACGCCAATCCCAATCTGTAAGAAGGATAATATTTTGATGCTTCTGGGCAATCGTATCACAGAAATCGGGAACTGAACGTCCTTTATTGAACCGGATGATTTCACCAGACACTTCGAGTTTTCGTAACGCAGCAATGTCTTTTTCTCCTTCTACGATAATAGGTACTGTTTTATTTTCCTCTCGTAATTCTGTAAGTGCTTCTTCAAGTTCCTCTAACGTTTGTTCATAATCCATGGAATGATTCCTCAAGCATCTCACATACTGTATCAACGGGTACTTTCTTGAGAGCTACAGTCTTTTCCCTGCTTTTCTGCCCGCTCACCAGGATAACATTTTTTGGTGATATCTTAAAAAACCCTGCAATTGTTTCTACCACCTCATTGTTTGCCTTATTGTCTTTTGCCTCAGATCGCACCTTGATTTCAATGCATTTCCTCCATTGATTATACCCTGCAGGAAATAAAACCTGAGACGACCCTGGTACCACATGCAAACAAAGAAGGGCACCTTGATTGGAACTTTTTATCGCATCCTTAAATGAGGTCATACTCTCCAAAAAAATAATTTGTTATGTTTGAGACAGCTTCAGGATAGCCTCGGCGAGATCACCATTCGTCTCCTTTAAAGCCTTCCGCACCTCTGCCTCTGATTTGCCTGTTTGTTCCATAATCAACTTAATGTCTTCTTTCAGAGGGCCTTCACTCTCTCCACCCCTGGTTTTTACGGTCGGCTCACCAATAATCTGAAACGTCTTCTGTCCCTGCGCCTCCATCACCGTTACCTCAGCAGCATCAAACACGTACTCCTTCGTATCAGTCTGAATAATCACCTTTTCTACATTATCAATATTCTTGACATTAATTCCGAAGCGTTTCATCATCTGATTCAGTTGCCTACTATTCATCCGACCTGGCATCATATGTAACAAACCCTGGTATAATTCCGAAGCATATATAGAGTTCTAGTCGTTTAACATTTTTGGTATGATTTCAGAAGCAGAAATAAAGGTCCTGGATAGAAACTCTGAGTACTTTGGCGTACCAACATTACACCTCATGGAAAATGCAGGAAAAGGCGTCGCTGAGTTCATCAGAAACACGGTAAAAAACACAAAGAAAAACATCCTCATCCTCTGTGGGACCGGCAACAACGGTGGAGACGGGTTTGTCGCAGCACGGTACCTTACGCAATACTACAAGGTCACGGTCTTTCTTGCAGGAACCGAGATCAAAACAGAGATTGCTCAGAAAAATTATCAGAAACTCCAAACCTACGAAGTCAAAATCTACACCTCACCTCGTGACCTCGACGCGCTCCTTGTAGAAAACGATATTCTCATCGATGCACTCCTTGGGACTGGACTGGCCGATGAGTTAAAAGAACCGTATGCCACCATCGTTAAAAAAATCAATGCAACAAAGAAGAAAATGATTGTTTCTGTTGATGTTCCCACGGGACTTGGCACCACTCAATCAATCACCTCTGAGTACACCGTCACCTTTCATGACATCAAGGAAGGAATGAACGAGAAAAACAGCGGAAACATCCAGGTGGTCGACATTGGCATCTCCCAAGAAGCAACAACTTACGTCGGACCAGGGGAACTTTCTGTGTACTATCCACGCCCTGCAAAAAAATCGCACAAAGGAGACAACGGCATCGTACTCATTATAGGCGGAGGACCATACATCGGTGCACCAGCACTCAGCGGTCTTGCTGCATTACGAACCGGTGTTGACCTTGTGTATATTGCAACACCAAAACGATCCTGGGAATCAGTTGCCGCGTTTTCACCAAACTTCATCGTAAAAGATCTCCACGATGATATGCTTACAAAGAACGATATCCCGAGCATCGAAGAACTTCTCAGTAAATGCACCGCGGTTGTTCTCGGTCCAGGACTCGGAGCTGCTAAAGAAACCGAAGAAGCAATCATCCCGCTTGTCAGACGCATCATTGCAGAAAAGAAACCATTGGTACTGGATGCTGATGCCATCAAACCAGTCGGGGAAAACCTCCCCCTCATAAAGAACTCAACAACCGTAGTGACCCCCCATGTCGGTGAATTCAAAAAACTCACGGGGATCACCCTTTCACAAGATGTTGACACAAGAATCAACGCGGTCAAAGATTGGGCTGAAAAAATCGGGATCACGATTTTCCTGAAAGGATATATCGACGTGCTCAGTGACGGAACAAACGTCAAACAAAATAAAGTTCATAATGAAGCAATGACTGTTGGTGGGACTGGAGACGTCCTTGCAGGCATCATCGGAGCCCTCCTCTCAAAAGGAGTAAAACCGTTCAACGCAGTCCGAATCGCAGCCTTCCTCAACGGTGAAGCAGGCAACGAAGCGTTCCAGAAAAAATCCTACGGGTTAATTGCGACTGATATTGTTGATGAAATCCCTACTGTCTTGAAAAAATATCTATAGTGATTTTTTTTATAAAACCTGAACACCAAGGAAAAACTGTTCGTTTATTCCCAGATCGCTTTGACTTCCAGGTGTGCCACAAGCTCTCCAGCGACTTGATACAATACCCACGCGGTAAACGCTGGTTCTTGCTGCATCTCCTCTGAAAGCGCTGCGGTAATCTTATTTTTCATTTCCTGTTCAAGCTTATCAGGCTTGGCTGGCCATTCCGCGTACTGGTATTTCTTCATCCATTCCGCGGTCCGTTCAATCGGCTCAGTCTTTTTATCAGCAAGCTTCCGCACAGCTTTCTCTGTCTTTTTCACAAACTCTCCAGATGATTTCTTCTGCCACATTATTCCATCCTCACCACAGATATCCTTCTCTGCGATAAAAGCCTTTACTTCAAAATAAAAAAAACTTTTAAGAACTCCGCAGTAATCAGCCATTCGAATGAAAAAAACATACCTCCTGATAGGAATCCTCATCGTCTTTTTCATGATTTCTCCCTCAGCCACCGCCATCTTTGCATCCTCGCATGATCTCAAAGGAACACTCACGAAGGATACCAAAGTATTTTTTGTTGGAAAAACCGAAATCAGCGGGACCTTCACTGGCTACCCGATGGAACGATTAATCAATTCATCCGTTGTTTCAGACATGAACGCATTTCCTCTTGTTGGGGCAAGCAGTATCTCCAATCTCGATACTGTCATCGTCGTAGAAAACATCGACATCACCAAAGCAACCTCACTTGAAGAACTCTACCTGCGGTATTACGATCATATCACGGAATACTCCAATGTTGACATCACCACAGACAACGGGATGTTTCTCCTAGGGATTAACCAAGGACGCCTCAGCATTTCCACAGACCTAGCCTATGCGGTCACCACCTTCATCCCCTTTGAAATCATCGCTGGTACCACAACAAGGTTTTTCCTCACGATAACGAACAATCCACTCACCATGCAATGCTCCGGAGACTTTGCGGTTCTCACCGAGCTGTCCAATACGGGTACAATCAGAGTAAAAGATACACACGGGGCGACACTCTGGAGTGGAGCTTCACAAAATAATTACCTGGTGATTCAGAATGAAAAATTCTCAGTCACCCAACAACCACCTTTGTTTCTCTTTCCCCTTAACACTGCTGCCTCAATTGCACCATTGAAGCTGTCAATATCCCCGGCTGACCCAAAAGATATTGTGATAAAACAACTCATAAAAAATGTCTCTATCGCAGTAAAAAACCTTGGGGAATACAATACCTCAGAATTCATGGACAACATCGATGGATTTGACACGATCATCCAGGCTCCCTCCCTTGTTGCAAACGGAGCGATGGTGTTCATCCAAACCAACGATACCGTGACCATTGATCATACGACACAACGGTTTTCTTCTTTCGGGTTCGCTCGTTTCAATACTCTTGACGTCACCGTTACAGGATCTTCCTCTGGACCAACAATACAAGCGGATTGTAAACTCATTTTCCTTGGGAACCACTTCTACAACGCCCAAGCAAAACGCAACACTGACGGGATCGCATTCCCCTTCGAGCTGCTCATTATCTGGATTCTGGCGCTGTGCGTCTTTATCTACATACGGTTTTTCTTACGACCTCCTGTTCACAAAGAAAAAGATGAGATGATCAAACGATACGCTCTTATTCTCCATATCATTTTACTCATCATTGCATTTCTTTTACTTGATACTGAAGTCAATGACCTATTCGGTATCAGTGCTTTCACTGCACTGCTCTCCCAAGGATTCTCGATGATCACTGGAGCATTCCTGCTCTTAGAATTAGCCATCTGGATCCTCGGCTACCTCATCCTTGCTATCCCCATTCAACTACTTGCATACTCTGGACTTCGTCTTCTTTGCATCGGAAAAGGTGGTAACGGCATTCGGAAAGCAATTGGGGACCTGTCCATCTGGGTTTTTTGCGGGCTCTATCTCCTTTTCTTTATGAACATCATTTTTTCCCTGATTCATTTTAATAATCTCTTTCCCATGGGATAACCTATGCAACCTGAGCTTCAACCAATCATCGATGAACCAGCTCTCCTGCTCAAAGAAAAAAAACTCCTGGTTATCGCAGACCTTCATATCGGCATTGAAAGCGAATTACGGGAAAAAGGATTACAGGTGCCATCACAAACCAACGTGATGGAACAACGATTGATCTCGATTCTCACAACAAACACTATCCAAGACATCATCTTGCTTGGGGACATTAAACACAATATCCCTTCATCAACCATCCAAGAACGTTCCGATGTGAATCGATTCCTGAACACGATTCAAACATATGGTGCCCTTCATGTCCTGCCTGGGAACCACGATGGAAACATCGATCGATTGCTTCCCCCAACAATTAAGTTACATCCCTCCGATGGCTTCGTGTTTGAGGGGATAGGGTTTACCCATGGTCACCGAAGGCCAAACAAAGAGGTCATGCAATGCGAACAGGTCATCATCGGTCACACACACCCCACCGTCATGCTTACCGACCGTCTTGGTTACCGGACGTTTGAACAATGTTGGCTACGGAGCACTCCACTCTCTGATACACTTATAGAAAAATACCCGACATCACCAACTTCACAGATTCTCGTCATGCCAGCGTTTAATCCTTTATGTGGCGGCATCGCAGTCAACCGAGACCCCTTACTTGGTCCGTTTAGGTCACTTATGGACATTGACAACGCAGAGGTATATCTCCTGGATGGATCCTCCCTTGGGAAGGTAAAGGACCTCAAAGAATAAAGTGAACATTTGATGACCCTCCCAAAAAAAACCTATCTTATCAGCCCTCTCCCTTTTTCCAATATTGATAAAATGTCATGAGCCTCCTCCCGATAAGTTAGAGAAATAATTGTTTAAATACCGTATTATTATTGGAAAAATACTAATAAAGGGGATGTTTGTTATAAAATTGTACAATGGGGAATATATGCAAAAGAAGTCTTTGTTAGAGAAGGGTTTTGCTTTAGGAATCATACTTCTTTTCATTGGGACAAGTATTATTCCATCTTTTGCTCAAAATAGTGAAGAGAAACCATCTTTACCGGCATCAAGAGGTAATTGGTTATACGTGGGTGGTTCAGGTCCTGGAAACTATACGAGGATTCAGGATGCTATCAATGATTCGAATACTGGAGATACCGTCTACGTGTACGATGACTCCTCCCCCTATTATGAAAACGTAGTGGTACATAAATCCATTACTCTGATTGGTGAGGATAAAATAAGTACAGAAATCAATGGTTCCTATCTTGATGATTCTCTAGACACTGTTAACGTTACTGGGGATCATGTCGCTATCAGTGGCTTTAGCGTTACAAATAATTTCGGGTACTATTATCAGGGAGCTATAAAGATCATAGCGGATTATGTTACTCTCTCCAATTGTATCATCTGTAATAATGAGTGGATTGGTATCTACTTGGTTGGCGCATCCTACTGCCAGATAGTTGATTGTGAACTGTATGAAAATCTCGTTGCTATCGACCTTATTCGTTCAAGAAATAATGTAATTCAGAATTGTTTTTGTCTTAATAATTCCGATGCAATTACACTCTTTCAATCCTCAGACAACAATCAAATCGTTAATTGTACGTGCAATAGAAATCGTTTTGAGAGCATCCATATACAGCAGTCCTCAGACAATCAAATAACTGGTTGTGTATGTCAAAATGGATACGATGGGATAAGCTTAGCATATGCCCCAAATACGAGAATGCGAAATAATACCATGATGAATAATTACGCTAACTTCGGTATCGGTTCATCGTCTGTATCAGATTTTTATTGTGATATCGATACCTCAAACACCATCAATGGAAAACCGATTTATTACATAATTGAACAAAACAGTCTTCTCTTTGATGAAACGATGGAGATAGGTTTCCTTGGATTAGTCAGCTGTCAAAACATTTCAGTGAAAAATTGTGATTTCACAAATAATTTTGAAGGTATGCTTGTCGCGGGTACCTCAAATTCTTTCATAGAAAACTGTAGTTTTGGTAATAACGATGGTCATGGGATGTATATCATTTCTTCTTTGGACAATACGGTGAAAAACTGTACGTTTCGAAACAGTTTTTGGGACGGCATCTTTCTGTATGATTCATCCGGTAATACTGTAGAGAATTGCTCATGTTACGGTTCTCTCGCAGGGGTAAACCTCTATTATTGCACGAATAACACGATTCGGGGACAGATGGTTAAACAATGTACGGTTGGTATCTCGTTTGATTCATCTAGTAATAATTTGTTGAAAGACAACGAGATGGTTAATAGCGGGTTGAAAGTGACTGGGAGCAGTCCTGCTGAATACATCAATGATGTTGATACAAGCAATACGGTCAACGGAAAACCTGTGTACTATTGTATAAATGAAACGAATAGGACAATTCCATTTGACGCTGGTGAAGTGATCCTTATTACTTGTAACCATTGCATGGTCTCAAATCTTAATCTGAGTGACGCAAGCGTAGGCATAAAACTCGCATATTCAAGCACGAACACCATCGCAAACAACATCCTTTCTACCAACAGCGTTGTTGCAATAGATCTGGATGGTTCTGATAACGACGACAACATCATCAAAGATAACATCATACAAGAAAATAATTATGGAATTGATGTCGATTCATCATTCAATAACGTCATTCAAGGGAACATGTTATCTGATAATGGTTTGGGTATTTCCTTTGATTCTTCCAGGGGAAACACGATTGTGGGAAATACCGTCCAAGGCGGCTACTATGGTATCTATTTTGACCACTCTTCTCTCAATACACTGACTGACAATTCAATTCACAATACCAGTATTTTTGGGCTCTACCTCCTCTCCTCCAGCGAAAATGGTCTCAAAACAAACGAGATGATCAACTGCAGTCTGATGGTGTACGGTAATAGTCTTGCTGAGTATATCAATGATGTTGATACCAGCAATACGGTCAACGGAAAACCTGTGTATTACTACATCCATCAGACAGACATCATAACACCACAAGACGCCGGCGAAGTAATACTGATAGATTCGAGTCGTTGCACAATCAAAAATCTCGATCTGAACAAGGGAACCATAGGGATAACGCTTGCCTACTCATCTAACAACATGATTATGGGAAACACATTAAAAAGTCAAAGCATGATAGCAATTGATCTTGGTCATGTGGGGAACACCGATAATACGGTCCAAGGAAATGTGATCCAGGATAGTGGCTATGGAATCGATATTGAATTTTCCGAGGGCAACACCATTAAAAAAAATAAAATCGTTTCTAACGGCTATGGTATCCTTCTGTACAATGCGTTCAATACCACCATCCGAAGAAATACCATTTCTAAAAATAATTACGGCATCAGCGCGATAGAGGCGCCCGGGAGTAAAATTCGCTGGAACAACATCTATTGGAATTACCTCTATGGGCTTCACACGGAGACATGTTCCGTCACTGCACGATGGAACTGGTGGGGTTCTGCAAAGGGTCCAAATGTACATGGGAACGGAAACGGGGACCGTCTCAGTGCCATAAAAAATGGGTACATCACCTATATTCCCTGGTTATGTCTTCCAGTTCTCTTTACAGGGAGAATACAATCTATTATACCCAACGGTAATCAAAAAAATTTTGTCGACAGTTCGTTTAAAACACAGGGGAAAACGTATGTTGAAATCCATCATATCGCATCTGATGAAATGGCTATTTATGGTATGAAAAACGTAAGAATTGATACAGAACGTGCTATACCACCGAAAGCAGCCATGGAACAGAATTTTCATACTCAATTTCTTTGTTTAAAATAAAATACATCCCCGATATATTTTTAGATGAGATTTTGAAACTGTGTAAATAGTGGTTTTTTTTGGGAAGTAATATTGTTGAACGTAAATCAGTGTATTGTTTTTAAAAATTAAAATGTTATGAAATTAGGATTGGGGGAAGAAAAGAAAAAAAACAATTAGTAATCATAAGAATCATTTCCCTGCTTATGAGTCAGAGTCTTAATTAATAATGTATTTATAGAAGAACATTGTTATAAAATTGTACAATGGGGAAAAGGCATGAATGGAAGTCTCGTTGAAAAACTAATGATTTGTGGAATTATATTTGTAATCTCCGGAGTAAATTATGGAGCTGGCGTAGAGAATAATACGGGGTATAAAAGTAATTCTATTAGTACAAATGAATCTACCTCTTCATCATCTTTTACTACTGACTGGTGGCCTATGTATCACCATGATCTCAATCTCACAGGATATTCTACATCGACGGCTCCCAAAACAAACAAAGTATTATGGGCTGCTGGGACATACAAAAATTTTTGGTATGACCCTCAGAGATCATCACCTGCGGTTGTTAACGATACCATCTACATAGGGGTTGTTGATCCCTCAGTTCCAAAATCTACTCCAATTTCTCATGAAATCGGATTCCAGAAAAACCGTTTACCATTAAAAAGTCCTTTCAATTTTGATAGAATTCAAAATGAGAACCCCTCTACGGAACGCTGGTATGAGGCCTATTTAGTTTGCATGAATGCAACAACAGGCTTTGAAAAATGGAAAACAAGGCTTGATGATGAGTATTATATCAGGGGTTCTCCTGCAGTTGCTGATGGTAGGGTCTATATTACTACTACTGAGTGGTTTACAAGTCCATATGGCCATTTATTTTGTTTAGATGCTTCCACAGGTTCTATTCTTTGGAACTTTACTTTGAATGGATATGAGGCTTTTTCACCTGCTGTTGTAAATGGAAAAGTGTATGCATCCGGATGGATTCTTGGAGAAAATTCTTCCAAGATTTGCAAACTTTTCTGTTTAGATACAGAAACAGGTATCGAAGTATTTAATACGACTTTAGGTATTGGAGAGCCTGTTGACGCAGCAGTATTGTATAACGGTCGCATATATGTCTCTGTGTGGGATGACAACGCTTATGAGACTTTTCTATACTGTGTTAATGCATTAAACGGAACTCTTTATTGGAATAAGAATCTGCCTGGAAACTACTTGCTTTCTTCTCCTGTTATTTATAATGGAAAAATATTTGTTATCTCGAACACTTTTGATTTTCAAGAAAATGTTTCCTGTTATATTGAGTGTTTTGATGCGATAACAGGTGCTCCTCAATGGAATAGATATATCGAAGGTGGTGCCAATGCATGGTCAACCCCTGCTGTTGCCTATAACAGAATTTATTTTACAGTATCACATGAACTTTATGACATAAGTTGGTTGTATTGTTTAGATGCAGCAACTGGTGATCTTATATGGAATAAGTTTCTGACACAAGACGGAGTGTTATATTCATCTCCAGCAATTGCAGATGGAAAGATATACGTCAATTCCATGAGTTATTTCCAGTTTCATGGTTATTTGTACTGTTTAGATGCGACAACTGGCGATAATATTTGGCAATACTGGTTGGTTGACCCAATATATTCCTCACCTGCTATTGCGAGTGGAAGATTGTATCTTGCCTCTCGGGATTACTTCTATACCTTTGATGATTCAGCTCCATCAGATAATCCCCCAATTGTAACAATCACGGGACCACATTATGGGGTACCTGGAAAAGAATATAATTATACCTTTTTAGCTGAGGATCCGGAAGAGCATGATTTGTTGGTGATTTTTGAATGGTCAAGAGAATGGCCAGAGGGTTACTATATGTGGGTAACGCCCTCAGGTATACCATACGTTTTAACCTTACCTTTTGAAGAGGAAGGAGAGTATTGGATTCGAGCAAGAGCCCAAGATATGGTGTATTATACCTGGAGTAATTGGACTGAACTTACGATTAATATCTCAGAGCCTAAGCAGATGTTTCTTCTTGGATTCATCAATCATGTTGAAAAAGAAAATGATTATACCTTAATGAACGCCTCGCTCGTATTTTATGCTCAGTTTTCTCCATTCAAAGTTGGTTTCCTTTCACCTGGTAATCAAATCATCATTTTGAATAATTCTACAGGGTATATGGGCTCACGTTTCATCATCGGGCGATTCCAAGCAACTATCGGGTAGCAGGATTTTTCTGCGGAACTATGTACACGTCAGGGTTCTAACTTCGTGTTAAGATTGTCAAGTGGAAATAGGCGTATAAATCCAGAAAGTTAGAGAATTACGAAGCGATGTAAAGAGACAGTATGAAATTATAGATTGCCCCCCAAAACTGAGATAACAACGTATACGTAAAACCATTGTTTTACCACCAAAACAATCTTCTCGTATGCTTTTTTATCACCCGAGTATCAAACCATTAAACAACGTGGTATATCCCTAAAAACTGGGTGATTCAATAACACCTTTTAAATGGGAAGTGGTCGCTAACCCTGCAAAGAGGAACCACTATGAATAAACCAGTAACTATGAGGGAAAACAGGCAGGTGACAAACACCAATACGCTGGAACATGTCAAGTGTAGTTCGAATGCAAGCAAGTTAACCTTAAATACATCATGTAATATACGAAACCGACTTACAACAACATCTTGATGGCCTATGGAGTTAAATCTCTCTGAAAGAGTCGGAAGCCTACTGCAGGCATTATTTCTCCTCATTCTACCATGGGTAGTCCTGCTTATCGGACTCGCGGTATCGCTTGACAATGTCTGGTATTACCTGCTGTGTATCACCTGGTTTGGATGTGGCCTTGTCTTTTTCGGGACCCTCAATTAGCATGGCAGCGTGTGACTCGTTTTTCTTTAAAACCAAAATCATTTAAATCACCTACCCTATTCTGTTTTCCTGTTGATCGGGATGGTTAATTATATCATCGTAACAGGTGGAGTTATTTCTGGTTTAGGGAAAGGTATTACGACCGCGTCGATCGGAAAGATCCTCGAGAACCACGGATACAAAGTAACGGCAATCAAGATTGATCCCTACATCAACTATGATGCAGGCACCTTACGACCAACGGAACATGGGGAGGTCTGGGTAACAGAGGACGGCGGGGAAATCGACCAGGACCTCGGTCATTACGAACGCTTTTTAGACATCAATATCCCTAAGCGCAACAATATCACCACCGGTCAAGTCTATAGCGCCGTCATAGAAAAAGAACGAAGCGGTAAATACCTCGGTAAAACCGTACAGCCAATCCCCCATGTCACTGATGAAATCAAACGACGGATTCGAGCACCAGCAGAGGAAACAAAATTTGATTTCGTTCTCGTCGAGATTGGCGGCACTGTTGGTGATTATGAAAACGTATTGTTCTTAGAAGCGGTTCGTCAGATGAAATACGAGGGAGAAAAAATCATCTACGTCCATGTCACCTATGTGCCGGTCCTGAAATCACTTGGTGAAGCAAAAACCAAACCAACACAGCACTCCGTCAAACTGCTCCGCGAAATTGGTATTCAACCTGATTTCATTATCACTCGTTCGGAAAAACCTCTCGATGATGTTCGGAAGGAAAAAATCGCATTGTTCTGTAACGTTTCTGGTGAGGACGTTATTTCAGATTCCAATATCGACAATGTCTACGGCGTTCCCCTTTTGTTTGAAGAGCAGACACTTTGTAAGAAGATTCTTAAGAAACTTGGACTTCGGAAAGAAGAAATTGATATGAACATCTGGAAAACGTATATCGGAAAGATCCGGAAGTTAGATAAAAAAATCAAGATAGGGATTGTTGGGAAATACTTTGATATTGGCGCATTTAAGCTTTCCGACTCGTATATTTCTGTGATCGAGGCGGTAAAGCATGCCGCATGGAATAACAACGTCCGCCCAGAGATCGAATGGATTGACTCAAAAATCTTTGAGAAGCAGCCACGGAAGATTGTGAACCTCAAGAAAGTCGACGGCATTATCGTCCCTGGTGGGTTTGGATTATCCGGTGTTGAAGGGAAAATCGCAACGATAAAATATGCTCGTGAAAATAAGATCCCGTACCTTGGATTGTGTCTGGGGATGCAACTCGCGGTCGTCGAATACGCAAGAAACGTCTGTGGAATGAAAGGTGCAAACACCACAGAGGTTGAAAAAAACCCCCCGTACCCGGTGATTGATTTCATCCCTGATCAGGTTAAAATTGTCACTGAATCACGCTATGGGGCGACCATGCGGCTTGGTGCGTACCCAGCAATTCTCACCGAAGGTTCTTTGATCCGAAAGCTGTACGATGATCAAAACAAGGTCTATGAACGTCATCGGCATCGGTACGAAGTCAACCCGCAATACATTGAAACCCTGGAGAAGAACGGCCTGGTATTCTCTGGACGATCACCAGATGGTATCCTCATGGAGTTCATGGAACTGCCTGGTCATCCGTATTTTATCGGTACCCAGGCACACCCGGAGTTTAAATCACGGCCGATGAAACCCGCCCCCCTCTTTGATGGACTCATTAAAGCAGCAAAGAAAAAAAAGGAATAAATTGATTACATTGTTTTTGGCTCAAAAACCGTTTTATGTAACACAAGGTTACTGCAAAAGAACCAGAGCGGAGGAATCAACGCAACAAGGGCAATGTAGATGTTCAATGAACATAACATAATGGGTGTTGTTGCGTACATGAAAATCACGGTGATTCCAATCGATTTCCTGATGCGAGATCGGTCAAAGGTTTTTATGGAATATAATTTGTAAATGGAAACAAAGATCAAAACCTCTAAAATCACCAGAAGCGCAATTTGCCAGAGCCAAAGGTCCCACGACCGCATGACAAACGGTGTGAAAGGTATGAAGATCAACAGCATGCGTCCAATTTCGATGAGATATCCAGTGGTTTTAAAGGAGAGCGGTAAGGCAATGACGCCGGCATGGATATTCGCACCTAACCGGATAGCGATTGTATTTGCGCTTCCTTCTTTGTCATGATCGATGTCTTTTATCGTACCGTTAATCATATTCATAAAGAGGACTTGTAACCCGCCGATAAGTGCCACAATATATGCTAACCTGGTCGGGGTTCCAATCGTCGATGCACCAAATAAAATAAGGAAAAAAACAGCACCGGCTACAAACAGATCCATCCCTGGGTATTTCTTGCTAGCGATATCGTAGACGGTCGCAATGAAATATGCGATCAGGAGGATAAGGATAAGAAAGATGTAACTTCCTAGTTCTGAAAAAAATACGAGAGAAAGAAGAAACGAACCAATCATACAGGACACTGCGAAGAAAGCAGCACGTTTTCTTGTGATACTCCCTCGCACTAAGGGTCGTGCGATGAGGTCTTTAGATAATTTATCGACCTTGATGTCGATGACATCATTGAGCACGAATCCGTACGAATGGGCAAAACAACCGATGATAAATAATATAACCAATTTTAAGGGTGTCAACGTATCCACATTCCACATGGCTAGCGCGCCAAGAACGGGAGCAACCCCTGTAAGTCCCATGTTGAAGAGACGGGTGATTTCTATATAATCACGTATCATTAGCTAAAAAGTAAAACAAGAGGCCCATAAAAAACCATCGGTTTGTAACCTATAGGTTTTTATAATCAATCTCCATTTTTTTCTTTCAGTATGCTCGAAAAACTTCGCATGTTTGCTGATATCGGCAGAACACAAGGAATTACCACCACTGCATCTATTGCCATAGTCGGTGCATTGACCTCTACCGCATCAGTCGAATGGTACCATATTGTGTATTTCACCATTCTAGCGATTATCTCTCATATGGCGCTGAACACCTACATCGCGTTAGGTGACATAGAACTTGATGCACACACCTATGTCCCCTCAAGAAACCCAGTCTCAACCGGTATGCTGTCAAAAAAAGAGGCGATGTTCTTTGTCTACGGAGGAACCCTCGTCTGCATCCTTCTCATCGCTGTTCTCCGCCTTCACCTTGATTCGCTCTCTGTTCTTATGAGCTTCCTGTGTTTCTTTCCTGCGTACGGCTTTCTTCTCTGGTACGGCTGGAAAGGAAAAAAAGTCGTCGTCTCCTATGATTTTTCATTCTCGATTTCCTATTCCTTTTTTGTCCTCTTTGGGGTGTTTGCTGTTGGTGGGTTACCAACGATGTACACCTGGATTTTCATCGGGGTAGTCATCTTTGCAGCAACCGCGTTCGCCCAATGGGAAAATGGTCTTAAAGACGTTGATGCAGACCGCAGTGTCGGCGTAAGAAGCCTCGCGGTTGTCGCCCACGTAAAGAATAATGAAAAACTCCGTGGTACCCACCCCTATTTCCTCTATGGATGTACTTTAAAAGTGGGATTTCTCCTATTCAGTTTCATGGCGTGGTGGTACACGAATAATCTGTATTACCTCCTTTTCCTTATATTCTACGGAATCCCTTCCCAAATATTCATCATGTATCGATTTGTAACAAAACAAAGTCCAGTCGAGCATCGAAAAACAATTCTCCTTGATGTGACCTTTGCTGCGATCCTCGGTTACTCCACGATTATCGGAAAAACAGATATCGTACCAATCGCCCTGTTGATTATCTATCTTATCGGGGGATATCTGATAGGTTCTTTGATTCAGTCAAACTGTGAATTTAAATTCGGAAGATTCCGAATCTCAACCTAACGGGAGAACGCTACTATTTGTTCTTCAAATACGTATCGATTGCCCGTGCCACTCGTTTCCCAGCACCCATGGCAAGAATGACGGTTGCAGCTCCAGTGGCAATATCTCCCCCTGCAAAGATACCGGGTACCGATGTTCGACCATCGTCATCAGCGATGATATTCCCGTGTTTCCCGATTTTTAGTTCTTTCATGGTCTGTGGGATTAAGGGATTTGGACTCTGACCAATTGCAACAAGCGCGGTATCAATAGGTATTTTTTCTTCAGAGCCTGGAATTGGCACCGGTCGTCTCCTCCCAGAATCATCAGGCTCGCCGAGCTGCATTTTTAGATATTCTACTTCTTTAAGGATTCCTTTCTCATCACCGATAAAACGGATTGGATTTGTTAACAATTTGAAAATGACCCCTTCTTGTTTTGCATGCTCGATTTCCTCCGCACGCGCCGGCATCTCTGCTTCTGTTCTGCGATACAGGATATAGGATTTTTCTGCACCTAATCGTAAGGATGTGCGTGCGCAATCCATCGCAACATTCCCAGCGCCAAATGTAGCGACGATCCTGCCGATTTTCACGGGTGTGTCATACTCAGGGAACTTGTACGCCTTCATCATATTCACGCGAGTGAGAAACTCATTCGCTGAATACACACCGTCAAGGTTTTCACCAGGGATATTCAACCAGTTTGGAAGACCGGCACCGGTCCCAATAAACACCGCATCATATTCTTCCATCAATTCTTTTACATCAATGGTTTTTCCCACGACGACATCATAGTTGATAGCGACACCTAAACTTTTTACATATTCGACTTCAGATTTGACGATTGCTTTCGGCAGACGGAACTCAGGGATCCCATACATCAACACGCCACCGGGATCATGTAACGCCTCAAAGACGGTTACTGCATGCCCCATTCGTGCGAGATCACCAGCACAGGTTAATCCTGCTGGACCAGAGCCGACAACTGCGACAATCTTTCCAGTTGATTTTGGTTTCTTTGGAGGTTTTTTCCCTTTCTCCCGCTCATAGTCAGCAATAAATCGTTCGAGCCTTCCGATACCAACAGGTTCCCCGATCTTCTTGAGCGTACATTCCTCTTCACATTGGCTTTCATAGGGGCATACACGTCCTGAGATTGCCGGGAGATTGTTTTTCGCTTTGATGACCTCTGCTGCTTTGTCAAAATCACCTTGGGCAATACAAGTGATAAAACCAGGGATGTCGATTTCCACGGGGCATCCTTTCATGCAGGGTTTGTTTTTGCATTGTAAACAACGCTTTGCTTCCTCGATAGCAATCTCTTTTGTGTAACCATAGGGTACTTCTTTGAAATTCTTGATACGCTCCTGTGGTGGTTGCTCAGGCATTTCGTGTTTTGTTTTTCGCACGCTCATTGGGCACCCGCCAGTTTGCACGCCTCTCCTTCCGCATGAATAAAACGGCGGTTCCGAAGCATCAAATTATCATAATCCACTTTATGCCCATCGAACTCAGGACCATCAACACAGGCGAACTTTGTCTTACCATCGATCGAGACTCGACATCCACCGCACATCCCGGTGCCATCAACCATAATAGGGTTCAAACTCACCAGGGTTTTAATATCGTATTTTTTTGTGAGATTGGAGACCACTTTCATCATGATAATCGGACCGATTGCCATAACCATGTTGACATTCTGTGTATCGATTACTTTCTGTAAGACATCGCTGACAAAACCTTTGTGACCTTTCGATCCATCATCTGTTGCGATATAGAATTCGTCGCTATATGCTTCGATTTCTTTTTCTAAAAGAAGAAGGTCTTTGGTTTTAGCCCCAAGGATTGAAATTACATTGTTCCCTGATTCTTTCAACGCTTTCACGATCGGATATAAGGGGGCAATACCAACCCCGCCACCGACGCAGACGACCGTACCGTATTTCTTAACTTCCGACGGCATGCCAAGGGGTCCTGCGAAATTTTCTAAGGAATCACCAACGTTAAGAGTACCGAGTTGTTTTGTGGTTTTTCCAACCTCAAGAAAAATAATAGTAATCGTTCCTTTTTTTGGATCAGAATCAGCAATCGTCAAAGGGATACGTTCCCCTCTTTCGTCAATACGAAGAATGATAAATTGACCGGGTTGTGCTTTCTTTGCAACCAGCGGTGCTTTGATCTTCATGAGTTTCACGGTATCTGATAATACCTTTTTTTCGATGATTTCATACATACAAACACATCAGAGAATAAATCCTGGTAACCGGTATTTTACATTCGTCTTTAATAGTTTATGATATTCTTTCTCCACCTGAGCAGATTTTTACAAAAGATTAATACGGATTTTCATGAACTCTTCCTGGATATCTACTTTTCGCGGATAATTGCTAAAAAATCCTTCGAAAAAGATTTTGATGAATCTCGCTGACTCAGAGACAGCAAGAACCAAGGTGAAATTTTTCTTGGAATCTTGCTTGAGGGTATACCAGTTTGTTTTCTCCATATATTTTAAGATGTGCTCTGGCTCATGGATGCCTTTATCACTATATTCCTTTCTATGAAAATCACCAATTTTCCACACGTCATCCCAGAATTTCTTGGAGCCTTCACCGATCTCGATAAAATTTACTTAGATGTTCCCTGGTTTTAAAATTATCGCATGACCTGATCGACCATTTAGTTTCACATGCAGCGGTGCTGAGAGATGCACGTGGTCCACATACTTCATTTTTTTTGTTACACGCTGTTTCTCCAGCCACTCACAATCAATAAAGCAAGACTCTGAGTGTAATGGAATATCAATGTACCCAATTCCGTGACTGATCATGTTCTGGAAGAAATGTGTCCCCTGTGATGGTTTGATATTGAAATTTTCAAGGGCGGTCTCTATGATGACTCGTACTCCAGAAATTTGTCCCCAGCGAACTGGAATCCCAAGCCATCGATCCTGGGTTCCCCACCTCCCAGGTCCCATGAGAAGGTACGGGGATGCAGCTGCCATTAGCGTTTTGTTAATGATGCCAATTTCTTCAGCAATTTCGACGGTTTTTGAGGTATCAAAACGATCTGAGGGAACATACACAATATCTTGAATCGTATGAATCAATCCGTTGCCTAATGCTTGATCTGAGCGGATGAAGATTTGCTTCTTTGCGATTTTGTTATCCCATCCGATATCAAGCTGCTCCGTTGAGACGACAAACGGGCGAATCTGTAGGATAGCAAATGTCGGGGATGTGCGTTTTTCTGGATCAATATTCACCGCGAATTCAAACTCTACGGGGCACCCCATGCCTTTCTGACCAAGGAGCAAAAGATCTTTGAGCAGGGGTGCGAGAGGGAATGCATCATATTTGAGTACTCCTGCAAACGTGATTAACGGTAGCCCTGTCTCGGAAAGACCATCCCGAACAACCCCATCGTTTCGATCATAACTACTCGCTACGAAGTCAAGGGAGCCATCGTTCCTGATATCGGTTGTTTGCAGTTTAATTATAGGACTGTCATGTGGTTCAGAAAGATGGAAATCCTTGTTGTGAGTGTGTAAGACATATAGTTCTCGTTGTGTATGCTCAAGGACCAGTTCCGGTGATGAAAAATCAGGATTTATCTCAGGATACCGTGGACAAAACCGGAAGACCTTTTCTCCACCAACCACCGCTTTTCCAAGGCCGACCGCGATGTTTACGATTCCCTCCTCTGGAGTCTGATGAGCGATTGGATAGAAATTATAGGATTTCGCGACACCAGAAAAAGTAGGGTAAAACCTACCACTAAATTCACTCCCTGCAAGCTCTTGAATGATGACAGCCATTTTTTCTTCTTCGATTTTCAGTGAGAGTGATTCCGCGTATGCTTTTGGTTCTCTGTAAAACACAGATGCATATACAAGTTTAATCCCCTGACACAGTTGATTTAACCGATCGTCATCATCTTCATGATTATTCGGCAACAAATATGTTGAGTACATGCCAGCAAACGGATGATTCTGATAATCCTCAAGAAGGCTTGATGATCGCACCGCGAGCGGGGTTCGGAAATGTTGTAAAATCACTTTTAATTTTTGTTTCAACTCACCACAAATATCACATTCAAGGAACGCATGGGCGATGTCGGAATCCGTAAGTTTTTCGTTTTTGAAAAAACGATGGAGATTATGATCTGAGACAAAGCGATCAAACTCAAGTGTGCCGATGACCACCGTATTTGGTACTTTAATCCTGATGTTTTTATATTTATCTTCGAGTTTATAATGTGTCAGAAGCGATCGCATGAACGCAAGCCCTCGACCTTTTCCACCCAGCGAATCACCCCGTAATCGTGTAAAGGAGGAGTCAAATTCAAATGTCTGCTCATCAAAATCGGTAATGATCCCACGTTGCTTACTTTTCCGCGCCTCATTAAAGACCGAAATAAGATATTCCCGTACTGCGTTTAGGTCAGAAAAATCAGACACTTTTTTCGGACGTAATTCCTTGGCAAGATCAAATTCACAGCGAGCCATCAGCCAGTTTGAGAAATGGTTTCGCTCTGAATGATGCAGGATCGACTCCAATGGTATTCGTTGGAGTGCTTCTTCAAACTCCCGCATGTTTGATGCCCGGGCGATCTCCGTGGTTTGCACATGCATCCCCTCCGGACCTGGGTACCCAGCCTTCTTTTTTTGTAATTTTGGATCCTTCGGCAACAAGAACTGGAAATCACCAAACCCAAGACTATTAACTAGGAAATGTTGGAAGTCTTGCACCAGTGTTGGAGATTTCTTATGTAAAAAATATGCATCTAATACCTCAGCTTTCTCCCGGTTTACAAGATCGGTAGACTGCATCATGATTGGCAGATGAACCGAATCCTTCCGAATCACCCGCACAAACTCAAAGCCTGCTGTTGGATTAGCAGTACCATCCTTTTTAAATGAGACATCTGAGAGTATCCCAAGAATATAATCTTTGTATTTTCTATAATAATATATTGCTTCTTCGAATGTTTCTGCGAGCAGAATTTTCGGTCGTGCCCGTCGACGTAGCTGTCGTTGCATTTCATTTAAATCCTCAGAAAGAGATCGCCGTGTCTGCTGTACCACTTCAGTATATAGGATTGGGAGAAACATTGAGTAATGATAGATAGAATCTTCTACCATGATCACAACACGAACATTCCCATTGACTGTGTCGTATCGAACATTCATGCTATCCTCTACATACTTGATAATTGCGAGAAAGAGCGTTGGATCTCCAGTCCAAGCAAAGATTTTATCAACGCCTTCTTTGACATCTTCGCGATCCTGGAACTGGTTGATATCGGCACGATCAGTTGCAAGTAAGACAATCGGCAGATCAGGGTAAAGTTTCTTGATTTTTTTTCCGAACTCAAATGGGTCCATCCCGATATTTTTTGCCATGGTGATAATCAAGTCATACCGATGTTCCTTAATTTTCTGTAGCGCATTCTCTCCTGAAAACACACGCGTCACTCGAGGTGGTTGGCTGAGCAGGAGATGCTGATACTGACCGATGACGAGTTCTGCGATTAATCCTTCTTCCTCGATTGTAAATGCATCATATAAACTAGAGACAATAAGAATGTCTTTAACTCTGTAGGGCATGAGGGCATGGTAGATTTGAGTACCAAGATCATAGGTTCCTTCAAAATCATCTTGGATTCGTGAACTCCGAAAACCTGCCTCTTCTACTTTCATGCCATCACATCATCAAGATATAATCCCTACAATCAAACAGCTGACACTATTAGAATTTTTTTGTGGAAATTTGTAAGGACGTATCATTAAATAAAATTTTTTCATGACACACAAAAACGAATCTGTTTGCCTGTGAGATGTTTTTAAATAATCCATACGAAATACCTAATATGGGACGATGAGATGCAAAAGACTCAGCGCGAAGTTGATGGATTTGAAGTAGAGGACTCTCAATGAGTGATGAGCGTGATGAGCAGAATAAAAAGGAAGATACAAAAGAGAGTTCTCCTGAACAATCATCCGCTACTGACGGTTCCTCTTCCGACCGTCTCGGAACAACACAGAAAGCGGTCTGTCAACAAATCATAAAATCGGTATGGACCCATGAACCCTGGTTATTTTTCAAGGTCGTCGTAAAAAGCAACGAAGAGATGGGTGATTACATCGCCCTCCATGGTTTGGTTCCTCAAAATGAGTTTCCGCTTCATTTACGATATAAAATACCAGAGAACGAGATATGGATTAGAGAAAACGTCTATACCGATCCTGAACGAAGAAAAAGTATTCTTGCTCATGAGTACGCTGAACTTGATTTGATGATTTCCCATGCGATAAGTTACAAAGAAGCCCATGAACATGCAGAATTCTTTGAACATCTCTTTTATCACGATTAAAACAAGCAAGATCAAAGCATTCTTGAAGAATTAAAGTACATATCGAAATCCACATAAAAAATTAAGCGCACATCGAATGGATAGGATGGATTAAATTAAGAAATAATGCGGACATAATTCCATGGTTTCTATCCACATTCCAACTTCTACTTTTTCAACATATGGCATTTCTAAAATTGTATCTCTAAGTCTGCAGAGATGAGGAAAATCTTTCACGACACTAATGGCTATTACATCATGACTACCGACTAATTTTGAAGCAACTATAACACTTGGTAATTGGATAATTTTTTCAAGAACTTGAGGAGAATACGCAGGTTTTACATTGATCCCAAACCGTGCAATAAAGGAATAACCAATCCTCGATGGATCAATAACGACGGTGGAATTAATGATCACTCCTTCTTTTTTTAATCGCTCAAAACGATTACTGATAGTATCAGGAGATATTTTCAATAATCTCGCAATCTCACGAAAAGAAGTTCGCGCATCTTTTTTGAGCGCTTCTATAATGGCAATATCAATTTTATCTACATCCATAGTTGGCTCCTAATCAAGTTCAAAATTCTTGGGGCACAAAAGAGGTTTATCGACTAAAATATCAACGTCGACATTTTTTACCTGTTGGAAATCGCCTATTGTACTCTTCGTCATCCCTATTTTTTCGATGTCGTCTAGTATCGCAATCGCTTCGATATCATAGCGTCCAATTGCTCGTGTCACTACGCACATCCCAGATATTCGTTTTACCATGTTGAGAACCTGACCGGAATAAGGATGTGTTACTTGTATCCCAATGAAAACCAAGTGTTTTTTTTCGAGTTGTTTCGGATCAATTACAATGGTTGTACCACGGATGATTCCTTTTTTCTTCATTGCATTAAAACGATTTTTAATGGTATCTGTAGAAACTCCGCATTGTTTAGCAATCTCTTTAAAGGATTTTCTAGCATCTCCTTGAAGTAGTCTCAATATTTGAATATCAATTGTATCAATTTTATTTTCCGACATATGATGATCAATATACGATGGTATTTCAAACATTGTATGAATTTTTTCTATAATATTCTTTTGTTTGTCAGTTGTACTTCTAAATTTTCAGTATTTTTACTTCATAAATACCTATTTTGTCCAATTTATAATATAAATTACGGACATTATAGTAAAATTTATAAAGAAAATAACACTCATGTCGACCATATTTTGAAAAGAGGTCGATAAAAATGGCAATGGCATACGTACTCATCAAAACATCCCCCGGACATGCTCGTGATGTGTATTATAGATCAAATTATCTTGACGAGATTTGTGAAGCTCATCCACTTGTTGGTGAATATGATTTGATTTTTAAGGTCAAAGCTGATAATTCTGAAACCATCGGTTACATTATCGAGGATAAGATCAAAAAATTGGACGATATCATCTCAACAGAAACTCTCCCAGTTACCGATTTTATCAATAACGGAAAAAAGCTTAGAAAAACAATCATCAAACGAATTTAACTATGATACATCAGGTTGAATAAATGACTATCAAAATATTTGTCACCGGTGGAACATTTGACAAAGAATACGATGAAATAGAAGGAAAACTCTTTTTCCGTGATACACACCTTCCTGAGATGCTGAAACTCGGCCACTGTCGACTTGACATAGATCTACGAACGTTGATGATGATTGATAGCATGAGTATGAACGATCAAGATAGAATCATTATTGTCGAGAATTGTAAAAATGCAGAGGAGGACAAAATAGTCATCACTCATGGGACAGACACCATGGCTGAAACTGCAAAACAATTAGGCGAAGCAATCAAAGATAAAACCATTGTTCTCACCGGGGCAATGGTTCCCTATCGATTCGGCAGTTCTGACGGATTATTCAATCTCGGAAGCGCGCTTGCCTTTGTTCAAACTCTACCACCCGGAGTATACGTTTCTATGAATGGACGATATTTTACCTGGGATAATGTTATAAAAAATAAACGTCTAGGTGAATTTGAAGAAATACAATGAACTTGCTTCTATTTTTTTCTTCGTTGTTTCTTAGTACAAGATTTTTTTTGTTGGATCAGCCACATCCCCTCAGGTATAAAACCACATGTTTTATAGAAATGAAACGCAGGATTTTTAAACGCGACACCTACTCCAATAAATTCGATACCTTGACTATATAATTCTTTCAGCAAGATCTCGAGAAGTTTACTTCCAGCACCGCTATTTCGATACTCTGGATGGATACAAATCTCATCAACAAATCCTATTCGTTCTATTGCATAAATAACTGCTTCGTCGCGTTCCCCCACATGTCCTGTAGCCATACCGATGATCTTCTTTTTATCTTCAGCAACAAAGAAAAATTGATTTGGATCTTTAAGCAATTCTCGTTGGCGGCTGATGATATATTTTTTACATTTGTTTTTTGGTTTCAGGGTATCAAGTGCTCCACTATAATGGGTATGTTCAAGTGATGAAATCCAGTATAAATCAAAAAATGCATCAAGGTCTTCCTCGAATCCTTTGCGCAGTACCACCGATTTTTTTTTCATAGAAAGTCATCCCGACATTATATTGTTAATATTTGAAGGAATCTGAGGAATAGAAATGACAAAAAAAGGAAAAAAATCGTGTAATTACACGATTCCCTGGTCAAGCATCGCATCAGCGACTTTGACAAACCCAGCGATATTCGCTCCTTTAATATAATCGACTTTATCTTTGGAAACTCTTCCGTATTTCACACATGCCTCATGGATGTTTTTCATTATCTGATGCAGGTGTTTGTCCACTTCTTCAGCAGTCCAGTTCATACGCATGCTGTTCTGTGACATCTCAAGACCAGAGACTGCAACACCACCAGCGTTGACTGCTTTCCCCGGAGCATACATCATTTTCTCAGTTGCGAATTTCGCAGCATCATACGTACAGCCCATGTTGGAAACCTCAACAACCAAGATACAACCATTCTTCGCTAATATTTTCGCATCATTAAGATCTAATTCGTTCTGTGTTGCACAGGGCATTGCAATATCGCATTTCACTTCCCATGGCTTTTTCCCTGCGTAGAATGGGGCATTGAATTTCTTCGCAAAATCCTCAACACGATCATTATTTGAGGCACGCATTTCAAGCATATATTCGATTTTCTCTCCTTTGATACCATCTATATCATAGATATATCCATCTGGGCCAGAGAGTGTCACGACTTTACCACCGAGCTCGTTAATCTTTAATGCGCATCCCCAGGCGACATTACCAAAACCAGATACGGTAACTATTTTTCCTTTAAAACTGTCGCTTTTCAATTTCAGCATTTCCGATGCAAAATATACAGCACCATAACCGGTTGCCTCTGGTCGAATCAAACTCCCTCCCCAGTTTACACCCTTTCCAGTCAGAACACCGGTAAACTCGTTGCGTAATTTCTTGTACATTCCAAACAGATATCCAATTTCTCTGCCACCAACACCGATATCACCAGCAGGCACATCAGTGTTTGGCCCTACATGTCGAAACAACTCCATCATAAAGGACTGGCAGAATCGCATGATCTCCATTTCTGATTTTCCTCGAGCATTGAAATCAGAACCACCTTTCCCACCACCCATGGGCAGTGAAGTAAGACTGTTTTTGAAGATCTGCTCAAAACCAAGGAACTTTAAAATACTTAAATTGACACTAGGATGGAATCGCAGACCACCTTTATAGGGTCCAATTGCGCTGTTAAATTCAATACGATACCCGCGGTTTACCTGAACGTCTCCTTTGTCATCGACCCAAGGAACACGGAATATAATCGCACGTTCAGGTTCAACCATTCGCTCCAGGATCTTTGCTTTTTTATATTTCGGATTTTTTTCGATAAATGGCATGACGCTTTCTGTGAACTCTTGAACCGCTTGATGAAATTCTTTTTCACCAGGATTTTTTTCCATGACTTTTTCCATGAACACTTTCACATTTTCATCCATAAAGACAGCCTCCAAATATTCGTGGTCCGTATCGTCCTCCATTATTAAAATCTATGTATTAAAAAGGAAAAAAAGAAGAAGAGGACGGATGAATATCCGTTGGTAATTATTATTCTTATGTATTACATTTTATCGTAAGGTATTAAAAGAGATTAAAGATTCAAAAATCAACTAACGGGGGACAAGGTTCATGAGAACCGCAGATATCGATAGAATTCTCAAAAAACATGATTACAAAAAATCTGCACTAATACCCATTCTCCAGGATATCCAAGCAGGACATCGTTGGCTCCCTATGGAAACCCTGAAATATGTTTCTGAAAAACTTGACATTCCACTCATCGATGTCTACAGCCTAGCAACCTTCTATAAATCGTTTAGTCTAAAACCACGGGGAAAACATGTGGTAACAGCGTGTTGCGGAACCGCCTGTCATGTCCGAGGTGGTCCAAAAGTTTTACAAGAATTACAAAATGAATTGCATATCGGTGTTGATGAGACTACGCCGGATAAAACCTTTACGTTAGAAACGGTCCGATGCCTTGGCGCTTGCGCGCTTGGACCACTTGTTGTCATTGATGGAAAATATCATGGGCAGATGAACACAAAAAAAGTCGCTTCAACATTAAAAAAATACGCCAAGAAAAAGAAATAAAAAATCTTCGACAAGCCTTGAAAAATTAACTGGATACGTGATAAAAAATGAAAAAAATACAAACCGCTTCCGACCTCAAAGCTGTCAAAGAAACCATATTAAAAAATACACGAAAAGGGAAAACTATAGTCACACTCTGTGGTGGAACCGGTTGTCACGCTTCAGGATGTAACACTGTTATCTCTGCATTTAAACGAGAACTGAAAAAGAATAAACTACAGGATACTGTAGATGTGAAAGTTACAGGTTGTCATGGGTTCTGTGAAAAAGGGCCAATTGTGGTTCTTCATCCAAAAGGAATTTTCTACAAACAAGTAAAATCCAGGGATGTTAAAGACATCATTGAACATACACTTTTAAAAGGAAAAATCGTAGACAGATTACTCTACATTGATCCATTGACTGGAAAGAAAATCACCTATGAAAAAGACGTACAATTTTACAAAGGGCAAGAGCGCATCGTCTTCGCTGATAATGGGTTACTAGACCCTTATAAAATTGAGGATTACATTGCTATCGGTGGATATACTGCAGCAGTCAAAGCACTTACCAGTATGTCTCCTGAGAAAATCATTGATGAAATAAAAAAATCAGGATTACGCGGACGAGGCGGAGCAGGGTTTCCTACTGGGCTGAAATGGGAATCATGTCGAAACGCTAAAGGTACAACAAAATATATAATATGTAACGCAGACGAAGGTGATCCTGGCGCATATATGGATCGTAGTCTTATTGAAGGAAACCCGTTTAGTATCCTGGACGGGATGTTGATTGGTGCGTTTGCGATTGGCGCAAACCAGGGGATCGTATACGTCCGAGATGAATATCCTATTGCTGTTCAAACCATGAAAAACGCGATTACACAAGCACGACAATGGGGATTACTGGGTAAAGACATTCTCAACTCCGGTTTTGATTTTGATCTATCGATTGTACGAGGCGCAGGCGCATTTGTCTGTGGGGAAGAAACTGCGCTCATCGCCTCCGTTGAAGGAAAGAAAGGAGAACCACGACAACGACCACCATTCCCTACACAAAAAGGACTCTGGGGGAAACCTACAAATATCAACAACGTGGAAACCTGGGCAAACATCCCGTATATCATTAACAAAGGATCAAAATGGTACTCTAGTATTGGAACTGAAAAAAGCAAAGGGACAAAGATATTTTCCCTTGTAGGGAAAATCAACAACACCGGTTTAGTTGAAGTACCGATGGGGATTACGATTAAAGAAATGATTTATGTGATTGGCGGTGGTATCCCTGAAGGGAAATCCTTTAAAGCGGTGCAAACCGGTGGTCCGTCTGGCGGTTGTATCCCCAAAGAACTGCTTGAGACGCCGATTGATTATGAGAAACTCAAAGAAGCAGGCTCCATCATGGGATCTGGCGGTATGGTGGTGATGGACGAGGACACCTGCATGGTGGATGTCGCTCGATATTTCCTTGAATTTCTTCAAGATGAATCCTGCGGGAAATGTCTCTCGTGTCGCGAAGGAATAAAACGAATGGCGGAGATCGTCACCGATATTACGAAAGGGCAAGGTAAAGAAGGAGACATTGAGCTTTTAAAAGAACTCGCTACGACAGTGAAAGATACTTCGATGTGTGGTCTTGGTCAGACCGCTGCGAACCCAGTACTGTCGACGATTAAGTTTTTCCATCATGAGTACGAGACCCATATCATGGACCGGAAATGTCCTGCAGGTGTTTGTCGAGACTTGTATATCTCACCATGTCAGAACGCATGTCCAGCTGGTATGAACGCTCCTGGATATATTTCATTAATCGGTGAGGGACGTTTTACTGAGGCTCTTGAACTTGCGTTAGATACGAATCCGTTTCCATCAGTCTGTGGTCGTATTTGCGACCATCAATGTATGTTTAAATGTCGGCGAAATCAGATTGATGAACCAGTTGCGATCCGATCACTCAAGCGATTCATTGGAGATTATGAAGAGAATGGCATTGACTATCCTGTGGTAAAACAATCGAATGTCATGATACCTTTTAGAGTTGCGATTGTTGGTGCTGGACCAGCTGGTTTGAGTTGTGCGTATTTCCTTGCTAGGTTGGGATATAAACCAACGGTCTTTGAAAAACTCCCGGTTGGAGGAGGGATGATGGCGATCGCAATCCCTGAATATCGACTGCCGAAAACTGTGTTGCAACGAGAGATCAACAACATTAGGAAACTAGGTGTTGACATTAGACTGAATACACAGGTTGGGAAAGATATTACCATTTCTCAGTTGTGGTCACAAGGATATCAGGCGTTTTTTGTCGCTGTTGGAATGTATGGTGATAGAAACCTTGGTATCCCTGGGGAGAATCTGGAAAATGTGATCCAGGCGGTTGATTTGCTCTCTGATATTAATCTTGACAAACCTGTGGTGTCACCCGCTGGGAAGAAAGTTGTTGTCATCGGGGGTGGGAATTCAGCGGTAGATGCTGCTCGTACAATGCTTCGCATGGGTGCAAGCGGCGTGACAATCCTGTATCGTCGAACTAGGCGAGAAATGCCAGCGTATAAAGAAGAAGTAGAATCAGCAGAACATGAGGGAGTAATAATCAGATTCCTGACCGCTCCTGAGAAAATCTTTGGTGAGAAAGGAAAAGTAAAAAGTATCGAATGTATTAAAATGAAGCCAGGGGAGTTTGACACCGAAGGACGGCAGAAACCCATGCCGGTGAAAGACAGTAATTTCTTCGTTGATGCTGACATTGTGATTCCCGCGATTGGGGAGTTCTCTGATGTGTCTGGGTTGTTTACTGGTCTTGATGTGGAGACGAACCGTGATGGGACTATTAAAACTGATAAACACGGAAGAACCAGTATCCCTGGGTTATTTTCTGGTGGTGATGTGGTCTCTGGTCCTGCAACTGTTATCAACGCGATTGCATCTGGGGAACGCACCGCGGTTACCATTGATCAGTATCTGACGAAAGATAGAACGAGGAAATATCCCTGGCGGGAGCATAAGAAAGTTGATACGTTTTTTGACCCTGAAGCAGAACCAGTAAGTTACCGAATGCAGAAGCCAAAGACACTCTCGCCTGAGGAACGACGAGGTTGTTTCGACGAAGTTGAGTTATCTTACACTAAAGCGCTTGCGATGAAAGAAGCGAAACGATGTCTCCGCTGTGACCTTGAACTTGAGCTGCAAGAAAAAATTCAAAAGGAAAAACCACTGGAGGTGTCGCGATGATCGAGATGACGGTCGATGGGATTCCTGTGCAGGTGGAGGAAGGATCAACAGTGCTTGATGCTGTACGATTCTATGGAATAGAAATTCCCACGTTATGTCATCATGATGGATTATCTGAATATGGTGCGTGTCGTTTATGTGTTGTTGAAATTGGGAAAGGTGAAAACGCGAAACTGGTATCTTCGTGTACCTATCCTGCAGAGCAAGGCTTGTTTGTTCGAACGAACTCTCAGCGGGTAGTCTCCGCTCGTAAGATGCTTGTTGAGTTGTTAGTAGCGATGTGTCCATCATCAAAAACCGTTCAGGACCTTGCATCTGCAATGGAAGTAACACAAGTGCGATTTAAAGTGGATCGTATGAATGATTGTATCCTCTGTGGACTCTGCGTGCGGATGTGTGAGGAGCAGATGATGGCAAAAGCAATCGGGTTTGTGAACCGTGGTAAAAATCGTAAGATCACCACGCCATTTGATCTGAAATCAGATGTCTGTCGAACCTGTGGTGGTTGTCTCTATATATGTCCGGCATGTGAGCTCCGTTGTCAGGGACCAAATGCAGATACAGATCTGTGTAACGCGTGTTTGAATGTTCAACCGGTGTGTTTAAAGGAAGAGGATGATAAAATGTGCTTCCTTGAAACTTGTGGATGGTGTTATGAGGAATTAGGAAGAAAGAAAAAGAAAATGGAGAAAAAATAAATGTTTGGAGGTAAAAGATTATGTCATTAACAAGAGTAAATGCATCTGCCGCAACGCTAAGTAAAAACAGAACCGAAGGATCGATTAACACACTCAGTGGGATGTGTGCGACCTGTGTCGATGGGTGCATCGGCATGTGTGAGATAGGGAAATCAGCCTATCGTGGTCATGAAGTAATCTACCCGCAGCCGTTTGGGATTATCACCTCGGCGTGTGAGAAGATATACCCGGTTGACTTGTCTCATTTCACGATCCTTGGTGGAGTTGTTGGCGCATGGGGTATTGAAACCAATAGTGATCGCGCGATTTTTTCTAATGTGAACCTGGAACGAACCGTCTGTAAGGAAAATCCATTAAAGGTGAAGATGCCGATAATCATCCCTGGTCTTGGCTCCACTGCGATTGCGAAAAATAACTGGGAAGGTCTCGCGGTTGGTGCAGCGATAACGGGTATTCCTTTGACAATTGGTGAGAACGTCTGTGGTATGGACCCTGACGCTGAGTTTGTCAAAGGCAAAGTGAAACATTCACCCGACCTAGAATGGCGTGTTGGTTTGTATAAGAAATGGCAGCAGAAAGGTTACGGCGCAATTATTGTACAAGCGAACGTCGAGGATACGGGTCTTGGTGTCCATGAGTATGCGATTTCAGATCTGGATGTTGATGCCGTTGAACTGAAATGGGGTCAGGGTGCGAAGAACATTGGTGGCGAAGTAAAAATTAAAGAACTCAAGAGGGCACAGGAATTGAAGAAACGAGGGTATATTGTTCTCCCAGATCCAACTGATAAGGATATCATTGCTGCGTTTGAAAAAGGAAGTTTCCGGGAGTTCGAACGGCATTCACGGGTAGGTATGGTGTCTGAGGCAGGGTTTATGAAACGTGTCAAAGAACTCCGTGACTGTGGTGCGAAACGTGTTTTCCTTAAGACTGGTGCGTATCGACCAGTTGCACTTGCACAAGCGGTGAAATATGCGTCGAAAGCAAAAATCGATTTGCTTACGGTTGATGCTGCTGGCGGTGGAACCGGGATGAGCCCCTGGCGAATGATGAACGAATGGGGTATTCCACCGGTCGAACTTCATTCTATGCTCTACAATTATGTTGATAAGCTTGCGAAGAATGGAGAGTATGTCCCGGATATTGCGATTGCTGGTGGTTTTACTTTTGAAGATCAGATACTCAAAGGGCTAGCTCTTGGTGCTCCTTACTTTAAACTCGTTGGAATGGCACGAGGGCCTCTTGCTGCAGCGATGGTTGGTAAAACCATTGGTAAGAAAATAAACGAGTCAATGGTCCCAGTCTATATCGAACGATTCGGCAATACCCCCGAAGAAATCTTTGTTACAGCACCAGAGTTAAAAAGAAAATATGGAAAAGACTTTGACAAACTACCAACCGGTGCTATCGGACTTTACACATACATGGAGCGACTGCATCAAGGGTTACGACAAATCATGGCTGGTTGCCGAAAATTCACTTTGGATTACATTTCTCGAGACGATATCGCAGCCCTTACGAAAGAAGCAGCAGATATCAGTGGTCTCCCATACATCACTGATGTTGACGAGAAAGAAGTCGCTAAAATACTTAATAGCTAAGCACATGATAATCTCTTCAATGTAACTACTTGAGATCCTAAGGGAGAGTCTCCTTCAGGATTCTCGTGTTGTTTTTAGACCATGACCAGTCAATGGCACAACTACCACTGCATTTTTTCTAATGGGATACTTTTGAAAACCTGCGACGGCAACCGCTGACGTTGGTTCAATGTAATATCCTTTTTGTATCGTGGCATGCAACGCGCTGATAATATCTTTTTCTTTTACTGTGATAATATCGCCGTTGGTTTCTTTTATCGCATGGAGGATATCTTTTGCTCGTACCGGGTTTGCGATGGCGATGCCTTCAGCGATGGTTTCTTTCCAAGTGAAAGGATTTTTAATTTGATGGTGCTTCTTCCAAGCCTGTGCCAGTGGTGAACAATTCTCGGCTTGTACTCCAATAATTTTTGGGAGTGTATCGATAATTTTTTCTCGTTGTAATTCTTTTAATCCGATGTATGTTCCAAGGAGAAGCGTTCCATTACCAACCGGTAAAATAATTGCATCAGGTGCATTCCATCCAAGTTGTTCTACGATCTCAAAAATACATGTTTTTGTACCCTGAAAAAAGAACGGGTTCCAGTAGTGACTTGCATAGTATGTAGATTGTGCCGCAAGCCATACTGCCTTTGCGGTATCCTCTCTAGTACCTGGAATCTTATGAAGGGCGGCACCGTACTGTTCGATTTGCAGTAGTTTTCCTGCAGAAGTTTTTTCAGGAACATAGATATCACATGTAATGTTTGCTTTTGCGCAGTATGCCGCAATCGCAGCACCAGCATTCCCTGAAGAGTCTTCTACGACTTTTTTAACTCCCAACTCTTTTATCTTGCTAACTAACACCGATGCACCGCGGTCTTTGTATGATCCACTCGGGAAGAGATGGTCTTGTTTCAATAATACTTTTTTTCCTGAAAACTGTTCTTCAACAAGTGGAGTGAATCCTTCATCAAACGAGATGATATGTTTATCGTGTTCGATGGGGAGAGCTTCGCGGTATCGCCACATTGTTGGTTTTCTTATTTGTATTTTATCAACAGGAAATCGTGCATGAAAATCGAGCGTTAATAATCCACCACATTTACAGTTCCATATCGGTTCGGATGATGGATATTCTTTATGACATGATTGACAGCGGAGTTTCATATTCATTCAATGCATTGATTTTATAAACCCTATGTAAATGTTTTGTTCAGTACTATTTAATTAGCTAGTAATACACGAATTTTAAGGGGTTCTGGAAGACAGCAGAGTTCACATTTTAATGAAAAACAGAAGTATTGTTGCATTTTGTGATTTGATAGCTGAGCTATAGGGGTGCGATGCAGTGACCGTTATCATAGTCTTTCCCAATCCAAGGATTAAATCTGAGGTAACAGTTCGTTCTGCACCGGGTGGGATATTTAACACTGTCCCGCTCGTTTTCTGCCCGATGAATGCACCACCGGTAAGCGTAATATTCCACTGAACGTGCATAATATCTATTGCACCCGTATTTTTAATCACTGTTTTAATCTTGAAAAGTCCACCTTTCACAAGACCAATCTCGAGTTTAGGTGCAATGATAGTGATTACAAAAGGCTCTGACCAACCGCTTTCGATTCCAAGTGTGTTTTTTGCTTTTGCAGTAATTGAATAATTACCTTTATCAGACCAGGCGTGCGAGATTGTTACGATAGCTCCTGAAGCACAAGGACCAAACCATTCTTCATGGCTCCCATCGCCCCATTCTATCCAATAATACAGGTTCGAATTCCCTGGATCTGTTGTTACGAATGTGAAATCCATCTGCCTGCCAATATCTCCTTCCGTTGATCCATTTATCTGTGGTGGAAATGGTGCTGACAAAACAGGACTCACAATCAAAGCATAGTCCGCGTCTAAATCTGGTGTTTCCACGTGAGAATCCTGGATAATTTCATCTGCAGATACCTCGATAGTCCATGTCCCTGGTTCAGGGTTTTTAATGAAGACACATTCGACCGTGTCCTTTGTATCTGGATTACCACCTGGTTCAGACCAAACACCGTTAAGAAGACCATTATTTCCCCAATAAATAACCTGCGAAGGGGAAATAACTTTTAACGATAAGTCGTTGATTCGATGTTGTGTTTGTACAGCTGGATTTCCCGCAGGATCAGCATAGGTCATGGTCACCTTTAGAGAAGGTAAAGCAGCCTCCACCGCGACCATATGTGTTGATACTTCAAATGGCGTAAGTACATCCGATTCATCAATGATATAGAACTTATCTCGTAAATCGTACATGTTTTTAACGGACGGCATACCCCACCCTTGATGCATACGAGTTTTATCACCAGAGGTGCCATTGAATGGGTATTGATCCGCAGCGTTGATCATCATGGCCTTCGCGGTCGTCATATGGGGGCGATTTTCAAAGACAGTGCCTTCGGGGTCTACCTCGTTTCCAAAGATACCATCAGACCACATCTGATAAAATAAGCCAAAGTGACCAGCGATGATCGGTGTTGCTCCGCTTGTACCCCCAAAGCTCGAGGTGTAGGCGGTGGGACTTCCAGAGGTAGTGGTAAATATCTCATCGTAGAAGGAGCAGAGATCAGGTTTAATCGTTCCATCAGAAGCAGGTCCAATGCTTGCTCCGTAATTCCATTGATCATCATCTTTAATAAGAGTATTATAGTGGTACATACCACCACCAGAGACTATGTTCTTTGCCCAGGCTTGTGGCCGTGACATTTGATCCCCTGCATTGCTTTGAGATTGGCAATGGAGGATGTCAAAGTCAAAGAGCGCTGTATCTGTATCCGCAGAAATTGTGGTGTACTGTGTCGTCCGATCGCTTCCTACACTTGAGGTCTCAAACACACCAAAATACGGTTCTTGTAATAACTCTCCTGTGTGGATATACCTATTCGTCCCCTCTAACCCGATATAGTTGTAATCACCAACGATCCCTTGACCATTCGGGAGCATTCCGCGACCCTTTGGGTTTCCGGTTCCATCTCCGAAGACAATCCCGGATGTTGAAGCACCATGAGAATCACTTCCTACATTCCCATGTAGGATTAAAGGACGAGATTGAAAATCAACATGAGCAAGATTAAACCCTGTATCAAATACTTCTCCTCGAACACCACTACCATTGTAGCCTGCAACAGATTCAATATAGTCTGCACCACCAATTTCACGTGCAATATCCATGTCAACTTCATACGCGCTCCATCGATCAACAAACAATACCTCATCCCAACGAATCACCGAGAAAAGCATATCCGGTGTTAAGGTCACCTCAACGAGGAATTTCCCTGCATCTGCCTTATTCGCTATTCCACCAATTGCCTTGATGCGATCCGCAACGATGTTCTTTTGTTCAACGGACAGCACCTGGATGTTATACCGTTGAAGAGGGTATATTTGGTAAGCGTTTTCTAGGTTATTCAGCATGAATTCTTCAAGTCGATAGGCGGGATGATATGATCCAACCCAACGCACATAGGGGAGTGATGCAACCTGTGATTGTACTGATTCGTCCATCTCGACAAGATAGGCATATTGAGCGATATAATGACGTACCACACCACCACATGCTGTTATCGCTTCTTTGAATTCTTGAAGAGGTTGGGTGACAAATTGAACGATAAATAAATGGGTATCATCGCTTGCAGTTAAAAAAGGTTCAATCAATGGTTCCCCTTTAACGGGGTCGAAATGAGCATATCTCAGTCCAATTTCGTAAGAAGGCTGTATGGTTCTAACAAAAGATTTTCCACCATCTAAACTAATCGAATAAAATGGTAAATTCTCATCGGTATCTAGTTTTTTATCCCAGAGTTTCAACAAGATTGATGAATCAGGTACTGTTATAAATCGTTCATTAGTAATTTCACCATTTTTTGGTCTATGCGCTATATTGCCATTGAAAATGTTTCCATTGACGTTCAGTGCTGTTGGAGCACATAAGATGCATATGATTACGCCTATTACCAATTTAATTATTTTTCTGCTCATTATTAATCCCCCGTTGAATAAATTTTTTTACCCAACGTTATATCATTATTTAATGAGTATCCTATAATTAAATCTTCCTACGTTTTTTTTAAAAAAATTTATTAGAAAAAAGGTATTTGTTTAGCTAGCTAATTGTTTTCATGGTCCTTTGAAAAAACCGAAAAAT
>JADBLO010000131.1 GCA_014894395.1 Thermoplasmata archaeon
ATAGAGAACGTTTTTAAGTTAGCAGAAAAAGAATTTGAACTCAAATACCCCAATATAAAGTTAGTTGCTAATTGCTGGTTGGAAACAGAAAGTTTTACTTTCAACCAAAAAGAAAAAAGGAGAGTGGTTAGACAAATTGTAGATTACATATTTGGCCTGACTCAAAATGTAAATATTGAAAAACCTGACTTTCTTTGTTATGTTGATATATCGGATCATAATGGAGTAAGTTTTTCTTTCAATGGTGATATATCAAATATTAAGTCTTTAGACAGCCAAACGCTCTCAAATGCAATTATTAAAAAAGAAGCATTAATTGAAAAATATATTAATAATTGTGGAATACAGGAACAATGGTTGATTCTTGTAGTTGGACAAACCTCGCCAGATTCATATAAAATTAATGAGTCAGTTTTAAATTCCACTGATTCGAGCTTTGAAAGAATCTATTTATTTGAGGATTTCAAATCAAAAAAATATAGACTAAAATAAAATCAGTTTTTATTAACGGATGACAAAACTCATCTTCAACATGACAGTTTAAAATTAACCCTACACATAAAAGTTAAGAGCAAATATTTCTACACATGTACCAGCATTCCCAACACAAAAACAAGAGCTTGGCAGCTTGCCATCGCGACAGCCTTCGCTGCTCGCAAGCTCTTGTTTTTTGCCTACTCGGACTTAATCTTAAATACGTAATAATAAACATGCCATGAAACCTGATATAATGGAAAGAATACTAGCAGACCTTTTAGCTTATTACCTAGGACTTGATGACATTTCATTAGAAAAGCATTTAAAGGAAGTGAATCTTGCAACAAAGGAGCGAGTACAAAAAATTGATAATTTAGAAGTTAGAATTTATTCAAACGATCATACCCCACCACATTTTCACGTAAAATCTAAGGACATGAAAATTGATGCTAAATTTTCCATTGAAAAATGCGAATTATTAAGCGGAGAGATAAGTTCTAAAAATCTCAAAAAAATTAATGCGTTTTATCAAAGCCCTAAAGGGAAATTGGTCCTGGAAACAATTTGGAAAAAGCGAATTAGCGACTAAACTCAATCTTTACTGGACGACAGAGCTCTCGTACATCTGGACAGTTTTAAAATTAATGATCTTATTCCACTGAACTGCTTATAGAATTGAACTAGCCAATACAGAAAGAACTTCAATATCAACACACACTGGAAAACGCGGGTATATTGACCATTTATTCGCAGTGTAATGTGACCACTGGATCGCGGATTAAATTGACCACCCCCTTTTAACTCTTCCTGAAGTAATTTTTATCACGGTCGTTTTGGTTTAAAACAAATTTAATTATTTTCTTCTATCTTTTCATATTCTTCCTGATATTTAGGAGCTTGTTTACGTCTTAGAGACTCTCCAATAAGCTCTATTCTATGCGCATCATGAACAAGCCTATCAAGTATAGCATCGGATACTGTTTTTTCTCCAATTACGTCATACCATTCTTTTACAGGTAATTGTGAAGTAATAATCGTGGATCGTTTTCCATGTCTGTCTTCGATAATTTCCATTAATGCTGACCGGCTCTGGTTATCCAGTGGCTGGATTCCGAAGTCATCAAGGATAAGTAGATCCTGCTTTTCGATTCTTGTTATTTCTCTTATGTATGAACCATCAGCTTTAGTCATCTTCAGTTTGGAAAAGAGTTTAGTCGCATTTGAGTAATAAACCTTGTAGCCAAGTGTACATGCCTGGTTACCAAGTGCCGAGGCAAGGTAACTCTTTCCTATTCCTGTACTTCCGGTAATAAGGATGTTTTCTCCATTATTGATAAATTTGCATTCGGCAAAGCGAAGTATCTGGTTTTTCTCCAGATTACGGTCGATATCGAAGTGAAGCTGCTCTATGTTGGCATTGTACCTAAAGCGGGCATTACGTATTTGTCTCTCGACACGCCGGTTATTGCGATCATCCCATTCTGATTCTATAAGAAAGCCAACCATCTCATCGGCAGTAAACTTTGTCATACGGCCATCTTCGATACTCAGCTTAAAAGCATTGGCCATTCCAAAAAACTTGAGTTGTCTCATTTTTTGCATGATTGTTTCATTCATCTTGTTTGATTTTTAAGTTTAACATTATATATAGCATCACCCGGCACAGCGGGTGATGCTCACATGAACTATTTGTAATATAATTTTCCGCGGATATTGCTATGCAGAGGCATGATCTTTCCTCCCTCTTCACTATCCAAAGGTATCTGGTCCATCTTTCGCTCCAGGATAGTTTTAATGGTCATATAGCTATAGTCACGATAGAGCAATGCCCTGTGGCATGCCTTATCAAGGCGATCATTACCAACCTTTGGGGCAAAACTTAGTATTCCCTGGCAGGAACGGTAAGCTTGTTCCGGATGCTGACGTTTTTCCAATATATTTATGATATACTTACGTGTGTCTTCTCCCACATTTGTAGCCCTTTCAATAAACTTCTCCGGAGTCCAGTCAGTCATGAACCGGTTTTTATAAGCCATATGTTCATCCACCGTAATATACCGAAAGGGTGTCCTATCGCGCATATGATGGGCGATACGCTCATAACGGTAAAAAACTTCTACCTCTGTCTGGCTGTAAAATATGTTTACTTTTTTGCCAATATGTATATAGGGAACACTATAATAGTTCTTGTCTTCTGCCAGACATACATAGTTGTTTTTCATTACAGTTGCCACCTTTTTTCGTTTAAGGTCATAACGACGTAAGGGTAATGACTGAAGTTCCATCCTTTCAACTTCTTCAAATAGTTGGCGTCGTGAATAGGGTCGGTTACTCATTGGTCGGTTATTATGCTCTTCCAGCGCCTCCCCTATAGCGATGTTCAGTTCTTCAAGTGAAGTAAACACCCGATCATTAAGTACTGCATAAATGGTCCTGTAAATGATTTTAACTACCCCTTCTACTAATGCCTTATGTTTCGGTTTATATGGCCCTGCAGGCAAGGCAGCCATGTTGTAATGCAGAATAAAATCACTGAACGCTTCATTTAGTGTTGGTTCATACTTGCTGCTCCTGATCACTGCGGACTTTAAATTGTCTGTCACGATGGCCTGCGGCGCTCCGCCAAAATAATGAACTGCATTTTCGCATGATGTGATAAAATCCTCCTTCTGTTGTGAATAGGTTGCTTCCACATAGGTTAGCTGGCTGGCCCCGAGGATGGCTGCAAAAACTTCCACATCCTTTATTTCTCCTGTTGCGTCATTAACGATCTGAAGATGGTGCCCGGCGTAATCTACAAACATTTTATCACCAGCCTTGTGCTCTACGTGCATTGCAGAGTTCACATGCTTTGACCATTGATTATAGTGATTGCGGAACTGAGTCTCACGATAACCATCAGGATGTGCTTCAAAATATTTTCTCCACACACCTTCTTTTGTTACTCCTTTACGTTTAAGAGCTTTCTCTATTTCAGGAAAGATATCAAGGAGATCGTTCATCCTCTTTTGGGGTTCGTTCTGTTCCTTGATTGAAAACAGCTGCTCTAATTCTGTGTCGCTCATTTGTTCCAATTCCTCGAGCGGCCTGTTCATGGCAATGTAGTGCCGGATATACTTCTTTACCGTGTTGCGTGTTGCACCGGCCTTTTCACTGATTGTTTTCTTGCCTACACCCTGGGTATAGAGCCGAAGAATACTTCTGATTTTTGTCATTTTTATTAAGTTATTAGACATGATTAAAAAATATTGAACAGCTCAACATTAATCAATCATAGTCATAAAACGACATGAAAAAATGACTAGGGAAGGTGGTCATTCTGGGCCGCGGAAGGGTGGTCACTTTGCTCCGCGGAAGGGGGGCAAGATACCCCGCGATTAGGTGGTCAGTTTAATTTGCGATTGGGTGGTCAATTTGACCGTTTTTTCCA
>JADBLO010000031.1 GCA_014894395.1 Thermoplasmata archaeon
GATTATCACCAATATGGCATTTAACCGTCAATGCTGGTCCACAGCATTTCATCCCCCTCCAGATGGGTTTAATGGATGAATCCATCGCTCCACACCTTTGGGTAGACTCATCAATTGTAGGAGTACCTATTGTTTTGAAGGAGGATATTATTTCCCTTGAGGGTCTTAAAATTTCTCTAATAATTCTACTATTCATACTTCCTTCTTTTCTTATCTCCTTTAATATTTATTTAAAAATAAGAATAACCTAATTATTAATAAATTATGGGCTACAACAACCCAAGTAATTTTGGACAAAAAAGAGAAAATAAGGAAAATATAATAAGCAAGGACCTGTGGAAAGCATAAAATTATCTACTCCATGAGAACAACGCATGGCACAACCCATCCAACAGGAATCACCTGCCTGATTCATAGTTGTACGTTGACGCCACACTTCAGCACTTATTTTAACAGCATCCACCTTTATGGATAACCTGAACATCATCATTGTCCATAATTAACGTTTCTTTATATTTTTCTTTAGGAATAAATTTATTATTAATCTTTACCGTCATTAAGGGAGAAGTATATTTGCACTTCTTGAGTAAAAGATCAACGGTAAAATTCTTTTCCCATTCTCTTTCTCTTCTATTTATCTTAATCATGACGGACACCTCTTTGTCTTAACTAAATCTACTACTTCCGGAAAATCTATCTTTAATTTTTTAACTTCTTCTAAAGTGGGAAAACCATTAGAATTCCACCCTCTCCGTTTATAAACAGTGTCACAGAGTTTCTGATACTGTTCTTCTTTATAATCTCGTAGAGCTTTCATCTTCTCCTCAGTGGTTTTACCCTTGACATCCAAGTTAATTAACTCTTGAAGTTGTTGATCGTAAATTTCTTCCTGAGATTTATATTCTTCCACTGTGACTGGCCCCATAGCCCGATAGGGAATCATATCATGTTTACGAGTACCAAAACCCATCTTCAAATTAAATAATCTCTGGAAATCACGGACTCTTTTCGATTGTATAAGTAGGTCCTCAGGAGTAACATGTTTACCAGTAACTCCTTCAAAAAGCCAGCAATAATTTTCCACATGTTCGGGAATTTTTGCTGCCTCTATTCCATCATATTTTTGTTTGTTGTCTGGCGGTTCAATATCATTCCAGGGTAATTTACAAAGACCCACTAAAGAAAACCAGGTCCTAAATAAGGAGAAGTAATTAATCGCCTCGGCTTTATCTTCAAATGTAGGAATTTGATTATTGACTTGATCCATAACAATAAGCCAGCCTTCATCATGTTGTGGTCCTTTGTTAGCTATGCCATATCCTCCCTGCATGGCTAAAGATTCTTTGGTAACAAAATTGGAAAATTCCATCCCTTTACATTCCATGCCGATATCCTGTAAAAATTTTTCGTCTGTTTCATATTTTTCTACCAATATTTTCTTTATCTGTCTAACACCTAAACCAGCAATTTTACCAAATCCTCTCCCTTCTGCCATCTGATGAATTAATTCCAAAGCAGCCTTGGTATTCCCAAAGTTAAGCTCTAAACCACCGGTGATCTCTTTATTAATAATGCCATTTTCATAACACTCCATAAGAAAAGCCGTAGTAGTGGCGACTCCAATAGTATCTAACCCGTAATTATCACAATAAAAATTCGCTTCTAACAAAAAATCGGGGTCAAAACAGCCGAGATTTGCAGCCAGCCCGGATATAGTTTCATATTCTGGTCCATCTACTAAAACTTTTTCTCCTTTTAAAGGTCCGGTGATTAATTCAAACTCATCCACGGCATGGGAACAACGCATGGCACAGCCCATCCAACAGGAATCGCCTGCCTGATTCATAGTGAAACGTTGACGCCATACTTCAGCGCCTATTTTAACAGCATCCGGATGTGAACCAAATTTATAATTATGGACCGGTAAAACATTAAAATTCTGCATAATGTCAACAGAAGCAGACGTACCTGTCTCTCTCATTCTGCTTTGAACATGATCTAATTCTAATAATTCTTTAGTTATTCTTTCCCCGGCTTTTTTAATAAGTTCGGGATAAGCCGCATGATTAGAGTTTGCAGTTACACCGGAATATTTAACAATGATAGCCAAAATTTTCTTATCCCGGAAGACACTTCCGGTTCCTCCACGTCCCGCTTGTTTAATCCGAACTTTCCTGCGGCGCACGTCATACCAGGTGATATTTAGCATTCCTAAGTTGGTATTCTCCGCTCCCCTTCCGGAAGAAACAATACTAAGATTTCTTTTATCTTTTTCATCATCAGCATATCTTTCAGTCAGTTTTTCGATAAGTAAATAAGTATCTGAATTTATTCCCGGAACTTCTTCAATAATAACTTTTCCTTTATTTCCATCAATAAAAATAATCACATCTTCTTTGGCTTTGCCTTGAATTTCTAAAAGGTCCCAACCTGAAAATTTCAAAAAAGGAGCAAGATAACCTCCTACATTATTATCATTAACTGTCCCGGTCTCCGGTGAAAGAGTGACTACGTGAGTCTTACCGGTACCGGAATATTGAGTCACTCCGCAAATAGGCCCGGTGCAAAAGATGATTTCATTTTCTGGGTCATTCCATTTTGTCTTTGAGGAAACAGCATCCCATAAATACCATATACCATAACCTCTTCCTCCAGTAAAAATTTCCTTTACTTGAGGGTCGATAGATTTACTCTCAACTTTATTTTCTGAAAGATTAATATATAAACGTCTATCAGTATAACCTTTCTCTACTTTCCCAGGAGTAAATTCAAAAGATGCTAATAATTTTTGTTTTTCTTTATTTACTTTAAACATTGATTATTTCTCCTTCCTCCCAATTTATTGAAAATTATTATTAAGTAGAGGTAAAAAGTTGCTTAACTAAGTTAGCAACCTTTTTACCTAATTTTTTACATTCTTCACACGCAATATTATCTGGTGATTCTATTGCAATAGGACCATAATGACTACTAGTGTAGTGCGTCCAACGCTTCTTTACATTTGGCGATCTTCGCCAAAATACGCTCCACCGGAGCGCTCCAGACGAAAATCTTTGGATTTTGGTTGTGATTTTCCAGGTAGTCTTTGATAGCTTTGATCAAGGCTGAGACGTTTTGAAAAGAACCGCGTCGTATCCGTTTGTCGGTGATCTCGCGAAACCAGCGTTCGACCAGATTTAACCAGGAACTGGAAGTTGGTGTAAAGTGTAGATGGAACCGGGGATGCCGTTTGAGCCAGGACTTCACTCGCGGATGTTTGTGGGTACCGTAATTGTCTACAATCAAATGAAGATCCAGTCCGAAGGGGGTTTCTCCATCTATTTGCTTGAGGAAACGGATAAACTCCTGGTGTCGATGACGCGGCATGCAGTCGCCGATAACTTTGCCGTCCAGCATGCTGAGTGCCGCAAACAAGGTGGTCGTGCCGTTGCGTTGGTAATCGTGAGTCATCGTTCCGCAGCGGCCTTTCTTTAGCGGCAGACCCGGCTGGGTCCTGTCCAGAGCCTGGATTTGACTCTTTTCGTCCACGCAGAGAACCAGCGATTTGTCCGGAGGATTCAGATACAATCCAACGATGTCGTACAACTTTTCGACAAAGTGCTTGTCGCGGCTGAGTTTGAAGCTTTTGACCAGATGCGGCTTCAGGTTGTGTTGCTTCCATATCCGACGTATGGTCGCTTCGCTTAAGCCCTGAGCTTTTGCCATGGTTCGGGTACTCCAGTGCGTCGCATGGGGAGGCGTGGTCTCTAGAGTGGCTTCGACCACCGCTTTGATTTTCGCATTTGAAATTTTGGGGATACGACCAGGACGGGGCGCATCCTTTTCCAACCCGGCACAGCGGAAGGACAAAAAACGCTGCCGCCAGAGTTGAACCGTAGGACGGGAAATCCCCAGGCGG
>JADBLO010000006.1 GCA_014894395.1 Thermoplasmata archaeon
TTGAAGATCGAGGGTGGAAATTCAGACAGGTAATTTATAATGTGACATTGTCAAGTTAATGTAAAAAATATCGAACTAATCATTGCAACATGATTTGAACAGATCGAACAGTAACCGAACATATCATCCGGAGTAAATTCACGGTAGCAACACAAATTGCCGGCCTCACCAATCAAGAGGTCCCCAATTACGGCTTTTGCAATTTGGGCACACATACGTGGTGCGATCATTTTCTATAGGAATTTTCAACGGGACGAGAAATTTAATCTCACATTTTTTACATCGATAAAGGTATACCATTCAATATAATGAACAATTCCAAGTTAAAAAACATTGTTGGAGAATATCACTTTAATTATGAAAAGCGCACAACTGGAGTGACCAACGTCCAAAGTATCCTTTGATATCTCCTTAAAAACCAGACACTGGCGGTGGTATCAATGAAGGATCAAAGTCTGAGGGTAACTGCTTTTTGGTGGCGTATTGGTACATGGCCGCGACATAAATCCCGTTGGCCGCTGATGCCACAACCCCGATGATCGCCCAGTAGAAAAACGCGATGATGACCCCAATAACAATCCCTGTCGTACTCCCAAGGAGCGCGCCAAGAACAATCGGGATGATACCAAGCAGTGCTAGTAAGAAAAAGATAATGCCAAAGCCAAAGGTTCCGATGATGGTTTCTCCCCAGGTTTGTTTGAACAGCGACGCGCTTCGTCGGATAGATGGAGCGATCCCTTTTTTCTCAAAGATAAGCACCGGGATGATAAAGAAGGTGACGTACGTCCATGCAAAACCGATGATCCCTGCGATGATTTTCCCAGCCCATCCTGCGCGTTCTCGAATCGCTTGTAAGATCATACCGATGGTTGCTGAGATGAGCGCCCAGATGAGGATCCGACCAATGTTCTGAGAGGCGATACGGAACCCATCAGCAACCGTTGGATCTCCACCATTCAATCGAATATTCGCACATCCGATGATCGCGGTGTTGAAGAAGATAACAATAAAAAATAAGACGAAATAAATCAAAATCGTGAGTACTGCCCAAAGCCATAACGACGTTTCCATAGATGGTAATCCAAGAAAGTAAAACCCTATAAAAAACGACACAAGGATTATTGCGGAGGCAACAAAGGAAAGAATGGGGAAGATCATGATTTCCTTATCTTTTCTCAGGACTCCGAGGCTTGTTTTCATCAGCTGCCAGCTACGACCAAATTTACCCATGGGAGCAGCGTATCATGAGACAGCCAGATAAATATTATGGTCTGCTTGGAAACAATAGTTTTTTAAGACAACGCGTCAAGGATGAGCGAGACCCCACAAAATCGATTGGGGAAGCGTTCATCATGGAAACGTAACGAGAAATAAACCGCTTAGAACTGGTCTGGTATCACGCTTTTTTCTCCTGTTTTTAACGCTTTAAGCGTAACCAAATTAACGTGTAAAGATAATCAACAGGAGACCGGGTAACAACTAAGGATGTTGTTCGAACAGCAACCACAAAGCTACATAGTTTCTTCTTAAAAACAAGGAAAATGTGTGATTTGTGCAATAATCTTATCACCGTGGTTAAAAGATTGGAAAAATTGATACGTTCTAATTAACCGACTGAGTCGGATAACAAGGTTCCTTTGAATATCTTTTTAGGTCATTGAATTCTATTGAATAATTATTTAGCGTACATCATCTAGCGCATTATTCACCAGAGAATCGCATCGAGAAATAAATGGATCAGTTCTTCTCCTGTGATTGTACACTACTTTTTTAAACATTTTTTCCCGCTGTTTCAAATCAGAAAAGAGTTTTTGAATATGCGGCGTCTTTACTCTATATCGTCCATTCAACTGCATGACTACAAGCTCGCTGTCTAAAAAACAACACACCTCATTTTGAGAAAAATCTACAACAAGTTCTAACGCTTTGATGAGTGCTTTATACTCAGCAATATTATTTGTCGCAGTCCCGATACATTCCTTGTGTTCTAACAAAAGCTGTTTCTTTTCATCATACAGCATAATGCCAATTGCTGCAGGACCTGGGTTTCCCCGTGCCCCACCATCTGTGAACACGAATATTTTATCAGATTTCATCATTTCATTCTCATCAACAAATTTTTCAACCATGCCGATTGCATGTGCGGTTCCCATTGCTTTCCCTTGATTCACATATTCAATAGAGATATTCCATCGTTTCTTCTTTTTTCAGCTGTTCCATCTTCTGCCACAATTTTTTTCTTCAATCAAAGGACAGTTCAGTAACATTTACCCTTTTAAAAATCTATAACCATCAAATAGTGATAAATGTTTTAAGGAATTAAAAAAAAAAAGAAAAAAAAGATATTAAGATTGATAAAATCTAGGTGATTTCGAAAATTTTATCTAAAATCTTTTTGGCGGCCGATGTTTCTGATAACAGTCCTTACAATAGACTGGTCTTGATCCATCGGGCTTGAAAGGAACTTCAGTTTCCTTTCCGCATTCTGCACAAGTCACCTTATGCATTTCTCTGGGTGGTCCGTCAAAACGGCCACCGCCACTACTTTCTCTATACATTTTATACATCTCTTTTTGGTTAAGTTTGTATATACATCTAGTATATAAAATTATAGATTGAACGATTTTGGGAAGCTATTAAGATAATATGATGGTGTTAGAAGAATTTCCAGACGTTCCTAGTTTGTTCTTCGATCAGCACGTCTTGTTCGTAGACTTCGACGTCAATGGTTTTTCTGCCAAAGGATATCGTTAGAGAATAAAACGATCAAAACTCACCATCATCACTCCTTATACATAAGGGATGGATAAGGGTCAGATATAGGTTTCTGCAGAGAGGTTTTTCAAAACCCTCTATAATATTATCGCTGGCATTTATACTCTCAATAGGGTGTTGAAATGGTTTGTTTTTCTTCTGGTGATCAAAATATTTTACACACCCTTATTTCATCATTCACAGAAACATCATTTTGATATGCAACAACTTTTATCATATGAAAGCCGAAGGACCGCTTGCTCCAATGCCAGCTATACGGCGCCGTCGTATCAACACCCTGCAGTTCACTATCAATGTAGAACTCCACCTGGTCGACACCAGATTTATTCACATCTCGCACGGTCGCCTCAACGTCAATCGCACCGAAAATTAGCGGGAAAAAGAAAGACAGTACTTTCACGTTCGCAAAATAGAGCCCCTTCTCAGGTTTTGTGATCGTCACCTGAAACAACGGCTCCTCTGTAATCAAAAGAGTGAGAATCTCTGCACTCGCCAACGATTCAAGAGTAAAAGTATCAGAATTTTCTTTCAGAAGCTCGCCAGTCTCCGTATACCAGTACGCAGGAAACGGTAGAATCAAGGTAATATTGTTCACCTCATGATCATAGACATTCTCGACCACACACGAGATGATATCCTTCTGAGGACTACAAGTTGCTTGCACATACTCCCATCGAGTAAGACCAACGGGGGAATACGCGGTGTTCCACTGATCGTACCGATGGAACAACCAATCACCACCACCCACGCCAACATCAAACGCAAACATGTTCCACCCATCTGATCCACAGAGCATCATCCCATCCACAATCGAGGGAGGCGCGGTCACACTGGCGCCAATGGGATACCGCCACAGAATCGCTCCGGTGCTCTCATTTAACGCATAAAAGGCACCTTCAGGACCATCCCGTGTCCCAATAAAGAGTAGCCCACCGCTCAACGTTGGTGAACTAATATCGCAGGTGCCACCAACTTTTGTTTCCCAGATAAGATGACCGGTACTAGCAGTCAGCGCGTACACATACCCTAGGATATCTGCAATAAACACCTGTCCGTTGTGATACGCGTTAAAGGACAACGATCCGGCGTGAAGGTGATAACTCCATAGCAATCGTCCATCACTTTCGTTGTACGCATTCATCGTGTTGTCATAATAGATTGCCAAAAAAATACGTCCCTGACCATCTGCGGTGATGGAGTTGTCCCATGGACCAGCAGATAAGGAAACATTCCATAGTTCATGGCCATTGGAGGCATTTATTTTATACAATCTACCCACGCTATAATCGTCCCAGAAAGCACCGTAGACAGCGTTATCCTTCAGCATCGGTTTATTCGGACACACACTGAACCCTGTCGGATAGATCCAGTTGATACTGCCATCCACCTTATTCAAAGCATACATTTTTGTCTCATAAAAACCAGAACAAAAATATATCTTACTTTCATCATATTGGACTGACTCTGCAATACCACCGTAAATGAACGTTTTCCAAAGTTGTTCTCCGGTGAACCTGTCAAATGCATACATATATTCATTATCTGGATCTAGACCGTGGGAACAACTCCCTATATACACAACATCATCGTCTATTACAGGACCGACATATCCAGGTCCCGTGTAATTACTCCAGATAATTTCCCCATTGGTTGTGTCAACCGCAAAGATTTTATCGTGACCATCTCCATGGGTACTACAGGAACCAATATACGCTATGTCGTGGGCATAGGTCACCGCAGATTCTTCATAGTTGTTGCCAGTCGTATTTGCTTTCCAGAGCAGTTCATGACCATACGCGACACCTGAGGTGTTCACAGTAATCATTACCTCAGAGTTGAAATCAAAGATCATGTGAGATTGCGGTACTGTTTGTACAACCGCAGAGTCAATGAACACTGCGTTAGCACCAAGAGAAAAAACTCCAATGGCTACTATAAAGATACTACTCAATTTCTTATACATGACAGACTCCCTTAGCCAGCAACAATATTCGACCCAATGAGATATTATACCTATAGAGCCTATATAAATATTATTCACTGAAAAAATAAAACATATATATAAAAAAAAACGCATATCTCTCTAAAAAACAATACTAATCCGTCTATGAATAACAGGAGGAATGAATCATTGGAATGAATTCGATGATATGTTCAAATCCCAGGGAATACAAAGATTATTAATATCCTTTCCATTATAAATATATATGATGAAAACACTGGCTGGTCTCTTCATGGTTCTTCTTCTCCTTCTTTCTCCCATACAAGTGCAGAGCAACACACAAGATGATACCATCTACAATCCAACAGAACTTTCTTATGATCGATCCACCCGCGCTTCCATCGCAGATGCGGTGATCGTCCCTGAGAGTAACCCATTTTTTTGTCTCATTAGTACGAGTGTTGCGTGTTGGTATGACAGAGCAGCGAATACCACTGGGCTAATCCCCTTGCTGGTACAACACGAAGGCAAACTCGTCGACGCGCAGACACGATTCCTTGAGACGTGTTTCACCGCAACCAACCACACTCTTCTTGTTCTCGGTGAGCACCTCAACACCTCGTATCCTGCAACGGAGATTTTAGGGTCCCCACCCGCAGTCGCTTCAGCCCTTGCAACACAAGCGTTTACGACAGCACCAATCGTTCTCATCATCCCCTACGACACAGAGGATGCTTACCTGCTCAGCCTGCTCGCAGCACCGCTCGCAAGTTACCTCAACATCCCGATACTCATCTATGATCACAACGACGCAGCGCTTCAAACTGTCTGCACACAGCTACAAACCACCCACGCGTATCTCATTGGAGATATCGCTCTCAACCTCACCAACGTCACTCTGATACCCCTCACTAATGAAGAAGCGATCACCCAAACTATCCTCACCGTCATCAAAGAGCAATTTGGCGCAATCAACTATCTTACCATGACCAACCCTTCTGATGTTATCCCACCCGCGGTCATCAACACAACGAAAATAAAAATAGCCGATCATATCACGAATAAAAAAATCATCATTCTGAACAAAGAACTTGATATAATTGGAAATGATACCCGCGAGTATAGTATAGCCATCCCCAAAGGTATTAATCGAGTGCACATCTCTGGAGAAATTCTTCAAAAAGAAAGACCGTTTTTTGAACGCTTCTCTCCGATCGTTCCCCTTATATTTATGACCCTTACTGATGCACAGGGTCATATCGTTGCGTACGCCAACAGCATGGGCTATGACATCGGAAACACATATCTCGAAACACTTACGTGTAATGCGTCAGGAGCATATACTCTTCAGGTAAGGGTATACAATGGGATAAAAGGCGGCTTCCTCGTCCAGCGGGGAATATCTTGGTTCGATGCCGATATCAATATCACCACAACCATCACAACATTAGGAAACCCGCATCTCCCACTTATCCCAAATCTTTCCATTATCGCACCGTACCTCACCGCAGCCCACGGCGGACTCATTATCGCCAACACCACCTGGGAGCTCACCGATACCTCTTACGCATCAGCTGCACAAGGATCTGGGACTGGACCCTGGTACAATGAATCGTTACATCCCTTCACGAATACAAAAGTCAACACAACAGTGCAGCAACTCAAGAGAACCTTAGAAACCCTTGGAACCCATGATCTACTCACTGGATATCTCAATGGACCAGCCTGGCTTGCCATTCTTGCTGATACCACCATGATTCCGATGTACTATTTCGGTCCCTCGCAAGAAGATATCCCTGACCGAGGGTTGCCATCAGATAACCCCTATTCACTCAACGAGAATCTTTCGGTGGGACGTCTTATCGGTTGGGATATACAAGATGTTTCCGTACTTATTGCACGGACGTTTTTCTATGAAACCCTCTGCGGTCAACCAGAAAACCCAGGTGATTGGCATCATCGATTCAGTTTCGTCTTTGGAGAAGGATTTGGTGAGACCGGAGGAATCTTCCATCAGGTCCCCTATGCCAAAGAAATCAGGAACTACGGGTTTACCTCAAAAGTTTATGGTGACTTCCGGAACAGTCGGCAGATTGCGGATTTGTTGCACGTCTATACCGGCGCAAACTACATCGAATACCTCGGCCATGGAGACTGGTTTTGGTTCCCTGCATCACTCTACGGGTTTGATATGTTTTCAAAAGCTGTGGATGTCGCCCATGCAAAGAACTGGGTGTACGACAAACCAAGCATCTTCCTGACCTCAGCGTGTTTGATGGGACGAACCGATGGTCTCCCCCCCCAAATGAACATAGGGCTTGCCATGCTTCATGCCGGCTGTAACGGCTTTGTGGGAGCAACAAGAGAAACCGGTCAGGAATCTGGTCTTACTACTCTGGAAAACCATCTGATCGTTGATAACTGGAGTCTTGGGGAAGCATTGCGCGGTGAAAAACGAGTTGATGCAGAACCACCGACCTTTTACGTTCGCGTGTTGTACGGTGATCCTGCATGTAATCCCTATGAGCCACAGCATGGATTCAGCAATCAAGGAAGACCGGTATTCATAGAATCATAAAAAATTTGATTGACAGATGAAAGGAAAAGAGGACGTAAAATAGAGAAAGGTATTGAGCTGGTGAGGCGAAGAGGAAAAAAATGGAAAAACCACACTCCCTTGTATTTTACGTCCTCACTTAACAATTGTTAATTGTGGTTTATATGACTTTCGCTTTTTAGGGCCACCAAGGAGGAAAAAACGACTCATTCACCAACAGAACAAGGAGATTGAGGTAAAAAGATCCCAATTTTAAACGAACACAACTAATACTTACCATATTGCAAATGAGAGACCTTCTTCCCTTCCGCTTTTCACTTCTCCTTTCTTTCGTAACAAACATTTATAACTCTCCCTTCTATCCTGAAAAGAAGTGATTCATTATGGTAACCGCACAAGATATTCTCATTCGGGAGATAACGCAAATAGACGCAAATGAACCATTCCATAAAGTCATTTCATTGTTCAAAGACACCGATGCAATCGTCATCACCGAAAACAAACTGTACAAAGGGATGCTACTGAAACGCTGTCTCATGGAACCTAAGCTTTCACTGCAAACAAAAGTACATAATGCGATCACCCACACACCGAAACTCTCACTGACGGAACCACTGGAAGAAATCGCACGGGTCATGGTTGAAAACCATGTCTACCATCTTCCTGTCATCCAAAACGACCATGTGATTGGCATCGTCACCGCAGACGGCGTCCTTAAAAAACTCACCGAACAAACCATCGGCTCACAACCAATCAAAACCATTATGTGCACCCAACCACTTTCCATAAACCCTGAGGAAACTCTTGGGAAAGTCATCAAAATGTTCCAACAACAAGACATTCCATATCTCGCGGTCATTGACCATAATAACGTCGTCGGCGTCATCACCATGGACGACGTCCTGGAGCATGTCATGCACCCTGATATCAAAATCAAAGGGTACACCGGTCATGGCGATTTCGCACCAGAGAAAACATCAAAACTTGCCCTCCCTGTGAAAAGCATCATGAAAGAACAACCAGTCATGCTCTCACCAGAAACAAGCATACGAGACGTCCACACCCATATGCACCGCTTCGACGTGAACGGTGTTCTCATTGGATCTGAACACCGCCTTCACGGCATCGTCACCCATAAGGAACTGCTCGCGCCCTACGCCGCCGGGTTCGATAAAGAAGAAACCATCGCCATTCAATTCCATCACCGCAACAACAAAGTCAAAGATTTCGATAAAGAACAAACAGTCCAATTCCTGAGAGAAGAATTCTTGAAAAACTACGAAAAATACCTTGAGGTCGGCTACCTCCATGTCTCCCTTGAGCAGCACAAAGAAATCAAACAAGGACTCTTCAGAGTCGTCTGCGAAATGAAACTTTCTGGAAAACCTGGTGTCTTCTACGCGACCCAAGAGGGTTACGGTCCTATGCAGGCAATGAGAAATGCGTTCCTCGCCATCGAACATCAAATCAACAAAGTAAAAAAAACCTAAACAAGAACTAGTGACAACAAAAGATAATTCCTTACTTTTTTGTTGCCACTACAACCTTCACCGGTAATCCCCACAGAGACAGATCTGCGACATCTACCGGTTGAAAACCAGCGGCAAAAACTGCTTCTTCAACGAAAATTGGTCGGCAATCAACCAACCGAGGAAACCATCGATGCGCCCATTCATATATCCTAATCATCACCTTAGCATCCTGGTTTTTTGATAATGAAACCACTCCAATTCGTCCATTGTTTCGAAGAACTCGATGACACTCGGATAACAGTATTGGGATTTCTGGGGTATCAAAAAGCTCGAGGGTAAAATTCATTATTACCGCATCAACAACATTATCATCAAATGGAAGATGTATCGCATCACCACATCGAAGGCCAACACGATCTTTAAACCCTGCGATTTTCACTTTCTCCTGTGCAACCTCACGCATGGCCTCTGAGATATCAATTCCGTAAACCTTCCCAGGGTGACCGACTAATTCGGCCAAGTTCAGAAGACACGATCCTGTTCCAAAACCAATCTCAAGCAACTGTTCTCCTTCTTGAACACGAAGCTTTTGCACACACACCTCCCAGCACTTCTTCTCAGACGTCCCAGCCAGAAGATCATACCATCGACTTATCTGATTGTAAAACGCTTTTGCTTCCTCCCGTGTTCGAGTTACCCTGCTGATTTCCATCGCATCAACCTCGGTCCATTATTGCTGGTCATTATGCTTATCATCGACAATTCGATACGACGTCGTAATTGGTACCGATGGCTTCAACATCGCGGACACAGGACAGTATTTCTCCTGCGAAAGCTCAATTGCCCTCTTTAAATGCACCGGGTTCAACCCTGTACCAAAGAACACGAACTCTAGATGGATTTTCGTAAAAACCTTTGGATGCGTCTCAGACCGTTCCGCATCAATATGAATCTCAAAGCCTGTCAATCGAACTTTTTTCTTTTCTAAAATCGATACGACATCGCATCCGGTACAACTCCCCAATGCAAGCAATACAAGCTCCATCGGGTGCGTAGCCGCGTCAGATCCTGCAAACTCTTTTTTGCTGTCAACCGGCACCCAATGGTTACTTTCCCCTTTTCCGATAAAAGAACAGCCTTCTATCTGTTTCACCATTGCCTTCATAGATCTTCCACTCCTCTCTTGTATTCACTACTAAGGTATAAATCATGTCTCTATGAAAATGAAATCAATCCCTTGTTTTATCCGGAGCGTTTCATATTTCTTTAAGAATGGCGTATAGCGAGGTTCCAAACAGATGAAGCCTCGTGTTCACTGAAAATCCTTGGTTGTTTCTGGATTCCATACATTTAAATAAACAAATTATTATGTTTTTTAATTGATGAAAATAAGTGCTTCCAAAAAATCAATGGATCTCCTTGCATTTTTCCTTTGTTTTTCTCTCGTGCTTCTTCCACCTGCTCTTGGGTCGTCGTCCTCTCATTATATAACCGCAACACAAAAGTCTGCAGCCATACACATATCGCCTGATCTTCCCGAGATGTTTGTGCAGGTCAGCGAATCACGGTTACGGTCCTACGTTCAAATTATCCAAGAATTCGGTCCGCATCCTACAGGATCACCAGCACTTGATGCCCTCGGTGACTATCTCTACAGTGAATTCACTGCAATGAATATCTCCGTGAAATATGACCCGTGGCATGAGAAAAAAAAGTCTGGGAAAAACATCGTGGCAACAGTACCAGGAATTCATTTAGCTACTACAACAGTCCTCATCTGTGCGCATTATGACAGCCTTGCTATTTCACCGGGCGCAGAAGATGATGGCTCTGGGGTTGCCGCTGTTCTGATGATCGCCGATATCATGCGTCAGTACTCCTTTAACACGACTGTAAAATTCGTCTTGTTTTCAGGAGAAGAACAGGGACTTCTTGGAAGCCGAAGCTATGCAAAAAATGCGTCAACCACCAACGATAACATTATTGGTGTCCTTGCTCTTGACAAAATCGGTTACGCGGTTACCAGCGAAGAAGGAAACAGTCTACGGCATCATGCGAACCCTGCGTCAGCATGGATGGTGAATATCAGCCGATCTGTCGCATGCCGATATCCCAATGAAATTGAACTTACCGTCCTTTCTCTTCCCGAGGATCCAGAAAGCGACCATTTCTCTTTTGTTGAACAGGGATATGCAGGAAGTGATTTTGTAAGAAATGCAACCAACCCGTTCTATCATACCTCGGAAGATATCGCTGATCATATGAATTTTTCCTATCTGACCAAAGTCTGTAAACTTGCCCTGGGAACCATTGCTTCGATGGCTTGTTTATATCCCAAGTTTAGCAATCATGATCTCAAAATAATGATGCAAGGATCACGGTTGTCAAATCCTGCGCAATTCTCTGTTTTTGTTGAAAATATCAATGGCGCTGCGGATACCGCGAATGTCACCATCACTGTTACGATGAAGCATCTCCTGAGAAGCGGATATGTCCAAACCATCAAACAAGGGATTACTACTCCCTGCAACTGGAGTGTTACTAAAGAAATCAAACAGTCATGGGAATTCAATGTCGCGGGTCGAAGTTTTTCCCGAGGATTTTTCAAACTCGAAGTAATACTTTCTGGGAGAGCAGATGATCTGTATCTCTATATCACACAACAGACCTACGGGGTCATACTCAGTCCATTTCGAGTATTGATGATCCCTCGCCTCTAGCATTATTTTCTTTTACGAATACGTATAATGGGAAGTAAATTACTGATGAGGGGGAGGAAAGGTTGAAACGAAAAATTCGCTCATCAGCAATTGTACCTCTCTATATTAACAATTGTTAATTCTAGTTAATATACTTTTTGGTTTCACCAAAATAACGAGAGGAAAAAGATAAAAAATATCCGCACATACGCGGTTTTTTATAGCAACAAATCATTCCTTCATTATATGTATCTCTATCTTCAACTCCTCTGTATTTTTGTCATACTTCCCAATATCATCCTCTTCTACCTTAATAGGAAAAAAATACATCTGAAAACCCTGCTTCTTTCGCTGTTCATTTTATTTCTCATTGCAATTCTCTGGGATCAACTCTCTGTTCGGATGGGACTCTGGTCTTTTTCACAGAACGAAATACTAGGCTTGCTCTTTGGATTGCCGATAGAAGAATATCTCTTTTTTATCTTCGTCCCGCTTCTCTCCATTAACATCTATCTATTGATTGAGAAAATTCTTGCTGCTGATAAAAAGAAGAAGATGAACAACAATAGCTGAAAAAGAATTGAAAAAACAGGCTGTCAAAAGAAATGTAAAAAATGTAGGACAAACATTGTGGAAAACCCTACTAGGCGATACAACTTGATCGTATCTACGATGGAAAATTCCTCTCTGCTTGCGAGAGAGCAGTCGTGTGCTCGGAATGTTACCATGATCTCAAATCATGGATGAATCTTCCTCAATGATTCAATCGTTCTTTCGGTGGAACGTCTGAAAAAAAAAATTATGGGAAGTAAATTGCTGATGAGGATTTGGGAGGAAAGATTAAAAGATACGCTCATCAGCAATTACACCTCTCTACATTAACAATTGTTAATGCCCTATATAAAAGTTTCGATTCCAGGAGAAACATCGCATGAGACGAACAGACAAAGAAATAACCAACAGGAGAGAAATAGAAACAATCCTTTCAAAAGCAACCATAGCTAGAATAGGGCTTATTGACCGCAACATCCCCTACATTGTCCCTTTGAATTTCGGTTATAAAAACAACTGTCTTTATTTCCATTCAGCACCCATTGGAAAAAAAATCGAGCTAATTACAAGGAACAACATGATCTGTTTCGAAGTCGATATTGACCATGAAATCATTGATTCCGGAATCCCGTGTAAATGGTCATCGAAATATTCAAGTGTCATCGGATACGGAAAAGCAAGTTTCATTACAGATTCAGCACAGAAAAAAGACGCATTAAACATCATCATCGACCATTATTCTCCAGGAACATCGTATAACTTTCCTGAGAAAAACCTCCATGAGATCGCCATCATTAAAATTGAAATTACACAAATGACCGGAAAAAAATCAAGATAATAAAAAAGGCTCTCGTCATTTAAAAGCCATGGGTCTCTTATTCCATTCTTCATATAATTCCCAATAATAAATATAGTTTTATGTTATTCAAATGCTTAGATGAATAATTTGGTGAAAAAATAATGTATCCTGAAAAATACGATAAAGAAGAAAAACGTATAAAGAGATGATAATTTACGCTCATTCAAATGGATTACGATAAGTTACAGGAGAAAACCTTTGTTTTAACTAAGACACCACTTGCAGGATACACGCTATCTAATCTCTTTCTTTTGCTTATGCAAAATAATTTTCGAATTAGTTTTCGGTATATCCCTCGATTTATGTACAGTACAACGGTGAGTAGTGTCATGGCCCCGTTCCGGGCACTTGAAAGAAAAAAGTTTGACAAGAGGATTGTAAATACGACTATTCCCCATCATCCATTATTTATCCTGGGGCATTGGCGAAGCGGAACAACGTACCTGCATAATATGCTTTCACTTGACAAGAATCTTGGATATTTCACAACATTCCAAGCATATCTGCCCGGGGTTTTTCTTGCAAATGAAAAGTTGTTCAAACCTCTTGTTGCATCAAGTATTCCTGAGACGCGGCCGATGGATAATGTTTCGATGCATGCTGATTTCCCTCAGGAAGATCAGTATGCAGTTGGTGCGTTTTCTCCCTATTCATATTATCATGGATGGTGTTTTCCAAAAAACATGGATTTTTACAATCGTTTCGTCCTTATGGATGATGTTTCTGATTTTGATATTCAGCGATGGAAAGACGTTTATCTCTATCTGCTGAAGAAGGTTACGCTTGCGGTTGGTGGGAAACGTCTTGTCTTGAAGAATCAGGACAATACCGCAAAAGTCAAGTTACTGCTTGAGATGTTTCCAGATGCGAAGTTTGTGTTGATCCAGCGAGATCCGTATGATTTGTATTATTCGATGTTGAAGTTTATGAGAATGGTTATCCCTTTATACTGTGTGCAAAACCCTCCCCTGTTTGATGCGGTTGAGGATTCGATGATGGATCTCTATGCGAAGATGTTTCGTAAATACCTAAAGGAACGTTCCCTTATTCCTAAAGGGAATTTGATCGAAGTGAAGTATGAGGATTTTATCCG
>JADBLO010000111.1 GCA_014894395.1 Thermoplasmata archaeon
TGCAGTTGTTCCATCCCAACCGCAGCAAGCTGCGGGGTATTCAAATAAAATAAAATTAATATTTCATTTAAGAATATATGAACGTTCTCAAGCATCTTTTTTTTAACAACCTAAAAAAATATCTTATTTTGTCACAACAATCGTCAAGACATCCTGATCCTTTAAAACATGTTCAAGTCCAACCTTCTGACCCGAATGCTTCGCCGAAGGACCCCATACCGAGGCATACCGAAAGTTCCGGTGAAAATCACGGTGAATATGGCGACACGCATCCGCAACGGTTTGTCCTTCTTTTAAAATCATCGGTTGGGTATAATCAGGTTTCTTTCCAACAGGTTTTAGGTAGATACGGATGAGTCGAAGATGTAAAAATATTTGCTCCCTTAAGCGTTCTAAGTTCTCCTTATTTTTTGCTGATATCGCACATACATCCCACTGTTTCGCCCTTAATTTATGGATAGCGTCCCTCAATATATCTGGTGGTGCAAGATCGGTTTTATTAATAACCGCGAGCGCGGAAACATACACCCGATTTTGAGCAAATGAGTCAATGAGTTGATCCTCTGTAAGATCCTCACGGAGCGTGATATCCGCATTAATCACAAACTCAGAAGCAATGGATTTGATAAGGAGCTCATTTAAATGAGTCAACGGAATAGTGGAATTCACGATGATACCACCATAGGCTTTTTTACTGATCACAATATCTGGTCTCTTCTGGTTCAACCGTAATCCTGCCATATAAAGTTCATGTTCAATAGAATCAAGCTGATGAAGATTCTGTGCTTCGATCATTAAAAGCAGTAGATCCACACTTCTCACTGCAGAAATTACCTGCCGGCCTCGTCCTTTCCCTTTCGATGCACCGACGATGAGACCAGGCAAATCAAGGAGCTGAATCTCCGCCCCTTTGTACTTCATCATTCCAGGGACCGTTTCTAACGTGGTGAAATCGTAATCACCGACTTTACTTTCCGCGGCAGTGAGTTGATTCAACAACGTGCTCTTCCCAATACTGGGGAACCCAACAATGCCAACGGTCACATCACCAGTTTTTTTGACAGAAAAACCTTTGCCTTTTGCACCTGCACTCTTTCTTTTCTCTCCGGTTTCCCGCAACCGCGCCATCTTTGCCTTGAGCTTCCCTATATGGTGCTCGGTAGCCTTATTTTTTTGAGTTTTGAAAATCTCATCTTCAATTGCTTTGATCTGTTGTTCGATTGAGGAATCCATACGTGTACCGACTCTGAATGCACAGGAAGCTTATAAAAAACACGTCTTTGAAGGTTATACACTATTTGCGAACAATCAGCGTTCCTGTTTTCCCTTGGAGTGCTTCCAATCCTTGTTCAATATTGGAGATGACGACCCGATCTCCACCAAATTCTAAGAAACGGAGAGCTGCAAGAATCTTTGGCCCCATGTTCCCTGGAGGGAATTCACCAGCAAGATAGTGTTCCTTAAGTTCACTGTATGTGACCGTATCCAGTGGTTGTTGCTTCGGGGTATTGTAATGTAGATAGACTTTCTCAACATCAGTCAGAATCAGTAACGCTTGTGCGCCTACAGCCTCTGCGAGTCGTTCCGCAGCCAAATCTTTATCAACAACTGCTTCTAAACCATCGAGACCCCAGCCTTCTTTTTCGATAACAGGCATGCCTCCACCACCAGAAGCAATTACAATGATGCCATCATCCAACATTTTTCTGATAATTTCCCCTTCAACAATACGTACTGGGTCTGGAGATGGAACAACCATCCGCCATCCGCGAGGCAAACGGGTCATATGATAACCATCTTTAAGCATTTTAAATGCTTCATCTTCCGTATAATACGGTCCGATTGGTTTGGTCGGATTGGAAAGAGATGGATCATTTGGATCAACAATCACTTGGGTGATGAGCGCGATGACTGACTTATCTATATGTTCTCGTTTTAATGCATTGGAGAGGCATTGTTGGACCATGTATCCAATCAACCCTTCACTTTCAGCAACACAGATCCCCAGAGGCATTTCAGGGGTGACGTCTTTTGCCGCTTGGTTCTGAAGAACAAGTGCCCCGACCTGTGGACCGTTTCCATGGGTGATAACGACATCCCAACCGTCTTTTACCATCTGTACGATCGACCGACAACTCTCCCGGGTGTTGGCAAACTGTTCATAGATGGTGCCTTTCTGCTCTTTTTTTATTAAGGCATTACCACCAAGTGCAATAACCGCGCGTTTCTTCATGGCAGGTTGCTGGAAATAGATTCTTGGTATAAAAATCAGATGGTGGAAGGACATATATATACCATTCAATTTCTGTATTGGAACATATGTATGAACAAGAACGGGAGCGACTTGTCACAAATCTGTGTAAAGAGGGATACATCAAAACCGAACGTGTGAAACACGCGTTTCTCACGGTCCCTCGAGAAGCATTTATACCAGATTCATTGAAGAACTATGCTTACGTAGATACACCTCTAGATATCGGGCAGGGCCAAACCATCTCAGCACCGCACATGGTTGCGATAATGTGTGAGTCATTAGACATCAAAGACGACCAGAAAATCTTGGAGGTTGGTGCAGGATCTGGATACCATGCCGCGATTGTTGCAAAGCTCGTTGGAGAGACCGGACATGTGTATACGATTGAACGATTTGAATCACTCGCAAAAAAAGCTACAGAAAACCTCAAACAGATCGGTATCACAAACGTCATCGTGGAAGTAGGGGATGGTTCCTGCGGGCTTCCCTTCTATCAACCGTATGATCGGATCTATGTCACCTGTGCCGCCCCCAAAATACCTCAGCCATTAATTGACCAACTGCAGGATTCTGGGAAATTGCTTGTACCAATTGGGGATAAGTATTGTGAATTAATCTTACTTGAGAAGGAAAAAGGAAAGACAGTTGTGCACCGTCTCGGTGGATGTGTGTTTGTCCCACTTATTGGTAAGTATGGGCACTAGATCAGAGTTTATAGCCAATATCCCGTAACAACTTCTTTCTCCATGCAAGATCATCTTTATTCTCTATACCTTTTGGGATGAATCCATCAATGACACCAAGTATTCCTCGGCCTATTTCTGTGCCTTGTTTTGATTCCGCAACAATAACTTTTGTGGGGTTTGCGGTCGCACAGAAAATCGAACAAACCTCCGGAACATTCTTTATCGTATTCAGCACATTGAGCGGATAACAGTCCTTCATGAAAATGATAAACGTATGGCCTGCGCCGATATTCATCGCATTTTTCTCTGCAAGTTTTTTAAGAGTGCTATCGTTTCCTTCGCTTCGTATTTTACATGCGCCGCTTGCTTCGCAGAAGGCGATTCCATATTTTCCATTAGGTACAACATTCATCATCGCCTCGTACAGGTCTTCAACAGATTTGATGAAATGGGTCTGCCCTAAGATGAAATTCAGATCATCCGTCTTTTCAATTTCTACAATCTTGAGTTTTACCTCATCCATACGTAACTCCCCTTTATACCATTAAAAAGGAATGGAACGACAGTATTTAAGGGTACTAGAAGAGAAGAAAATCCTTCAGGGGATTACTGACGGTTAATTCTTAGTTAAATGACGTTCCAATGACTTGATTGCTCACCAAATTAAAATTTTGATGGTGGTTCACTCCTCCCAGAAAACACAAATTACATCATTTCTCCACAACATGGACATACAAAGAAACGATGTCCTTGCTCATTCCTAGAAAGCATCTTCTCCGTCTTATCAACCTAAACACTTTTTTTGTTCATTCTGTGTTTGTATATCTCGATATCCCAGTTATGAGAATGAGGGAACCTGGAGTATTATCCTGATAATCTAAGAAGTGCAATTTATAAAAGATTCATCTGATCTATCGTTTGGTTTTTATAATTACACTACAACAGCACAGTTGTATGTAAAAAGAGCGGGTACAACCATTAACTCTGAAGAAAGTTATCCATCCTATTACAACGAGGAGACAAAATCTTTATTTGCCCCCTAGTAACTGGTTTATTAAGTTGAATCTCCAAACGTAATAAAGCACGTACTGTCTCGTAGCCCTATCGATTAAACGACCGTTTGCATCGTACGCTGATGCGGTTGTTTCATATAAACCGTTAGTCAACGTGAAGTATCCTTGGAAAGAATGACCAGTGGCGTTATTGGAGGTCGTATTCCATCGTTCGTCGATGAAAAAACGATTCGCCATTTCAAAGACTACTGTATTAACTGCATCTGATCCTGTTGCATTCACTGTAAATCCGCCAGTGCTAATGATGAGGGCCATTCCTAATAAGTCAAGGGAATAGATATACCCATATGCTTTATTAAATAGATCAAAGAAATTTAAGTAAACGTATCCTGGTTTTAGGTTCATGAAGTGAATTTGTGGCGTAATAGAGATATGATAGACCGATGACCAGTCACTTTCTTTGCCGTAAACGTCTTTTGCTCGTACTTTAATATCGTAGCTCCCATTTTCTACCCATTCGTGGGCTGTTTCCGCATGCTCACCGAATGCATAAGGACCGAGCCAGCTACTCGTGTTACCATCACCCCAGTTCCATTGATAGTACACCTGGTCTCCTTCAGGATCAGGAGCGACTGTGACGAAGTTCAGTGAGATCCCTGGGCCTGCTGCCGTAGGTCCTTGAAGAACATTAGGTTGGAACGGTGGTTGATCGACTGAAGTAGCGAAACTCCAGATGGGACCTTCGGTAAATTCTTGTTGGCTGTTATGAGCGACAATCTGCCAAAAGTAAGTAGTATTTATTAGAAGTCGATTCGGTTTATAAATTGTTTCGGATTGATTTGCTACGACAAGCGGAGGTGGATTTTCTGTTCCAAGATAGACATCGTAAGTAAGATTTGCTTCACCGCAAGTCCAATGCAAATCAATAAAAATAGTCACTCCGCTTGAACTCTGAGCAGGAAGTGGCTGACTGGGTTCTACAGGAGCATCCGCAGAAACATAGGGAATACCTATAGTTGAGAAAGTGGTCAACAGCATACCTACACAAACAATATATTGTATACATTTTTTCTTCATAAGATCCCTCTTGATTTTTCTTTCACCCCATATATTTTTTTATAATATTTTCTTCTCTAATACTACCAAGGATGTATTTATATTTAAATATTTTGGAGCAATACATATCATTTATCATACGAAATCGGGAGATGAAAGGCCAAAGGGGGGGTTAGTGGCGAAGCCGATGGCTAGATAGGATGTGTTCGAGAGTCCTGCTCGATCCAGTGGCGTACCTACCAATGCGAATGAAGAAGACCGTAGAGAGGGTATATTTATCAACTAACGTTCCATTAATATCGTAAGCTGTGACGTTGAGTTCGTACACCCCACGAGAGACGTTCATACTGCAGGAGAAGCCATCAGAACCGTTATCATCGACAATTACCATATCCTCAACAGCCAGTTGGTTCATCGCCTTAAACGTGACTGACTTGACTACATCTGTTGCATACGCTTTTATCTCCAGTTCATGGCTAGACAATATAATTACGACCCCGAGACGTTCAAGGAAATTGGAGTAAATGAAGGATTTATTGAAGGAAAAAAGTTTTATATAAATGTTCCCAAGTTTAATATTAGCAAAGTCGACTTGTACTGCGATGGAGATTGGATGTATTTCTGACCAGTTGCTTTCGCCGCCTCCAATATCCTTTGCTTTTACTCGTATACTATAGTTACCATCGGATGCCCATGCATAGGATGTTGCGAAAGGTTCACTGGAATTGAAAGAACCAAGCCAATCAGTGACATTTCCATCGCCCCAATCCCATTTGTAAGAAATTTGATCCCCCTCTGGATCGGTTGCATTGACGGTAAAGTTAAAGAGGATTCCATTTCCTCCAGCTGATGGCCCACTAATCTGTAGAAATTCTGGTGGATAGTTTTGGTGGTTGTTAATAGAGAACGTACTATCTGATGTATCTGAACCGACATTAAGGAACTCATCAGTAGCACTCACTCGTATAAGATAGAGATTGCCGTCAGGGACTATGCTTGTATTCCAGAGGTAGAGTCCTGTGTTATTTTGCTGAGCAGCAATCTGATTCCAACTGCTTCCATTATCTGGACTGTACTCGATTAGAATGGTACCATTCAGGTCCATGGTCACATCATCTGACGCAGACCATTGAATCGTTATTTCACCTGCTATTACTTCCCCCCCATCCGGATAGATAACCGTTACTTGTGGTGAAATTGTATCAATATACCCGTAAGGGTACACCCAGGGATGATAGTCTGTATTGTTACCAGATGCATTAACAACATAGGGTGTATCCCAGGTACCTGTTGTTGGGATAATAGTGGCATCGGGGTACCTTATTCGGTAGTTGTCCCAGTAGTTTCCTGTGTAGCCGTTATCCCAGGCATTGTAAGAAGTATTGAAATATGAGGAGACTTGAATCATATTATTAATGAAATTGTTATGATAAAATTGGTTGTAACTACAATTGGTAAGTTGTATTCCTCTGTTGTTATCCTGGAAAGTACAATTAGTGACCAAGAAATGTTGATATTCAGATAGTATAATACCTGAATCTGTACACTGCGAAATTGTGCAATGCGACACTGTTGCATTTGCACCGTCTTGTGCTTGTATACCCGCCATTGCATTTCGTAATGTCAGATTTGAGATAGTAATCAAGGAGTAACCGCTCGTTTGCACAATGACACTAGTATAAAATCCGCCTCCATCGAGAATGGTCGTGTTTTGGTTTTCACCTATGAAATTCAGGCTTTTATTAAGCAAAATGGAGGTGTTCAAATAGACCCCATCATGGACGAAAATAGTACCATTTGAAGTAATAACCGCAAGTGCGTCATTGATATATTGCAACGGATATTCTGCAGTTCCATTCCAAGGGCCAGCAGTATTGTTCACATCAACATGGATATAACTCAGATAATTTTCGAAAATAAGCATATAATAGGTATTTGATCGAACACTATTTCCCGAAGTGTCATTTGCCCAAATATAAAACTCATAGGTCCCTGAGACAGAAACGTTATCGATTTCATAGTAATAATGGTTACCGCTCATATTCACCATTGAATCATTAATTGGGGTGAAACCAACAGGTCCAGTGATTAAAATTCTGACATCTGCAACACTTACGTTATCGGTGACGTTACACGATTGATACATATAAAAACCTGGATCGGTTCGTACGCCAGCATGGGGTCCATAGGATATGGCTGTTATTACTGGTGGTTCTGTATCGTCTGCAAGGACCATTGATACTGGTGTAAGAAATGCAATAGTTATTCCAATAACCAATCCAATCTTTATTATTTTACGCATAGGAAGTTCCCCCATTAATACATTAAACGTACATGGATGTTGTTACTAATAAAACTTTCTATATATTTTTTCCTTTAAATAGATTTCCATTAAGGGTAATTTTGGCTCCATTTTAAAAGAATATTTATAGAAGAGAAATTACATCAAATATCCAATATTTTCCCCTTAATTAAAAGAGGATAGAGCCTGTCTGAGAATTCACATTTTTCAGAGATTTTTTCACTAAAAGGGTATTTTACCCTCGAAAAATCCCTGATTTTTTGACAACAAATGACCTTTCAAGCAATCTTACTTTATTTCTCGGACAGATTCGATAGATATTTATTTAGTTTTTTATGGTTAAAAACGTTGTTGTCCCTTGGGGTACTACGAGTACACGTGACTGTTGATTAGATAACGTAAAGGCTTTGGTTAAGGCTTCATTAGGAGTTTTTTCTTTTTTAAATTTGAAAAGATGTTCTACATCAGGTGTATTCATTTCTGAAACAAAAATAACTGGATGGTTTTCCACTGCTATTCGATGATAATATGCTTTATGAGCACCGATGATAAAATTTTTATTCAAAGCTTTTTGAATTTCTTGAGATGTTTTGTATTTTTTTAACCAATCGATATATAACTGATTGCCATGCCCTTCAGGACATTCAGCGACGAGTATTACGATACCGTGTGGTTTTACAATTTGACATGCTGTATGCAGTGCTTTCATTGCCTGATATAAATTGATGTCGTGAGGATATCCGTTTGCAGCAGTAATTACAATATCTGGTGATTCTTGTATCTCTCTTTTGTACATGGTGTCAACGAGTTTCGCCCCAACATCCATGACTAACTCAGGTTTCCCGGCCCAAGCACCGACGATTCGATGATGAGAATTTTGCACCACATTGAGTACGAAGTCACATCCTGCAAGATGCATCGCTTCGTTCATCTCCTGATGAATCGGGTTTTCCTTCAACACACCCATACATGAATGTTTCTCAAAAAGCAAGCTATGATTTCGTTGAATCGAATTTTTTGAAGAAATACCTGGTAGAATACTCTTTCGCGTTCCACCATAGCCAGCGAAGTAATGGTACTCGATATCGCCAAGAAGGATCTTGAAATCAGCCTCGACGTACTCCTTGAGGACTTCGATGTCGTTGCCTCGTTTCGTTTTTCCAACATTGACATGCTGTCCGTTTACCGCATCGTTCGAGATGATCATGTAATTCCGAGAGATCTTGTCTCCTACGAGTTCTTTGATGACATCAGGTGATGGCGGAGTATGCGTACCGGTCGCAACAATAATGCAGATATCCAGGTCACTAACACCAGCTACCTTTAACTCCTCTAAAACCGGGGGTAACAACATTTTTGTCGGACACGGTCTGGTATAATCATCAATAACAATCGCGACGGTCTCACCAGGACATACCTCGGAAAGCCGATCAGTCCCCAGAGGATCATGCAATGCCTCTTTAATCATAAGCTCTGGTTGTCGTGGTTGGATAAACTCCTTTGGTACAACAACATCTAGAAGATTCTTATCAGGAACGTCAAGAGGCAGGACGCCTTTTCCATATGGCAGCTCGATATGCATTTTCCTCTATCTACTCAAGATTTTTTTGAGTAGGTTTTCGTCCATCGTACCCGCCGGGGGATACGACCTAACTTCAACATGTTTTTCTGGCACTTCATTTTACAAAAAAACAGAACTGTGCCGTCTTTTTTTACAAACAATTTTCCAGTCCCAGGCTCGATATCAGTTCCACAGAATGAACACGTTCTCTTCTCGACCATGCTTGTCTCCCTCTTATCGTGGTCCACCGAGTTTTTTTGCTTCTCGTTGGGTTTCACTTAACATGAGAATGTCGCCTAAACGAACCGGCCCCATGACGTTACGGGTGATAATTTTCCCTTTATCTCTCCCATCTAAGACACGGACTTTCACCTGAGATGCTTCACCGGCCATCCCTGTTCGCTCGATGACCTCAACAACTTCACACGGGGTTCCTTCGATAACCATACTCTTAACCCTGCTTCTTCACTGATTCAATTTTTTTGATAATGTTTTCTACAAGATCCTTTTCCCGTCCAGGGTTCACGATCGCAATAGCACTGGTGGGAATACCAAGACCTGCGGCGTTACCAAGTTCTTCTTTGCTGGGAACATAGGTGTAGGGTATGTTTTTTTCTTCACAGAGTATCGGCATATGAGCAAGAATTTCTTCAGGTGTTACGTCCTCGGCCATGATGACAATTTTTGCTTGGCCACGTTCGACGTACTTTGTTGCTTCATTTGCGCCTTTTCCTAGCTTTCCACCATCTCGAGCCTTTTCTATCAATTCATAGGCTAAATCTTGCAGTTCTTTTGATGCTTGAAATCGTACGTACATCGGCATGTTTTTTTAGCCTCCTTTCAGAGCTTTCATCGATTCCATTCCTTAGGAAATGGTAAGGTGGGAATGTAGCCCCCATATAAAAACCTTTTTCACAAACCAGGTACAGGAGTACGTTCAACTTCTAGTCTATCCGCGGTCGGATATTCCTCGACGATGAAACAGCGGAATCCTTGTTTGGTTAGTTTTGTAGCAATTTTCTGCAGCAGCCATGCAGCAAGTTCAACCCGTTTCTTTTCAGTATCAATAAAAAGAAGATTTGATGGAACGTTGTATGTTTCTTGTAAGACTAACGCGAGACGTTTTAGTGTCATACGAGATGGATAAATAGCGCCTTTTATCAAGGTTCCATCGTTGGTGACGACATCATAAGGTTTTGCGATATGTTGCGCGCGTCGTTTGATACGGTTTTTGAGTTGAACACCATCTTTAAACGAGACAGAGCAATAATGTACTCCGATACGAAGGTCCTTTTTTTGTGCCATCTTTATGACCTTTACTGCGGTCTGTTCGCTTCCTTTGACACCAGCGGAAATATCATTTTTTACTTGGTATCCTTTACTGCGGAACGCGTCACAGTTTCGTTCAGAAAATTCTAGTTCGTTGAGGTTCACCCACCGTACACCTTGTGTCTCAGCCCAGGCGATTAGGGAGAGGATTTCTTGTTCCATTTTTGGGAGAGCAGGGATTTCAATAGCAACATCAGCATTTGTATCAATGATGTTCTTGATTGTTTTTTTAATAGGGCTTTTTTCCATGTTCTTCCAGGTATTGAGAAGTGGATGAAATCTCACCTCGTCAAGACCTGTAGCGATAAGATCGTGGAGATGATCTGCATTTTTCAGTGCAGAGGTATACAAATGAATATTGAATTTTTCTCCAAAGGTGTCCTTCAGAAGAGTGATGTAGGTTTTTACTCGTTTCCAGACAACGAGGGGATCACCACCAGTAATTCCAGCACCTGTCGCTTCTATGTTTTCTGCTTCTCGAATCAATTTGTTGGTGTCCTGTTCGTTTTCCAGTTCCCATTCATCTGCAAAAATCCTATCAGTGCCCCCTTTTTTAAAACTCAGGGGACAGTAGAAGCAGCGGGTGGAGCACAGGCCGGTGACCAGTACAACCATTTTTGATCCTTTCGCACACATGCGACAGGCTGGTGAGAGGGGAGCAGTGAAGATGCTGTCGTTACGCCAGGGGGTGATGCTCTTCATAGTTTAACTCCGCTATAGTACAACAGTAAATAAAGTTGCGTGGTTCTGATTATTATTACTGTTCATCAATCACGGTCTGGTTTCTCTTTTTGTTTTAATAATTCCTTATTTCCGATGTCGACATAGCTTGCATCGATTTCAAAGCCGATGAAATTCACTCCAAGTCTTTGGCAGGCGAGTGCTGTCGAGCCGGTTCCCATGAACGGATCAAGGACAAGCATATTCTTTTTCACCCCATGAAGTTTAATGCACATCTCAGGGAGTTTTTCCGGGAAGACCGTCGGATGTACCCTTGCATTTTGTATCGTCGCATAAGGGATGAACCAGGTGTTCCCTCGTCCCCGAAGATCTTTTTTTGCTTTTTTCCAACGCCCAATATTGGTTTTATCCTGGTATTTCACACCAACCGCAAGGGAATCTATGGCAACGTCTCCGGTTATTGTGAAATGAAAGATGTATTCATGACAGTTACTCAGGTAGCGTATGCTGTTGACCGGTTGGTAATGCCCGACTGCGATGTCATCAGTGATAGCCTTGTAGTTACCCACATCATCTTTTTGAATCGCAATCGATTTAATCCAATGAATGGTGTTCTGTAAGATAAAGTGGTTACGGAATCGATTCGCTAAATCTAACGCAATCCAGAGATCAGTTGGTTTTCCCCCCATGTTAAGGAAAAACGACCCGTTTTTCTTCAACACTGTTTTACATGCGACCGCGACGTTTTCCATCCAATCTAGATACTCAGTTCGTGGGCGGATATCATGATACGACCGATATGGTTTTCCAATATTATACGGCGGGGATGTTACGATCACATCAACAGATTCACTGTCGATCTGCTGAAGACCGGTAAGACAATCCATCTGGTGAATCGTGTTATATTTAAGGCTCATTCCCGCTCACATGCCCGCGTATTGCTATTACCATACTATAATATCTAGTATCCATAAAAATTTTATAATGCCTGCGATATCCTACACCCGATGAACCAACAACAGATAAAAAAAGAAATCGAGGCGCATCATATCAGATGGATCCAAATTCATTTTACCGATCTTATGGGCGGTTTACGGGTTTTTCATGTCCCTGCAGACAGATTCATAAAAGATGATGTTCTTGCTAAAGGTTCACGCTTTGACGGCTCCTCGGTTGGATTCCGAAAAGTCGAACGCTCAGACATGCTCGCAGTTCCTGACCCAGATACCTTCCTGGTTCTTCCCCATCTAGAAGGAGAAGCTCTCATCCGGGCGAATCTCTGCGATGTCGACTATAACCCGTACCGCGCAGGGCCACGACATATCCTTCATAGGGCAGTGGATACTGCAAAGAGCCAAGGATTCGACAGCATTATGATCTCCCCGGAAATCGAGTTTTACGTCTTCGACCATAACGAGAATAAATTTACTGAAATCAAAGCAAATCAAGGCTATTTCATTGCGCCACCACTTGATAACGCGAAAGAATACCGGAAACGACTCTCCGATGTCCTTATGGCCTGCGGATGTCAGGTCAAATACCATCATCATGAGTCAGGAAAATCACAACATGAAATCGAGATAGCGGAGCTTGATGCTATCCCGGCAGCCGACTTTTGCTGCTTCTTTAAATATGTCGCACGAGACATCGCTAGTACCTATAATTTTGACATTACCTTCATGCCAAAACCATTCTCCAATGAAGCAGGAAGCGGCATGCATGCACATATCGCGTTATACAAGAAAGGAAAAAACATGTTTGCTGATGACAACGATCCGTTTGGGTTGAATCAAACCGCTCGGTATTTCATAGGAGGAATCTTGGATCACTCTCGAGGGATTGCTGCTATCGCCAATCCCACATTGAATTCGTACAAACGATTAATTCCTCACTACGAAGCTCCTATTTATCTTGCCTGGGCGCCCCATAACCGCAGCAGCCTCATCCGTATACCATCAAAGAAGAACGTTGATGTCGAAGTGCGAAATGCGGATCCTGCGGCAAACCCCTATCTGTTATTCACGGCATTAACCCATGCAGGTCTTGATGGTATTAAAAAGAAAATCAACTATGAACCTATCACGAAGAACATCTATAAGATGACTGATGAAGAAATTAAGGAAAACAACATCAAACGACTCCCGACGAATCTGATGGAAGCATTAGAAGAATTCAAGCAAGATACGGTTCTAATGGATGCAATAGGTCGTGATGGTGCTGAGCTCTACATTGATACAAAAACAGAGGAATGGCATCATTACATGGGAGAGATCACCGATCAGGATTACAAGTATTATTTCCATTGTTAATTTCACTATATTGTGAAAAATACATGAAGGAAAATGGTATGACTGAAAAAGATGAGCATTTGATAACGTATTGTGGCTTGTATTGTGGAGATTGTTTTGGGCATAAAGGAACCATTGCAGATTTAGCTAGAGACCTGCGAAAAGAACTACGTGATGCGCATTTTGATAAAACCGCTGAATCACTTTCCGATATACCATTCTTTAAGGAATACAAAAATTACAAGGAATGTTATGAGGTCCTTGGTGCAATGGTCCGATTCCGCTGTAACAAGGTCTGTAGAGATGGTGGTGGTCCACCGTTCTGCAAGATGAGGAAATGTTGTGAAAAGAAAGGCATCCAGGGATGTTGGGAATGTGCAGAGTTTGAAACCTGCGAAAAACTCGATTTCTTAAAACCCGCTCATGGTGATGCACATACAAGAAAGCCCCTTCGGGGAAATTTTAACCTCCCCGTTATCCAAAATGGTCGT
>JADBLO010000026.1 GCA_014894395.1 Thermoplasmata archaeon
CATTTATCATGAATCATACGGTTTTAAATAGGAGGAGCGTTCATTTGGAAATCCCCGGGTGATTATGTGTTGACTGAAACGAAACAGATAAATGCTTGTTTTCGGATACCGGGTGGTAGGATGGGATACTAATGTCGATCAAAAAAGAACTCTTAAATGAATTAACAGAAAACCAGTTGAAGCAACTTGCGGAAAGCAAAGGTATCGCTTTTAATCTTAACACAGTACAAAAGAAATATTACGAGAATTGGGCTGAGAAAGATAAACTCGTGGATATGATGACAACGAACCAACATATCACGGTCTCTGAAATAGAAAAATTTATTCAAACAAAGAAATTCTAAACAATCATCTACTGCTTTTCACATTAACTTTCGTACAATATTGCTGAATTGGACAGCGGCTGCAGAATGGTGAGATAGGAACACAAATTGTTTGTCCGAACGTGACAAATAAATCATTGAAATCATCCCAATACTCTGAGGGGAGAATTTTTTTGAGGGCTTGTTCTGTGTCTTCCGGTGTTTTGGTTTTAATCCAGCCAAGTCTGTTTGGAATCCGATGACAGTGGGTGTCGATCGGGAGATATCCGTGTTTTTTATGGCCGTAGACCATGACGATGTTTGCAGTTTTTCGACCAACTCCTTTAAGGGTGAGTAGTTCCTCAAACTCGTCTGGTACTTCCCCCTGGTATTTATCAAGAAGTGTTTGTGAGATTCCCTTGATTCTTTTTGCTTTGGTTTTATAGAATCCGACCGGATAGATGAGTGATGCTATTTGTTTTTCTGATAGTTGTACGAGTGTCTCTGGTGTATTGTATTTTTTCAGTAATCGTCGTGATGCTTGTGCGGTGACCTCATCTTTGGTTCGCAGGCTGAGTAAACAAGAAATCAAGGTAACAAACGGGGTATCCGGAATACCGGATTTTGATCGTGAGACAATAGGTTGCTTGTACTTGTGTAACTCTTTCTGAAGAGCAGTAAATATATTGTCGATGTGTAGTATGGTTTGTTGCATGTGAAAAATGAAGGTATTGTAGTATAATAAAATACGTATTTGAAAAAAAAAGAAAAAAAGGTAAAAGTCTGTTTGGTATGAAAGATACATATCTAGTTTCGGGTTTTCCGTACGGCCTGTCCTCTAATACGAAACAATCCCAGCGAATAGCACAGCAGAAGAAAAGGGGTTTTCAAAATATTTTTATGTTTTTCCTGAAGATTCCATTAACATTCGGGTATAATTTGGGGAAAAAATATTTAAAAGGGCTTTATCTATTATTATTTAAATAGGGGGAGTAAAATATGAAAATAAATACGAAAGAAATAACAAGTCTTTTAGTTATGGGAATTCTGATTGGAACCATCCTTCTTCCAACACTCACCGCACCATTACAAGCTAGCATCCTGCAGAATCCTTCGAAGATAGGAAAAGATACACAATACTGGGCTCTCGTTGTTGGCATTGGCAAGTATGCAGAAAATCCAGAACAAAATCGACCAGATATGATTCTAGAAGCGAACGATTTCAGAGACCTTCTCTTGCAGACACCCTGGTGGTCCGCAGATCATATTAAACTCCTTACTGCGGAGAACGCCACGAGAAGCAACATCATTGCTGGGTTCCGATGGCTCATCAAGCAAGCCAGTGCTGATGATGTCGTGGTCGTGTACTTGTCAACACATGGAAACTATCTACCCTTTGACATTCCACCCCGAGATGAGGCAGATAACGCTGACGAAATGCTTGTCACCTATTGGGGATTTGCCTATAATAACTCATTCATTAATGATGATACGATCAACATTATGTTGAACCAGCTGAAAAGCAACAACGTCTGTCTTATCGTCGACAGCTGTTATGCAGGTGGGTTAAATGACCATTGGAAGCTCCTGAAGAGCGCTTCTGAGCAGCACCGGGTTATTCTCATGGGGTCCTGTGAGGACGAGGTCGCATACTCCGGTGGCTTCGCCCCTTACCTCATCGACGGTCTCCGAGGATACGCGGACAGCAATGGGGATGGTATTGTCACTGCTGAAGAGGTATTCACCTATGCCCAGCCGCGCAGTATTCCGCGACAGAATCCCACCATCTATGATGGGTATCCTGGAGAACTCCCTTTAACCACAGACACCATTCATCAAACATCGTCTCCTCCCACTTCATCTCATCGACAGGAAAGTACACCCATTCAACCTCCGAACACTATCGGGGTCACTGCGGAGACCGCTGTACTCTGCGGCTATATTACCAGCTCTGGCCAGCCGATTAATGACGCCCTGATCACGGTCTCAGGTCGAATCAATTACCAACAGACCTACACCAACTCCACAACCACAGACCCCACCGGATTTTACTTCATGCATGTCCCTGCGATACGAATCCGTGTCGCTGTATCCGCGCAGGGGTATTGTGACGCGTCTACCAATCAGTTTCAAATCATCGAGAACCAGACCTACTGGGTGAACCTCTCGCTTGTTCCTCACCCACCAGAGACCGCGATCCTCCGCGGGTACATCTCTTCAGCGCAGAATGGCACGCCTCTTGCTGCAAATGTGTCCCTCCGATGGTGGGGAAGTCAAGAGGAGACCTATCGCAACACAACGGTTGCAGATGGTAACGGGTTCTATCAGATGAATGTCGCTCCAGGACAGGTCGACCTCGACGTCACTAAGGACGGTTATTTTAGTGAATCTCTTGACGAACTCAACATCAACGACTCTCAGACGCTCTGGGCAAACGTTTCTCTGTATCCTCTGCCTCTTGAAACTTCAACTATCTGCGGCTACCTTATGGATAGTTCAACAGGAGCTCCTCTTATCGGCGTCCGCATTGATTTCACTTGGATTAACGTCTCTATCAGCCATGAGTACACGCGGGAGGCGCAGACGAATGCTTCAGGGTTTTTCAGTATACCAATAGCACCAGGGGAGCTGTACATCGACCTTCGTGAGGAAGGGTACAGTTATTACGATCCCTACCGACATGATGCGGTCGCTGGGGAACCACTCTGGATGAACCTCTCCCTTCAACAGAATAGTGTCAGCGTCGATATCGCGAAACCGCTGCAGGCATTGTACCTCAATAATCAGCGAATCATCCCGTGGGCATCCACCAGAATCATCGGCCCGATTGACATCGAGGCGACCGGTACAGATTTCGACTATGGACCAGGAGGACAATGGCAGGTGCAAAAAGTTGAATTCTACATCGATGGTGCTTTAAAGGCGACCGTGACAACGGAGCCGTACCTCTGGAACTGGACTGCAAAAACCTTTGGAAAACATACGATCAAGGTCATCGCATACGGGTTTCACAATGATACTGCAAGTAAGGAGCTCGAGGTCACAAAATTCCTGTAATCCTTACATTTCCTTTCCGTCACCACGGATGTTAAAATAAGCGCCGGGGAGGCGATTTGAACTTCGATTTACTGGTTAATTTTTATTCATTGTGAAAACACTGAAAGAGTATTTTTTTAAAAGAAGAAAGTGGGAGGTACATGCATTCTTTTTTTAGAAGATTACGCGCCATGTATATTGTTGTTATAGTGTTTAATATTTAGAAATCAAGACAGAGATTATCGAGCATTCTTATACCTATTCTCCCTATATATTGTTTTTTTACAAAAGTTTAATATCTCCTTAGATTTCTTAGGTTGCTAATTTATGGAGGAATTAAGAAATGGATATTATGAAAATAGTACATCAGGCTAAAAACCTAATAATAAATCCGAAAGGAACCATGTTTAAACTCAAGGATGAACAAGTCACCATGAAAGATATTATCATTTACCTGGCGATTGTTGCCGCACCTACCTTTCTTGGTATGTTGATAGGGTATGGGTTCTTCTGGGGGGGTGGTGCTGGACAGCTACTTGGATATGCGTTTGCAATGGCGATCATAACATATATATTATCTATTATTGGAGTCATTGTGTTTGGTTTTCTTCTGAATGCTCTTGCAGGTAACTTCAAATCAAAACAAAATAAGATGCAGGCGTTAAAGCTTGTCTCCTATGCTGCGACACCCTGGTTACTGCTTGGGATTGTAAACATATATCCTGTAATAGGTTTGATTGCTCTTCTAGGTGGAATCTATGGGTTATACATCCTGTATCTTGGAATTCCAATTTTCATGGAAACACCAAAAGAGCAAGAGATGCCGTATTTCGTCATCAGCCTGATTGTGTTTATTGTCGTCATGGGACTTGTCTGGTGGCTGAGCAGCTTTATCTGGACTCGGTTGGTCTGGGGTGCTGTATGGGGTAGTTATCACGGTGGCGGATATTGGTATCCCTATTAACCAGTCCATTGAGAAACACTTAGATATTTCTCTTTTTTTTTTATTTTTTCTACATAGCAGAAAACAGATTGAGAATTTTATAATCCTAATTTTTGATGGTAATACCTGTTAACTTAATTTTTAAAGAAAAAAAGAAGAGAGGTTTTTATTTCCTTCTCTTTAATAGAATCAATGCAAGACCAACTGCTGCGATAACAGCGATTGCCTCAAAACCAGGGGTGCTTGGTTTCGGTTTATCTCCAGTGTTATCATCATTACCAGTATCATCACCAGTTACTTGACCAGTAAAGTGTGTGTTCGGAGCCCAATCTCCCCACCATTCTGTTGTTTGTTGATTCGCCCCAGCCGTGGTATACTGATGAGCTTGACCCCAGAGTTCTACTCCAGTTGATGTATTGCCAATGACATTAAATTCAGCGCTTATACTGTTCCCAGAGACGGTGAAGTTTTGTACGAAATCAAAAGCTTGTTGTCCTTGATTTGTGGCCGCACCAAGACCTGATCCATTTGACCACATCCAATAATAGATAGTATCTGAACTGTTGAAGTACACATTATACCAATAATATTCAGAGGTTTGAATAGTGCCTGCAACTTCCAATTTAAGGGTTAATTTATTTCCATCGATAGAATACGATACTTCAGTGATATCAACATTTGGTTTATCTCCGATATTCGCTCTCCATGACCAGGCTGTTCCTGTGTTTGTCCAGTGATACACATCACCGGTTCCATCGTTGATTGATGTTGCAGACACAGGCAAGGTTAACAAGAGAAGCCCAGATACGCCTATTAATACAATGCTACTTTTTCCTAATTTCATAAGAATATACCTCCAGAAAAAAGCATAAGATAGGGATTATTAAAGATATCGAAAAAAATGATCATATAATAATATAGAGCGCTGGGGAGGAGATTTGAACTCCTGAGGTGTTGTCACCAGCGGTTTTCGAGACCGCCGCCGTGGACCGAGCTTGGCTACCCCAGCATAATTATCAGGAAGTAGGTCAAAAGGTTAATTTAAGGCTTTTTTATATCGATATCGGTCCCATGAAGATAAGAGTGAAACTCATCCCGCAAAATACTTCCCAGGAAATCGATATCAAGAAAGGATCGACTGTTACCGATCTTTTACGAACGATTCATCGGAGACCTAATAGTGTAATCGTGTTAAAAAATAAAACACCACTGCCGGTTGACGATGTCATACTTGATGACCAGGAGTTGTCAATAGTACAGGTTGCTTCTGGTGGATAAAAACGCTCCCGTAGTGTAGCGGCCAATCATGAAGCCCTCTCGAGGCTTCGACTCGGGTTCAAATCCCGACGGGAGCATAACATTTTTTTCTCCTGTTGAATGTACACAAAAAATGACGTTATTTTAAATATCAATTTCAATTAGACCAAACACCATGACCCTTAATCCTTAAACTCTCAGTAAGCTTTGCTTCAATAATCTCTGCTGCTTTACGGGTCCCTATCGGATTGAAACTCTCATATAATCGAGGGCACAGACCCAAACCAAATTCCTTAACAAAACGATTACTCTTATACCCTTTTTTATGTTGCCAGAAACGAGTCTCAGGAAAATGACAACTCTGACCAACATAAAAACAAGGAAAACCAGGAATCATATCTGGATTACGACGCCTAAACTTACGTGACTTCAAAACTGCATCATTAAGCCTGATGACATAAACATAATACTTCATAAACCGATCCATTATAATATCAGCGAGTAACTTATAATTTACTAAAAAATAAAAAAAAGTTTAAATCCCTTCCCCTGCATTAATTCTGGATCCCGTAGATGAAGAACAGCAGGATTTTCCCTGTCGCGTTTTTCGTCACATTAGGGGGAACCGCCTCGGTGCAGTTCGCTGATGCAGAAAGCGTTATTTTCCCAAGACCTACGATGAAACCGTCGGTTGTCACAGTTTTTTCTTGACCTATTCCGATCCTTAGGATTTTTGTTGTTTCTACGTTGACTCGACCGAAGAGCCCCCCAGTGACACGGAGGGTCACACTCACGCTTGTCGCGTTCGCGTCCCCGATGTTCTTCACGGTCATGGAGACTTTCCCTGGGCTTGCGGTGAAATTCCCAAGGATGAGTGCGGGATTGGTCGAGCCACCCCCTTGGGTGACGTTGATTATCCGTAGGGTGCTGTTGTCACACCATCCTCTCACGGTGTTATGGCCTCTGACACTGTAGTAGTATGTCCCAAGCGGCTTATCGATGATATCGTAATAGATATTGGTAATGGTGCTTGAAAGTATCGAAGTTGATCCAAAGATTCCAATCGGTGATATGTCGTCGACATAGAATCCTTCTTGATGCCCATATCCGTCTGTTGCGTAGCGGAACCGTATGAAGAGGGATTTTCCTGTGAAATTGTCTAAACTATATTCTTTGTGGACCCAATTTCCAGATGATCCTGTCAGGGAATCAAGCAGATGGTAATTCCGTCCGTTCTCGCTTACCTCAACATATGTATAATCATAATTTTGTTGTATTGCATACCAGCACCAGAACGAAAGGGTCATTCCAGTGGTGATGGGAACAGGTATCCGGGTGGTCATTGAGGAGACATCATAATCCGCAGTATGAGATTTGAAGCTCTGAGTCCCTGAGTGATACCGCGATGTTGAAAGAGTGAACCCTTCAAGTTTCCAGAATGCAGATCCAGATTCAGCATCATCGGTGGCCAAGGTGAGGTTCTTCATTTCGCTGAGTTGAAAATAATCAGGGTTGGCATTCGGGTTCTGCAGCGTCCAGGAGACCCGGTAGTTGCCATCGGTATCGTTTAGCATGGTCGAAATGACTGGTGGGATGACGCGAGGCACCACCGTATCCCGGATGTTCTGCGCTTCTTGAAGGAGGTATAGTGCTCCATCGCAGTTCTCTTTACAAATCTGGTTGAGATAATTTGCAGCCGGGTGGAACTCATTACAGGCTTCAATACAGTACGCAAAGGTCGCCCTTCCCTGAACAAAATGGCTGTATCCATAGACGTAATCAATCGTGTCCCCAACGGTTGCATATAGTCCGTAGCTTTGATGGGGGTCGTACGTTCCTGATCCACTTTGAACGTTTATTCGTTGCGCAATCTGTTGACCGACCGAGGATAGATACGTATTATCAGGAGTCTGAGTACCGGTGTATCCCCAAGGCCACATGACCGTCTCGCCGTATGTATGGTAGGTTATGGCAGCACTGATATTGTTTTCCAAAAAGATACTGGTGACCGCCTGATTCTCAGCCTCAGAGGTAGGTCCTGGGCCACAATAGCATTCATTATTAGGATCATGAGAATTTGCCCAAGAGGGAATCGACCCCCAGGAGCCTAAAATGTTGCCGTCACAAGAGCCATTGTAGTTCCGATTCGTATCAACGCCATAACTGCCATACTGCGGGAAGTAATCCCGGTTCTTCCGCCAATCAATTCCTTGATCGTGACAATAGTAGTATCCATCAGGGTTCGTCACAGGGACGATCCATATCCTTCGGTTGTTCACCAAGTCAGTGATAGTTGAATTTACACCATATAGAGACGTTAGATTATTGGCAATGTGCAGACAGATTTCAGCAGCAGGCCATTCACGGGCATGGTGTACACCCATGTAGAACACCCCAGGTTCCCCTTCATCGACACCAGGGTGATCAGAAATCTCCAGACACCAGATGCTGCGACCCTCGTACGTCGTCCCAATACTATATAGTGTCGCGATGTCAGAGTAATTAGTGGCAATCCCTTGTAAGATCGTCTGAATCTGAGCAAGCGTATGATACGAACCTGCCATCATGGTATCATAGGCTTCCAGATCCTCTATGAGAACAGAGTAGGGTACATTCAGCTCTGAAAATTCATGCAACCGATCTGACGGAATAATCACATCAACCCAAGCCCCAGGGTTGTCACTTGCTATCTCGATATTTTTAGGAAGCACTGGTACACCAGAGCCAGTCGTCACTCGTACCAACGTATGACGAGGAGTCAAATCATCGAAGAGTCCACCGAAAGGACTGCCCGCCCCAATACTAGGGTAAGCGACCGTAACCATCAATAGACACACAAAAATACCTGTTATTTTTCTGCTAATGTTCATAGTATCCCCGATTCCCTTAATATGCGAGCTTCATATATAAATATTCGTAGTATGTTCCCAGAGATAAAAAGAGAGTCGAAGGTCATCAACCCCCCCTCAAGCCCAGAGGCACTGAAGTATTCCCGACGGGAGCATTAATCATCCATCATTCTTGTGTATCAATGATCAAATTGTTTTAAAAAATGAAAGAGATTCAGACCCATAATCTTACGGATCTCCTTCGCTTTAAAACCTCTCAAGGCTAATCCTTCTACCAACGCAGGATAACAAGAAACATCGGTTAAATCAGAGGGAGTGGAATTAATACCATCAAAATCGCTTCCAAGACCCACGCAGTCTGTACCCCCAATATCAGCGATATGAACAATATGATCGATGACGGCATTCATATCAACACGATCAGCCCCTCTCACATATTTCCTAAATAGTGCCCATTCTGCTTTGTTGACTAAATCCGGGTTCTCCTCCCTACCTTGAATTATTTCCTGATGTTCATTTTTATATTTTTCTACATTTTTACTCACTTGATCAAAAATGTTTTTATTCAGAAAAACTGGAAAAAAATTCACACCGATATAGCCTTTTCTTCCTGCGATTTCTTTAATAAGATCATCAGGTAAATTACGAGGGATATCGCATAACGCCCGCGCATTTGAATGAGAAGCCATGAAAGGCACCGAGGTAACATCTAAGACATCTTCGATGGTGTTATCAGACGCATGAGAAACATCAATAACCATACCAAGTTTTTCCATTTGAGTAACAATTTTTCTCCCAAGCGCATTCAGTCCATCCCATCGGGGGGATTCCCCAGAAGAATCAGCCCAGTCAGTATTTTTCGAATGAGTTAAAGTCATACTGCGAATTCCAATCGAATAAAAAAATTCAAGGATTTCGATTGAATTTTCAATGATGTGCCCGCCCTCCAGAGAAAGCCAACAAGCAAGTTTGTTTGTTCTCATAGCAGAACTCATCTCAGTCGTCGAGGTCACTTTTATTCCATATCCTGGGAAAAACACTTTTTTCTCGAGAATATGATACAGCAATAATGCTTTTTTGATTGATCTATATGGTGAATACACTGGATTTACCCAGAGAGCAAATATCTGTGCTTTCAATCCACCTTTCCCGATCTTTTCCATATCAACATGGCCTTGTTTTCTTTTTATAAAATTGAATGATGGCTCTAAGAGTGCATTGGCGGTGTCACAGTGAGCATCAAAAATAAGGAGATCTTCAGTCACGCTTTCATTCTGTATCTTCATATTTTTCTCTCCATTGATAAAATGTAGAATTACTTTTTCTTAATATGATATATACATTTAGGATTAATAATCGATAGACTTTCCTCATGCAATCTTTAATGTTATTCGTATAGACAGGGAGCATTATACTATTAACGTATAAGCTCAACGGGAGCATATTTTTACTATATACAGGAGAAAAATAATCAATTTTTCAAATCCCCAAGTGGGCATTATTGCCAATGGTTGAAAGCCTTCCCATCCACCAAATTAATAATAATTATACGCCTGAATTTCCTTTCGTCAATTCTCTTATCAGTTGATTTTCGAATATGTAATACATTTAATAGTCTACTATTATATGTTAAATTCGAGATTCATTACACAACCTAATACCCTAGCGAAAATAGGAAAAATATATGAATGTAAAAATACCTGAAATTTTAAAGATGATTCGAGCTCAATTCCTCATCGGAATTGTTTTTCCTTTATTGGTAGGAACATTAACCGCCATCTCCATTTCAGGTACTTTTCGTCTATCCGGGTTTATCCTTGTCATGCTCATGGGGCTGGGTCTTCACCTCGCAACTGATGTCTATAACGACATCTACGACACCAAACAAGGTGCGGACAAAAAGGAGAACGAACGGCGTAATACGTACAGCGGTGGCTCAGGGATTCTCCTAGAAAAACCATATTTGATGGCACGGATGTATCTCATTGCCCGATGCAGCTTGCTTCTATCTTTTCTCGCAATGCTAGGTCTTTTCTTTTTCATTAATCAGACCTTGTGGTTGTACGTGAGTATCATTTATTTTGTATCAGCGTTTTTAAGTAAGTACTACACCGCTGCCCCGTTTAAATTTGGGTATCGAGGAATTGGCGAAATACTCATCTGGCTCAGTTTTGGACCAATAGCAATTATGCTTGCTGGTTTCAGCCAAAATGTGATGATGCAGGGGGCGCTGTACGCGGTGATGCCTGCGACAGGTTTCAGTACCCTTACCATCTTGTGGATTGGCCAACTGATCGATCTCCCCGAGGATAAATCCGCAGGAAAAATAGGGTTGGTTCTCCGGATGGGTACGAAACGAGCATCTTACGGGTACTTGGTTATTCAATCATTGCTTATGTTGAATATTCTGATGTTGGTTTTTTTTATCTTCCATCCGGGCTGGCCTCTGCTTCTCGCACTGATCCCGTTTGTCGTTCTCCTTCCAAAGATATGGAATTTCGTAAAAAAATATCATGCAGATCCGATACAACTCATCCCCGTGGCAACACTCAATATTGCGCTGTATGTTCTCTTTTCGGTGTTCTTCATTCTCGGAATAGGACTTACCCTCCTTTGAAGTTCTCAACATCTTTCCGCCAGTAGACGAAATCGTTTATCAGGATCAATTTAATCGTTTGATCCCAATTTTTTCTACAAGTAATTTTAGTATTGCAGGGATGAAACCAGGAAGTACAAAGGGGGGATAAGTAAGAATTCCATCCCCGTTTCCCAAACTAATGATCATGGGTTCTTTCCGTGGCTTATAGACGATCAATGGTTTTTGTCTGAGCGCTCGAAGAATATTTTCGCTGATGACGCGACCGTGTCGGTCTGCGCTCGCTGCTGTTTTTTCTTCCGGTGTACTGGTAATGTCACCACCGACGAAGATGTTTTGGTAGCCTTCAAGCTGTAAAAATTGGTTGACCTTTAATGCATTTCGTTCTGTAAACACTGAGGGAGGAAAGGTTTCCATGTACCAAGGGTTTGATTTGATTCCTGCGCACCAGATGCCAATATCTGCCTTGATACGTCGCTGGGTATCGGTGATGAAAATCCCGCTTCGATGATCAACGACTTTCTCCTTAAAAATAACCTGTAAGCCGTGTTTCTCAAGGTATTTTTTTGCGTACCGTGAGACTGCTTTGGTGTTTCGTTCGAGCAGACGGTCATGAGGATGAACAAGGATAATTTGCTTCTCTGGTGTTTTTCTTGCGAGTGCTCCGGCAACTTCGGTGCCAATTAAACCGCCTCCGATAATCAAAATCGTATGGGCTTCCGCCACCGCTTCGCTGTGTTGTTTTACTTCAACTCCTGATTTTATGGTGAACACATTTTTTGTGTTTTTAAGGAAAATAGGGTAGTCGATTCCTGTCGAAATAACGAGATGATCAAAAGGAAGTTTCTCTTTTTCTGTTTCAATGCATTCTGGTGTGACGTGGTGTATGGGATCGGTGATGAGACGGGTATGTTTCAGGAACTGTCTATAGGGTATGATGAGGTGTTTGTGGTACGATGGTAATAAGAGAAGTTTCCACAGACTCGGTGAATATTCAAAATATTCTTTTGTATCAAAAAGAGTCACTTCGAGTTCTTTCTGTCGGTCCAGTTTTTTCGCAATGACAGCGCCGCTAAAACCGCCTCCGAGGATGACAACCTTCATCGCTCACAAAGAACATCCGTATCTTTAATAAATTAATGGAGGAATAAGAAATAGGATATCATTTGTTTGGTAGGATATTTAATTTTATACAAAAAATATATATTCACATATAATATATTTATATTTGTACTACCATCTGAGGCCTACCCCTGTGAAAAAAATACTCGTTATCATCGTGAGTGCATTGATACTTATCAATGTCATTGTCGGTGCGTTTCTTTTCCTAGATATCCAGATACTCAAGGCTCCTCTCATCCATGCTGACATCGACCCGATAGAGTTGACCCCGGATCATATCCTTCTCGAGGCACGGATACACGTCACCAATCCCAACCCCTTCGACATCTCGGTAGAAAATTTCAAGGTAGTCAGCACCACCAGCGACGGGTATGAAATAGGACAGTTTTTCATCGCTGGTGGAATCATTCCTCCAAATACGAATAAAACGTTCACCGCAACGGATCAACTCGGGTTCAGCGGCCATGACTATACGCTGATAAAAAACACGATATCGTTGGACATCGGTATCACGGTTCTTGGCATCATAAAAAAAACAATCCCTTTTGAGATGACGGTGGACGCATCCTTAGCAAATATCACCAATACCATCCAGGTACCGGTCATGCATCTGCAGGGCACCGTCGACGATATCACAAGAGACGGGGTTCATTTTTCTGGCGCCCTTGATGCCTATAACCCGAATTCCTTCGAGATATTCATCGAAAATCTTTCTCTGATCATGCAAACGGAAAAGAATGTCGATGTTGGGACCGTTACTCTCACGGGAGGAATCATTAAACCAGAAGAATCGTTAACGATCGATGTCAAGGGAACCCTGTTATACAAGGCGTTAGATGCTGAAAAAATCCTTGTGAATCTGAGCGGACAAGCAGGTATACGAGCAGCCGGTATTAAAAAATCTGTGCCGTTCTCTGTCGACATTCAGTTCATCGTACCAGATCCCATGACCTTGCTTTCGCTCAACGAAACCTTTAATTTCACCCTGTCGGGGGATTTCAAAATCAGAGCACGCGGGGTCCTCTGTACCATCGAGTTTGCGATTTATAACCCAAGTAAGATTCCTCTGGATGCGAGAAATCTCATTTGCAGCATCTTCCGTTTTGATAACAATAAAACACGATTGCTTGGGACGCAAAATATGAGCTCGTGCACGGTTGAACCGAAAAACAAGGTGTGCCTGGGTACAGAGATACTGCTCCCCTATAGTAAATTCTTGTTTTCTGGAGCTCACCAGATATTACCGGATTGGTTCATTTTGACCATCAAGGGGAACTTCTCGATTAGCGGCGTCAACCGATCGGTGCCCATTGCTATTACCGGCAATCTCTCTCCTCATTTCTTTATGAACCAAGGGGTGACTCCATGAGTGTTGTTTTCTCAGGTGTTTTTTTATGGTTCACAGGAGAAAAAAATAAAGAAGGGGTTTAGTGACCTGAGTTTCGCACTTAAATAAAGATTAAGTGTCTTCAGCAGTTTGTGTTTTAT
>JADBLO010000053.1 GCA_014894395.1 Thermoplasmata archaeon
GAATGATGGAAAAGTCAAAAAGTTCAACGAAATTATTTTTCAGACAAGCTCATATACAATTCTTTATCTCCCCGTATGATGCTTCTTGAGTCATTAGTATCCCCGCCTTTGCGTGTTCGCTGTTCACTATCGAGAGATTGGATATAGTCACCGTATCAGCCGTTACCGTAATCACATCATTCAATCCACTACCATCAATGATGGTTGTTTCTGATTTTTCTCCGATGAGATGTATTGATTTATTCACAGTAACATTTTCATAATACGGAGAAGAATCATCATAAATGAACACAGTATCCCCGTCTGTTGCATTGTCAATCGCATCCTGAATCCTGGTATAGTTCTCAGGACCGGATCCACCGACGTATAACACTATAGTATCATAATTTGATTCAAAGGAGTGTCCAGTATTGGTTAGCATTTGGGATGATGCTGGATTAGCAAAAACCATGAGTAAGATATAGATAATACATACCTTTTTCATAGATGACTAAAATATTATAGAGATAACCTATATTTAAATGTTGTATTTCTAACAGACGTTATATGAACAATGTGAATTAATGTACCTACTCGGGGTATCCGATATCTTTAAAGAAACAATGTCCATTCAGGTGTTCGATGAAACGAGACCTTATTTCCATGCTAGATGTAAAGGATGACCTAGACGACATCATCAAGCTCAGCATAAAACTCAAACGACAATCAAAGAAAGGAAAACGTATCGAACATTTGAAAGGAAAAACACTCGGGATGATGTTTGAGAAACCAAGTACGAGGACACGGGTTTCTTTTGAGACGGGAATGACTTTGCTTGGCGGTCATGCAATCTTTCTTTCCACCAATGATATCCAGCTGGGTAGAGGAGAAAGCATCGAGGATACTGCGTTGGTTCTCTCCAGGTATGTCGATCTGATCATGTATCGTGCAAAGAGTAACGACGCGATGAAAGAGCTGGCAAAACATGCGACCGTACCGGTCATCAACGGGTTAGACAATAAAGAACACCCGTGTCAGGTGATTACCGACCTCATGACCATTCAAGAACACAAAGAAAGACTCAAAGGATTGCAGTTCGTGTACCTCGGCGACGGGAACAACAACATGGCGCATTCATATTTGCTTGGCTGCGGGATAGCAGGGATGAATATACGGATAGTTGCACCAAGACAATACTGGCCAGAGAAATATTACTTGGAAGAAACAAAAAAATTTGGAGTGAATGTTGAAGTCACTGATAAATTACAGAATTGTACCACAGGTGCTGATGTTATTGCAACTGACACCTGGGTGTCCATGGGTGACGAAGCCGAAAAAGAAAAACGCATCAAACAGTTCAAAGGGTACACCGTTGATTCAACACTCATGGGTGCAGCAAAACAAGATGCGATCTTCCTCCACTGTCTCCCTGCGTACTACGGGTATGAGGTCACCAAGGATGTCGCGCACGGACCACAGTCAGTCATCTTTGATGAAGCGGAAAACAGGATGTGGGCGCAGATTGGAATCATGGTTAAATTCTACCGAGACATGTTCCCATAATTGACCAGTATTTCACTTGCCACGGTCCAGGCGGGAAGCATATCAGGATAGAGAGAGACGACGTCTGTTGAGATTGTTTTAATATCAGTATGAAACATGCCTGAGGGAAACCCACCGATGATACACAGAACATGGCGTTTCTTCTGTTTTTTTAACTCTTTGAAATAATCCGGGAGAACAACCGATGTCCCATCCTTTGAAAACGTGATGACCACGTCTGCTTGTACTTGTTCAATTACTTGCTTCAGAGGGATGTTTTGCCGTAAAGAAAGAAGCGGTTGTTTCTCATCTGGGACCACATGCTTCTCAAAGAGTTTTTCCATGAGCCCGAGGAATCGTTCGTAGTTGCGCATGATTCGAGTCTCTGGGTTCACCGTGATAACCGTATCATCTCTAGTATGAACAATGACGTTCAACTGGCCTTGTTTATTTACGATTGACTCCAGAGCGGTGAGCAAAAAAAGATGGGTGATATCAGGTCGTCCTCGTCGTCGTCCTTCGGGGAGATTTGTCATTGCTGCATGATGATAGTTCGAATCCAGAAGAATCTGTGTCGGTTGTTTCCTCCGCAGCCTCGCATGCGCGATCACGGCAGGATGACGGCTGAGTTCAACAGGCATGAGCTCTACTTCAGCCTCTGCTAACACTAAAGTCAACATGCAAGGCCTCAGCTGAGGATTTCTTCAAGCTGATTCTGTTTTATCGCATACCGTATTTCTTGTGCGATCCTTCGGCCTGTGGAAAGATCAGGTTGAATCATCTCTGAATACGGTGAGCCTGCGATATACGGGTTGGTTCCTGCGACAATGCGAGCAGATATCTCAAAGACCTTAAACTCCAGGTCCTCTGTCACCACCGTCTCCAGACAGAACGGGCCGATGATGCCGCCGAAGAGCTCAAGAGATTTTTCTACGACTGCTTCTCCCATTTTGAAGACTTGTGGCAAAAGTGATTCCCGCATCACGATCGGGATGTTCCCCGTGACAACGAACGTCGGGTGAATCCCCAGCTCTTCAAGCTCTGCGATAGAACCAAGTCGTTGCACCTCATCAATCGTGGTCTCATCACGACGATCCATGGAAAGCAACTGCAGACTTCCTTTCGTCAGCTTGTACGCGTTGTCCTGAATCGGGGAATAGAAATAGTGAAGATAGTACCTTGTCCCCATCACAAACTCCTGGATCGTATATGGTTTATCGTGCTTCACCCGTTTGGAGAACTCTGCGAATGTTTTTGCGATAAAGAACCCTTTCCCGCCTTTCGCACCATGATATTTTACTATCACTGGTTTCTCGATGTTCCGCGGATCTTTAATCTCCTTTGGCATCGTAATACCAGCACCCTCAAGCCAGACCCGTTCTTTTTCACGGTCTGACTCCCACATCAACACATGCCGGTTTCCAAACGTGGGAACCTGGAGGTTAAGAAAATTCTTCGGACCAAGATATTCCACAAACGAACCATGCGGGATCACGATTACGTTTTTTTGCCGTAGTTCATCAGCGTATTTCGCGATATCCTTGTAGTTGTCAACGGCGAAGAATTCATCGGGTTTTCCCAGTGGAAAGGCGTCGTAGAATTTCTTTACTTCACCAACGGAGATCCCCAGGGTTTTAAATCCTTCTTTTTTTGCGCCGTTAAAAATCTGAAGACTGGAATGTGAGCAAACTGTTGCGACCGTCAGGTTTTTTGTATCATAGGTGGAGAGTAGTTCTTTGATGTTTACTTCAGTCATAACTTATTGGACTCCCAATATCAGGATAACGCAGCGCCTTTTTTTATCAGTTTCGCTGTAAAAAAAATATATTGAAAAGCAGGAATACGGTTAGAATCGTCTTCTGTTGTCCCGCAGGCCTTCAACAATTTCCTTACCAAAATCAGTGAGCCGATACAGTTTGATATCCCTATGTCTGCCGCCCTCAATCTGCTCCACAAGATTCAAACTCATCAGCGACTCATCATCACGATACCGAGAATTCATGCCGCGTAACGCTCCAATCACGTTCGTCGGTGTGGTCTTGACATTGTACGCTATCTCAGAAGTGTAACTGCCACTTGGGCTAATCTCAAACAGGTAATCTGCGATTTTCTTTCGCACGCTACTTCTCCGAAGCGACCTGATAATAAGAGGTTTTAACATCTCTGGAGAAATAACTGCTTTCTCTCCATCCAGCATCCCATTTCACTTAGTTGAATTGGAATTGCGTTTCCTATTAATAAACTAATCGGTTCGATTTCATTGTACGGGTGGGATTTCCAAATGAGGCTGAAACTCATTTGGAGGTTTGTTCGTAAACGGTATT
>JADBLO010000042.1 GCA_014894395.1 Thermoplasmata archaeon
TTAGAATGATGGAAAAGTCAAAAAGTTCAACGAAATTATTTTTCAGACAAGCTCAATACCAAATATTTTAATCAGATAGGTAAATCAAGTTCACTATCTGGTTTTGTTGCCAATACTTTAGAGCCCCCATACGGATATGGTAACCATATCCCTCAGCGGGCACTATCGCCAATGGTTAAAAGTCCTTCACCCATGAGCATTTTAGTATTCGCAGGTATTTCCGACAGAAGTATTAATCTGACGTCATTTCTCGAAGGAAAACTGCTTCCAGTATTCCCAACTGGATGAATGGCATAATCTAAGCGGATAGTTAATTGGAGTGATTATCAATTATACTAGTAAAAATATACATAGATCAGCAGAATGGGAAATTTACTAGTAAACATACGCGGCCCTCTGTTGAAATGCTATTGGATGATGATGGAATATTTTCAGGGGAAAAATGAGGAGCATGCTAGTAAATTGGTGTTCACATCTCTTCCCCTGCATTTTTACCTTTTCTACAGCAGAAAAACATCGTTTTAATTACGAACTAAAAAATGTAGTCTGAAAAAAGAGATTTGAACTTGAATAATCTGTAAATCTATGTTCGAATCCTGATACAGGCATGTACCATACCCGTAAACTCTTCGCGAAAATCACCCATGTCTGAAACGGATTTAATCACCTACGGGTTACAACAGACAAGTTTATATCTTGTACTATATATTAATTAAACAAAGAAACAACTGGAGGAAGAAAAAATGAACAAAGGGGTATCAAACCAAAAGAAAGGTTTATTTTTGACACAAACGATAAAACAAAAGAGAATAAATAATAATAGGGTAACATCACCTAGTACCCAACTTTATATCTGTGCCATTGCTGGCCTGCTGCTCATAGCCGGAGTGGTTCCCGTATTACATGCAGACATCATGAAAGATTCAAGGGAAGTTGTCGGGAGCGATTATTTTTTTCCTCTTGATGATAATGGCGTGATTGAATTTGCTGATAGTAACACCCTTATTAAAAACAATATTGATACGTCTGAAAATGAAGAATGGAACAATACATTTGGAGGAAGCAATATTGATGTCGGTTATTCTGTTCGACAGACAGTTGATGGTGGCTATATCATAACTGGATACACCCGTTCATATGGTGCAAGTGGTCACAATATCTGGCTTATAAAGACCGATTCCTTGGGGAATGAAATATGGAATAAAACATTTGGCGGAGGAAATGATGAAGAAGGTCAGTCAGTTCAACAGACAACCGATGGCGGATATATCATTACTGGATGGACTAAATCCTATGGTTCGGGCATGAAAGATCTCTGGCTTATAAAGACCGATTCCTTGGGGAATGAAATATGGAATAAGATATTTGGTGGAGGAAATGATGATGGTGGTACGTCTGTTCAGCAGACAACTGATGGTGGATATATCATCGCGGGTTATACCTCATCTTTCGGCGCAGGTAGCGTAGATGCCTGGCTTATAAAAACGGATAACTCTGGGAACCAAGAATGGAACAGGCCATTAGGAGGGTACAGCTCGGATGGCGCTTGGTCTGTTCAACAAACATCAGATGGTGGATATATCATTACAGGATGGACTTACTCGCATGGTCCCGGGTATGTAGGCAATGTCTGGCTTATCAAAACAGATGGCTTAGGCAACCAAGAATGGAACAAGGCATTTGGCGGAAATGACGTAGACCGAGGGTACTGCGTTCAACAAACAACCGATGGTGGATACATCATAACTGGATATACCTCAAGTTTTGGTGCAGGTTTGGATGACATGCTGCTTATAAAAACAGATTTATCGGGAAATGAAGAATGGAACAATACATTTGGGGGAACTGGCAGAGATTATGGATATTCTGTTCAACAGACATTTGCTGGTGGATATATCGTGGTTGGATATACCCTTTCGTTCGGTGCTGGTGGTGATGATGTTTGGCTTGTAAAGACCGATTCCTTAGGCAATGAAGAATGGAATAACACATTCGGTGGAATTTCCTCTGATGTCGGGTATTCTGTTCAGCAGACAACTGATACGGGGTATATTGTTACTGGACATACCCTTTCCTATGGTGCAGGAGTACATGATGTCTGGCTCATAAAAATAGCAGGTAATGAGACCATACCATTGGAGGTTGATGCAGGGGGTCCCTATGATGGATTTATCGGTGATCCGATTGCCTTTGTCGGAACTGTTATTGGTGGTGTGCCTCCCTATGTCTATCACTGGGATTTCGATGATGGTACAACAGGAAACGAGCAATCTCCAACCCATGTATATAGCATCGCTGGCGTCTATGAGGCCACCTTTACCGTTGTAGATGATGAAGGCACAGAAGCAAGCGATACCGCTACCGTTACCATTGTTAAAGTAGATACCACGCCACCTAATATTACAATAACGAAACCGATAGCCAAGTCCCTTTACCTCGGAAATCGGAGAGTGCTGCCGTTTCCAACAACCCTACTCATCGGTTCCATTGATGTCACCGTGGATGCCTCTGATAATGACTCAGGAGTTGCCTATGTCACGTTTTCTCTCAATGGTATTCTCAAGAGTACGAACACTACACCCCCCTATATCTGGGCATGGGATGAGCGAGCCTTTGGACGATTTACGATCGTAGTAAAGGCATTTGACGGTGCAGGAAACAGCGTAACTGATGATATCACAGTCTGGAGATTTTTCTAGACCAACTCTAGAAGAAACATTGCTCTACCTTCATTACCGGTACAGCGCTCTTTCCATTCTTTTTAATTCGTAGCTTAGCACGTTTTAAGTAATAGGCATATTCAACTTTTCTTGTAAAATACGCGTCTTCTTTGGAATTTCAGAGGTTATCCATTGACTCTGTATCTTCAACGTGTGAACTCGCGAGAGGCGAATGAGAACGTGTTCACCAGTTGAATATCTTGAATATTTTCCTTACACAAATTCAACCTCCCTTACGAATTTTTTCTATGCTCTTCCCAGAAAGAGCATTAATTTACTTTGAATTCAAGTTTTCTCACCAATAAGAGAATTATTGATATACGGTCAAATCCTCGAGTGATTATGTGCGTTAAACTTCGAGTTGGTATCCCTCCCCCTGCACTTTTCATATATGTTTTAAAATAACTTGACAATGTCACATTAATGTTTTTGATTAATCAATAATCTGTGCAACACCATTAAAGTATCCATTCACTTTTCCAATAAATAGGATGGGATGCCAGAATGGATTTTTCGTTATCCGTACAGGATTTACATGAATCAAATGATAAAATTCAAGGTTTCCATGGTGGATATACCTTGCATTTTATAACGAAAACCAGAAATATGGTTAAACAATCATTTCAATATATCCAGGGGAAACTACTGGGAAATGGAAGAGGTAACATGTGTTCGTATTCAGAAGATGTTCTTGATTGTGACAATCAATCCTTACAGCATTTTGTTTCAAATTCACCATGGAACCATCGACCAGTTCTTGATCATATCCAACGTGATGTCATCGATGCTGTTGGAGATAATACCAATGGTTCATTGCATATTGATGAATGTTGTTTTCCGAAGCAAGGAAAGGATTCGGTGGGTGTCGCTTTTCAGTATTGTGGTCGACTGGGGAAAGTTGCGAATTGTCAGGTTGGTGTCTTTCTCGGATATGCCAAGGATTCTTATCGGACGTTGATTGATGAACGACTGTATCTTCCAAAAGAATGGATAACGGACAAGGTACGCCGGAGGAAATGCGGGGTGCCATGGTATGTTCGTTTTAAGAAGAAAACCGAGCTTGCATGGGAGATGATACATCATGCGCAAAAGAAGAACAAGATGCCTTTTGGTTGG
>JADBLO010000009.1 GCA_014894395.1 Thermoplasmata archaeon
TTTTTCTTTTTCAAGCTGTTCAATTCGCTTAATGAGTAATTTTTTTTCTTTAAAAACATATCCGTAGAAACTCATGTTTTGTGCTAATTTTCTTCTCCTTTAAACTTCTTTAACGAGCCGGAAGCGTGATTCTTGTTTCAGTGAAACCATTTTTTTTACTATCATTAAACATATGTTTTAAGATATATTTATAAAGGAGATATCTCTTATAAAACTATAGATTGGGGGGAAACAGATGCGTAAGAATCCTCTGATTAAGACGAGTTTAGTTTGCGGGATACTAGTTTTGTTTTTAGGTATGAGCATCATGCCAATAGCTGGGTGTCAACAATTCTCAACAAGTGTAAGTGGACAAACCACTGTACCAGTTGTTCCTTGGACTAAAAATATTGGAACTACTACGTATGAAGGCACCTTATCCGGGTATGTCACCGATTCTGAGATGAACCCTATCGGAGGAGCGAGGGTACAGGTGTACTTCCATGATACCTATCGGGAAAACTATAGCGATGCCTCTGGTTATTATCACGTAACTGACATTCCACTCTGTTACTGTTTGAAGAATGCCACGTGTTCTAAAGCCGGGTATAATACGGAATGGATATGGCTCAGCATTTATGTGAACACAACCTACGATTTTGTTTTAACACCGCTCAATGGATATTGTTACCCTGTGCTTAGTGGAACGATGGGAGAGAATGGTTGGTATGTGAGCTCTGTTGTGGTGACATTCGTTGGTTCTGGAAATCTTACATATTATAGAATCGATGGAGGTGATTGGACCGAATATGTGGTGCCATTTACAATTCAAGATGATGGCATACATCTATTCGAGTGGATTTGCAATGGGAACATCTCACAAATCTACTCTGAGACAATAAAGATTGACCAACACTATCCGGTCATGGTTGTTACAGTTGAAAAGATAGGACTCAATAGATATAAATTCCATGAGGAGGTTTTCGACGCAACCAGCGGTGTGAACAGAGCCGAATTCTATCTTAATGGATATCTGATATTCGCTGATTACGAAGCACCCTATGAATGGACATATAAAGGACCATCGTTTTTACCTGATTTTTTATCTTTTGATAACGCTGGAAATGCGGTTATGCTCTATATTCCTCCTCCACAGCCTCCAAATCATTATTTTGCAATCGGCTCTCTAAAAAACCCTCAATTCCGCGAATACTATGTAACTTTTTCTGCTGTATTTGTTCTAGTTATTGAACGTTCTTTTCTTTCATTTCATATTTCAACTCTTACAAATCAACAATTTGCCATCCCTGCAGATTATCAGGGAAATATTAGTGATAATTTCTTAGTTGTAACGTATCAAAATCCAGAATATCTATAATAACTAGTGAATCAGTAAAAGGATGAAAAGAGAAAGTATGAAATTGTAGATCCATCAGGAGAAAAAACTAGTAGTCTCATAAGAGCAGATAGTATTACGCATTTTCAACGCAGTTTCTATATGTTTTTACCATGTTCTTCAGCGCGCACGCGATCGTGACCGGACCGACACCACCAGGTACTGGAGTGAGTACCGCTGCTTTTTCTTTGACAGATTCAAAATCAACATCGCCACAGACGCCATCTTTGGTTTCAATGATTCCAACATCAAGAACAATGGCATTGTCTTTCACATGATCTGTTGTGATGAGCTTTGGAACGCCTGCACCGGTAATGAGAATATCTGCTTTTGATGTGTATTGCTTGAGGTTTTTTGTGAATACATGACAGACAGCAACCGTCGCATTTCTATTGAGAAGAAGCGCGGCCAGCGGTTTTCCAACAACATTACTATGGTTAATGATGACGATGTCTTTTCCTTTCAGAGCAACATGTTCATGTTCCAATATCGTAAGAACAGAAAGAGGTGTACAGGGGACAAGATACTCATCACCAATAAGGGTTCTTCCGAGGTTCACCGGATTGAACCCCTCAACATCTTTTCGTTGGTCGATCGCCCGTATAAATTTCTCCTGAGAAAGATGCTTCGGAACCGGATATTGGACTAAAATACCATGTACTGAATCATCGGTATTAAGTTGTTGAATAGTCTGAAGGATCTTCTCTTGGGATACCGTCGCGTCGAATTCAACATGTTTTGAGGTAATACCTACTTCGTTGCAGGCATTATCTCGTAATCTAAGATAGAGTTTTGACGATGAATCGTTTCCAACGATGATTGTCGTGATCACAGGATTACTGTTGTATTTTGTTTTTAATTGTACAATCTCTTCAGATATTTTTTTCCGGAGCTCTTTTGCTATCTCTCGTCCGTTTACTATCGTTGCAGTCATTTCAATCACCAATGAAATTTACTGATGATTCTTAAGCCTTAGGTTTTATCCCAATCGCGTAGAACTGTGGGAAGAAGTTGAGTTGAACTCCTTCATCCAGAGACCTGAGAAATTCGTACTCCCATTGATCGATTTCTGTTTCTGAAAGCCCTGCTTCTTTTAATATCTTGATATAAAAATCTCGTGAATGAAGATAGTATTGTTTATCTTCTTCGCAGGACCAGATTCTATTGTTTCCGATTCCTATGGCTGTTTCAAGTCCTGCGGTGACAAAAAGTGTTCGTAATTTTCGTCCGATATGCGGGTCACCACCTTTTTTTCGTATTGCTTCACCAGCGAATAATGCGTCAACTTTTTGGTTTTCTGGCCAGTGTATCTTCCCGCCGTAATCTGGTTCGAGTGAGGCAAGTATTTTTCCTTTTGGTTTACAGACACGGGCCATTTCATTGACAACGGTTTGGGGGTCATCTGCCCACATCAGCAGCAGATTACAGGTGACGAGGTCAAAGGTGTTATCCGCAAATGGTAATAGTTGTGCATCTCCATTACAGATGGTGGTATTTGTGTAAGTACAAAGTATCTTTTTTGCGACCTTAAGGAGGTGAGCAGACCCATCAATTGCGACTATAGTACCTTTGGTGAGTCGTGCGATATCTCGAGTTACAAACCCGGAGCCACAACCGACATCTAACACAAGGTGTGCATCCTTTAATCCAACTTTTAGGTAGAGCGGCAATCGTTCCTCTGCGGTTTCTAATGCTTGTAGTTCGAGTTTTTTTATAAAAGCGTCACGCCAACCTTCAGGTATTATTGGTTTGAATACCATCTAGAAGTTAAAACAGTAATCTTTATATAATAGTATCGGAGAAGCATTAACACGGTTTTAACGCATGTTTCGTACTAATGATTGATAAGAAAAAAAGAATATGCGATTCATCGCATAAACTAAAGTTTGGGGATTTCTCGCTTAACGGGTGTTAAAAAAAAATGTGAGAATTATCCTATCCTACTAAATTAAAAAATTAAATGTTTTTCAACTATTTTTTATGTGTTCTTAAATTATGTTTATATAGCATCTGGATGTTGACTTACTTACCATGAAATAGGTGATTGATGTGAATAAAGGACACGTTGAAAAAAGGCGTAATAAAGATTTCCGCCGTATTATCGCAGCTGTTGATGGATCGAGTTATGCAACAAAAGCGGCGAAGAAAGCTATATCCCTTGCTAAAATAAACGGAGTTGAAATTGTAGCACTCTACGTTGTAGATACTCCTCGCTTAACCCAAACGATTCCCTATGATGATGTGTCACTCCCATGGGAAGCAATTTTAACAAAACAAGGAAAAGAAGTCCTCAACGCTGTAGAAAAAATGGGAAAAGCAGCAGGAGTAACGGTAATTAAAAAACTCGTCGAAGGACTCCCTGAAGAGGTTATTATCAACGAGGGGAAAAAAGATGATCTTATTGTGATGGGTTGTAAAGGGATAACAGGACTTGATCGCATATTGCTGGGGAGCGTATGTGAAAAAGTATCTCACCATGCCACATCAGCAGTGTTGATTGTTCGATAAATGAACATATGTGAAGAATGAAAGTCGAATTGAAAAAAAGAGACAGGGGGGGTGTGTGAAGATGGTCCGATGTAAAAATGGAAGGAAACATGTGGTTGTACATGAATATGTAAAAGAAAATGAAACGAACGTCGATAGTTTTGAAAGATCATGCCAAAATCAGGGTTCAGCACAGCAGGATAACACCTATGTTTGTTGTGTATGCGGTGAGGAATATGGAGCTAACCAAATCATTGAAACTGAAATTAAAGGGGCAACAAAAAATATCTGCATAGGAGGCGCAGATGTCATCCATGGACTGATATAAAAAAAATTCGGAAAATAGCGGTGCTTATTAATAGCCCGTCTGAGGACATTGAATAAAGTGAACTAGAAGCGACTTTTGTCAGAGCAGAAGTTATTCGTTAATTTTGATATTATTTCAACATTATTACTCCATATCTTTTGCCGTCCATTCGTATGAAATATGTCGATAATGATCAGATACTTCCTAGATTTCTATAACAGATCCATCTTTTGAAATGCGAACAACCTCGACCATAGATATTCCCCGTTTATCGATTCATTGATGCAATTAATAAAAAAAATTCTGCAATAATATCACCAACGAGTAATCCAATTGTTCTTAACAAATTCATATGACCATCCTATAAAGAAATTCTTAACTTCTCTTTCTTTAAAAACATATCCTTAGAAACCATTAGTGTTTTCGTGAACAGGTTTAAATTACTGATAACCTCCGAAAAAGTTAATATGGGAAAAAATAGTTTCAGAATAGTATGGATACAGAAAAAAAGCTTCGTTATATGATATATTTCTTGCTCTTGTTGACAATAATATGTTTTTTCCTAGTGAGATCTCTTTTAATCCTTGAAGAGATTGAGAGGGAAATCCCATCATATGTTGAACTTCCTTTTTTGGCAATACCATTTCTTCTATTGTTAACATTAATTTATTTTCGACAGCTAAACAGATTAAGAAAATAGGGTTCTCTTTATGTCAAAATGCGTGCCTGCACCACCAGTCAAATAGACTGGTGGCATGCTCGGCTAACTTCGTTAGTCTCGGCGGTCACGCTCTATGTGGTAAGGTTCAATTCTCAGTATTGATCTTCCAGGATGCAAAATCATCGAGATGTGATTGACCTGGTTTGAAAGAGTAGTTTCTTGGTAATCCTTGATTTCGTGTATAAGTATCCATATCTGTGATGGTTCTTTCACCGAGGCTGTCGAAAAAGATTGTCGAGCTCCAGAACCCGCTTCCCCAAAAGAAAGTTTTTTTTATTTCGGGGAATTCGTGTAATAGTTGTTTCCCAGAAGTTCCTTTGAGAGCTTTCGCTATATCTTTTGGTCCATTGGTTCCTGCATCAATCGTTATGTGAACATGGTCTTGATCAAATCCGATCTCTCGGAGGATCCATCGATGTTGTTCACAAACCTCTCGAAAAATTTCTTCACAACGTTTTTGTACCTCCGGAAAGTTAAATATGTTGTGACAGTATTTGGTTTTGAAGCTTAGGCGCAATATATTTCTTCCGACACTTGAGCTGTGATGTCGAATTTCAGCACAACATACGCTAACACGATCCATAAAATTTTCTCCTGGTGGTGTCTAGCTGCTGCTCATTTGGATCAATAAGAGCAGTGGCACCACCAAAAGTTATCTAATAAAAACAGGTTTTATTGTTGTTTCTCTGACCACCGGTCATCGCTCACTTTGTTCGCTATAGACCGGTGGAATTCTTTCTTTAAAAAAACTGAAGAAGAGAGGGTCTGGGATACAAGAAGAGGTGATAATCGAAAAGGGACGCAGAACCTCCCTCACCATACCATCCATTAAGTCTAGGTTTTTTTCTTTTTTTTGCCGTGGAGGTCTTCGTATTTTCCGACGAAGACGTACCCATCGTCTGTTTTACGTAGTAATCCTTCATCCAGCATAAGGTCAAAGACTTTATCGGAGACTTTGACGTTTTTTGCTTTGTCATATGTCATTTTTATTTTATATTCGGGGGCTTCATCAGCAAGGTAGTTTGGCTCTAATTCATACATCACGTTTATTTTTGGCATAATTTCTCTCCATTCACTCCTCTTTGATACATTTTAGCATGTTACATTTTGACAATATTACTATATAAAGATATGCGGGCCAATTGTCACAATGGAAATTTATCACGACCCTGGAAAAGGGGTGCCCTCCTGGAAAAAAATTGAAAAAAAGATAATGTTTAAATAGAACAATAACGTTGTTCAATCTTACCTAAACAATAAAAATAAGGAAGGTGGAAAATGGAGAGTATGATAAAAAAAGTAGGCAGTTGGCTATTCCTGATCGGAATCTGCATAGCCCTTCTCGTTGGGCTCATCTTCGGCGTAGGACAAACGACGAATGCAAACCTGACAAATCTTGAGGCACCGCTCGGAATTATTGTTGCGGTTCTTGGATTTATCGTCGGTATCTTATCGTTCTTTGCCCTCGGAGCAGTCACCCAAGAAAAAGTACCCACGTTCTTGATCGCATCACTGATCTTAATAGGTCTAGCGATTGCAGTGTCATCAACGACATGGATATTCGGAAGCTTCCGTGAACTCGCCCCCCTGTTTACGAACATCACGCAGTACCTAGCTATCTTCGTCGCACCTGCCGCCGTTATATTGGTTGTTCGCTCTCTCTGGGATGCAGCAAGAACTAAAGAACCAGTAAAGTAGAAGGAACGAATCCTTCTTTCTTTTTTTTATTTTATAACCAATTTTTTAGAGCAACAATAAACATTATTTTGGTACAATTTCATAAGGGAAAAGAAAAAAGAAGAAAACAGGGAGTATCCTATTTTTCTTTTTCAGGGAGTTTCTTGGCAAGACCCCAGAGGTTTTCAAATTTTCCGTTCAGTAATTCGATATCCTCAAGATTCACATACGCGGTCCCAACGTAGGAGGGCTCGCATCCTTCCTCAGCGAGAATTTTAATGCCATTGACTGCGAGTTCTTTGCCAAAGACATAGTTGCGCATGGTCCCTGAGGTGTTTTCTGAGAAATACCGGATGTCTAGGTTGTCGCCGTAGGCGTTCTTGAGTTGTTTCGCGATATCGATGTTCGCCTCAGAATCAATAAGAAGCTCGACCTTTGTATCAAGTGCTAAGAATTTTTTGAAATATTTCAGGAAGGGTTCGTCGAAGAATCGTTCACCGCCGATCTGCATCCGGAGGTTATTCTTCTTTTCTAAGCAGTTGTTAAGGATGTTGTAGAGGATCCATTTCCCGCTGTAGCGAAGGGTAACATTCCCATCGCGTTTGATCTTGATGCCGTAGGTTTTGAAATGCTCAGTGTAGGAGGTCGCGTAGTCTTTGAGTCGGTTTTGCATTGCGCTAAATGTGTCAGGTGCGATCACGGTCTTAAGGTTTTCATTGATATCGTCCCAGATAACCTTGGGGTGCACGGGAAGGTAACTTTCTCTTCCGAAGTCTTCTTCAGAGTTTGCAGAGAACAATACTTCTGCGATCAAACCGTTTTTCAACAGCGAGTTTCTCCCGGTTTCTAGGGGTCGTCTGGTGATGTTAGTGAGCTCTTCTGCGATTTTGAGAAACTCAGAAAATTCCTTCGGGCAGTCCATGATAAGGATCGTATAGTAGGTTGCAGCTTCTCTCGGACGATCGACTTTCATCCGTTCGAACATCATTTCAAAATCTTGGATATAATCAAGTTTAACTTTAGTTTTGTATTCACTATTTCCCATCCACGAACACCATCCATTTCTTTGAGAAAATACATAGTATGTGTTTTTTTATAGTTTATGGATGCATACGCATCTGGATATATAGGTATAGGTTTCTTCTTAACATTATTACTGAAAAATTACGTACAGATCATGGAATCCTACCCCTCTGTCGCCTCCCTGAAAATGTTTAAATACCTTCGGCATGTATTGTAGGATAAGGAGGAATTAGAAAAATGAATAAAAAAATCTATAGCATGTTGATACTATTTCTCTTATGCAGTACTGTTGTAGCAGCTACAGGAACAGAACTAAAAAGCGGAAAACAACCGACTCTCCAACCACCGATAGAGTGGACGAAAACATACGGGAGCTCAAAGATAGATTTGGGACATTGTATACAAAAAACCTCGGATGGTGGATACATCATCACAGGAGCGTACAACAGAAATGCCTTTATGCCCTGGAGAGGGGATATTTATCTACTTAAGACCGATGAGTTCGGTACTGAGCAATGGCATCAAAACCATGGAATAGAATACAATGAAAACGTTGGTCGGTCCGTCCAACAAACCTCCGATGGCGGATACATTATTGCAGGATATACAGGATATACGTATCACATCGAGGGGTATGTAGAGAAAACAGATGCAGAGGGAAATATCGTCTGGTCCTCTCTGTTTGGAAAATTCGATTATTATGATAATCTGCAAAGTGCTTCTCAGACCACAGATGGTGGATACATTGCGGTGGGATGGGTAGGATCGTATGGCGCAGGCAGCAGCGATGTCTGGCTAATTAAAATGAATGCAGAGGGAGTCGAAGAATGGAATCACACATACGGGGGAACCGGTCTTGATGGCGGGAACAGTGTGCAACAAACAGCCGATGGAGGATTCATCATTACCGGCGTGGTAGAGTCTTCTTTGGGCAATAGTGATCTTTGGTTACTAAAAACAGATACGAATGGTAATGAAGAATGGAATAAAACCTTTGGAGGCAGTGAGTATGAAGAGGGGAGCAGTGTGCAACAAACCTCGGATGGCGGATATATCATCACCGGATCCACGACATCCTTTGGAGCGGGTGACGCTGATGTCTGGCTGATTAAAACTGATGACTATGGCAATGAAGAATGGAACTATTTCTTTGGGGGTACTGCGTATGATGTGGGGAACAGCGTGCAGCAAACCACCGATGGAGGATATTTCATCACCGGGGAATACACAAATACTTCATCACAGATACCTGATGTCTATCTTATCAAGACTGATGACACCGGCAATGAGGAGTGGAATCAGATCATCGATAACGACGGCAAAGAAGATGTGGCCAATTATGGGATAGAAACAACTGATTGCGGATACATCGTCGTGGGAAATACCGGGGTGTACCAACAAGAAGCAGTCGATATCTGGGTATTAAAATTTGAAGGGACGAATTCCGAACCTTACGAACCAAACAATCCATCACCTGCGAATAACTCAAGCGACGTTTCCATTGATAGTGATCTGAGTTGGAGTGGAGGCGATCCTGACAATGATTCGGTGACCTATGATCTCTATTTTGGAACAAGTTCAACCCCACCGTTACTAGCTGAAAATATCCTAGAGGGGTCGTATGATCCTGGCACGCTTCTGTATGAAACAACCTACTATTGGAAAATCCGTGCGACCGACAGTAACGGTGCCTCAACCGAAGGACCGGTGTGGACGTTTACCACGAAGAACGAAATACCTGTGATGGAAATAACAAGCATCACGGGGAAACTGGGGGTTTCCGCAGTCATCCAAAACAAGGGAAATGCTGACGCCAGTACTATCACCTGGAGCATGCTCATCACCGGCGGCATTTTCAACCTCATTCATAAAACCATCACCGGCGAGGTCTCTACCCTTGGAGTGGGAAATGAGACGACGATTACCTCAGGGATATTCGTTGGATTTGGAAAAATCAATATCGTTGTTTCAGTCACTTGCGATGAGGTAGAAATACCTGTAGAAAAGGACGCGAACGGTACTATATTCCTCGTCTGGGTAAAAATAAATAGTTAACGCCTTTAATCTATTGTTATGGATTTCTCGGTGAGAAAAACCGTTCCTGATAAGGTTCTCATCGAGAGCTATTTTCTCGTATTATTTCTTTGGCTCAGATGGGGTTTTCAGAGCGTTCGACCGAACAATCTCGTCAACATATCTGCGGCAATCTCGTTTAATCTCCGCGAGTTGCTGCGGAGGAATACGATAGGACTGTTGTGCGAACTCTAACGCGAAAATCAATCCATGGACAAATGCGCCAAGGGGATATTCTTTATCTTTTGAGAGTTGAAAGAGGTCATCGGTAATTTTAAAGACCTCAGTCATTGTGTACGACGATCCCGGTGATTTCGGAGGTTTGTTCTGTGGTGTTTCGTTCTTTTTTTCAGCCATAGATCACATCTCGTATGGGTCCAGGCGAATGTGTTCGTGGATAAAATAATTTTGGTTTAACAAAAAAAAGAAAGAACGAACTGGCACTGGTAAACAAGAGTACAAATGATAAGAAAAAAGAAGGAAAAGATAGCGAGGTTTATCGGCGTCTTCTTACGAGTATCAACGCGATCGCGACTGCTGCTATAACTGCGACTACTTCGAAACCTGGTGTTTTCTTCTCAGGAGGAGAACTATCATTGCCTGGAGTTTCATTATTTCCAGGTGTTCCGGTGTCATAAGTGAATTTTTGATCCGGTGCCCAATCTCCCCACCACTCGTTTGTCGTTTGACCCCCAAACGTGGTGTATTCAACAGCATATCCCCAGAGGTCTACCTTTGACGTATCACCAAGAACATTGAACTCAACACTGATTTTACCTTCAGAGACGGTTAAATTTTGTCCCTCATCGTAGCTCCCTTCTTTAGTTGCCCAACCATAACCAGTCCCGTTCGACCACATCAGGGTATATTCGGTATCGGTACTGTTGTAGTACGCATAGTATAAAATTTTCTCAGACGATTGAATGGTTCCTTTAACCTCCAAGGTAAGGGTTAATTTGTTTTCGTTCGCTGAATACGAGACTTCCGTAATATCGATGTTTGGTTTATCTCCGACGTTACCTCTCCAAGACCATGCTGTTCCCGATTGTGCCCAGTGCCATATATCATTGGTTCCATCCTTGATACTCGATGCTGATGCAGTAAAACACGAAAGCACGAGTACAGCAAAACCTACTAAACATATACTACTTTTCCAAAGTTTCATACAAATAGCCTCCAATATTCGAAAAGTAGTTTCCTTTATTAAAGATATCGAAAAAACAATTTTTTAATTCACACTAACATTTATTCTTTATTCAACCAGGATAAGATCATAACAGCAGATATCATAAGAGTCACGTACTGTTATCATTTCTACTCAAGAACGGTACAAGCAGCTGAACGATGATATGCAGACCCTTAATGAAACAAAAGATTACCAGGATGAAGAAAATCCTAGCATGCTCCAGGATTGATATTGTTATGTATTCCCGTATTGTAATATCATCACAATTATTCCTTTAAAAACATACTCGTCCATTATCACTTTTTGATGATGTACTTTGATAATCATTCTGAAAATATTTTTTGAAAAAACTGGTGTATAAAAGGTGTCCTTTTTTTTTAAAAAAAAAGAGGGGAAAAAGTCCTCAATTATGAGGAGTATCCACCGAATCTCAAACTTGGGTCACCGAAGAGCGCCCAGTTCGTGATACAGAAAGCTGCGAGTTGATTTATGGTGTTTTCATTAATAAACTTCGATATAGCTTGACTGTGAGCTTTGGCAAGGTTTGTTACGCTATTATTACCGATCTGCCAGAAGAAGTTCATCTCAAGAGCCCCACTTAATGTATTCGGGTTTCCTCCACTGCCGAAACCATACCCAGTACAGCCAGTCGAAGCGATCGCACCACCAACGGGTTTTATGACAAGGCCCCAGCTGAAACAGAAATAAATAGGATATCCATAGCCAAAGTGGGTTGTTCCATCTCTGTCGAGCATGGCTACGAGTGCGGTAATATTATACAGCCCGTTGTGACACCCACCGACGATGACGACAGGTTGTTTTTCCCCGTTTTGTATCCGCACAAAATTCACAATATTAATGCCAACCCGTTCATCAACATCAAACCAGTTCGTATCCCACCTGGATGGACCACCATGTCCTTCGAAGTCGACAAAGCCAGCTCCCTGATTAAATGCCTTGGAAATGCCTTTCTTGTCTGGGACGAGACCACCTGTATCTCTGTTTGTTGTAAATACTTTGACTAATTTCAAATCAGGGATTGCTAGTTTTGTGTAATTATATGCAAGTTCACAGAGGTATTCACCATCAGGTTTCCCTGCATAGTACCCAAAGGTTCTTCCTCCGACTCCGATAAAGGTCGTGTACCATGGTTTTTCAGCAGGACCAGTGCTTTCGTAGGTAATGATTTTTTTGACCATATGGTTGAGTTCTATTTTATTGGCTACCGGCAATCGACTCACATAGACTTCAGGGTACATATCAAAGATATCATTTTTCAAACCCGCCATACCCCAGGCGGCATAGACACCATCACCACTTGAATCCCAACTGTCAAAATCACCGGTTACGTTATACAAACATCCATAGTAGAGATCTGACAAACATCCTTCATCCTCATCCTGTGGTATACTGACATAACGGACGGGGACCCACCATGCTTTCCAACCCGCGGATATGGTATCCTTATCGATCGCGAAGATATGATTTTTCAGGCCACCCACGAGTAAGACATAGGTAATATTCCAGGTATCATACGCGTATTTAATGAAATATTTCACTTGCTCCGGTTGATCGACCCCAGGATACTCAGTAAGAATATCTTCCATTGATTTAAACGTCGTCGCAACACCCTTACTATTCTTAAAGTCAATAAGAGGCTGAAGCGTGGTTTCAAACGCAGCAGGAGCGATAATAACCATATCATACGAGGTATCAAACGTCTTGGGTGGTGTTGCCGGTGCATCATAGTTCATGTTGATCTCAAAACCATCAGCGTACTCAACCTGGTTATGTACCGGTGAATATCGAACAGGATAACACACCACTTTCACAAAGGTCATCTGCTGATCATTCTCATTACGACCTGCACCAAAATCATAACTATACCAATTGCTGGGATAGAACGCAGCACTTCCATAGACAGATGAATCCTTCACATACGCTGTTCTCTCACTCATTTTCGATAACGGAGCGATACGAACAGGGATAACCTCTTTCGTAAGAGTCATGGTTCCGATATCCTCAGGACTACATGTCACCTGGATATTCGTGGACCCAAAAGGAATCTGATAGGTCTTCACATAAATAGGTAATACTGGTTTATTTGGTTCCAATAACTGTGTCGTCGCACCATTCATTTCTATTTCAACAAATCCATCTTTTTCAAGTTGTGTTGGTTGTGACGAGAAGAGAACCGATGTTGATTCGTTTTTTATATTTGTGGTTTGTTTAATAGAGACGTTCGTGCTGAACGCGGCTGCCCCTAGCCCACTCAGGATTAAAACTCCTATTATTGCTATTGTTAATATTTTTTTCATAATTTTCATTCCCGCTTATGGAATATTAATCCATTTCTTATATTAATTACTTTCTTCAAAGAAAATAAATAACATCTATCGAATAAGCATTATCATGTTTGATGAATCAAATCCACTTATTCTCAAAGTATTTTTAATATGTTTTTAAATAATTATTTTATATCAGAGCTTGTCTGAGAATTATTTCCAGAAATTTTAGGTAAATTATTTGAAGAAAA
>JADBLO010000108.1 GCA_014894395.1 Thermoplasmata archaeon
GCGTGGAGAACAAGAAGGGAAGAAATAAGGCCATAGTAGCAGCGAGCAGAAAACTTCTTACCTGTATTTGGTACATGCTTATGAAGGGTGAAACGTTTAAGTACAGCAATGATGATTAAGAAATAGAAGTGTTTTCATAGGTAGAAACAGAAGTATTAACACGGTTTTAAGACACAATGATTTTTTGTACGAATCAAATGACAAAAAAAAGGAAAAATAGATTATATAAGTAGTTGTCTGCGAAGACCCAGTTCCATTAACCGTTGTAAAATTTGTAACTGAACTGAATTGATACTTTGTATTTGTTCCACTGGTGTACTCATCGATTGACTCTGTAAATTCCCTGCTAAATCGTTATGCTGTTGCAGTCACGGTATGATTTCCTAGGCTGATCTATAATGGACATTGTCCTGAGAGTCCGATAACCAAATTGAATCATCGGTTAGAAAAGAAAAAAGGATCAAACAAGGCAATGATTATAATGAACAGAAAGATGCTCACCTGCATTTGGGATATGGTTACGAAGAGTGAAACGTGATATGACAATTATGATTATGGCATCGTAATGTTTTCATAAGTATTTCAGCTGTCCTTCCACAAGTTATAGAGTACATTATATGCTTTTTGAATGTCCTTTTCATCTACGAACCATATCCATTCCGGAAAACAACTCATAGCTTCTAGAACATTGATACCATTTAGTGCAAGTTCATTTGATAGAAGTGCGAGAACTCCCGGCGTGTATTTACCGTTCGGGTGCATATGGACAGTAATCTCGCCTAGTTCTTGGTCTATTTTTAAGATATTTTTTTCTGAAAAAAGATCCACTATTTTCTTTAGATTTTTTTTATCTACAATTATTTTTATGGATCCCTCTCCTTGGATAATTCTCAAAACATCTCCAACATTATAGTGTATGATGGAGAAAAGTTGTGGTATTATGATCTGAACTTCGGTATCTTTGACAACGGAGATGTTTATTAGCGGGCTTCTTGTGGATATGGCAGTGGTCTTCTTTATAACCTTGCGTGCATTTTCAAATATTTTTTCGTATGTTTCAATTTTATATCGTCTTACAGCACTTATAACGGAGTCTAAGGTTGCATCGATCTTTTCTTCTTTGATTAAATATCTGGCAAGTGCGCTCAAGCTTATTATACCGAGGCTTAAGTTCCTTGTTATACTAGGGTTCCTATCTAAAATTTTCCAAATGTTCCTTGTAATATTCTCATCTTTTGTCATAATGATGTAATCTATGTCAAATTTTAATATTTTTTGGTTTTCTTGTCAAAAGATTTATATCATTCTTTATACATTTAATATTCAACTTTTAACTTTGGAACGGAGGTATATCTTATGAAAGAAAGAAAAATTATTTTTTGGAAGGCTGCTGTAGCAATCGCTATTGCCTTAGCGTTTATACTGCCAGGGTCAGCCGCGTTTACTTACGATAAAGAATTAACGATAGGTGTTTTGCCGATCGCAGCAGTCATGGTGTTATCGACGGTGGCGGTGACAGCAAACGATGAATCGCCAGAATTTATGCTGGCAGGTGCAGATGATATCTCACAGTCACCACAAACAAATACATTTGATCCTGATTGGATTCATTTCGATGATGGCATAAATATCAATTCTTTAGGCTTAACTGCTGGTGGGGCATTGGAGGGGGCCGTACGGATTACTCCAACCGAGTCATCCTTCGGAAAAAACAAGGCCGCTCTTCATCCATCTGAAAATCCTCCATTTACAGTCAATAATGGATATCACGAGGGTTGGCCTCAAATTATTATTGGTACTCCTCATTATTGGGGTGGAATTATTTCGCCTGTTGTAGCAGATCTGGATAACGATGGTTCTAAGGAATTAATTGTTACTCAGCAGGGGGAGCCTTCTAGGTTATATGTGTTTGAGCAGAATGGAAGTTTAAAATTTGATGTCATAGAGATGCCGAGTGCTTTTCCCTTCATAAGTCCAAGATGTTTCTCTTCAATAGATGATATAGACAACGATGGATTTAAAGAGATTATATTTGAAACCAAAGGCTATAACGAGTATAGATTTATGATTTATGGTCATAATGGCACTCTAAAAGACGAATGGAACATTGGCAACTATCAGGTTAGTGATAGCTTGTATGCATCAATTGTGTTAGCAGATTTAGATTTCGATAATGACATGGAAATAATTTATGGGGGCTGGGTCGGTGGTACAGGTAATGATGGGCCGTCTTTAGTAGTTTTAGACAACGAAGGTAATTATAAACCTGGATTCCCCGTTAGGTTAGAGGATATTCAAATGGCGGAAACCAATACGCCCGCTGTTGGAAATTTCGACGGAGACGCTGATTTAGAGATTGTTGTTATTTCTCATGAAAATAATCAACCAGTACCTAAAACCAATATACGAGCGTTTGATATCAATGGTTCCCTGTTATGGGCACAGGAACTTGATAGTATTGTTTTTGGGGATCCCGCCGTTGGGGACATAAACCATGATGGTTTTGATGAAGTTGTTTTTACCTCTCCCAAAGGGGTGCATATATTGGATAGGCACGGGGAATATTTGGTAAATACGTATCTGGGACATGACAATGGAGACTCTTCGAATATCGCTTTAGCGGATTTAGATGGTGATAAAAATCTCGAAGTGATTTTTGGGTATTGGGGGAGTATCTACGTGATGAATCATAGTGGATCTATTCTCTGGTCGAGTGATACGGGGTGGAATGCGCATTATCCCCCAGTAGTTGGTGATATCACGGGGGACGGCATTCCTGATATTGTCGCAACTTCTGATTTTGAGGTTTGGGCTTGGAATTCCCAGGGGGGACTGCTTAGTGGTTTTCCCAAAGATATTGAAATTAATGCGTATGGCGCCTGTTCATTAGATGATATCGATAATGACGGCTATGTCGAACTGATTGCTAGCTCTGATTGGAAATGGAATGAAACCAATGATACCTACAATGAAGGCTACATATACGTCTGGGATACCCCGGGAATCTATAATTCGTCGACGATGGAATGGCCGATGTACCAGCACGACATGGGGCATACCGGTTTGTACTCTTCAGATGAATTTATCGCAAATGCCGGCGGTCCGTACACCGGTATGATTAATGAACCAGTGCAGTTTAATGGTACTGTTTCCGGTGGGTTCCCACCGTATTTGTGGTTGTGGGAGTTCGGCGATGGCAACACCTCTGAGGAACAAAACCCGCCCCATACGTATAGCGAAGCAGATACCTATACGGTTACGCTCACGGTTACCGATAGTACCCTTAACAGCGATGATGATACGACCACAGCGACAATAATGGCTGCTGGTGAACCTAGGCTTGAAATAGGAACCATTACGGGGGGACTGTTTAAGGTAGATGCGGTGATCAAAAACACTGGTGGTGTTGATGCACTTGCAGTCAATTGGAGTATTACTCTCGATGGCGGTTTCATCCTATCAGGTAAAGAAACCTCAGGAAAAATCACAGGTATTTCTGCTGGGGGTGAAGTAGCGATCAGTTCTGGTTTCATCCTTGGGTTCGGGAAAACCGTGATAACGGTATCAGCAGAGACCGCAAATTCCTCAGATACCGTAGAACAAGATGCATTCGTATTATTATTCTTCATAAAGATGTAGAACGAATAGGGCGGAATCCCTGCAAATAAAAAATGAAAAGATAAAGGTGAAAAGAACATGAAACAAAAAAATATGTGGAAAGCTGTAATAGCAGTCGCCGTTGCCCTGGCGTTTATATTGCCTGGGTCAGCCACGGTTGCTAACGTTGGGACGCCAGAAGCGACATCCAAGAATACTGTTGGCATCAACAATATAGAGGGAACTATCATTAGCGATACTCCCCGAGTAGATAATAGTAAAAATGAACACAACCTAGGTATTACAGAAAATGCTCTCATTGCAGAAAAGACTATTGATACTGCAATACTGATAACAAGAGGAACTGTTTATGTCGATGATAACGCTCTACCAGAGTGGTACGACGCAACGCATGTGCATACGATAACGCAAGGAGTAACCGCTGCAATTGCAGGCGACACGGTCTATGTATACAATGGCACATACTACGATCACGTAACAGTAAGTAAAAGGCTAAACTTGGTTGGCGAAAACAGGGAGAACGTGATCGTGAATGGTAATGGAAGCGGGAATGTTATTGCAATTTCTTCTTCTGCAAGTCAAGTAACTATAACTACATTCACAATAAAAAATGGAAGCTATGGTGTGTATTCCTCGTCTAAAAATAACAAAGTCATCGATTGTAATATATACGGCCATTCCACTAGCGGTATTTATAATTATGGTGCTGGAAGTTTAGGCTGTAACTATACAGACTGCGCTGTACATAATAACGGAATCGGTGTCTATTTTTATAACTCTCCATCTAATGCCCTTGTTAACTGTGAGGTTTATGATAATTCTAATTACGGCATCTACCTTCGAGGATCTCGATATACCAATTTAACAGATACCGCTATTAATAACGGCACCCTTTATGTATCTTCCTCGGTTTTACTTGATTTTTATCAATATATAGATACATCGAATACATTAAATGGAAAAACTATTTATTACCTCGTGGGACAAAGCAATACAATATTGGATGAGACAGATAACGTTGGTTATCTAGGATTGATCTCCTGTACCAATATAACAGCGAGGAATTCAGATGTAAATGGTGTAATGGTAGTGGGTACGACTAATTCAACGATTTCTAACATTAGTTCCCATCATGGTAGAGATGGTATATATCTCTGGCTATCTTCAAACACTGAAATCATAAACTGTACATCCTATAATAATAGCATGTATGGTCTCTATCTCTCCGCGTCTCTCGACAGTAACTTGGAAGACAATGCAATATACAATAATCTTTATGATTTTTGGGTTGCGGGCACTGATATAAGTCATTTCTATCACACGATAGACACCTCTAATACAGTCAACGGGAAACCTATTTATTATCTAATTGCAGAAGAAGGTCTCGGATTTGAAACAATAGAAAGTCGTGACTTTGATGGAACAGCGATGGGATTCCTAGGTTTAATCTCCTGTAAGGAAATAACAGTCGAGAATTTAGATCTCTATGGTATCTTGATGGTGAATGTATCTAATTCAACGATATCTAACATCTCCGCCCATAATAATTATGCTGGTCTCTACTCCTATTTATCTTCAAACAATGAATTCACAAACTGTCATTTTTACAACAACTATATCGGTTGCTATATGTGGGCATCTTCAAAAAACAATTTCAGAGACTGTGATTCCTACGGAAATTCCAACGCTGGGTACTACTTCAAAATCGCTGTTGACAACAACAACTTTACTAATTGTGATTCTCACGGAAATTTGGATAAGAGTATTTCTTTTGTTTCTTCAAATAATAATAACTTTACGAACTGTGATTTCTACAGAGATGCTAGGGGTCCCTATTTCGATAAGGCCACGCATAACAATTTTATAAATTGTAATTTCCACGATATGGCGTACCCTTTGTACATTGCAGCAGGATCGCACTATACCAATCTCACAAACTGCAACATCTACAATGGCACTAGCCGGGGAATCTCCATAAGTGGAAGTAATTGGGCCACCATTGTCAACTGCACTGTATATAACATTACCGGGGGAGACGGCGGTTACTTCTATATAGAGCTAGGCAGTATATCCGATTGTACTTTCTACAATAACACAATTGGCATCAGACTTTTCGTTGCAAAAAATAATAAAATTGAAAACTGTGTTTCCTACAACAATGATAAAGGCTTCTCACTTCAGGATGCACAAAACAACATAATTGTCAACTGCTCATCTTTTAACAATAATTACGGCATCTACTCTCTACGCCCAACAGGTAACGTGATACATCATAACAATTTCTATAATAACACCCAGAATGCCTTAGATGTAACTAGCAACACCAACCAATGGGACGATAACATCAGTGAGGGGAACTACTGGGACAACTACACGGGTGTCGATGCAAATGGCGATGGCATCGGTGATACTCCTTACAATATATCGGGGGGAAGTAACAAAGATCGTTACCCGTTGATGCTGCCATTGGATACAACACCGCCGATGATAACCAATGTCCAAGCAACTCCTAATGTACAAAAACCGAATGAGCCCGTGAACATCACCTGCATAGTCACCGATAACTGGAACATGGTGAACACCGTGAAAATAAACATTAGTGGACCGGGAGGATTCACCCTGGATGCACCAATGAATCACGGCAGTTCCTACTACTATAATAATTCGTACACAACACTAGGTGTTTATTATTACTTCATATGGGCAAATGACATTCAAGGGAATATCGCTACCTCGAGTAGTTATTCGTTTGTCATAACGGACCTTGATAAGCCGACCTCTGCGGTAAACCCGCTTCCATTATGGAAGACGACCACACCATTTACGATCATCGCAATCGCATATGATAATACCGCTGTCGCAAATGTCACGCTTTGGTATCGGTATTCCGGCAATGGAACAAGTTGGACAGCGTGGACATCCTATGGTACTGACGAAGATGCACCGTGGAGCTGGTCATTTACCGGTAGCGACGGCTACTACGAGTTCTACAGTATTGCGGTTGATGACTATGGGAATGTAGAAGAAGCACCTTCTGTTGCGGATGCGTCAACAGGTATCGATACGGTAAAACCTGTTACCACTATTATACTCACCGGAACGATGGGCGGAAACAACTGGTATAAGAGCAATGTCACGGTCACCCTCTCAGCGACTGACACTCTGTCAGGCATTGAATCGAGATGGTATAAGGTTGATGCTAGCGTCTGGAACCTCTACACTGGACCAGTTACAGTGAGCAGCAACGGTAATCATACGGTTCAATACTACTCAATTGATCATGCTGGAAACCAAGAAATTGCTGCATCTGTGAGCTTCAAGATCGACACGACAGCACCTACAACAACACGTACATTAGATGGCTTAATCGGCAGTCAGGGCTGGTATGTGACCAATGTGACGGTCACGCTGAACGCAAGTGATGCAACCTCGGGGGTAAACTATACCAAGTACAAGCTCAATACTGGCGACTGGATAGTCTATAGCGGACTCTTTACCATCACAACCAATGGGAACTACACTCTGTATTACTACACGGTTGATCTCGCAGGAAACACTGAAACGACCAAACAGGCAGTATTTAGGATACAGCACGATGTAACACCACCGGTGACAACCCATGAGTTTGACGGAACCATGGGTGAGAACAACTGGTTTGTTGGCGCTGTCACGGTGGCACTCAGTGCAGCGGATGATTCCGCTGGCGTGGCCTCTACGATGTACAAGCTCGATGCTGGTGCCTGGACGCCGTATACAGGAGCGTTTCTTATAACCGGGGATGCTGCTGCGCATAGTCTTTCATACTATTCCGTTGATAAGGTAGGGAACACGGAATCGGTGAAGGAAGCGACTCTGAAGATCGATCAGACAAAGCCAACAATCAACCTCACTGTGGAGAAGACAGGGCTGAGTAAATGGCGACTCACCGCAAATGTCAACGATAACACGAGTGGCATCGCTAGGGTAGAGTTTTATCTCAACGGCGTACTACTGGGTAATAAAACAGAATCACCATATGAATGGAATTGCACTCAGACGGGCACGGCGCAGGCGATCGTGTATGATAATGCAGGGAATAGTAAGATAAGTGATGCGATACCGTTCAGTGTAGATCTCAATCTGAACAGCAAGTCGGCAACAAATAACCAAGTAGTATCAGGTAGCCAAAGTCAGAGTAGCCCATGCAGTCAAAGCCAGAGTATCAGTTCAATTCTCCAACGGCTATTCAATCTCCGGTGAAACAGCAAGAAAGACAAAAAACCTAACCTATGTGGGGGTAACACCCTACCTCTCTATTTTTTGAATCATGGAAGCGAAAGGATATGAAAGAAAGATTTGATGCAAGGGGGTGGTCTCTTTGTCACCTCGATGCTGGGGACAATCGGGAACACACATCCTTAATAAATTTGAAAGAGGGATACCTTATTAAATTATTATTTTGACAGTTTCAGTTTTGTCGTTGAATAAGTTTTTGTAATGAGCTATATCCCCTGATTGCATCTTTTTCTTTAAGTATAATCGTCAGTTCTGTATTGGTCGAAACAATTCAGCCCTACACAATGGCTGGCGTAATCTCCTGCTTGTCAAGGCGCAGATACCGCCATGGCGAACTGGAGGATTTCTGGATCTCTAACTGGGACTCTCAAAGGGAAGACCAGTACTACATGATTAAGGAAAAATACCGCCAAATAGTCGCCGACTACTACAAGGTCAAATAAACACTTTTCTCTTTTACTCTGTTTCCCTTCTTAGAAAGTATTTAATAACCTAAAACAAAATATATGGCCATGCAAGAAAAATCTCGAATAAAACTAGAACATGTTGAACTCTTTTACAAATTTGCACTTGCAGCATCTTCTCCCGTTAATTCGAGAAGGCTCAATTATTTAGACACTTTTTCTTATTTGAAACATGTTGTAAAAAAGAATGAAGTAAAATTAACTGCATCTGAAGAAAAAACTGGTGCTAGAATTTTGGAACATGTTGGAACTTATATGATGATGCTCCAATTGAATAAAGTTCTAGAAGACGAATGGGGTAAAAATAGGTTACAGAGTAAAGATAATGACATACAAAATATCTCTCAGGTTGTAAGATTGATTAGAAACGCTTTTGCACATGATCCATTTGAACCTTGTTGGAATATTTCTAATTCATCAAAAAACAAAGAATTTGAAATTCCTGGGATACTAACATTAAAAACCGTTGATTTGCATGGGAAAAAACTCGAGCGCAAACATTATGGTGGACCTCTAGCATTATTACGACTTCTTCAATTTACCAAAAAGAAACTAGAAAAATCAACGACATAAATATCATTAAATTAAAAATTATAAATCAATTATGTATTTCTCTAAACACACGATTATTACTGTTCTAAAAATTAGTTTAGGTAAAGATATCTCAAGAGGTATATTTAGAAAACATAAGCTCGCTAAAAACTTCTGCCCAGTCAGAAGCAATATTCTTAATGACAGAAGACGCAAATTTTGATATTATAAAGCCAGAAGGTGCTGGGTGTAGGCCGTAGCCTCTTTGCCACTCCTTTTGTAACAATTTTTTAATCACAACGTAAGACGTAATAAAACTTTATTTTATAGGAACTTTTCCTTTTTTAGGTTTGATTTTATTTTCTTCTTTCACAATCCTTATTTAAGGCGTGAATTTTAATTTGCCAATTAGGATGTTTTTATTGACAATTATTTGTTCACATTGTTCAGGTTTTTCATTGCATATATCCTGGAATTGAAGGCCAATATTACTGATACTTATTATTTGATCGGGATAATTCCCCGAAATTTCATAAACAGGATTGTAATACATTTTTAAGAATTGTAAACCATCGACTAAATCTACAAATAAATTGTTTACAAAGTGCATTGTATATAATTTATCATCTTTTGAAATTCTTGATTTTAATTTATCAATTTGACGTAAGTTTGTTAGACAAAGCCAAATTGTGAAACAGAGATAGATTTCATATTCAGCGATATTCATTATTAAATTTTTATCCTGTAACTTTCCTTGACTTCTTATTTCAAAGTCAACAGCTTTATTTAAAGAAATAGTTTTCTCTCTTAAATTTAATCTTCTTTCTTCTAGCAATCCTAATATTCTATCAAAGTTACTTTTTTCCAATATTTCCATTTTTTTATCTGATTCCTTTGAGTTTACAATTGAATGAAAAGCAATACCTAACGAAACGAGTGCAAGTCCAATAGAAAAAATCCACCGATTTATTTCGGAAATTGGAAAATATTTCATTAGAATTATAGCTGAAACAGCCATACCCACACTAGTTACTAATAATATAATTCTCCCAAGTTTCCAAGCGAAAATTTCAATTTCGGTCAATTTCTTTTCCTCCTCCGAACTACAGTTTTATAATATCCATTTATTTAAAAAACTATCCTATGAGTCTGTCTGAGAAATAAAGTAAGATTGCTTGAAAGGCCATTTGTTGTCAAAAAATCAGGGATTTTTCGTGGGTAAAATACCCTTTTAGTGAAAAACCTCTGAAAAATGCGAATACTCAGACAGGCTCCTATTCTCTTTTATTGGCTAATTGAACTTGGCTAATTAGCCATTAAGATCGGCTAATTAGCATCCCTCATTCTAGGAAAACTTCAGGACAATAGAGTAGGATACGAAAAAAAGACGTTTGGACTGTAGAATTAGCATGGCAGGGAATGGTAATAGTTTTATTTTTACGTCCACATCATGCATCTCGTCCTTACCTACTTTGAATTTTGTGCTCGCTTCCTCTATACCATAACGAATATAATGAATTGTTGATATTTCACTACCATCAACATAAATAGTTACTTTGTAAGATCAACTGCTGAATTGAATGGTTAATTCGTGCCTCTCTTTTTCATCTATCTGCAAAATATGTCTCATTGTTATCCCTCCTTCTAACAACCATCTAATACTTTGTTAAATCTCAATCCAACACAAACAAGCAGAGCAATGATTCCTATGATTGCTAATTGTTTTTTCATTTCCTTTACTTAAATCTACAATTTCATACTTTCCCTTTTCATCGCTTCGTGGTTCTCTTGTTCTATGGAATATTATAGGGTTCTTGTGCAGGATACCAATCAAAAGCAAACACGGAAAATAAAGGCTTTTTTGTTCCCTACATCCGACGAAACACGAACAGTAAGTCTGCTAAACCCCTAATGGGTTTGGGGAATAGTAACTGCCAATTATCCCAATAATTACCATTCCAATTGATGTGAGGGAAAAATTAGAAAAAAAGGATATTTTCAAAAAGGGCGTGTTTTTCATTGTTTATAAAGTTGTTATTAGTTATGGCTTCATCCCGAAATAGATAATTAAGGAGGAAGCATTATTGTAGCGTAATTTATTATATGAGGAGAGTATAATAGTAATTTGAATAGGGGTAGTAAATGAAGGAAAGCTTACTTCGAAGAATTCTTGTTCTATCAACTCTTTTCATTCTGTTTACTAATGTTCTAGTTCCAGTTTCTGCAAATTGTGTTGAAAAATCATTTATGATTAATAGAGTCGAAGTAATTGATGATGATTTTGATCAGGCAATTATTGACTATATGAACAGTGGTCATATGCCTTCCCTAGCATTAGCTATAATTAAAAACAATAGCATGGTTTGGTCAAAAGGGTATGGATATGCAGATATAAAAAATAAAAAGGAAGCTACAAATGAAACAGTGTATATGTTAGCATCAATATCAAAAACCTTTGCCGCAACAGCAATCATGCAATTATGGGAAAAAGGTCTTTTTCATTTAGATGATGATGTTAATGATTATTTACCTTTCAATGTCAGAAACCCCAATTATCCTGACATACCAATAACATTTAGGATGCTTCTGACGCATCGGTCAAGTCTTGCAGCAAGGAATATCAATCTTTTTACCTTATTTTCAATTCTTCGTGTACCCTATGATCATTTGGGTGAATATCTGAATCCAGGAGGTAAATTGTACAAACCTAACCATTGGAAGGATTATCCGCCTGGTGAACAACAATCCTATTCAAGTACTGGCTTTGAATTATTAGGGTACCTTGTGGAATGTATCACAAATCAATCATTGCCTGAATATTGTACGAAAAATATTTTTCAACCGCTGGATATGAAGAACACTAGCTATTATCTTCCCTTTTATAAAAAAGAACAGCTTGCAGTTCAGTATATTTATCTGCTTGGGAAATATATTGCTTTACCTAATTTTGAGGATAGAAACTATGCTTCGGGAGGACTGAGATCAAATTTGGAAGATCTTTCTCATTATTTAATTGCTTATATGAATGGAGGGGAATATAACGGCGTTAAAATTTTAAAAAATGATACAGTTGAACTCATGTTTACCCTACAATATCCCAGTAATAACTATAGAGGATATGGTCTTGGATGGCAGATTTTTTTGAACCATAATGACTCTGAAAACAGTAGTAGAATAGGTCATAATGGTGGAATGCCGGGTAGTCAAACATATATGTTTTATCATGTCTTTGAAGATGTCGGAATAATTATGTTTACCAATCAACATCTCTCTTATTCAATGAAGAATTTGATCAACTGGTTTTCAATTATTAATTTACTTATTGATAAAGCAAAACAATATTAAAACCTCAATTATTTCCCCCTATAATATAATGATCTTTGGGTTCTTTTTCATCCCACACGAAAAAAAACGTTAAAAGAAAAGAAGAGAAAATGGAAAAAAATAATTAAACAAAATAGGCGGAGGGAAGGATATACAAAAAAAACTTATCATTCTCAGTATAGGAGTTTTTCTTATCTCCATCACCTTCAGTGGATGTAATCAGTTGAGTAATTCTCTCGATTCTGAGCGAAATAAATTTATTGAGACATGGAAGACGGCTTCTGAGGTTCCTTCCATCAATTGGACAATGACTTTATTTTCAGACGGGACCAGTACTGGTGCTGTAACAGGAAATACATGGGCATTAAAAGATGGGAAATTAGTTTTTATAGCAACCACTCAAGATGGCGCAGTCGTAGGTGCATTTAATTATATTTTTTCTAATAATACAACACTCACTCTCACTGATGTCAATACTGGTAGATCGAAAGTCTATACAAAACAATAACGAGTGACAATCTAGCACAAAACCATGAGTCTTAAAACCGTGTTAATGCTTCTGTTCTAAGGATAAGTTTTAAAGAAAAAAAATTACTCATTAAGCGAATTGAACAGCTTGAAAAAGAAAAA
>JADBLO010000049.1 GCA_014894395.1 Thermoplasmata archaeon
TAGGCTCCTCGGCTCTGGGGGCTGTTTCGGAGGACCCGAATATTCTGGGTAAAACTCTTATATTTGTGGGTTTAGCCGAAGGAATTGCCATATATGGGCTGATTGTTTCAATCATGATACTGGGTAGACTGTAGAGGGATCCATATGAAGGTCTTTATACTCAGCGACAATACCCATACCTTGACTGGCATGAGGCTATCTGGTGTAGAAGGAGTTGTAGTCCACGAAAGGGAAGACATATTGAAAGAATTGGTAAAAATAAAGGAAAAGCGGGATGTAGGAATTTTATTCATAACCGAGCTATTAGCGGAAAGGGTTCAGCTGGAACTCAACCAAATGAAACTTTCAGACAGCCTTCCCATAATAGTTGAGATTCCCGACAGGCACGGCACAAGGCGGCCTCCCGACTTTTTAACCAGGTATATAAGGGAATCCATAGGACTTAAGATTTGAGGTGAATGATATGTCCAGTACTATTGAAGATAAAATTTCCCTTTTCACGAAGGTGGTTATAGAGAGAATAGAACTTGATTTTCAGCAAAAACAAAAAAAGCTGGTGGAAGATTATGAAAGCCGGAAAACTACAATTATAAAGGATAACGAAGAAAGAAAAAGGACTGTAGTAGCAAGAGCCACAAAAGATGCCGAGACCAAAAAGCAGCAGATTATTTTAAAGACCCGGTCTGCCATGCACCTGGCAGTGCTGAAAAAGAGGCAGGAATTTGCCGACAGGATCATGGATGAAGTCAAGAAAAGAACCAGGGCTTTTGTTGGTACAGCAGAATATGTGAAATTTTTAAAGGAAGCCATAAAACAAGTATTATTTAAGTTTTCTGCTGATCAATTTGTAAATTTTAGCTTCAGCAGGGATGACCTTAAAAATAACCAAAAAGTTATTTTAAGCACCATCAAGTCCTTCCGAGATGAGGCTGCCTATAAAATTGAGGCAGTTGACAGCCTGATCGGCGGAGTTTTTGTAAAAAGTGGCGATGGCAGGCTGGAGATAGATTTCACTATAAATACTATCCTAGAAGAGAGCAACAAACTGGTTGGAGAAATCCTGTCTTCATGGTTAAATAAGGAGCGTTAAAATGACAAGACAAGGAAATATCATCTATATCAATGGTCCTGTAGTAAGAGCCGACCATATGGAAGGTTTTATGGTGCGCGAAATGGTGATGGTGGGTGAAAAAAAGCTTATAGGTGAAGTCATTTCTCTGGAAAATGATCTGGGTACCATCCAGGTATACGAAGAAACCTCAGGCCTCAGAACGGGAGAAAAGGTGTATGGTACTGGAAAACCCCTTTCATTAAAGCTAGGGCCGGGAATTATCGGCAATATCTTTGATGGTATCGAGAGACCTCTTTCCAAGATATATGATTTGGGATTTAAATTCATCCCTGAGGGTATAGGTCTCATATCCCTAGATGAGAAAAAGTCCTGGGATGTAGAGATTATGGTAGAACCGGGAGATATTTTAAAATCTGGCGAGGTTTTTGCGAAAATTCAGGAGACAACTATTATAGTTCACAAAGTTATGGTTCCTCCAGGGGAAAAAGGTAGAGTGGTAAGCACAGTAAAAAGCGGTTCTTACACCATTCAGGATACATTGGTTGTCTTGGATGAAGATGGTAAAAAGTACGAGCTTAAGATGTATCAGGAATGGCCGGTAAGACAGCCAAGACCCATAGTTCAGAGGATGCCTATAGAAAAATTACTGGTGACCGGGCAGAGGGTCATTGACACTTTCTTTCCCCTGGCTAAGGGTGGTACTGCTGCTATCCCCGGAGGATTTGGCACCGGAAAGACCATTACCCAGCACCAGTTAGCCAGGTGGAGTGATGCTGACATCATCGTTTATATTGGTTGTGGTGAGCGCGGTAACGAGATGACCGAAGTTCTGGAAGATTTCCCTAAACTTAAAGATCCTAATACAAACAATCCCTTGATGGACCGGACAGTACTAATAGCCAATACTTCTAATATGCCGGTGGCGGCTCGGGAGGCTTCTATATATACCGGCATCACCATAGCTGAATACTTTAGGGATATGGGATACAATGTGGCGGTTATGGCTGATTCTACTTCCAGGTGGGCTGAAGCCCTGAGAGAAATTTCCGGCAGACTTGAGGAGATGCCTGCTGAAGAAGGTTACCCCGCATATCTTGCGTCAAGGTTGGCAGCATTTTATGAGAGGGCAGGATATGTCAAAAACCTTAACGGTACCGAGGGATCTATTACCGTAATCGGAGCGGTTTCTCCGGCTGGCGGGGACTTTTCAGAACCGGTTACCAAGTCCACCAAGAGGATCGTGGGGACTTTTCTGGCACTGGACCGAGAGCTGGCTTATGCCAGGCATTTCCCCTCCATAAACTGGCTTTTATCTTACAGCAGCTATATTCCTATGCTGAAAGATTGGTTTAAAGAGAATGTAGCATCAGACATGATAAGTATCAGATCTAAAATGATGGGGATCCTTCAAGAAGAAAACAAACTGATGGACATTGTGAAACTGGTAGGAGAGGATGTGCTGCCGGATGACCAGAGGGTTATACTGGAGATAGCCAGAATCATAAAGACTGGATATCTTCAACAAAACGCCTTTCATCCGCAGGATTTACATACGGCTCTTTCCCGTCAGTATAGTATGCTCAAGGTTATTGACCAGCTTTATGACCGGGCATATTCCTGCGTAAAAAAGGGTATACCCCTTTCCAAAGTTAAAGATGAGAAACTTTTTTCCGATATAATAATGATGAAATACAACGCTACTGAAGTTGAGGCAAAATCCGGGATCTTCCAGGAGCTTACCGACAGGATAAATCGTTACTATGACAGCATAGAGAACTTGTACAAAGAAGGTGCGGCAGATGAAAGTTAGATATCTAAAGTTAGACAAAGCTGAAGGTCCTCTTATAATTATGGATGAAGTCAAAGATGCGGTTTATGGTGAAGTAGTAGATATAGAGATGTCTGGCAAAGAACACCGGATGGGCGAAGTAGTCCAGATTGACCGGGGAAAAGTTATCATACAGGTTTTTCAGGGGACATCAGGCATTTCTTTAAATGATATCAGTGTAAGTTTTTCCGGCAAACCCATGGAAATACCTATGTCAAGTGAAATTCTCGGCAGGGTCTTTGGCGGCACGGCAAAGCCTATAGACGGTGCTGGAGAGATCTATTCCCACAAAAATTACAACATAAATGGCAGACCTATGAACCCTGTAGCAAGACTTTACCCTAGAAACTATATCCAGACTGGGATTTCTTCTATAGATGGTCTTATGACCCTAATAAGGGGTCAGAAGTTGCCTATTTTTTCGGGAGATGGCCTTCCTCACAACCAGTTAGCAGCCCAGATTGTAAGACAAGCCAGGATTTCCGGTGAAGAGGTCGGTAGTTTTGTGGTGGTTTTTGCGGCTATGGGCATAAGGCACGACGAGGCTAACTTTTTCCGAAAGGTCTTTGAAGAGGCTGGTGTCATGAGCAGGGTGGTCATGTTTTTAAATCTAGCCGATGACCCGGTAATGGAGAGGATCATTACTCCCAGGTGTGCACTTACTGCTGCCGAATATCTTGCCTTTGAATGTGATATGCATGTGCTGGTGATAATGACCGACATAACCAGTTACTGTGAGGCATTGAGGGAG
>JADBLO010000104.1 GCA_014894395.1 Thermoplasmata archaeon
TTCTACGACACCTCATGGGGTACTAAAACCCCACCCCTTTTTCTCTTTTTTTTCTGATATCTTCAAATAGAGCATGTACATAAAATAAAAAAAATATCTGTGCCTTCTTCGGGGTTATTACATCTGTTGCAACAATGATTTTTAATCCATCGGAAATGAGGGGGAATCTGACCGTGTTTTCATATGTTTACATTCAATGCAGATCGAATGACGATGATCATAACACCGCTCACAAACAAGTCTTCCACAGAGATGACAGGTGAACATCGCACCTGGTCGTCCGCACATGGAACATAACCCAACCACATCTGGCATAGGTCTTCACTTCCCAAGCAAAATCAATTTTTTCCGTAATTCTTCCAGTGGCATCTCCGTGATCACCAACGGCATATTCTCCCGTTCTGCGAGCTGTACCGCGAGTGGGTCCACGCTCCCTGGTTGATGGTACACCACAAGTGATGGTTTGACTGGATGAATCCGGATTGCGATCATCGGGCCTCGACCGAACTGGATTTTCGTGAAAATCAACGCCCGCTCCGTGCTCCATCCATAGAGGTTCGGGTAGTTTGCCGACGTAAGCGTCTTAATCGTCTCAACCCCATCGATAAGCGTAAACCCTTTAATAGCGCGGTCAAGGCTGATGCTTGAGGAGGTGACCACCTTTCCATCGATTTCTTTTATGAGTCTCTCAACAGGAATCGAATACGGATATTCCATAATGTCAATGATGCCGTCTTGTGTTTTTACCATGAACTGATATTGCTGGATAATCGTACCACCGTGTTTCTTTTCATCGATTTCCAAGAATGCGGTAACTATCTTTTTCACGGAATGAATCCCCGGGGATTTCCGTCTCCCCGACTCATAATCACTAATTACGCTTTGGGCAACACCTAAAAAATGAGCAAGCTCCGCTTGAGCGATATTAAACGTGGTTCGCCATTTGCGGAGCGTCTCCCCTGGTTTTGGACTCAGGGTGATCTCCCCTGCAATTTTTTCTGCTAGTACTTCTTTTACGCCCATATACTCCAAGAACCTACCATGAATGTCGATAGATATATCGACAATCTATTAATAAGTTTCTTAAAAATGAGAAAAAAGGCTAGGAATCACGTATCCCAACCGTATTTAAAAACCCATTCCGTGTAATTCTGCTCTTGATTCACATCAACATTCCCTGCGTTGATTTCGTTTTTCCCGTCATTGTCGCAATCTCCGATGCACACGACTGCCATCCAGCCAAATGTAGGAAGCACCGCTTCTTCGACATACGTCGTCCCATTCCATTGCAAGATATGAGTCACGCCAGCCCCCGCGCATACTTCATTGAGTCCATCGTTATCGGTATCACCAACGTCAATTCCTTCGATTACTGGTTCCCCGCCAGGCCACGAGATATCAAATTGTATCGCATACCCAGTCCCATTCCATTTAAAGATCGTAATCCGAGGATCGTAATAGCTCAGAAGGATGTCCGCTTTCCCATCATTATCACAATCTTTACAGACAACACCAAAGGGGGATTCTTGTCCATGATATGTTCTAAATATCTCCGTGGGAATAAACACCTTGTTTTGGGCATCCCAATTCAACACAAGAACCTTATTTTCAATGGCACAGACAATCTCATTTTGCCCATCGTCATCAACATCACCAAGGCCAGCCATGTACACATAACCATTCACATCAGGATCCTTCCACGCTGCTACTTTTTGAAGGAACAGCCCGTTCCATTTAAACACGGTGATTTCGGACACAGAACTATTTGATTCCCATCCAGGACCACCGCTTAAAATCAACTCATTTTTCCCGTCGTTATCACAATCACCAATGAGACAATCTGCACTCCCACCATCATTGAAAAAAATCCAAGGGTTTACCCCAATCATCCAATATTTAAAAGCGAAATATTTGTAGATCGCAGTATACCATGTCGCAGCAATCTCATTTTTCCCATCATTGGTCACATCGCCGATTGCCATCCCGCCAGCATCACAGCGTACGAATGGATAGAACGGCGGATGCAGTGCACGAACCTGCGTATACGTCTGCTTATTTTCATTCCATTTCATAACACGGATGGTACAATCCCTTCCGCTGATGAGGAGTTCATTCTTCCCATCGTTATCACTATCTCCAATCGGTTGTGGTCCTTGATAGCGCGCTCCCGTTCTCGGATCATTTCCATACTCCATCATCCACTGTAAACCATACCCATTGCTCGTGGTCTGAGTTGATGCTTTTGTATCCGTATTATTCGAGTAGCTTAATGCACTTGTAATCCCTATGCTACTCATCGATACAATCAAAACTATCATGATACTAAGAATTAATTTCTTCATATTACCCCTAATATATTTTAAGGCTAAGCCCCATATAAATATATCGTTCCTCATTTATCTCCGAAGTGTTTATTTTATAAAGATAAAACTTTAAAACCTTTTGTCTATTCCAGACCAGTTAGGACCTATGACTGATTCAACCATGCAGAAAGAATACGACCTACAATACTTTCGTACCAACGGGTATATACGGAAGAAATGCAAAGCATGTGGTGACTATTTTTGGACACTGGATATCCATACAGAGTTCTGTGGAGATCAACCCTGCGTGAAGTTTAATTTCATTGGCAATCCTCTCGCAAAAAAACCATTGGCTCTCGCAGAAGTCAGAGAAAGCTTTCTTTCCTTTTTTGAAAAACACAATCATTCACGGCTTCATTACCCTGAAACCGGAGAACGCTGCCCGGTGATTGCCCGATGGCGTTCCGATATCTACCTTACCATCGCCTCGATTGCAGATTTTCAACCTCATGTGACCTCGGGAGTGGTCCCCCCACCAGCAAACCCGTTGGTCATCTCACAACCTTGTATTCGACTCAATGACCTTGATGAAGTAGGAAAGAGCGGACGACATCTCACCACGTTTGAGATGATGGGACACCATGCGTTTAATAAAAATATCGATGAAATCTACTGGAAAGAAGAAACAGTAATATACTGTGACGAATTTTTTAGAACAAAAATCGGGATCCCTCGAGAAGCTATCAATTACAAGGAACAGCTCTGGATTGGTGGAGGAAACGCAGGACCCTGTGTCGAGGTTCTTGCTGGTGGACTAGAAATAGCGACCCTTGTGTTCATGAACATGAAAGAAGATGAACATGGAGGAACAATCCTCGAAGGCAAACACTACGCACCAAACCCGTTGAACATCGTTGATACAGGGTACGGATTGGAACGAGTCGCATGGTTTACGACTGGGACACCGACGGTCTATGAAACCGCGGTCCCAAAGATGCTTACATTCCTGCTCGACGCGATAAAAGATACATCAGATAAAGGAAGCATCTACGCTCTTGCAGACCATACCAAATGCCTTTCGTTCATGCTCGGTGATGGTATCGTTCCCTCGAATGTGAAAGCAGGGTACCTTGCGCGATTAATCATTCGAAGATCGATCAGATTCCTCGAAAAATTACAGCTTGATCTAACATTAAGGCAGCTCGTTGAACAAGAGCTGGAATATCTTGGAAAAGAATTCCCGTCGCTTAAGAAACGCAAGGATCAGATTGGTGAGATTTTAGACATTGAGACAAAACGTTTCTCCGATACCCTTTCAAAAGGAGAAGGACTTATTAAAAGGATTCTGAAAGAAAAACAAACCATTGATCCCCCTGCATTAATCATGCTGTATGATACCCATGGGATGCCCCCTGATGTTGTTCAGAACATTGCACAGAAAGAAAACGTCCCTGTTACTATTCCACCAAATTTTGATTCCATGATTGCAGAACTGCATTCCCATGAAAAACCAGCGGAAGAAACATCAGATGTGCGCACCGATCTTCCTCCAACGCACCCCCTCTATTACGATGACCATTACACGAAGGAATTCGATGCGACGATTGTCTGGAAACAAACCACAGCACGGGGAACTGAAGTGATCCTTGATAAAACTGCGTTCTACCCAGAGGGTGGCGGACAGTCAGCAGACAAAGGAGTCCTGATCGTTCATGGGAAACCTCTCCAGGTCGTACATGTTGAGAAAGCAGCAGACTCCATCATCCATGTCCTTGAACATCCTGTGAATGTAGGAGAAACAGTGCATGGAAAACTCGATTGGGACCATCGCTATACACTCATGAAACATCACACCGGTACTCACGTGGTGAACGGTGCCCTCCGCAGATTGTTTGGGGAACATATCTGGCAGGCTGGTTCACAACTTGGAGTGACGGAAGCCAGGTTTGATTTCGCTCATTACAAACCGATTACTGACGATGAGATCAAAAAAATCGAAAGCCTGGCAAACGAGTTTGTGAGACAAGCGGTTCCGGTTGAAAAAAAGGTAATGGAGAGAAATAAGGCAGAACGAGAGCATGGGTTCCGGTTATATCAAGGGGGTGTCCCGCCAGGGAACCTGATTCGTGTGTTGAACCTCCCTGGTATCGATGTGGAAGCCTGTGGTGGAACACACCTGAACAACACAAAGGAAATCGAGAAAATACGTATCCTTAAAACAGAACGTATTCAGGATGGTGTGAATCGAATTACCTTTGCGGCAGGGAAGATGGCGGATATCTATCAAAAAGAAGAAAACGAACTATACCATCGTGTGACCGTGCTTCTTGCCCCGGTGTATACCATTACACGTCATGAGAACATAACGGAACAACTACACAATGCAGAAAAAATCTTTTCTGTCTCTGCTGATCAACTGGAAAAAACAGTACAAAGATTTTTGAAAGAGACGGCAAAGAAAGACAAAACACCGGTCCCTAGTCTTATTGATGCTTGCAATCATTTGTTCAATGAATGGAAGAACGCGCAGAAACAAAAGAAAGTGGTTTCATCGGATGCCATTGAACGATTACAACATGACGCCTTCCAGATTCCTGGAACTACCATAAAAATTGTGACCGGTCAGTGTGAAACTGATGCGATTACGATAGCCGGAGCGATTATCAGTGAACCAGGATATGTTGCTCATATCTATGATGGGAAAAAACTTGTCTCAGCTGCGTCTGATAACGTTGAGATCGATCTACGACCGCTTGCTTCAGAGATCGGGAAACTCCTCGGCGGCAGCGGTGGCGGGAAACAAAAACTCACACAATGCGGTGGACCAAACCGGGATAAGATTAACGAAGCACTAAAGACTGCAAAACAACTCACAATACAGCAATTAAAAAAACAATAATAAAAAAAAGTATAATTTTTTAGAGCGGTTTCCACATCTGGATCGCTATGACAATAACTGCCGTAGCAATACAAGCAAAAACCACAAACCACGGTGGTATCTTAAACGCGGTTTTTTCTTCTGCATCGAAATACCGGATTAACCCGGCTCCCGAGTGAAATCCTTCTCCTTTTTTCTCTTGTGCCATACGATCACGTTAGAGTAGAGCATGCTCTTGTAGTATTTTAGGTTTACGATACCTTTTTTCACCGATTATAGGTGGGAAAGAGCAAACATCTAAATATCGTAGGTAGATACGTAGTTTCGAGGGTGTTACCGATATGAAAGAAACAGATTCTCTTATTAAGAAAGCGTTAAAATTCAAAGAAAGTGGACTTACAGATTATGAGATCGCAGAAGAACTCAACGTGTCAAAAGAAACAGCAGCATGGCTTCTAACCCGCGGAAAAGAAAAGAAACCACAAGGTGAACTAAAAGTTGGTTGGCGCTCTATTGGTGTGTCTCCTTCCCGTATCGGATCGATTTCCTATGCATTATCAGATATTATCCTTGAAGAAATGGGGAAAAAAGAAATCGATGTTGAAGTAATTGTCGGTATTGCGATCAACGGGATTCCCTACGCGATGTATATAGCTGAGGAGCTTGGTCTTGATCTTGCCGTATTCCGGCCGCACTATGAAAAAACCGGTGCGTTCTGCTCGAACTACGCAACCATTACTAATAAAAACGTAGTTCTTGTTGATGACGTTATTGGAACAGGTGAAACCCTGAAAAGTGCAATAAAAGCAGTGAAGGCGGAGAAAGGAACCCCTCTCTTATGCGTCTGTCTTCTCAATAAACGATCGATGAACGATGTCGGTGGTGTGCCACTTCGCTCGTTGATCAGAGCACGACCATTGTAACGCGATACTCGTTGGAGATTTATTCATGCATTGGGCAGATGTTTTAGCAGATGAGCTACTTAAAAAACAAACAAAGCATGTGCTGGCGACAGGCATTACTCCCTCTGGCCCGATTCACATCGGGAACATGCGGGAGATCCTCACCACCGATGCAGTGTACCGTTGTCTTGTCGAGAAAGGCGGTGACGCGGAGTTCATCTACGTATGTGATGATTACGATCCACTACGAAAAGTGTACCCTCATCTCCCCTCGTCGTATGAACAGTATGTAGGAAAAGCTCTTTCTGAGATACCATGTCCTTGCGGCAACCATAAAAGCTACGCGGATCACTATTTAGTCTCGTTTTTAGGTTCGTTACATGAGATTGGAGTTAACCCACGAGTATATCGCGCGAGTGAGATGTATACCAGGGGGGAGTATAACGAGTCGATTCAAATCGCGTTAGAAAACACCAGTAAAATCAGAGGTATCCTTGAGACCCTCTCCGGTAGAAAGATGCCGCAGGATTGGCTGCCGTTTAACGTGAAATGTGAAACATGTGGTCGTCTTTCGACGACCCATCCAAGTCTGTACGAATATCCAATGGTTGAGTACACGTGTGATTGCGGTCATGTTGGTGAGGTTGATATCCGGAAGGGCGGGGGAGGGAAGCTTCCCTGGCGGGTGGACTGGCCAGCGCGCTGGAGAATGCTTGGGGTTACCTTTGAACCCTGCGGGAAAGACCATGCTACTGTTGGGGGTACGCGAGAGACTGGTGCGAAAATCTCTGAAGAAGTGTATCATTATCCACACCCAGGATTACTCGTTTATGAGTTTATCATGTTAAAAGGACAAGGTGCGATGCATAGTTCCAAAGGGACTGCGGTGAGCGGTGAGGAAATGCTGCAGATGACGCCCCCTGAGGTACTCCGGTTTTTGATCATGCGAAATCAACCGAATAGACATATTGTTTTTGACTCTGGTTTAGGCTTGCTGACTTTAGTTGATGAATACGACAAAGAAGAGGAAGTCTATTTCGGGAAAGAAACAGAAATCAAAGGAATGAAAGAGTTCAAAAAAACCTATGAGTTATCGCAGCCGTATCATATTCCGAAGACCATGCCGCTTCACCTCCCGTATCGACATCTCGTTACCCTAGTCCAGATTGGGAAAACCTGGGATTTAGTCAAAGAGATTTTGATACGGACAAAGCAGATTTCGAAGAAATTAAAAAAAGAAGACGAGGAACATTTACGACAACGGACAGAACATGTCCGATACTGGCTTGACAAGTTCGCACCAGATGAAGTCAAGTTTGAGGTCAAAGAAGAACTTCCGAAGATGACGCTGACAAAAGAACAACAAACGGTTCTGTCGATTTTTAAAGAAAAAATCCCTGATCTTTCCTGGGAGCCTGAAGCGATCCACAACACAATATATGAGATATCAGAAGGAACGAAGATCCCTATTAAAACCGCGTTTAGTGTAATGTATCAAGTCATCCTTGGCCAGGAGAAAGGACCCCGTGCTGGATTCTTTTTATCGAACCTTGAGAAACAGTTTGTCCTACAGCGCGTGACAGAAGCTGTTAAATAAGGCTGCGTCTCTTCGCGTTTTTACCATGAACATCTATGTTGAGACCTATGGGTGTACTGCAAACAAGAGCGATGAACGGTTACTCATGGGTCTGTTGAAACATGATCATCATGAGATCGTTGACAACATCAAAGACGCTGACGTGCTCGTGCTTCTCACCTGCACGGTTATTGGAACGACCGAGCAACGCATGCTGTCACGATTAAAAGTTTTTCAAAAGACACACAAAAAGATAGTTGTGACCGGTTGCATGCCATCAGTTCAACCTGAGCTTATCACATCCATTGTTCCAAACGCATTTTTGATTCCGCCTCAATATATACAGTACATAAATGATATTATGGATGGTAACAGACCGTCTTTCATTGAAACAAAAAAGACGATGCTTCCGAAATATTTCGATACGGTGATTGCTCCGATTGCGATCGCAGAAGGATGTCTGCTTTCCTGTTCGTATTGTATCACTCATTTTGCGCGAGGGAAATTACGAAGCTTCCCGATTCAGGAGATTGCTGCTGATGTCTGCTCCGCAATCAAACAAGGATGTAAAGAAATTCAACTGACCGCACAAGATACAGCCTCATATGGTCTTGATACCAGGACGAATCTTGGGATGCTACTCACCCAGGTTTGTACTCTCGATGGAGCGTTTCGTGTTCGAGTCGGCATGATGAACCCTACAACAGTCCAGAAAAACCTTGATTCGATTCTTACTGCATATAAGCATCACAAAATCTATAAATTCCTTCATTTGCCGGTACAATCAGGTGATGATGAGATCCTGGAAAAAATGAATCGAGGATATACCGTAAAGGATTTTACCCGCCTTGTCGAACGATTCCGAAAAACAATCCCCACTCTCACACTTTCCACTGATGTGATTATTGGGTTTCCCACGGAAACTGAGGAACAATTTAACCGGACGATAGAACTGTTAAAACAAATAAAACCAGATATCATCAACATCACCAGGTTTTCTGCTCGCCCGCTCACCACAGCGAAAACAATGAAAGGACGCGTTCCCACACATGTGGTCAAAGAACGATCAAAACGAACAACAGAAATCTGCTCGAAAATCTCGCGGGAAAAAAATCAAGAACACCTCAAAAAAACATACATGGTGCTTGTGACCGAGAAAGGAAAACAGAAGACTTTTACGGGACGAACAGAGAACTACAAACAGGTTGTTCTCACCGAACCAGTCGCCATTGGGGATTTTGTTCACGTCGAAATTATTGATGCAGCGCCGACCTATCTTGTCGGAAAACTTATATAATGTTCACTTGTTTGTAGGCTTCGTGGTTTGGAGATGATTCGAGTAGCTATTAACGGTTTTGGGCGAATAGGGCGAAACGTGCTACGATCTGCGTTACAGCATTCCCAGTACGGAAAGAAATTTGAATTTGTTGCAGTAAATGATCTTGGGAACACTGAGATACTCGCGCACCTTCTCAAATATGATTCGATCTACGGTAAGTTCTGTGGAGATATTACTGCAAAACCCGAAGGTATCGAAGTGAACGGACATCTTATCGCGTTCTTCTCAGAGGTGAACCCCTCAAACCTTCCATGGCGGAAATTAGACACCGATGTTGTTATTGAATCTACTGGTGTCTTCCGCACACGTGATGGTGCGAGAAAACATTTGGATGCGGGAGCAAAAAAAGTAATTATCTCTGCCCCTGGGAAAGACCCTGATCTTACTATCGTTTTAGGAGTCAATGAGAAAGTGTACGACCCTAGCAAACACCATATTATTTCGATGGCATCATGTACCACAAATAGTCTTGCGCCACCCGTCAAAGTTTTACATGAGACGTTTGGGATTGAGCAAGGGTTTATGACCACGGTACACTCGTATACCGGTGATCAGCGTATCCTTGATTTTCCGCATAAGGACCTCCGGCGAGCACGCGCTGCCGCGGTATCCATTATTCCAACTACCACCGGAGCAGCAAGAGCAGTAGCACTAGTGATTCCAGATTTGAAAGGAAAAATCGACGGGCTTGCGTTGCGTGTTCCAACACCGGATGGTTCAATTACTGATTTTGGCTGTGTGTTAAAAACACCGACGACCGCACAAGAAATAAACCAAGCATTCAAACAAGCAGCAGATACTTATCTTAAAGGTATTTTGCAATATACTGAAGAACCGTTAGTTTCAGTTGATATCGTCGGCAACCCACACTCTGCAATAATTGATGGGTTACTGACCAAAGTCGTTGGAGAGAAAGGAACCCTTGCGAAAATATTTTCCTGGTACGATAACGAATGGGGGTACTCATGCCGGATTGTGGATTTGATCAACTACATGTTCAACGAACGATTGGTTCCGATAGAAACAGTAAAAAATTTATGATCCGCTGTTGTTAAAAATCAATTCTTTTTACTTTTTTCCTCTTAAAAATAATCCCACATGTTTAAATAAACACAAAGGATATAGACCTGCAGAGGAGGTTTTACAGAATGAAAGACTACAACACCTTAGATGATTTTAATGTAGAAAACAAAACCGTTTTACTCCGCGTGGATTTTAACATGCCGTTAGACAAAAAAACACTTGACATCACGGATGACACAAGAATCAGACTTGCGTTACCGACCATTAAAGAACTTGTCAATAAAAACGCAAAAACCGTGATTCTCGCACACCAAGGAAAACAAGGCAGCTGGGATTTCATCTCCATGCAGAAACACGCACAGATGCTGGCGAAGCTGCTTGGAAAAAATGTGACCTTTATTGATGACATCTACGGAGAAAAAGCAAAAAACGCAATCAAAACCATGAAACCAGGAACCGTTGTTTTCCTCGATAACGTCCGGAAATATACCGCAGAAACCGAGAAGAAAAAACCAGAAGAACATGCACGCTCCGAACTCGTTCAAAACCTTTCTCCACTCGCCGACTTCTACGTCAACGACGCATTTGCTGCTGCGCACCGCGCGCAATGTTCACTCACCGGTTTTACGGTAGTACTTCCATCAGTAGCAGGGCGACTCATGGAAAAAGAACTCACTGCGCTTGAAAAAGCAGTGAGCCACCCAGAAAAACCCTCCATCTTCCTTTTCGGAGGCGCAAAATTCGCTGATGTTATCATTACAATAGATAGAATACTTAGCAACAAGATCGCTGATCATGTTCTCCTCACCGGACTGACCGCGAACGCGTTCCTTAAAGCAAAAGGAGTCAACCTTGGCAAGAAAAACGAACAAGCATTCGACGAAGAAGGCACACCGGAAGTTTTTACTGAAATCAAGAACGTGTACAAGAAATTTGAGAAACAAATTCACCTCCCTACTGACTTTGCAATCGAAGAGCACGGAAAACGCAAAGAAATAACACTCGCAGACCTTCCTGTGGACAATAACCTGTTTGACATCGGGGAAAAAACCATTCAAGAATATAAGAAGATCCTTGGTACCGCAAAAACCATCTTTATCTCCGGGCCATGCGGCGTCTATGAAAACCCCTTCTTCAGAAAAGGAACTGAAGAGATCTTTGCCTTTATCACCACTTCAAAAGCATTCTCAATAGTAGGTGGCGGACATACCGTGGCAGCGATAGAACAAATGAAACTCCGAGATAAGATCACCCACATTAGTACGGGTGGCGGCGCCCTTGAAAAATTCATGATGGGCGAAAAACTCGCGGTCGTCGAAGCGCTCAAAGCAGCAAAACAACGACAACTCGTACACGCCAAATAAACAGATCAAGGGAAACAATCAAATACTCTTTATTTTTTCCCTTTTTCTAAGTAGGGGCTGATAGATCAGCGGAAGATCGCCGCCTTCGCAATTCGTCTCCCCTTAGCACGTTTTCCAGGAGAGACGAAAGGTTAACGCCGTTTGTTTTGGCACGTGCTATTAACTGATCGTCAACGGTTAATGTGAGTTTCTGTTTTGTCATGTCATGCCTCCATTTATTTTAATGACTATTTATTTTTTTGCCGTCCCTTCCTTTTCGAAATATTCTTTTAAGAGCTTCTGAATTAGCTCGCTTCGATCTCCGTGTTTTACGACCTGGAAATAGAGGTCATCTGGTAAATAGATACTTACCTGGGGCATCTTTTCTTTTCTCCTTATACTATATTATATCTCTCCTTGCTTATATACTTATCTACTCAATGTATCAGTATGTGATTATGTCATCATTTTTTATCAATTTTCATTAATTTTTCCTTCGTTTAACAGAAGAAAAGAATTTATAAAGAAAACACTGTTATGAATTCGCTAACTGGGGGAAAATGGAAAAAATAAATCGTATAAATAATCCACGAGTAACAAAAGAATATTCTGATAATATTCCGATACAAGAAGCAAGAAAATCTTTACTTAGATCAGGTTATCTGTTAGAAGCGAGACTTGAAAATATTCTTTTAAAAAATGATTACTATGTTCAATCTAATTATGTGTATCCCGATCCTGAATCAAATAAACCTCGTGAGATTGATCTTGACGCTATCTTGGCTATTGATATAAAACCTAGAAAATTAGAATATATCTTTTTGGAACTTATTATTGAATGTATTAATAATAATCAACCTTTAGCTTTTATTACAAAAGAACCACCATTCAGAGATTATCAATCATTTGAAATTAAAATGTTAGGGCGACCGGAAACAATTTCAAAAACAAGAAATTCTAAAATATTATTGTCAATTCCAGAATATTTGAAAATGAAAGATTATCATCATTATTTTAAGGGGAGTGTAGCAACTCAATATTGCACTTTTGACTTGAAACAAAAAGGTCCGAATAAAGGAGAATGGAGAGCTTATCATCATGACGATCACCATGAATCGCTAGTTAAATTATGTCAAGCATTGGAGTATTCAAAATTAGATTTTGAAGAAGAATTTGATTATCGCATCGATAATAGCT
>JADBLO010000124.1 GCA_014894395.1 Thermoplasmata archaeon
CATCTTCTTTTCGTGGAGGTACTCCTGTTTTCGGACGTTCCAACCATACTCCAAGATTACACGGAATATCAGCAATGTAGAAAAAATGAAGCTGAAAGAATTCCTATAGATACTTTCGTTTTTTTCATGATGAGACGAGAAAGCTTATTTATCAAAGAACTATTAACAACTAATGGGGGTCTAGTTTGGAAAATTGCAATAAGGAAATTCAACGTTTCTTTAGTGCATCCCATCCTTACTAGACCCCTTCACTGATTCCTATGGACTTTGATATAACAAAGAAAAAAATCAATTACTTCAAGATGGGGAAGTTATACTGTTTCAAATATTATTTCAACGACAAACAGGTTTTCGAGGAACTATCTAAATATTATAACAAAGAGAAATATCGTTTTGAGTGTCCCACGGTTGGTGACCGAAACAAGATTATCAAATATTTGTGGAAGGTTGGTTTTGACTTCAATGTCATCGAAGACCTGAATGAATACATCGTGAAAATAGACAGGACAAAGGATTACATATCTATTTTGAAAGATTCAATAGAGCAAACAGAGATCGGTAGAGACAGAATATTTCTCATGAAAGACATAGCATCTGTAGAATATGCGATTGAGCAGGGAGCAGAGAGACATATAGATAAAAACCAGATTATTTTTCACTAATTATTCCTTCCTTCATAGATTCCGATGTTTTGAACAATAAAAACCATGAAGGTGTTTTAACGGTTTTTCTCCTTATGAACGTTCGTTCCTTCGTAGATTTTTACCGTCGAACTACTGGCCCTTTCCTCCCAGACTGGACTCCCCTAAACCTTCTATTTCTGATTCTCTTTTCAAAAAACAGGAGGCAAATCATTTTTAAGGAAAGAACAGTTACCAAAACTCCAATTATCAGGATGAAATGATATGGCGAAAACAAGCAAGAAACAAATAGACAAGGACGAAAAAAGAATCATGGCAGAGCTCGAGAGGAACTCAAATGAAAGCATTGATGAGCTCGCCAAGAAGTTGAAGTTCTCCCGGCAGAAAATCTGGAGGTTCGTTAAGAGCCTGGACAAGAGCAAGGCCATCTGGGGATATACGGCTGTTATTGACAACGAAAGGAGATCGTTGATAGGGTATACGCTGATGCTGAAACGGTCAATGAAACCGATGGATGAGAAAACCCTGGATTCGTTCACATCGTTCCAGCCACAGGATACTATTGGGGTGACCATTGAGAGTTTGTTCTTTGTGCATGGTGAGTATGACTGGATCCTTTCATTTACAGCCCCCGATATCAAGATGGCGAAGAGGTTCTGCGAGACACTACTGACAACCTACCCAGGAGTGTTTGCGCGAATGAGCCTCATGGAAACCCTTGTTGCCGTGAGAAATCACCATGTCACTAATCCGAATGTAAAAAAACTGAAGGAATTTCTGTAACAGGTCTGACTATTTTTATAACCGACATTCCGCACCCTTTCTTCGTCAAGAAAATTAATTTTTCTAGTAGATCGTTTCTACAGATATAAATCTTGATGTAGACGTGCATTTTAGGGTTGTATTTTCATGCATTGTTTGACTTTATCTTTGTTAGCTAAATGTAAGTATTGGTAAAAGAATGAGATCAAGAAAATCATGCCGATCACTCCGAGGTTCGAACACATTATGAATAGCGTTGATAATTGTTACCAACAAAATCCGGTACTATGACAGATGTAGATGGTCTGTTGCATACAATCGTGCGTTTTACTCCTGTTGGAAAAATGTGCAGAACATCACGTCAAGGGGTTCGGAATGTGAGTTGTGAATTCCCCTCATGCGATATGTTCTATTCAATCCAAACGTCCCCGCAGCCTGCAAGCAGTACCGAAATAAAAATACAAAACTATCGTAAAAGTATAAAAAAAAAATTGATAGAAAAAGAAGATCATCCACTAATGATATGACCCGGCAATTTCTTTTTTAACTCTTCAAAAAAATCAGATGTTTCTTTATTACTAGTTCGACCTAGAAATGCAGCAATTCCAAAATTTATTGATTTATCACCATAGGTAATTTCTATCGCTTTCCTGCCTGACCGTAGACCTTTCGCAGATGAAAAACTCGCCTTGGTTATCCTAGCAAACGGGATATACATGAGTTGATCTGAACCCAAGGCGCGATGGAGAAGAAGTATCAATCGTTGATTAGACAGCAGAACAACTCCTTGATTTTGTTTCGCCAATTTTTCAGAGAAGTTGAATATTTTCCTCTTCAATTCGATTGTTTCCCCATTTAATAATTTTAGATATTTTTTAAGTTCTTTTTCTACTGAGGAATCGCTCTTTACTTCGTCTATAATAATTTCATTTTGTGGATTCATCTTTTTCCTCGCTTACATTGAATGAATGTCGTAACAGAATTGTATCTTATACTATTTTCTTAAATAGTTGTTTTTGGTGGAATCGTCATATTCCTTGTTCGATTCTCTGGTATTGATTAATAGTAATAGTCTCATCAGTTAATCAGGAGAGGGTTCTCCTGTTGCTTTTATTCTGTAACTAGAGGCTTTTTCTTTCATCAGAAATATATGATTGGAATATTTTTATGATTGTAACCCGTTATAAATTTTTAATAAATCGTTTGCGATCTGCTTTTCCTCTAAGTTGCTTGCCATTTCGATGTTGTCGAATGAATATTTTAAAAGGTCTGGAGACGCAGCTAGTAACTTTTCAAATAAGAGAGTAACAACGTAGTTTTTCTTATCGCGATTTTTATATCTTTTCTTTTTTATTTCGATATTGATCCAATCTGGTTTACATACCTGAATCATCGGAATATCAAGATCATTCTTATCTCCAATGAACGGCTCAGATAATTCAAGAGATTTGAACAGGATAGATGGTATGAGTCCAGTGGGTTTTTCCTGATGTTTTTCATAGTTCAACCAATCCTTCGTAAAAGCGAGTAACGAAGCACGTTGTAGATGAATTAGCGATGGATTCTTTGGCGTCTTACTTGTGACAACTACTACGTCGATGTCTCGATTTCTCAGAGTGACAAGAGCACTTCCGACCATACCTGCGTAGATAATCTCAGCCCATCCGATTTCTTTGCATGCACTCTGTATGAGTGATGATAATACTTTTTTATCGATATTCACAATTTCACCAAATTTTACAATAAGAAATAGAATTATTCTTTTGGTTCGAGGATGCATTTTTGCTGATGCGCTATAATAGTAACGGTGTAATCTTCAAAGATAGGACGGATGCCGATAAGAACCGCAGGGCATTGTTTCATCACACATATATCCACATCAGTGTATTGTACAAATCTACCACCTCGTCCAAGTGTAAAATTTATTGTGGCTGTGCATGCTTCAATTTGTCCACCTGCTGTATGTACTGGGTTTGATCGTGGTCGCAATTCTAATCCTAACATATCAGCTAACGCTTTGGGGATAGTTATTTCGTAAGCCCCTGAGTCTAAGATTGCGTTGTTTAGGAGTTGTGCCCGGGTACCATCCTTGTGGAAAAAGGTGATCGGTATAAGACCTGAATAGCGAAGTGTGTGTACTACACCATTAGTCTGCTCTCTTCTTTCAACA
>JADBLO010000141.1 GCA_014894395.1 Thermoplasmata archaeon
AAGAGATATCGCACTCCTCATACAAAAACGTTTTCAATAATCTACATACACGACCGGTATTTGAATATCTTGATTCATGAGGAAATCAAGGAATGAGAAATGCTGTGGCGTACCTCCCTGCCATTTCGTAGAAATAATCTCAGTGATGTAGATACGTAATCGTCCGCTGTAGGCTGATGTCTCTTGATTAGTTGCAATAATATTGACCGTTATGAGGTTTGTTTGATTATTCCAGTGTGCACTGGTGTTTACGAAGATTTTTGGAGTTGCTCGCGTAGCGGCAGTTGTGATGTTTTTTTCGAAATCTGATTTCTGAACCTTGCTTCCGACGAGCACCGTATACCCACCATCGATATAGACCGTCGGATATCCAAGAATATTATATTCAGTAAGCCGCTCCAAAGCCTTCGGATTGTCAAGCGGTAAACTTACATAATAAAACGGATAGTTCCCTGATTTATATAAATCATTCATGATGACCGATATTTTCGGACATTCTGAACAAACGATTTTTGTACCAAGCTCAACAAACACAAACCGTGAATAATTCTGAGTACTGTTTCCTGCTCCACCATTCGAATCATTGTCATCTGGGGTGTTGCTGGCATTATGTATGACGGTTATAATGTAATACAAACTACCATCTGTTGATGGGTCACCCATCGGCCCATTGCCGGCAGCATCATCCACCGTCACGTAATAGTACCAGCTTTCATTAGAGTCGCTGGGGAGAGAGATACCAGCTGTTCCAGGGAGGATAGATTTAGAGCTCCATGCAAGAGCACCAGCGGGTTTGTAATACAATTTTGCAGAAATAACACCGATGTCGTCAGTAAAAGTTGTTGAAATTGTTATCGTGTTTCCTGCATCCTCTGTTGCATCACCGGTAATGGAAGTAACAATCGGTGCGAGAGTATCAACTGGTTCTTCTGTTTGTTCTTTGTTATCGTTTGTTTGGCTGGTCGTTCCTATAAACAACAGGGCATATGCTGAAGAGACAAGAATGATTGATATGACGATGAGAATCGCGATTTTGAAGAATGTTTTCATAACTATAGTATATTGTGTCTCCAGGATATATAAATTTAACGATTGTTAAGTTATTTATATTTTTTATTAAAAAACATAAAAAGAAATGGAAAAAAATAACTCGTTTTTACTCCTGTTAAGTCTTCATATATTGCCCCAGGTTCCCCGCAAATGCCGCGATAAAAGGATACAGCCCAAGACTCAAACTCCGAAACGTCCTAAGACCCATATACGGAATGGAACTAAAATACAGATTAATTTTTCGAAATCCCTCTTCCAATTCCTCTTTTGTCATGTTGAGTGGTTGAAACACAACGTTTTTTCTATTATATTTAGACCAGTCTTTTGTAAGTATTCGCCCCTCTTTTTCTAAACGATTGAAAAGAGGGGTACCTGGATAGGGTGTCAGAATGGCAAAATTCACTGCGTCAATACCAAGTTTACCAATATGTGCTTGCATCACATTGAAAATGTCAGGAGTATCCTCATCAAAACCGAGAACAAACGTCCCAAAGACCGCCATTTTATATTTATGTATTTTTTTTACAGCAAGTGCATAATCCTCAACAACGTTTGTTTTTTTGTGCGCACCGTTTAGTGATTCTTGCGAAAAAGTCTCAAATCCACTGATCCACTCGATGCATCCTGCTTCATGGGATAAACGAAGCAGCTCTTCGTCCTCAGCCAGGACATCAACATTACCACCGCAAATAAATTTTTTCTTTAATCCGCGCATACGTCGAAACAGCTCTTTTGTGTATGCGAGATCGATTGTCAACGAAAAATCAGTGAAAAAAAAGATTTTTTGCTGAAGGGAAGAAATCTCTTCAATAACATCATCTATGGGTCTTGCACGGAACACTGCTCCATCGCGAATATTTGCATCTTGACAAAAATCACATTTGTGAGGGCAGCCTCGTGTCGCTTCAATTGAATTTGTAAGTTGCAGACCTTTTAGTTTAATCTTATGTGTTGAAGGGAGTATTAACGAATCATGACTATCACTTGAGGTGTACAATGGTTGCAGCGTTCCTTTCTCAATGTCCTTAATAACAACAGGCCAAAGGGTAACAGCATCACCAACAATCACGCTATCCGCGTGTTGCGATGCTTCCTGAGGTAACGCAGAAGGATGATAGCCACTTAACACAACAATTCTTCTTTTTTTCCTAAAAATATCTGCAATTTCGTAGGCTCTTGGGGCAAGCGCGGTCTTAAAATTGATATGGACAACGTCGTAATGAGTGTTGAAATCAATTGTTCTGTTTCCTTCGAGAATTGTAAGGTCATGATTGGGCGGGGTGACTGCTGCTAGCTGTCGTGCGGCGATGACGGTTGGAACAAATGAAAAGGAATAGAGAAACGAGCGATCAAATGAGGTGAACGCATTACTGATGCTCATTTCATCGGTAATTAAAATCCGCATGCAGTATTGAAAAGGTGATGGACATTAAAAAGTTGGTGCAAAACAGATTTTTTTAAAAAGATGTCCTATTTGTACACCAAAACAACGCAGGATGGTAACCGCAGGTTTCTGCCTGTCTCAGTGGCTATTGCCTCACGAAAAATTTCTAAGGCTACAGGATATCCTTTCTTTATTTTCAATGGAAATCCAATAGGGACGTACGGGTCATTCAGGTACACATTCTGCTCGTCTAAACCAGTGACTACGACCCAGTGGAAGACGTTCTCACCAATGATAGGCTTAAGATTGATAAAAGCGATGGCAGGAATCGACTTACGCAACGAGTCACTGATCACTGCAATAGTGTCTTTTCCATACCGGATGGGTATTTTTAAGCGGCGGGTTTTATAAGAAACGATGTTTTCTATAAGGGTAGCCAATTGAGGAAATTTCGGATAAGCATCTGAGAATCGAACCTTTTGATAAATTTCGGTTTTAAAACCGAGTTTTGCAGCAGTCGCAGCTAACCCAAATTGAAATGTGCCTCCAAACAAGAAGAAAGAATAACTCCTTTTCCAGAGTTGAAATTCGAATCTCCTAGAAAACTCCAAGGAAGGATCCCAATATTTCATCACCATCATAAGACACGCAGGACCGCAGGTTGCAGTACGAGTCTGCTGGAAGTACGGAATATCTAGGAGAGGGAGGTTATCGCGTAAATGATCCATTAGTTCTGATATCCACTTTGTTTTAAAAAAACAATCGTAAGCGTGTTCGAATCGTTTATTACATGGTTCTTAGAGTTCCGATAGATACCTGTTTGAATCGCTCGAATGTTTCAATTACACTAAGGAAAACAGATACATTTTCTCTACAGAGATAGTTTTATCATTTCCAAACATCTTCGCATTGCAGAATCGTATTCAATGCGAATAAAGAGAAGAAACAAAGTCGCTGTGGAAATTGTTGGTTTAGAATACTTTGCAGAAAAAGAGATATGAGGAGATTTGTAGATGAAAACATATGATGTAATCGTAGTAGGAAGTGGTTCTGGTGGAGAGATTGTTGATGCCGCAGTATCTCATGGGATGACTGTTGCATGGGTAGATAAAGGACCACTGGGAGGAACCTGTTTGAATGTGGGCTGTATCCCTTCAAAAATATTGATCCATCCAGCAGATAGGATCATGGAGATACGGGAAGCAAAAAAACTCGGGATCACCGCTGAGATAAAAAATATTAATTTTCATGCGATCATGGAGCGAATTCGCCAACCTATCAATGAGAGTCATGAGGCGATGCAACGCGGGATAGACCAAGCTGAGAATTTGGAGTATTACAAGGGTGAAGGACATTTCATAAAGGACTACACCCTTGAGATTCTAGGAAAAGAAATCCAAGGAGAAAAAATCTTTCTTGGGTCTGGTGCACGACCGCTCATTCCGCCTATAAAAGGATTGGATTCTATCCCGTTTTTAACCAATGAAAACGTGTTTGACTTAACGGAAAAACCCGACAGTATGGTTATCATTGGTGGGGGATACATTGCCGTGGAGTTCGCTCATTTTTTCTCGGCAGTAGGAACCACGGTGACAATCTTCCAACGAGGGAACCGGTTGATTCCGAATGCAGAACCTGAAATCTCAGAGCTGTTGAAAAGACAACTTGAGAGACGAATGCATATTTACCTTAACACCGAAGTCGTAGAAGTGAAAAAACAAGGAAATATGATAACCGTGACAGGGAAAGATAGCTTGAATGGCAAAGAGGTGACAGTGACTGCAGAGAAGATATTAGTTGCAGCGGGTCGGAAATCAAACGCTGATTTGTTGAAAGTAGAAAATACTGGGGTAAAGACAGACACACGCGACTACATCCTAGTAAATGAGTATCTTGAGACAAGTAAGAAGAACATCTGGGCGTTTGGAGACGCGATTGGAAAAGCAATGTTCAAACACGTGGCAAACGAGGAGGCGACAGTCGCTTGGCGAAACGCCTTCCATGATCATAAAACAAAAATGGAATATCACACGATACCGTATGCGGTGTTTACCTACCCGGAGATCGCTGCAGCTGGGATGACCGAAGAAGAAGCAAAGAAGAACCATACGATTCTCGTTGGCCGCGCGAGATATTCAGATGTTGCAAAGGGAGGAGCAATGATGGAGCATGACGGGTTTACGAAAGCAATCGTCGACAAGCAGACTGGAAAGATCTTAGGATTCCATATCATTGGTCCATATGCGCCAATGCTGATTCAGGAAGTGATTAACGCAATGGCTCTTGGCGGAGACATTTCCCTTCTCACCCACGGTCTGCATATCCACCCTGCACTCCCAGAACTCATTCTGAGGACATTAGGGAATCTGAGTGAAGGCTAACAAAATATCCAAAATATTTTTCTTAACATTGTGTTTTGAGGTATTGGAAAAAATTCGCTGTTATTTTATTACTTCTAATTTTATAGCCTCATACGGGCAGGTTTCATGACAACAGTAACATTGTATGCACTTCGTGTAATCGACCTGCGCCTTCTGATTAATAATTTTTATAGCCTTCTTTGGGCAAATCTCCTCACATTGTCCACAAGCCGTACATTTCTCTGTTGGTACAGGACTACGTTTAGGTTTTTTTCTTCCAGTAACGAGATAATCAGCGGTGGATGGCAAGAGAAAACCAGTGTATCTTACATCTGTTGGTGAGAGCAAGGGATATGATATCTCTGCAGGCCATAATTTTCTAATTTTTGCTTGTCTCAGGGTTGGTATCCCGATTGGTTCTATACCTAACATGCCACAGACTGCGAGGTCCATCGCAACAGCATCTTCTGATGCAAGTAATACCTCTAAGTTAATCGGTGTCCCTCCCGAGGGTCCATCTCCTTGCATACCGACAATTCCATCCATAATAATAAGATCAGGTTTTCTTACGGAAAGAACATCAAGGAGCATATCAGCGAATGCTGTTTTTTTAAAAAACATAGAATGATACCTTGCTTTGGTTAACCCTGGAATCACTCCATACATGATCTTGGTTGCGAGCGTCATAATCATATACGTATGTGTTTTTATCTTAGGTAAAGCGATGATTTTATCAGCATTCAGAACAAAATTGCATAGAATTGTTTTTTTTAGTTTTTTACCGTTAGGGATGGTTACTTTTTGAGAGCTGGTATCGTAGTTTAATTCGATCCCTAGCTTGTTTGCGAGGTCTTTCAAACCTGCTTTCGTATATGTTTTTTCCAGTCTTCTTTTCGTAAACTGTCCTGAGGGTGAATCTCCGATATAAGGAATACCTCCTATTTTTAGGACGGCTTGTGCGATCGCACTGACAACCGCAGGATGTGTCACGACTGCTTTTTCTGGTTTACTTGGAATGAGAAGGCTTGTCTTTAATAAAACGCGATCACCGGAGTGGATATATTTTGTAAAACCACCAAGAGGATTGACAAGAGATTCAACATCGATGTTTGCATAGGTGCTTTTTTGAATACTTACCAATGGATTATTGGCTCGCTTGGTGTCATCCATAGATTTGTGTCAGCTCCAATAAATAATTCCTGTAATGCATTACGCGTTTTAATGATATATGAATTCATTTGCTGGCATATCCGTAAGCTCAAGCGTCCCGATTAATTGTTTATGTTTTCGCAATATTTGTGCTTTGATTTTTTCTCGGATTTTTCGTTGCCACAAGCTGTTTCGTCAATCTTCGATTCCTTTGACTGCTTTTTTTCCTGTTCTTTCTTTGTGTTCATGTCATGGAAGGATCAAAGATACTCTCTACAAACATATCAAGGAATTGCCGAAAATTCTTTCAGGTCTTTTGCACATAATGTTTTATTGGTATGTTTTTGATTCCCAAGTTAGTAGTAAGGCGCACCTTAATAAAACATATATATCAGGCTTCGTATTAGGGTTACTAAGGAAAATTGAAAAAAATGAATATGATGGAAAAATTCTTTGAGAAAAAACTCTTAACGAATCCGAACACGAAACGGAATTATGAAAGAGGGGTCACGCTTTTCTTTGAGGCCATCGGCAAGGAACCAGAGACATATTTCAAAAATGGGAATGACTACGAAGCAGATATATCCAAGTTCTTTATGGCAATACAAGACCTCCCGTCCATGAGTGAAAAGAACCGTATGAATGCGGTTAAACAATTCCTCATATCAAACGACAGGACCATAAAAGATTTGGAGATATGGGACACAATCCGGGTACGTATACGGGGTGCAGAGCCAGTATCGGAAGAAACTCCCCTAGAGCAGAAGGACATTTACAATATACTTCAGTACGGAGATATTTGCTCAAAAGCTATGTTTCTTATGATGTCAAGTTCTGGAATGAGAATGGAATCGCTGAGCGGTTTGCTTCCTACAGATATCCATGATGATGAAACACCCACACGAATAGTATTAAGGCCGGAGATTGTGAAAGGAAAAAAGAGCACTGTCACCACGTTCATTACTCCCGAGGCAACCGATGCGTACCATAGCTGGATGAAAGTTCGGTCAAAGTGGTTGGAAAGTGCAATCAAGAGGACGACATTCAAAGGTGGGAAAAAGAAGGACGATGACCGCGTGTTTCCCATGACCGATGTTAATATCCGGTTAATGTGGCGTAACATGCTAACCAAAGCCGGGTATGATAAGCGTGATAAGAAAACAAACCGTTCTCTCTGCCACCCCCACGGGCTACGGAAGTTCTTCCGGTCCTGGCTCGGTAATGCCGACCTGGCCGAAGTGTGCATGGGTCACAAAGGGTATCTCTCTACCTATCGGCAATACACGTACAAACAACTGGGTCAGGAGTATCTTAAACAAATGAACAACCTTAATATTTTCAGTAAGCCTGTAAACCTGGCCGGAATACATGAATCACTGAAAGCAAAAGATGAGCAGATTGCTTCCCTTCAGAAACAAATAGATAAACTGGAGGATTTTAAAAACGCTTATCTTGAAAAATTAATTTTAAAACATGAAGAACAAATCAACGGGAAGAAACACTAGGAAAACGCGGTTTCTCCCCCTGTTCTTTTTTGTTTACAAGAAAAACCTTAGTATACGCATCCGTATACTAATAACTGGTTTTTTGTAAAACTTCCGTTACTATACGGTACCGTATACTAATTATTTTTTTAGTAAAATATAAATATACAAATGCGATACGTAGTATTAAGAGAGAATTAAAAAATAACGGTTGAAGGTTAAAAATATAAGGTGTGAGTATGAAAAAAGTAACCGGTGTTTACATGGAAGAGAGCCTTAAAAATCGATTTCAAAAGATTGCCGCCGATCTGGGTCTTAACCAGAGTACATTGCTCCGATTGTTGATCCTTGAGAAGGTGGAAATGGAGGAAAAAAAGAATGCTAGCCAGTGACATCGATCCGGTGAGATACCCAGTGGCGCATCGCTTTATGACGCAGCACCCAGGATGGTCAGTAGACCAAGCTATTTCATACCTCGAAGGGCTTGATGCTGAACTCTCAAAGACCTCAAGCTAAATTATAGGTGGCGGTAAGGAGTAAAACATGAAGTTAAAAGCAAGTATAAGGGAAGACAATGGAAAACATCCCAAACAATAATGTTCTTGTTGTTGGTTTTATCGGCCATACTTCTATCGAAAACCTATCATTGGTAAAAAAACAGGTCGACCAGATACCAGGGTTAAAGATTGTTTTCTTCAAAGCATCTTCTGACAAGCTGTGGATTAAGGAGGGAGATGCACCATGACAATTTTCATTACTGATTTATCAAAGGACAGGTGCTGAAATGGAAATGAAGGAAATGCTCGGCCGGCATGTGGAAGTTCAGGCATATGGCGTGCTTGAGGATATTAACACGCATGGTATCCGTGTAAAAATCACGGGTGAACAAGTTTTCATTGCTTTTACAGATATCAAAAAAATCCGTTTGGACAGACGTTACAAGGGGGAACACTAATGACAGCGACTGAAGAAGAAATCCCAGAAGAGCCCAAGAAAGGGACGGAAACCCCTGGAGTAGAGCCAACTCTAGTGGATATGATGAAGGTCGTGGAGAATGCAGAAAAGGAAAACACACCGGTTCTACCAAAAACAATGTTTAAGACGACGAGTGGACTCGAACTGCTAGATTCAGACATACCTCCCATCTCCTATATTGTTGATATTCTCATCTGCGAAGATTCATTTATTTACCTAGCTGGGCCTCCCGGCTCGTTTAAAACGGGGCTGATGCTCCATATTGCTCTCTGTGGTGTGACTGAGAAACCGGTATTTGGTTTTTATTGCGTACGCTATCCATTCAAGACATTATTTATCGATGAGGAGAATGGGAAACGGAGGACTAAATACAAGTTTGACCGATTGGTCCGTTCTTTCGGCATGAGCGGAAAAGAGGAGGTACTTAAAAACATTGATTTCCAAAACATACAGGGATTTAAGATAAACGGACTTTGGATTGAAGAACTGGAGAAAATCATTATTGCGAATGGATATAAGCTTGTGGTTATCGATAACATCGCACGTTGTTTCGTGGGTTCAGAGCGTGACGAAAAGGATGTCTCAAAAATCCAGACACTGTTGAAACCGGTTATCGAAAGGCAACACGTCACTATTGTTATACTCCATCATTGCAAGAAAATAGATAGAGAATCTAATAAATACAATCCCCCACCAACGTTAAACGACATCCGTGGTTCAGGCGATTTTGGTGGACAGTGCGATGAGGCTTTTTTGATTGAACCTTTTGGAACTGGGGGAGACCATACAAAACGTTTTACGTTGTATCAACTGAAGATTAGAGATGGGGAAGAGATTCCTTGTATAAGTATTAGGCTCACGGGGGATGCAAAAAAGAACACTCCACTGGAAGTCCTCTACGAAGGGAATGTCCAAGATATGCAAAAAGCAAAAAGGGATAAAATTGTCGCAGAATTAAAAACGAAAATAATGGAATGGTGGGAACAACAGGAGTCTAAGTCATTCGAGACCACCTATATTATTAAGCAGTTTAAAAACAAACAAATAAAGGATTACCACATAAGGGATGCGTTAAAATGTCTTGAGACAGATGGGAGTCTTGTAAATGCGCCATACAAATACTATACAAATCCGGCAAAAAAGGACGAAAATACAAAAAACCAGTCTAAGACCTGATTAACGGAAGGAAAACCGGTCACTTTTTAGGTTTTTTAGTTTTTACCATTATAGTAAATTCCTAAAAACTGACGTAAAGTAAGAGGAGAGAAAAACCTTAACGGTTTTTTCCCTCTCCACTTTACTTTCTCTCCTCGATTACATTTACTCGGGCTTTTTAAGAACAATCTAAAAAGTCCTAAAAAGTTATTGAAAAAACCCTCTTTCCCACCGTTCGCACTTTTTAATGAATTTTCAAAAAGTCCTAAAAACTGATTCAAAAATGTAACAAAAAAGTAGTTACTAGAATTTAGGGCTTCTACTCGAGTTCAATTTTTACCCCAACTATCACCACTATTTTCACGGACCACGCAATAGAAGGGGATATTGATTACGAAAAGGGCGAAAATGAGAGCTCTACGAGAGGGAGACGAAAACGAAGGATGAAGACCTGAAAAGATCGGCATAGCTGACGGGAAAGAGAGAATCAGGGCATTTTCTTCATGGCAATTGCTTGGCCTTTGTAGGTATCTGCGTTTTCTTCCCGATCTCAGACCGGTTATGGGTGAAGAACCAATGAATCACTTCAGCCCTGGGCCATTATACACCGATATAAACAAATCTGATATATATATACATATGTTGTGTAACTATGAGGTGATATATGAAAAGATTATTAAGGTAGAATGCAGATATTCAATCGGGAGAATAAAGATGAAACATACTTGGTATAAAATTAATATAATTCTTATGACGATATTCTTTTTCATGTCATTCAATAATAGTCTTGCGTATTCTTCTCCTGAAAAATTTGATGATAACCAGAATGATTCTAACTTAAAGTACATGAGTGATTGGTCTGTTCATCTCACCGATCAAAAAAATGAATACGAAAGAAACATACCCGTTTTTAACAATGAAGAACCAAGATATAATACATGCGTTGAATCGTCTGCGGATTCAACTAGTGGATCAATGGATTTCGCCTGGCCAACACTAAGCCATGATGCACAACACACTGGACACAGCCCCTATCCTACAACAGCAAATCCGGGAACGGAGCTGTGGAGAATCAGAGGTAACTATCCTGGTGAAGTCTGGAGTTCACCGGTTATTGATCAAAATAACATTATTTATTTTAATACTATCGGTGGTGATTCAGCCTTATATGCAATCTATCAGAATGATTCAATAAAATGGAGATATCAATCTGACGGACTTATTTGGTGTACACCTGCCATAGCAGAAGACGGGACATTATATTTTACGACCTGGGGAGCTTATGGATATGTACATGCTGTATACCCAAACGGAACTCGACGATGGTTGTACCATGACGGGTATGACAGTAGTTCTTTATCCCCCCCTACCATAGGTAACGATGGTACTATCTATTTTGGCTCCGAAGAATATAAGATCTATGCAGTGAACCCAGATGGAACGGAAAAATGGCGATATCTCACTGGTTATATCATAATGTCCTCACCCGCAATAGGAACAGATAGCACAATTTATATCGGTTCAGGAGATCACTATCTATACGCATTGTTTCCAAATGGGACACTCCACTGGCGATTCCCAACAGGCAGCGAAATCAAAGGATCAGCATCCATAGCACCAGACGGCACCATCTATGTTCCCTCGTTCGATGGATACCTCTACGCGCTGCACCCGAATGGAACAATGAAATGGCGAGCATCAACAGGAAGCAGCATTGCTGCTGCCGGTACCGCCCTAGCAGAGGATGGGACTATCTATGTTGGCACCGAACAACTCCGCGCGTTCTACCCGAATGGCACCTTGAAATGGACGACGAACGTGCAAGGGTCCATCTACGGGACCGTCCCTGCAATTTCCGCGGACGGTACCATCTACGTCAGCGCTGGCGGCTCTCTGGTCGCGGTGAACCCGGATGGGATCGAACGATGGCGGAAACAACTCACGATCGCGCAGATCCACTCCTCACCCAGTATCGGACCCGATGACCGCATGTATGTCGGCTCAGAAACTTACGAAACTCTTCCATATGGATATCTTCATGCATTTGGTCTTGGTCCCTTACGTGCCGAGGCAGGCGGACCGTACCAAGGAACAGCCCTTCGCCCCACCACCTTGACCGGTCTTGCCTTCGGCGGCATCCCACCCTACACCTACCGCTGGGACTTCGGAGACGGCAACACCAGCACCGACCTCAACCCCACCCACATCTACACCACTGCTGGGAATTACACTGCGACATTCACCATCACCGACAACGAGGGAAACACCAGCAATGACACCACCACCGTCACCATGGACTACCCATTCCCCACCCTCACCATTACCAGACCCACCAATGCTATCTACATTGCCGATAAACAGCTGTTCCCCTTCCCGTTCCCGTTCATCCTGGGCAAGATCACCATCCAAGTGACCGTCGAGGACCACTATAGCATCAACCAGGTCATTTTTTGCATCCACGGCGAAGCCGTATATACCGACACGACACCACCTTATGAATGGACCTGGATACAGAGGAACTTCCGGCTTAAAGACAACATCTACGTAATCGCCTGGGATGCTAAAGGCAGGTACGCCGAACAACGGATGGACGTCATTAAATGGTTTTAATCTTTGAAATATATACTATGCAACTACTGTAAGGGAGTTTAATTATGGAAAGGAAAACCATCACATCATGTGTTGCTATAGGAATTATACTGCTTTTTATTGCTGTTTCGGTAATCCCCATAATTGATGGATATTTTGTTAATGACAACCAAATAATCTACAAACATTCTCGACCAAAAACCTCATGGTTTATTGATGAGAGCGCTATAGAACAATCGAAGAACAAACCCCCTTCGGGGAAATTACTGACGGCTTACGCTAGCTGAGATGTAG
>JADBLO010000095.1 GCA_014894395.1 Thermoplasmata archaeon
TTTTTAACCGATATACCAATCCCGGGAACTGTTCTGGTTCATATTCTGCGTCTTCGAACGATTGTGCTATCACATCGAGATCTAATTTCTCTGCGAAGGTTGTAGATGCTACAATATTTTGTACTTTTATTTCTATCATGTCGTGTCACTTTCGATGAAATAGTTTGGTGCCACAGTCTTTGAGTGGCAAAATCACAAACAAGTATAGCTATTAAATACTTCTCCATTGGTCATCGGTTAAGTCCACCATTCCTCTCTAAATCTTTGTCGATTAACATGGGGATCAAATGCCTGGCGTTTATCAAAAAGAAACTGAAACACAGAGGGACGACTGGAGTAAAAAAGATCGCGAGGAATCTAGGAGAAAGTAGGAAAAATCACATCCGGGACGAAAATATTATGATGAGACACGTGAGCACTAAACCTCCTTTGCATTCTTATTCATGGCTTATTTAAAAATCAATAGACGCTTTATCATCCTCTCGAAGCGGTACTCGCCCATTACCCAGGGGTGAGATAATGCGTACAAGCCCCGTATCCATCGTAAATTTAAGGGTATAATAAAATTAATAACCGGGTAGTGTATATTTATTCTCATGGGAGGTTAGATCATATTTTTTCTTTCCCCCAGACTGAAAAAAGGTCTGATCTCCTATCATTAAAATATCTTGGGGAAGTTACATGGCGAACAAAAAGGGAAAATTATCAAAAGAGCAATTGGCCGTTATAGAGCATCGCAAAAGATTACTTGAAGAAGCTGACGTTAAAGGTTTTGTTAAACGTATTCAGAAATTCGAAGATGAAATCGCAGTTGAAAAATACGGTAAAAAGTTCTACGAGTTGCCAAAAACAGAGCGAAGAGAAGTCTCAATAGATGCGGTGGAAAAAGAAACAAGAGAAATGTTAATATGGGGGCGATCTCAAGAGGATAGAAATTACTTTGAAAAACTATCGTTTGAAGAGTTATTAGAAGCGGTGAAAAAGTAGTTATAAAAATTTATTTTGGGAGTGCAACTAGATGGCATCCAGAAAAAATAAGGGAAGTTGGTACCTAAATTCTTATGACGATTTTATAAAATATTTTACAGGAAAAGACTCTGTAGATAAGAAAGATGTAACTCTTAATGTTAATCAAGAGGGTAAATTGTCCCTCTCAATTAACAATAAGAATAAGCAACAGGAAGGTTCTTTGAAATGATCCAACCCGATCCTTTCCCTGATTTTCCAGAGCGGCCGTGGCCGGATCCTGACGAGGAGGATTCTGATGTTTAAATGTGTTCATTTCTCTAGAAAATTTCAGTATCCTTGGAGTAATTTTTGCCCGGTTTGCAAGGGTGTTCTAGTAGAGGGGGGCCTGGAATGAACGACATCGAAGAATCATGGTATTCTGCTCATCAAAACCTACTCGGGATAATTATCCCACCAACGCTCCTGTCGTGGCTCTTATTTGGTTTTCTCTTCATGATGGATACTTTTTTCCTGATAGTCGTCCCTGTTGTTTTTATTCTGACAGCGAAAATGGCGCAGCTGACTTTTTTTGTTGCAGACAGATGGGTTTGCACCGCAGTCGGTTATTCAAAGATGCAGGAATATTTCCATCTTCATTATGAGGAAAATACTCGATTGCTTAGGCTCAAGATCAAGGCTCTTTATTGGTATGGTTTCCACCCTTTTTTCAGATGCAGGGCTTCAATACTAGGTAAATGGTATCATTCTACAGGCGGGAAATATTGAACATAAAAGAAAGTAAGAGAAGGCGAAAATATCTCCTTAAACAATGCAAACGATTGAATTGCAGCATTGGAGACATACTGCGCTTTCACCCAGACTTATTGACCCATAGCCTTCGCTCCCAGTGTCTTCTTATGTATTGGCAACAGCATAAACGATATTTCCGGGCGGACGAAGATAAGGAGGATTGAATATTGAATCAGACCGATAACGCGCCTCGTGACCATCGCAACAAGTTTCTTGCTGCACAGAGGAAAAAGAGCAGGGAGGCATTCTATAACAAACTACTCTGCCTCGTCATCGATCAGTCCAAGGGTATCGACACGAAAGACATGTTGTATTGCGTCAGGTTGCTAGAACATAAACTTTCAGAGTTAATTAAATCACAGGCGAAAAAAATATGAAGATAAGATGTGCGAGCTGCGGCAAGATACTCAATGAGTTTTACTGTCGCTACTGCGGCTTCATGAATCATCAAAAAACGAAGGTTGATCAATGAAGAAACCAAAAGTAAAAGAGATACCATCCGGCTCGACACACGGAAAGATCAATGTCGAATACACCTACACAACCAGAACCATAGATATTGAAGGGGACTTGGTATGGTATTGGTTTGATTGGGACGATGGGACTAATAGTGGGTGGATGGGACCGTATCCCTCTGGTGCTATCGCAAGTGCAACTCATACGTGGACAACGAAGGGAAGCTATAATATCAAAGTAAATCCGGTCGATCCCTCTAACAACGAGAGCGACTGGTCAGACCCGTTGCCAATCATCATGCCATTGGACGTAGTATCAGGCAATACATTGCTCCTAAAACAGTTAAACCAATCCCCGAATGCATTCCCACTACGGAGACACTTGATGGGATACTAAAACCTATTTCTTCCTTCTTTTTTTACCATGATGATAATTATCACAGCTGATGGTCTAAAATTGTTTTATCTCCCCGGAAACGCGGATTAAAAACGATATCGATATCGCACTGGTATTGATTCATCTCAAAAAATCTTACTTCCTGATACTCCGTAAAAACCGGTAAAATTCAAAATTGATATTCTGTAGTGAAGAATTGAAAAGGGGAGTCCAGTCTGGGAGGAAAAAAAGAAGAAAAGAAAAATTTATTTCTTTTTTAGATATGGTAATTTAGTTCGTTTGTTGACACCAGTGGTATACCCATCGGGCATATCGCAGGGTTTGCCACTTTTTGGTTTGTTTCCTGCTTTGCAAAAATAGTATATTTTCTGGTTTCTTCCGCCTTTCAGCTGGACTTCGCGTGTGTGTAGGACATACCCATCTTTTTCAAATGCCATATTATTTCCTCGGAGTAGCGTAAGGGGAGAATATTATATAAAGGTTCCCTGACCGATGGTAACTCAGCGACTACCTGCACAAAAAATAAGTTAGTTTTAGATATATAGGTTTTTAAAGAGGAGATGATGTGGAAATATCAAATTGCAACAAATGATCTTTCGAGCAATCTTACTTTATTTCTCAGACAGGCCCTTTACCTGTTTATTTTGGTTTTGTAATAGGAACCCTGGAAGAATTTTGTTCTTCCTTCAAGAGATTGAAAGTAATTCAAAGATTATTTTAGTTTTTTAGAAGGAAAGATAGATCGTCGGGTTTAGCGACGACGAAATATCTTTTTTTGTTGGAGCCAAATAGTAAGCCCCAGAGCGAATTATTTGATTTACTTATATAGTTTTCCGATAGAGCTTTCCAGTCCGTTACTAGAAATAATGCGTACTTAGTCCAGTTTATTCTATGAACGAGAAAGGGCGGGGTTAGATCATATTTTTTCTTTCCCCCAGACTGAAAAAAAGGTCTAATCTCCCATACTTTAATTACTGCAAGTCAGGTTCTATGGATATGTTTTTAAAGAAAGAATCAACAGGGTAAAAAACTCTTAGAGAGATATGGAAAAAAAGTCTGGATTACAGCCTTTTAATTAAAAAAGAGGGGTGTGCCGTTCCTCATTAGTATAGAGTATATACAAAATACAAAAAACTCAAAAAAATATGTTTCTTAGTTTTTACTCCAATATATTATATGTTGGCGGATTTAGATTTTCTCCATATAATTCCAGTTCTTGTACGTATTATTCCGAACCGTTGTTTGTGGAAGATTTTTTTCTTTATCCTCGGAAGAAAGCACGTCAAGTATAATACCTTCGATATCTCGGAGGAGGATTTCACTTTCATCTTCGTTATAATCAGTGGTGTAGATGGTCCCATTCCGATAGATGACCCCGTCTTCTGAAGTATAGACCGGTTTTTTTTCTAATTGTAGTTCGGTGTCACAGTCCTTGATGTCTTCGAGTTGCTTGAATTGGTACGCGTCCTCTGCCATCCCGATCATGGTTCGCAGCACTTGTATCTTTCTTGGTTCTTTCTCTGCTTTAATGGCATCTTGTAAGCCAGAAATAATGGCAGGGATCTCCTGCGGTTTGGTTTCACGGAGGATTTTTCCCCAGAACCAGTTATACACTTTGCTGCCTCTCGCATTAATATGTTCAGGTGGTTTATCCGGGTACAGGATGATTCTGCCGTTGAGTGTCCGATGGGTTTTTCGCCATTCGGTTCTCAGTAAATCTAGTTCTTTTTTTCGGTTGTTCTGCTTTGTCATCTTCGTTAATATTATGCGTTTTAGGATATAAACATTATGGAACGTCACATTTTTTGCTAATAGGAGAAAAGCGGGAAAAAATCTCATATCATAAAAGAACAGGAAGAAGAGAACAGGGTAGGCAACGGATGGATTTGATATCCTCCTTTTGACGAACATCTAAGGAACTATTATTCGCCTCAAAATTTTCGCGCGTTATAAATTTTTTTATTTCCTCACATCGAATTATTTTATATTTTTTTTATTGATATTTTATCGTACAAAATCCTAAAAAACCAGTACCTTACAGTCATTGAAGACAAATAAAGCAACGATTTAAATAAAAGAAATTACCTTTACCATTATGTCAAAACGGAGTAAAAAACAAATCGCAGAAGACGAAAAGCAAATACTCACAGAGCTCCAAAAAAACGCAAACGAAAGCATCGACACTATCGCAAGACACTGCAAATTCTCCAGACAAAAAGTATGGCGAAGCATCAAACGACTCGAAGCTGAACACATTATCTGGGGATACACCGCGATCGTAGATGACGCAAAACAAGACCGAAAACACTTCGTCGCGCTCATTAAAAAAACAACCAAGCCACTTGATGAAGCAACGACAAATTCCGCAGCATCAACAAAACTCCAAGAGCTCGTTTCATCGCAAGGAATCAGTATTGAAAGCAGTTTTTACGTTCACGGTGAGTACGACTGGATCATCACTTTCACTGCACAAGACATTCAACATGCAAAAAAATTCTGTGAGATACTCAACGCAACCTATGAAGGACATATCGCAAAGATTAACCTTCAGGAAACCTTGTTTTGGGTGAGAAAACAACGCATCTTCAACCCTGAGGCAAAAAAACTCAAAGAGTTTGTCTTCTGATTTCACGTAAAAAAATCAGAATAATACGTGTATACTGAGCGTATATTTTTTTCAAAAATACAAACATTTATATCTAATATTGCTTATCTAAAATAGGGGTAATAATACGATGATTGGAAAAATTTTCTCAATACTCTTTGCAGGAATAATGATTTGTGCGTGTTTCACCGTCATTGGAACACAACAGCAGCAAAATGACTCTATCACCAAACCAGGCATCAGTCAGGAACCATCGTTCGAAGAAACCATCTCAAACAATGGGTGCGGCTGTGAATCTGATGAGATAACAACCACAGATTCACAATATTACCGAACTGGTTTACTACCTGGAGGACAATCGCTTCCAGAAGGAACGATTTTTACGGGGAGAACATCATCGGCATGGGATTGGCGAGATGCAACTTATAACAGTCTCACCGGTGATTGGACGACCCCGATAAAAAACCAAGCCAACTGCGGAAGCTGCTACGCATTCGGGCCACTTGCATCAGTAGAGTCACTCATCAAAATCAAACAAGGCGACCCTGATTTTTCCATTGATCTCTCAGAGCAATTCATCGTCTCCTGTGGAACGGAATGGATGAGCGGGGACATACTCGGGTGCGATGGAGCCTATTCACCAGCACAATATAACTTTATAACTACCTATGGTACCCTCCCTGAGTCCTGTTTCCCCTATGTGAGTGGATCCGGTTCTGTCCCACCTTGTTCAAATAAATGCAGCAACTGGGAGGATCTCATCATACAAATTGACGGTTGGCACACGGTCGCATCAGATACCACCTCAATCAAAAACGCCCTCGTCCAGTACGGTCCCCTCGCTGCAGGCATGATTGTGTACGACGACTTCCAAGGATATAACGGTGGTGTGTACGAACACCCTGGAAGTGACCCTGACCCTATGAATCATGCCGTCGCAATCGTTGGCTATGACGACTCCCAAAACTGCTGGATCTGTAAAAACAGCTGGGGAACCAGCTGGGGTGAAGACGGCTGGTTCAGAATTGCATATGGAGACTGTAAAATCGGTCAAGAAATCATCTATTTTGATTACATACCACAAACCGGCCCTCAAGTCAATGTAAAAATACATCGGATCCTTGGGATCGGTGAGATTGAAGGCTGGTTAGAAGGGGAAGCTGATTGGTCCTATCGCGTCCAAGTCTTTAATGGAAATCAATGGGTTGATCAAATTAACGATGCATACTCTAACAACGAAAACGACCATACCCAAGATGTCATCCATCGGTTCCACGTGCAAACACAAACACCAGAAATCACCATAAAAGTCTGGGATCGAGACCTGTTCAGCGGAGATGATCTTGCTGACGTGAGCGGTTACGTCGGTGGAGGAACGGACGACAACACCAACGACGTCCGAGGAGCGATATTCCACTGCCAGTACAATTTAGTTACAAACCAAGTCATCCAAATTGATTCAATCGTCAATGAAGGAGGTTACGCAACCTCTTCAGGAACATACCAACCTGATGGAGGAGAGAACAGCGATGCGGAAAACGATGCAAAAGTTTGGTTCCAGCTTTCTGATTCCTATAATCCCCCTGAAGCGAATCTCCAGGTGGTTGGAGCGCTCAATGGCAGTGTAAAAATTGGAACTAATCACTACGCTCTTGGTACTTTTACGGTGGAAAACATCGGTGTTGACCCGTATGGATTTAGCGACTCCTACCTTGACTGGGAAATCGCAGAAACACCAGAATGGGGAAGCAACTGGGTGTTTGAACCAAGCAGTGGAACGAATCTTCCATCTGGAGAGTCGGTGACCGTACATGTCTATGTTGATGCCCCCGATGAACAAGCGACGTTTACCGGTTCAATAAAAATATGGAATACAGAAAATCATGCGGATTATGGGATAGTATCAATCCAACTGGTTACTCCTGTCGAGCAATTATTGCTCCAATGGAATCTGTTTCCCATGGCATTCCATTACTTCGCTTCTCCCCATCCGTTCTCTTTTCTCCTAAACCATCATATGAGATAGATTTAAATAGAGATTTATATAATTAAGAATATGCGGGGATCTATATGAAAAGAACCATCTTTGGGATTACCGTAGGTATTCTTCTTCTCACCACGAGCATATCTGTTGCGATCGCTCAATCTCAATTACTTTCTCAAACAACCTCCTTTGATGATACTGTACCTGAATGGGAGGTTGGTGATAGTTGGACATATACTGTTGATAGTTTGACTATCAACTATGATGATCAAGGACAAAAGCTATTTATCGACGGAAGAATTGATGATTTCACCTGGACGGTAACAGATACAAGTGATAGTACATATTATCAGATTGATTTTACAGGAAAGCTGACGGCTAACTACGATATTATTTTAACTTCCATGTTGGGGTCGATCCATCTCACAGGTACCTTTAAGAACACGTTAACCCGTCTGAAGGGAACCATTCTCTTCACCAAGGAAAGCCTCCAAATCTATGAGGTCACTGCAGAGATAAAAGGACTGAGCGCAGCAACAATCGCACCCCTTAAATTCCCACTTCCGCTCCCGTTTAAACTTACAATACACGCTGGATTGAGTGTTGATTTTCCCCTATTCGATTTTCCGTTATCCTCATTTAAATTCTGGTCATTGCCCGATCTCGGCGTTACCATGCAAGCATACGCCAGTGGCATCTTTGGTATCATCGGCTTTCCGATCAATTTCATCATGCAGTATTCATGGATACCGTTGGCGTTTTATTGTCAGGATAAACAAGATGTCACGGTTGCAGCAGGCACATTTAGTGCTTATAAAATCTCAACAATTATCGGTGAATTCTTCGAATACTACTATGCACCAGAAGTCGGAAACATCATTAAAATCGATTCAACACTGCAAAACGGCGCGGTACATGCGGAACTGAAATCAACGAACTACTCCTAAACACCTCATAGATTAAAACCTTGTTATCTTGTAATAGAAGAACGTAGAGTACCTAAAAACCAGTACTTTATTGAAGAAGTATAAAACGATAGGGGATAAAAAAATATGAAGAGAATAGTACCAATATTAATAGTAGGAATAATGGTCCTCAGTGGGCTTGGAGCTGCTGCCGTTTCACACACCGCACAAAAACCAATGGAAAAAACAGAAACCATCTCCTTTTCATACCTAAAAATCCAAAACAAAGATGGATATGCGCTGGTCACTGTAAAGAACGCGAATGCATGGCTCTATAAGACCGACGCACCGATGCTTCCTGCATCAGTCACCACCTACATCTTGCCATATGGAACTAAAATACGAACCGTTGATGTGGCGTTCTCAGAACCAGAAGAATACACCTTAGAAAAAAAGATAGTCCCAACACCCAAACCAGTTTCCTTCGTTGCAGGTACAAAAGTAACCTTCAATCAAGAAGAGCAAGGAATCGGATCGATATATCCTGAAACACTGTTTGATTATCATCTTGGTGCAGGCATCTCTGGTGAAGATCATGTTATTTTCTTAACCGTTCGATGCTATCCGATTCAGTACAAACCAGGGGAAAATAAAATCCTTTACCGAAACACTGCACATCTCTCAATAACCTATGACCTACCAACCACTGAAACATCCGCTGTTGATGAATTTAAACTCCTAATTATTGCCCCGAAAGATTTTTCAGAAGAACTCCAGCCATTGGTCGACCATAAAATAAGCAAAGGAGTCACCACGAAACTTGTCACTCGTAATGAGATCTGCGACAGCGTCTACTTCCCCGCGGAAGGACGAGATTGTGCAGAAGAAATGAAATACTTCATCAAGAACGCGTATGATCAATGGGGAACCGAATATGTGCTCTTGGTCGGAGGAAGATACGGAGGTATTATGAAGGAAAAATGGTGGGTACCGGTGCGATATTCCCATCTTGATGATGGCTATCAGTGGGAAGGAAGCTATCTTTCAGACCTCTACTTCGCGGATATCTACGATGCTTTTGGGAACTTTTCAACATGGGACTCCAACGAGAACGGTATTTTTGCTGAATGGAATAACCAAGGAAAAGATATTCTTGACATGTACCCGGAGGTGTATGTCGGACGACTTGCCTGTAAAAACGTTAACGAAGTTAAAACCCTGGCCAATAAAATTATCACCTATGAAACAACAACCGCGGGAAAAGAATGGTTTAACAAAATGGTTGTTGTAGGTGGTGATTCAGCACCAAATGCGACTGATCCCTGGTATGAAGGTGAAGAGGAAAACAAGCTTGCATTAAATTACATGAGCGAATTCGAAGGCATCCGACTCTGGACGTCCAACGGGAACTTCACCGGCCCTCAAGATGTTATCGATGGGATCAGCGCGGGCTGTGGATTTTTATTCTTCGATGGACACGGAAACCCCATGTCCTGGTCCACGCATCCACCGAACAATGAGAGCGTTTGGATCAACGGATTGCAGGTGAAGGACATGCCGAAGCTGAAAAATGGGGAACAACTCCCGGTCACCGTGTGCGGTGGGTGTCATAACGCACAGTTCAACACCAGTCTCTTGAACATTATCAAAGGCATTATCCAAGAGCGATTCAAGTATTTTCAATGGAAATTCTACCTGGGAGAATGGACACCTGAATGTTGGGCATGGAAACTCATGAGTGTAAAGAACGGCGGAAGTATTGCGACCATGTCATACACCGGGCTTGACTGGTTTGCTGAGGGAGACTACAACAACGATACCATCCCGGATTGCACCCAATTTTTCTCAGGATACATAAATACGCAGTTCTTCAAAAATTATGGTGTGAATAATATGACGATCCTTGGTCAGGCGCACACCCAAGCACTCATAGATTATCTCAACGCGTTTCCACCGATGCAGGAGAAACTTGACTGTAAGACCGTACAAGAGTTTGTTCTTCTCGGTGACCCCAGTCTGCAAATTGGAGGATATTCGTAGATAGGTGGGATGCTGAATGTCAATGAAGAAAATAATTTGTTTTGGAATGCTCGCCCTCCTTCTTTGTGGATCCGTATCCGTATCGGGATCTCGTATTGATCTAACCTCTTTGTTCACCAAAGATCTCGTACGAGTTGACATAACACAAGGGGATGTAGTGCTTCCCCGAGGCGTGGAGACCGTTGGAGGAACCCAGGGTGAATGGGTAGATATCATCATACCTAGGTATAGATTACAGGAGCTATCAAATCTTCAGCTACCTTACACAGTTCTCATAGCAGATATGGATTCCTATGACAGGGAAATGATGGGGTCATATCATACGTTTGCTCAGATTCAGAGTATTTTACAAGATATTGCGACCAATTACCCAAGCATCACCAGTCTCTATAGTATTGGGACGAGCTATGAAGGACGTACCATCTGGTGCTTGGAAATCACAGATAACCCTGGTGTAGATGAAGGAGAACCCGGTGTTTTGTTTATGGGGCTTCATCATGCTCGTGAATGGCCAACTGTCGAGATAAACCTTCATATCGCGAATAATTTGACGTCCCTATACGGTATAGATTCCACTATCACCGATCTTGTAAACAACCGGAGAACATGGATTGTTCCGTGCGTCAATCCTGACGGATATTATTACTGTCATGATCTTGGTAATGATTGGCGGAAGAACCGGCAATACTTCCCTCAGTATGGGTCCTATGGTGTTGATTTGAATCGGAACTACAATGGTTCCAGTAATGGGGATATTTGGGGTGCTTGGGGATCAATTGGTTCAGGTTCAGTGACTCATGATCCTTATGGTGAGACCTATTGTGGTCCGGGACCTACCTCGGAACTCGAAATACAGGCAATCAGCAATTTTTTCGCTGAGAACGACATCTGCGCATCAATTTCCTGGCACACCTACCAAGAGGAACTGTACTGGCCATGGGGCTATACAGCGTCTCACACTCCAGATGACTCGTATATAAGTTCTGTTGGGACACAGATAGCCCAGAGAATTACACGACAAAGTGGATCAGGTACCTATACACCAAAACAAGCGTATGGTCTCTATCCTACTGTGGGCGATAATATCGATTGGGAGTACGGATATAGCCATTATGTTCTCGGCAGGGCAACCTTTGCGTACACTATTGAAGCGTGTGCGGAGTTCCATCCGTCTGCAAGCTATCTCAATCAGATTTGTAAAGAGAACTGCGACGGAGGCTTATATCTGCTTTCAGAAGCAGAAAACATACGCGACACGATTGTCCCTCGTGTGTTGCCGCCGATTCTTGACGAATTACCCAATGATGCCGACGGGAACTATCGGGTCTCATGGCAGGAACAGAATCCTTCTGCAAATCCCGATTATTTCCAGCTCGATGAGTTGAACGGGCTTTCAATTGGAACTGATAATGCGGAGTCCGGATCTGGACTTTGGACTCTTGACGGCTTTGCCCTCTCAACTTCTCGATATCACTCAGGAAGCTCCAGCTTTAAATCTCGCCACAGCGATGCGGATGTTTCTTCGATGACAACAGTCTATCCAATTCCTGTTACCACGGGAATGACGCTTTCATTCTGGTGCTGGTATGCGACAGAGAACAATTACGATGACGCCTTTGTTGAAGTCAGTAAAGATGGTCGTTCCTATGACATTTTAGATATCTTCACAGGATCGTCGGGCGGCTGGATATATAAGGAGTACGATCTGAGTAATTATTCTAATGAATCTCTTTTTATTCGATTCAGATACACCACCGATCAAGGAACATTACTAGAAGGATTCTATGTTGATGACATCACCCCAGTCGCCGATGTTCAGACTGTTACCACGCTTTCGAGTTCCATCACGAATCATTTCTATGATATCACCGGCAAGAGCAATGGTACCTATTATTATCAAGTGAAAGGCCATAACAGCGCACGCGGATGGGGGGATTTCAGTACTCTTGAACGGGTTATTGTATCTCTTGGTGATGACTTGACACCTCCAGTGACGACCTGCACCTTAGCAGGAGATATGGAAGGCGGCGTCTATGTCAGTGACGTGACCGTAACCTTAACAGCAACAGATGACTCGGGTGTGGACTACACGAAATACAAACTCGACAATGGGATATGGACAACGTACACTGTACCATTTGTTGTGTCTACTAATGGCAATCATACTGTACTCTTCTACTCCGTTGATAATGCAGGTAACACAGAGACAGAGAAAAGCAGCACCTTTACTATTCAGCAAGAAGTGCCCCCAGTCACCATTACGATAAAAGGTGGGTTGGGCGTCTCTGCGACCATTAAAAACACTGGAATAACAACATTGACAAACCTTAGCTGGACCATTACTCTCGACGGAAAAAACATTTTCTTCGGAAAAACAAAAACCGACATGATAGTAACACTCGCAGCAGGAGAATCAATCACCATAAAAGACTTCGTACTCGGCATCGGAAAAACCGGCATAGCTGTAAACGTAGGAGCTGCACAGGCCAGCGCAACAGGCACAGTCATCCTGATCTTCGTCATCGGAGTAAAGTAACCTACTCCCCCTCTTTTCTCTTTTATTTTTGTTAATTTTCATGAAAGTTCATGATAAAATAGGTATTTTGTATTAATATTGTGAGAAAAGATATATAAACCACCTATTATTTATTAAATATGGGATTTTTATGGAAAGAAGAAAAAAAGTAATCTATCTTGGGGCAGTTGTACTCGGTCTTTTACTGATAGTACCCACAACCAATGTACTTGGGACCAAAGAGGAATCAATTAAGAAAACAGTATCGGTTGTACAAATAAACACGACACCAACACATGAAATGCTAAGTGTAAGTGAAACAAATAAAGCAGTACGCTTCAATGACGGGCAGAATATCGGGACATTAGGAACCGATGTACAAGTGACAACTACACCGGAAACGGAAAACAACCCGGCGATTGGCGCTACTCCTACCGGGGAGTTATTGATTTCGTACACCCATGTAGTGGACGTTTCCACGAACGATGTCCTCTGGGACTTCTCAATCGATGGGGGACAAACCTGGGACGGCGGTCAATATTTCCTCATTGAAGGAGCCGAATCACACCCTGCGATTGACTACTGGGGAACCGGAAAAAAGGCTGTTGGCACTATGCAGGGAGACTATATAAGTAACAACGGTGCAGACCAACATACATTCACATGCACTGATATTACCGATACAACTACATACGCGATGGAAACTATAACCTGGGGAGCATCATTCCCATACTCGGATAGAAGAATACCTGATATTGGCGGGTACGATGGAAACGGGATCGCCTGGTGGTATGGTATCATCGCCTGTGTTGGAACTCGTGGCGCACCCGGATCAGTCGACATGCCGATCTTTAACTATGCCAACTACGCTGATGAAACTCAAGGGTGGAGCAGTTATTTTGGTGAGTACTCTGGTTGTGAAAACGCTGCGATTGAAATCGATCAATCCAACGGTCTTTTCTATGCTGTTTTTGATATCTACAGAACAACACAATGGGATCTTCTTCTCATCCGTGGTGACGCTCATGACGACGGAACCGGTCATATAAGGTATATTGGTGAATCTTACATTGGTGATACTGAAAACACGAAATATCCAGCGGTTGATGTCAAGGACAACAAAGTTATTATTCTTGCTCAAACAGACGAGGCAGGAACACAAGACATTGTCTGTTACTACTCCTCCGATGCTGGTGTAACATGGGATAAAAGCTTTGTTTCAAGTGGGCCAAATGATGAACTCTACCCAAAGATTGTCTCTTATGGTGACACTGCAACCTGCACATTCATCATGAATGACGATTTGTACTACGCTATCACCGACGACGGGGGTGCAACATGGAGCACACCAGAAATGGTAAACGATCAAACTGGATCTGTTGATACTGAGTACAGAAACACGGATATTACCTACGATGGTACTGTTGTCTGGACCGATATACGTGATGCGAACGCAAACATTTATCTAGATAATGTCGCAGGAACTCCAACATTCCCAATCCTAAGTCTGGGTAGTTTCGCCGCCAGCGGACTGGGAAAAGTATCCATCCCTGTGAAAAACGTTGGTACCGCAGACGCAACGAATGTGAGTCTGACCATCACCGTAACTGGTGGAATCCTTGGTCGCATCAATAAAACAAAAACTGAGACGATTCCAACGCTTGCTATAGACCAAGAAGTCACAGTAACCACCGATGGAATAATCTTCGGTCTTGGGGCAATCGTGTTAACCGCAACAGCAAGTTGCCCGGAAGCAGCACCGCCTACAGTAACAAAAACAGCAACAGGTAAAGTTATAATCGTCTTTATCAGAGGGATTGCGTAAACCCTCTTTTTTCCTTTCTTTTTTTTATTTTATGTAATGGTCAACGTGAGGGGTAACACATATTAATCTCCGTTCCACTTCTCTCTTATAGGAGGTGGATGGGATTGGGATATACTATCGAGAAACCACTTTTCAGCAGAGGAAACAACTCTTTGTATTAGCTGACCAGCTGCAGAACGTTTCCGAAGCATGTACACAGATGAAAGTCTCACGGAAACATTATTACCATTGGAAACCACGATATGACCAAGAAGGTATAGACGGGCTTCGTACACCAAAGAGCCATGCTCCACAGAATCCACAGACGATTGATCCGCAGATAGAACAGAGAATTATCGAACTCAAAAGAGAACATCCCAAATGGGGTAAGAAACGGATAGCACAGTGGATATGGAAAGAACACAGTTGGGAGAATGTTGTTGCTGTTAATACGGTGAGAAATGTATTACACAGGCATGGTCTCTGGAGAAATGAGAAACGGAAGAAGACACGGAAGAACAAAGGAGTAACTGCGGATACACCGGGGAAGACGATCAATATTGACTTGTGTTTTGTTCCTGCTGAAGAGATTGAGGTAGATACACCTGATGTTTCCTTTTTCTTCCAACAGATAGATATGCTGTGTTCACCGTGTTCAATAAACGACAGAAGTGTTGTTCCGGGTACCATGAGTGGGTTGGAGATATTTTCTAAGGAAAAGACAAGTTACGATGAAAAGATGGATGCATATGTGCTTATGAGGAGCATGAAAGAAGAAAGATCTGAGGATAACCAGGGATGTACCGTTGAAGAGATGGAGAAAAAAACAGCTATAAAACAGACAGTGGAAGAGATACGAGGATGGAGAAGAAGGATACGGATAGAACGCCGGAAAGAAGACGAGGCATGGCAGAAATACAGAGATATACGGAAAGCATTGATACAGAAATGGAAAACGCTATCCAGAAAGAAAAGAAACAAGATTAAGGAGGAGAAGCGACAAAGTGATGAGGAATGGAACAAGAGAAATACCGAACGGAAAAAGGTACTGATTAAAAGGGAGAAAGAAGATGAAGAATGGAGGAAGAAACAAAGAGGACTAAAAGAGCAGATGAACATCCGTATTACCTCATTGGCAGCGATATTAGCGATCCTTGATAATTGCACAAGAAAATGCATTGGTCTACCTGTTTTTATGACCGGAAGAAAAGTATCCGCTGACGATGTCATACGCGCATTGGAAGAAAGGTTACCCTCTGAGTTAAGGTATATTATCTCTGATAACGGAAAGCAATTCATCGCAGAGGCTTTCCAGAAACTGTGCGACAGCAGAGATATTGTGCAAGTGAAGATCACACGACATAGACCTGCCACCAACGGAATCGCTGAACGGTTTGTCCAACGATTAAAAGAGATGTTAACAGAAAAGAAGTGGATCAACGAAGAGGAACTGAAGATGGTTTTAAACGAGATTGTCAACGAGTACAATGATGCCCCTCATCAGGGACTGGATGGTTTATCTCCAAATGAATATGAGTGGAGGATAAAGTGTGTACCATCAGCTTGACCATTACACTTTTTTTTATTTTATTCTATTTTGTTCGCAAAGATTTAAATATTATAGAAAGTCTATGTTAATTATCGAATTAGGGGATATTCTATGAAGAAAAGCCTAGCAGGAGTAATCGTAGCTGTATTCATCATAAGCGGATGTGGAGCTGTTGCCTCTTCGTTCACAGACCCAAGGATTGTAGAAAAAACAGATACCCTGTCGTTTTCTTCGGTTCGACTTCTTGAGGAAAACGGTTACACCAGCGTCGATCTTTCTGAAGCGACATCATATCTGACGACGCAAGGCAGTTATATTTTACCGGTCGTGACTCGTGTATATACATTCCCGTTTAAAACGAAAATCACTGATGTGGTTGTCAGTTTCACGGAGACGCAGGAAAAAACCATATCAAAACCACTAAAGCTTGCACCCTCACCAATCGCAGACGATACTGAGCGACCAAGCCTAGCATCTGTTCGATCGACCTCCTTTAAGATCTACCCGGAGCAATCATATAGTTATCATATAGCGGCAGGAAGGGAGGGTGATAATCTAGCTACGTTTTTAGCTATTCATCTGTATCCGGTTCACTATCTTCCTTCAGACAACATCCTCCGTTACGCGAAGAACGCAAAAATCACTATTACATATTTACTACCAGAAACACAATCAACAACAACCTCTGATCAATACGAGCTTTTAATTATCGCCCCTGAGGCTTTCTCTGAAGCATTGCAGCCGCTTGTCACCCATAAAATTAACAAAGGTATGACAACAAAACTCGTAACCAGCAATGAGATTTGCAACAGTGTCTTCTTCCCTGCAGAAGGACGAGATTGCGCAGAAGAAATGAAATATTTCATCAAGAACGCATTTGACCAATGGGGTACCAAATATGTGCTCTTAGTCGGGGGAAGAAACGGTGGAATCATGCAAGAAAAATGGTGGATACCAGTTCGATACTCTCTTTTAAATGATGATGGAGAAGGCTCGTATCTAACTGATCTGTATTTCGCTGACCTGTATGATGCCGATGGGAACTTCAGTAGTTGGGACTCCAACAATAACAGCATCTTCGCGGAATGGACCACAACCGCTAAGGACGTGCTCGATATGTATCCAGAGGTGTATGTCGGACGTCTACCGTGCACCAGTGTTAGTCAGGTGAAAACCATAGCTGAAAAGATCATCAACTATGAAACAACAACATATGGTACTGAATGGTTCAAGAAATTTGTTGGCGTCGCTGGTGATACCTATCCTGCTCCCGATGACCCATATTATGAAGGAGAACTCGCCACCAATGCATCCTTTCAGCAACTGCAAGACCTTGGATTTGATGCTTCAATGCTATGGACATCAAATGGTCGCTTTACGGGCCCAGACTCCGTGATTGATGAGATCAATAATGGCTGCGGGTTTGTGCATTTTTCTGGTCATGGGAATCCGGCGTCATGGTCGACCCATCCACCAAAAAATGAAAGCGTCTGGGTTAATGGATTACAAGTCAAACATATGTCACAACTCGTAAATGGAAAAAAACAGCCTATCGTGATCGTCGGTGGCTGTCATAACGCGCAATTTAACACAAGCTTAATGAATATAATCAAAGGAGTCTTAGAGGATGGTTTAAGTTACTTCGAATGGAAGACCTCTTTGGGAGATTTTTGGTACGTCGAATGGATTCCCCGTTGTTGGGGATGGTCCATGACAAGTCAAAGCAAAGGTGGTGCTATCGCAGTCATCGCAAATACCGGCCTTGGATATGGGGAGCCTGGGGCGGATACGTTAACAGAAAGGGGTCGGCACCTGGAATGGCTATTTTTTAAGGCTTATCACGATGGAAAGGACAACCTTGGAGAGACCCATGGAGTAGATCTTATGTATTATATGAATGAGCACCCGCCAATGGAGGATCAGGTGGACTGTAAGATCGTCCAGGAATGGGCACTCCTAGGGGACCCAAGTCTCATGATTGGTGGATATCCCTCCTAATACCTCTTTTTTATATATTTTATAAAGAAATGTTTATATATTAACAGGGGAATCATCTCAGTAAGGAATAGCTCATGCGAAAGGACCTCTTCGTTTTGCTCTCCATTGCTGTGCTTCTTGTTTCATCATGTGTCACAGTACCAGCACGAGATTCGGAACCAAAGGTGACATCACTTTCTTCCGATGACGCAAGTATCATAGACATGATCAACCAAATCAATGAGTCATTATTATTTGAGTATCATCATGGGTTAATGAAATTTGGACCTCGATATACCGGGTCGATAAATTGCAGCCTTGCTGCAGAATATATTTACGACGCATTTCAACAAATGGGACTTGACGTCGAGTTTCATGAGTGGCGCCATGGCGGTTTTCGCAGTAAAGATGTTGTTGCAACATTACATGGAACTGATCTGAATAGTACAGCAGAATATATTCTGTGTGGCCATTTTGATACCGTGCCTGGTGCACCAGGTGCTGATGATGACGGATCCGGAACCGCAGCGGTCCTTGCGATTGCGCATATCCTCAGCCAGTATCAGTTCAATCACACCATCAAGTTCATCGCCTTCTCAGGCGAAGAAGTCGGGACATACGGGAGTTTTACGTACGCACGAGACGCATCCTACCGTGGCGATAACATCGTCGCAGTGTTGAATATGGATATGATCGGATACGCGAACACCCCCGAAGGAGGACGAATCCTCCGGTTTTTCCCTCCATTGCGATCACACTGGATCGCTGATTACGCGACCATGATTAGCGAGAAATACCATGATATCATCGACATGTCGATTGATACGTTACCGAGTTATCCGGGCGCAGATAACCAAGCGTTCGTCGACTACGGATATGATGGTGTCTGGATCGCACATCAAGACGGGTACCCCTGGGGTCATTCACCGAATGATACCGCGGATCATCTGAACTGGTCCTACTACGTCAAAGCAACGAAACTGATGTGCGCGATAACAGCAGAGATAGCACAACGACCCCTTGATGTGCAGGTTCTCATCCGACGACCTTTCGAAGGATACACTTACCTCTTCAATCACCCGGTCCTCCAAACGTCATTTGAGAAACAGTGGTATAACGGGTTGCGCGGGTTAACGATCATCCTTGGAGGGAAAACCATCATGAGTGCTGAGGTGTTGAGCACAGAACCGATTCGTTATGTGATCTTCTGTATTGACGGGAAGTTCATGGTCTGGGATTCACAGCCACCGTATGAATGGAGGATACAAGGGATGTATTTACCGCTGGAAGGAAAGCACACCATCGAGGTGTACGCATATTCTACTACGGGGAAGGTCGCCTCCGATGAAATGGACATATTCATCGTGTCCCTCTCAAGAGCATATAAAGGATAGCAAAAAGAGAAATGATTTTATGGCAGATAATCATAGGAAGCATGTGATGAGACGAATCGCAGGCATGCTGGTTTTCGTCATAGTGTTTCTCTATTTTTCAGTAGGTGCCTCTCCTGCCTCGTGTACACAGTTTGTTCTGGTTACCGGATTTGAGCCTTTTGCGAATTATACGGTGAATCCTTCTGAGTTGATTGCTGAGGCGTTGAATGGCACGTCTCTTGGAGGTGCAACAGTCGTTGGGGTTGTACTCCCCGTAGATTTTAACAACTCAGTGGAAATGACGTTTCATGCGATTGAACAATATCATCCGGTGCTGGTAATCAGTACGGGACTTAATGCTCGTTCCCATACTATAGAGGTGGAAAAAATTGGGGTGAACCTGAAACGGTATCCGAACGGTGATGGAACGTGGTCGTTTCCCCGCAGGATTGATAAGACGGGTCCGTTTTTCCGTATTACACTGCTTCACACGAACGATATCGTTCGAAAAATACGAGACGCAAATATATCTGTGCAGCAAAGTTTCTTCGCGGGAACCTACGTGTGCAATGCGTTGTTCTATCAGATGTTAGGTTATGCCAATGACCAAAACCGTACGATAAAAGTAGGGTTCATTCATGTCCCGTTGCTGGATTCGCAAGATCCTCAAGGTATGTCGCTTCAGACAATGGTTGATGCCGTGAAAATAGCGATACAGACAAGTCTGGAATAAGTAGCATCTCAGCCGAATATAATTCTCATGAACAATCTTTATAAATAAATATGCACTCACAACATCCATGCGAGAGATTACAAAAGCACAACTCACCATTGGGTTGCTAGCCTATTTTGCGACTATCTGGGAATTCCTTTTCCACCTTACTGATACGAATAACTTTCTTTTTACCGTTGGAATCATCGTTCTCCAACTTATCCTTCTACTAGTTCTCGCGTATATCATTATCGCTTTGCTGGAATGGGTCAAGGTTTTCGACCTGAAAACAAATGCGATCCTTACCCTTCTTATCTTGGTAACGTTCCGTCTCCTCTCCACTGCAGGAATTGCATAAAAACAGTCCACCAAACCTTTATTCTTTCTTTTTCCGTTCGGTGATATCTTTTATAATATGTACGGAACCAGTGACTTCACCATCATCGGTGAAAATCGGCGAGGCTGAGACCTCAAGATATTTACCGAGGTGCGGTTCATAGAATTCAACAGTTGTAGGTTTTTTTGTTTGTTGTACTTGCGTATAGGGGCAGGAAGAATGTGAACCGTTCATGTTATGCAGGAGCTGGTGGCATTTTTTCCCAACACATTCTTCAGGCATCATATGGAGAAAGTCGGCAAACGATCGATTCGCTCGAAGAATAGAAAATTCATTATCCTGAATGAACACCATGTCGGTGATTGCGTTGAACGTTGTCTCCCATTCTTGGATCGCGCGTTTCATTTTTTCTTCGGTTTGTTTCCTGTCTGTGAAATCTTCAATAATGAGGGTAACGCCTGGTTCTCCGTCATCAAAGGTCGTTGGAATGTGTTTGATTCTCAGGTACCATTCCCCGTCATCATTTCTATAATGTTTTTCGATGGTGAGTTCTTTTCCATCGAGTGCGCGTCTTGCGTTTTGTGCCAGTTCAGGTATTTGAAAGAGAGAAAGGGAGAAACCTTCGATATGGTGACCGATGATGTTTTCCCGGGGTATACCTAAGAATCTCAGCAGGTTTTCATTCACCTGTAAGAATTTCAATTCTCGATCTAGCAGCACGATATAATCGTGGGTGAACTTCAGCAGTGCGGACAGCGGGATTCGGGAAGATGGAAAGAAGACTTTTGCTGGACCAAATGTGACCATTTCTGCATGACCAGAGATAAGGAGGATATCGAGGTATTTTGCAACAGAGTTTCTGTTGATGTGTATCTCTCGAGCGATATCGGTGACCGTCATGCCTTTCGGGTTATTTTTTAGAATGGTTTTTATCTGTGCCAATTCCTCTTGGTAACTCTCCACGGCAGTTTATCGGCTCGTACCTATTTATGCATTTCGTTATCGCCAGTCAGTTCTGCCATGCAAAGACGGAAAGGTTTATATATTGTATGTTGGATGTAGGTATTGCCAGGCAGAAACGCATGGCAAAGTGGTGAAGGGATTAAAAAATATGAAAACTCCTCTAACACAACCGCTGCAATACTTGCCCATCCAAGTATCCGCCTGGGGGAGCGCACAATCTTCAAACAAAAAATCCAGCAGCACCTTTTCTCCTCGTCTCTTCCCACATCCCATCCTTCTGAATAAAAAGAGAATTAAAAAGTCCTTCCTAATATCATGAGGTACCTCTTCTCCCCCAAAGCATCCCATCTCTCATTTTCCATGAGGTGCCTCTTCCTATCCCATCACGCCTGTTGGTTTTTACCCGTTTTGACATTCGGACGAAGTAATGTTATATAGCAAAAAATGTTAACGATATATATATGAATGAACCAGAATACTATCAAAAAAAGATTATGATTGTCGACGACGATCCTGATATCGTCTACAGTCTCCGAGAGCTCTTTGAAAGTCAAGGATTTCAGGTCACCACCGCTGAGAACGGGAGAAATTGCCTCCTTGAACTCGAAAAAGGCTTCCAGGGAATTATCATCCTTGACCTTATGATGCCGATGATGGACGGAGTAGAAACCATAAAGAAAATGACTATCGATGGATTCATCGACCAAAACATCATCATCGTTCTTACCGCAAAACGTATTCAAGGAGACGAGTTCAACGAAATCTACCCCTATATCAACGATTATATCACCAAACCATTTGATATCAATATACTCCTACAAACCATCAAAAAAATCGCACAACGACCGCCTCCAAAAAGAAGACTCTAAAAAACCACTTTTTTAATTTCTATTAGCAAAACTATATAATATTAATAGCTCTTATTAGATTCGAAGAAATCATCGGTCAGTACCCTGCAAACAGCAATCGTTCTTTTCATCGTTGTTTTACTGAGCACCTCGGCATCATCAATCTCGTTTTCACAAACGAACGATTCAACAATACCATCCTTTACGAACCAAAAACTAAATACCATGGAGGCAGAAAAAATCAATGAGATTCTTTCAATGATCGATGAAACTCTCGTTTTGGAATTCCTTGAGACCATCGTTGGATTTGGGCCACGCATGACTGGAACCTACGGCTGTGAAAAAGCTGCTCAATATATCCACCAAGAATTCAAAGACTTGGGATTGATAGCACGATATCAAAACTGGACTGCGTGGGGAACCCGTTACTATCATCATTTCTACACTAGCCAAAACGTTGAAGGAACCTTAACTGGAACAAATATCATGGACAATTCAGCTATCATTTTTAACGCCCATTACGATTCAGTTGCCCGAGGACCGGGGGCAAACGATGATGGGTCAGGGACCATCGCCGTGCTGGCCGCGGCCTACGCACTAAGCCATTTTGATTTTAAACGTACCGTTAAATTTGTGACTTTTTCAGGTGAAGAAATCGGACTTGCTGGCAGTCGCGCATACACAAAAGAATCGTACGAGCGGAATGACAGCATTCTTGTGGAAATTAATGCAGATATGATCGGGCATGATGAAGGGAGTCGAACGATGACCGTAACAGCAACCGAGGATGCTGGTTGGGTCGCTGATATTTTCCAGACCATCAACAATAATTATACGATTGGACTCACTGTAAATCGTGGCACGATCAATAGAGTACGACACGGAATGAGCGGGAGTGATCACGCACCGTTTCTCGCATATGGCTGGGAGTCTATCTGCTGCTGGGAAGGAGACCAGGACCCAAATTTCCATTCAGCAAGGGACAACCTCAGTAACGTGAACCTTAGCTACCTGGTCAACACCACTCGGATTATCGCAGCAACACTCGCATATCTAGCTGATCTATCTGAAACACCACCGCAGGTTCGTATTACCTCACCGCGCGTTGGTTTTCTCTATAATGCTGGAATGAGAAAACGCGCAATCGATGAATTCAAGACAACCGTGATTAATGATATCTGGATCTGGGCAGAAGTCGATTACGCAACTGTGCCAATTGAACGAGCTGAGTTTTACTATGACGGAAAATTGGTCTTTACCGATACCGAAGCACCGTTCAAATGGCAGTTCAACAAATTCTCTTTAAGAAAACACCAGATCACCGTTCTGGTCTACGATCAATTAGGGAGAAATTCATCGGATTGGAGAGAGATACGTTTCATCAATATTTTTAAAAAGATTAAATAATCCAATGATGTATATTCCAAATCTTATAAATGAGATGGATAATGATGAAATGGGTTTTCGACGCCTCTGTTTTTTAACTTGAAATCCAATCCTATTCTTTTTTAACGTTGAAATAGATAATGTTATGCTAGTTATGGAACGAGGACTTGCATCATTTGACATCTACGTCATTGTCTCAGACCTTCAAGACCTGATTGGATGTTATGTAGAAAAAATCTATCAACTCACTCGCGACGAGATCCTGCTGAGAGTAAAACTGAAAACAGCGAATCAAAAAGAATCAATTTTCATAAGAAACGGAGAACTCCTCTGCCTTACCCAGAAACCGTTTGAAGCCCCAGAGAAACCATCGCTGTTTGCGATGACGCTGCGGAAATATCTGCTCAATGGGAAGATCAGTGAGATTACACAACATGAATTCGATCGTATCATAAAGATTAAGATCGGAAGAAAAGAAGGGGACTACACGCTGGTGTGTGAGTTGTTTTCCAAGGGGAATGTTATTCTTCTTAACCCCGAGGGGAGAATCATCCGTCCGCTTATCAAGCAGGAATGGGCGTCTCGTCTAATTAAAAGTGGTGAGATGTATCTGCCGCCGCCATCTCAGACGAACCCGTTTCGTTTAACTGAACAAGATTTTCAAGAGTTACTTACAAAGAGTTCAAAGGACCTTGTTCGAACGCTTGCAACCGCAGTGAATCTGAGCGGGATGTATGCGGAGGAAATCTGTGTTCGTGCGGGCCTTGATAAAAATACAAAAGTATCAGATGTAAATGAGATGTCTATTAAAAAAATATATGATGAACTGCAGAAGTTCTTAACAGTGTTTCAAGAAAGAAAAATTCAACCGGTGCTTGTGAAGAAGGATGGCACCGTCATTGATATCCTGCCTGTACCTTTTCTGAGTTATACCGGCGTGGAATTTGAGCCAACCGTGAGTTTCTCTAAAGCTCTTGAACCGTTTATTCACGTTCGAAAAGTTTTAAAACCGCAGGAAGCCAAACATCGGAAGAACATCGAGAAGCTACAGCGACAGCAAGTGCAACAGGAGGAATTAATTGAAGGATTCAAGAAAAGTATTGCACAGAAGAAACTCGAAGCAGACCTTATTTATTTGAATTATCAAACATGCGAGAAAGTCCTACAAGAGATTACAGTACTACTAAGACAAAAAGAAAAAGTGGATGGAATCAGCAAAATCCGTCAGAATCCGTTGGTGAAACTGTTTGATCCGACCGCCAACGAACTGGTTGTATTTGTTACTGATGGGAAAGGAAACAGCGTTGAAGTCGCACTGGATTTCCGTAAAAGCGTTTCTGAAAACGCAGCGCAGATGTACGGGGAGGGTAAAAAGCTTCAGGAGAAATTGAAGGGGGCAGATGAGGCGGTCGTTCAAACAAAACGTGAACTGGAGACACTGAAGGAAACTGATGTTGTGGAGGAGAAAAAAGAAGTCAAACATGAGAAACAATGGTGGTTTGAACGGTTCCGCTGGTTTGTCTCAACGGAGGGGAACCTGGTGGTTGCAGGGAGAGATGCTTCAAGTAACGATCTCGTGGTGAAGAAATATCTTTCAGATGGTGACCGGTATGCGCATGCTGACATCCATGGCGCGCCCAGCTGTGTCATCAAAAGTAGAGGGGTGAAGGATGAGAAGCTCCCAATTTCTGAGAAAACACTTGAGGAGGCATGTCTGTTTGCTGCGTCGTATTCGCGAGCGTGGAACCAGTTTGGTGAGGCATCAGCATATTGGGTGCTGCCGGAGCAGGTGAGTAAGACGCCGGAGAGTGGAGAGTATGTACCAAAAGGTGCGTTTATGATCCGGGGAAAGCGTAATTACTATCGGTGTAAACTCGAGGTTGCTGTCGGTCTTGTTACTGTTGGAGACGTGGAAAAGCTCATGGGTGGCCCTGTCGTATCGGTTGCGACACGAGCAAAACAATACGCTATTCTTATTCCTGGTGTGACGAAGAAAAGCGCGATTGCACAAAAACTCGCGAAAGTCTTTGACGTCTCAACTGATGCGGTAGAAAAGGTGCTTCCACCGGGGGAGCTTGCCGTGGTGAAAACCGTGGGATTTGAACTACATTAGGTGAATGATTGTGAAGATTATCTTTAAAGACCCGAAGAGTGGCGAAATCAAACTGGTGCCTGAGAACCTTGATGATATCTGGCATTTATACAACATCATACAGGAGGGGGATCTTGTTCGTGCAGTGACGTTTCGGACCTCGGAGGATGAAAAAGCAGATAAGCTCCGGGCTAAGAAAGCAGAGAAGAAAAAAATGAAACTCGGAATCCGGGTTGAAAAAGTCACGTTTCATGAGTTCTCAAACAGGCTTCGCGTGCAAGGCGTAATTGAGGAAGGCCCGCAGGACCTTGGGTCATATCACACGTTTAATGTTGATGCGGAGGAGATGCAACCTCTTTCGATTACAAAAGAACAATGGAGAGGTCATCAGCTCCAGCGGATTGATGAGGCAGTGTTGCAACGGACGCAGCCGATGCTGGTGTTTGTGTGCCTTGATGATGATGCTGCAACAGTAGCTCTGTTGTTTCAGAGCGGGGTGCAACTTGTTGCCGAGATTGACGCGCATCGATCCGGGAAGATGTATGAAAGTAAAGAGACGACGCAGGAGTATTACGGTGAAATTCTTTCCGTAATAAAAACCGTAAAAAAACCTGATTCCCCTCTTGTCGTCATTGGTCCTGGGTTTACACGAGAGCATTTAATGAGAGCGGGAAAGGAAAAAGAACCTGCACTGTTTGAGAACTGTCTTACGCATGCGACCGCGAACGCTGGCATGAATGGTGTCCATGAAGCACTCAAGGTTGGGATTGTTGAACAAATCACGAAAGAAAACCGGGTGTCAAAAGAGACACAGGCAATTGAAAAACTCTTTGAGGAGATCAAAAAAGACGGGCGGGTAACCTACGGCTTGAACGAAGTGGAAGATGCATTGTCACGGGGTGCTGCAGAAAAACTGCTTATTTCGGATGTGATGGTACGAAGTAAGAACGGGGAACACTTGTTAGAACTCGCGAGAAAAACACATAGCGATTTTATTATCATTAATACCATGCATGAGGCTGGAAAAAAATTTGAAGGAATCGGAGGAGTCGCAGCACTGCTCCGTTTCAAGTATTAATACCTATTAGACGTATCTGCCGCAGCCGGTGTTAATAATCATTGATATGTACGGTGGTTCGACCCAGGGGTCTTCTGGTGGTGGGTTGGAGTCTCCGCCAGTGTTTTTGGTTGTATCCGCTTTTAGGGTTCCGTCGTAGTACTGATAGGTTATTTTTAACTCAAAGTCATTTCCTTTATCACGGAGTCTTTTCACGATACGAAGTTCACCGATTTGCACATAGACATTGATGTTAATGTCTTTATTAGTCCACGTATCATCGTAATAAGGTTTTTCTTTGAGTTTTGCTTGTGCAGTTTTTTCATCAGTTGCTTTGAGTGATACTGGGGGGATAATACCTGTTGACACAGTATATGTGATGGTTCCTTCTCCCGTGATTGGTGCACTTGTATTTGTTTCCGTAAAAGTAACGCCATCAGGTGTGGTCACTTCTAAGGTCAGGCGGTCTAATCCCATTCGTTTCATGAAAGTCATACGATCATCGGTCCAGCTGAGGTTAAACGTGATACTCTTCACGTTTCCTTCCTGTATCGTCATCGTTCCTTGATAAGGGGATTTCGTTCCTGCGAACTCTGAAATTGTATTCAGAGTGTCAGTTCGTAGTGTCCAGATGACATCATAGTTTTTTTCACTCGTTATTGTTGAAGGGGGGACATTTGAGGTCTTTGGTGACTGGTACATCACAATGCTAACACCTGCAATAACAAGGATTACAACCGCGACAATGATGATGATTTTATCGTTCTTTTTTAAAGATTTCATAGAGTCACCTGTACATTTAACCTTGATTTACAGTTATTGTACTATAATGATAAATATGCTTCCACCTTTATTAAATTTTTCCTCATTTTATATATTTCAAGGGGTTTTAATTCAACAGAAGGAAAAAAAGACAGAAATTACACCATTTTAAGGGGGACGGTGGCTCCGCATCTGGTACATCTTTCCTTTGTCAGGCCTTTTATCTGGGCGGAGAATCCGTACCGCTCAATCAGAAGGTTTTTACAGGAGGGACAGTAGGTGTTGTCGTAATCGCTATGCACAATATTCCCGAGATACACGAACTGAAGGCCAACTTCTTTAGCTATTTGATAACTGGAAAGGAGTGTGCTGGTGGGGGTTGTCGTGATGTTGGTCATCTGGTAATCTGGGTGGAACCTGGAGAAATGCACTGGTGTATCTGTTGAGAGTTTTTCTCCGATCCATTGGCAAAACTCTTTGATTTCCTGAGCAGTATCATTGAAACCGGGGATCACTAGGTAGGTTAATTCAAGGTGTATCCCGAGTTTTTTCGCACGCTCACAGGTCTGAAGGACTGGCGCCAATCTGGCTTTGCAGATCGTTTTATAAAACTCGTCATGGAATGCTTTCACATCTATATTCATGGCATCGAGATACGGAGCTATCTCTTCTAGTGGTTCTTTCTCGATATACCCGTTGGTGACATAGACCGTATACAATCCGGCGTTCTTCACCAATTTCGCGGTATCCAACGTGTACTCATGCCAGATGGTTGGCTCGTTATACGTCCAGGCGACGCCTCTGCAGCCATGATCCTTTGCAATCTCACTGACTTTTTCCGGAGGAATATCCTGCAGTGACATCTCCTCTGGGCTCGCCATAGAAATATGATAGTTCTGACAATGGTCACATCTGAAGGTACACCCAACCGAGCCTAAAGAGAGAACAAGAGACCCTGGGTAGAAATGATACAGTGGTTTTTTCTCAATCGGATCATCAGCAACAGAAGAACATGCTCCATAAATAAGGGTGAATAGTTTTCCGTGTTCATTTTTCCGAACACCACAAATACCGCGTTTTTCAGGAGCAATAACGCAATGATGCGGGCAGAGTACACACTGCACCATATCATTCTTGGTTGATTTCCAAAACGCTGCCTCTTTTTTCATTTTAGGGTTTTCAATGATTGAGGCTTTATTAATGTTCTTATAGTATGAGTTCGCCTCTGTTCCGAAGGAAGCCACGGTGCGGATATTCATCGTTGATTTGTGGCTGCATGGATTTAAAATCTTGGTATTTCTCATCGGTGCGAAGCTGGTAGCGGGCATAATAGAATGCTTCTTCGACGGACACTTTCCCATCTTGGAACATTTTCAGGTTTCGTGGTACGCCTCGATCAAATAATCCTGGTCTGAAGCCGTCTGCTTTCCCGCTGGAGAGCCCTTTAAACCATAACAGAGAGAATATCGGTCCCTGGGTCGTACTTGCATACCCTGTTCGGAACTTACTGGTACCCGAGATAACGATTCGTCCATCGTGGGGAATTCCAGATCGGAACAACAACGATGTACGGAGGTTGAGAATGGTTCGGTCTGCAAACCCACCCGCGTAACACGCGTCAATCAGGATGGCTGCTTTCTTGGACTCCAGTGGAGCAAGGATATCCCCGAGTTCTTTATCAGTCACGGTGTCATCCCAGAGGAATATTTCGCTGCTCTGAAGGATTTTTCCTCCAGTGAGTGATTGTTTTTGATTCCCAGCACCATGGTTGAAAATCCAGAGAAATACTTCACTGTCAGGGTATTTATTTGACTCAGTTATGAGATATTGTAAGGAGGCAAGGACGTTTGCTGTTATCGCACTCCCGTAAGTCATGTCGTACTTATGGTACCGCGCCTGCAATGTTTTTTCTTTGGTTCCATACCCGTTGTCGCTGCGAATCCAGCCGTCATCAAAAAGAATCATGATATTTGACGTTGGATACTGATTGTGTTCAATGAGATACGCTGCCATGTCCTCCGCAAGATACAGACCACCGTTCCCGAGTTTCGTGTCATTTTCTTCAGGGAAGTTTGCAGCTGCGATAAAAATCGCCCATTTGTGAGAACCAGAGTCAATAGATGTTGGGTTATTAACAGTGAGAGTGATTGATTTTATCTCGGAGTAGTCTTTGCCATCGTAGGAGCGTGCGCTGATCGTGTACATCCCGTTCTGGGAGGTATACGTGGTCCAGTCGTAACTCCAGAGTGTTGTCCCCGTTGCAGTAGCCCAATCATCCTCACCGATTTTTATTTCCACGCTGCTGATGTTATCCTCTTTATCAGGATCGCTAGCCGTCCCACTGATCATCACCAACCGTGCAATCGTTGCCCCGTTGGATGGATAGGTGATGGTGACGGTCGGCTTCCCGTTTAACAGACGAAGATTAAAATTCTGGCCAAAAAACCCTGAGAACGCACCGACGAGTAATGCAAGAACAACAATAACCGCGAGAGCGACAATCCATTTGTATTTCATTCTTCTCAGTATAGTATGGTTCTCTGTACTCCTTTAAAACCTTTGTTGAACAGTTCTTACCTGATTTCTTCTCTTAAAAATTATGCTTTTTAAAATGCTCATATCCTTTATTTTCTAAAATCCGTTTGTTCTCCCCATCGAGCAGAACAATATCCTTTTTCTTTGTAACTATCCCAATCGCAGTCAGATCAGCACCATGCTTCTTTAACATTTTTTTTGTTTGTTCAAATCTCTCGTGCGGTATCGTTACCAGGAGTTCATAGTCTCCACCGAAATGCAATGCGAGAGAGTATGGATCAATACCATGATTTTTATCCATAAGCTCGCACAATTCTGAGGCAAGCGGGAGCGCACTCTTCTTGATTTCAAACCCGATGTTATTGAATTCCTGAAGCTGGTATAACGAAGCGGATAACCCATCAGATAAATCCATCGATGACGTCACAGAATGCTGCTGCGCGAGCAATCGTCCGTCCTTCAGTTTTGGAACAGGTTCTAACAATGCTTTGGAAAGCTTTTTTTTAAAATTATGATGTTTCAACGCATAATACCCAGCACCAGCTTTTCCCAATGTTCCTGTCACTGCGACGACATCGCCAGGACGCGCACCGGTCCGTGACATAAACTCGTCTTTTTTAACGGTACCAAACGCGGTTCCACACAACGTTATTTCGTTCGTCTCCTTCGTGTCTCCCCCGACAATCGTTGTTCCAAAAGCAACTGCGCATGCATCTGCTCCTTTGGTAAGCTCTTTGAGAAACAGCTCAGAGGTTTTTTTCGGAAGTCCAAACGAAAGGACAAGACCAAGCGGGGTTCCCCCTTTCGCTGCAATATCAGAAAGATTAATAGCGACAAGGAACCACCCCATCTGATACGGCGTCATCTGCGCAGGAATATGGGTCCGCTGATACATCATATCAGTAGTGACCAGCAAATACTCTTTTCCTAGATCAATCGCGGCGCAGTCATCACCAATCCCCCTGCTGTTTGTTCCTTTGGTAAGAATCTCTGCGATACGCTGAATCGCTGCCCGTTCCCCGAGATCAGATAACATCTTCACAACCATGACAACCCAACCAGCATAAAAAAGTTTATCACAGCCATGTGGTTTCGCAATACAGGGCGATCATTCTTGAAGAAAATGACCTACAAAGACTCCGGTGTTGATATTGATGAAAAGGAAGAAGCAATCAAACAACTCCTCTCCAGCATTTCCACAAAACGAAAAGGAACCATTGGGAAACCAATGGGTGGACACTATGCAGGACTTATCGAATTTGGCGACTACGCGCTTGTTCTCTGTACCGATGGTGTCGGAACCAAAGTCAAGATAGCTGAAGCCTTGAAAAAATGGGATACGGTCGGGATTGACTGCATCGCAATGAATGTCAACGACGCGTTATGCGTCGGAGCAGAGCCCTTAGCGTTTGTCGATTATCTGGCTATGGACGACCCAGACCCAAAAATCACCAAAGAAATTGGGAAAGGACTAGAGAAAGGCGCGGAACAATCCAATATTTCTATTGTCGGTGGAGAGACCGCGGACCTCCCTGAACTGATTAAAGGGTTTGACCTTGCGGGAACCTGCCTTGCTTATGTGAAAAAAAAACGGATCATCCTTGGCGATAAGATTCACCCTGGCGACATCATCATCGGACTGAGCAGCAGCGGGATTCACTCCAATGGGTATACACTTGCTAGGAAAGTCGTTGAAGAAGTTGGATTTTCGTATACTGACAAGTTTCCAGATGGGCTGTACCCCGGGAAAACCATTGGTGAAGTCATGCTGACTCCAACCAGGATATACGTAAAAGAAATTATCGAGTTGTTCAAGAAAATCGACGTCCATGGGCTTGCCCATATCACCGGGAGCGGACTATGGAACATTCCTCGATTAAAAGAAAATGTAAAGTATGTGATTGAAGACCCTTTAAAACCACAACCGATTTTCGCATTCCTGCAAAAATACGGGAACATTGATGACCAGGAGATGTACCAGATCTTCAACATGGGTATGGGATTTGCAGTAATAGTCGCACAAGAAGATGCAGATAAGACAATGAGAATCCTCAAGAAACATTCTGATGCCACCATAAAACTCGTCGGCACTGTCAAGAAAGGAACCGGTGTGGAAGTCCCGCGCCTAGGGTTAACCTATCGTTAAACCATTCCCTGTTGTGCCCTATGAAAATTGGAACTGTTGAGATACAGAATCGTTTCGTTCTTGCACCACTCGCTGGCATTAGCTGTACTGCGTTTCGAATGCTGTGCAAAGAAAACGGCGCTGGGTTGCTGTACACACAAATGATCGATTCAGACATCATCAGCGAAAAAACATCAGATGAAGTGAAACAGTTCCTGAACATCCAAGACACGGAACGACCAGTCGCCGTTCAACTCATTGGGAGCGAAAAAAACATTCTTGTCAAAGCGGTTCACGCAGTTGAAGAGTTCGCGGATATCATTGACTTGAATGTCGGCTGCATCGAAGAAGATTACCTGACGAAGAGATGCGGTGCAGCACTCTTAAAAGACCTCCCAAAACTAGAGAGTATTCTCAGAGCAATGGTTGAGGCAACCGATAAACCAGTGACCGCGAAGATTCGCATTGGCTGGGACAACCAGAACATCAACGGCGTCAAAGTCTCACAGTTAATAGAAAATTCTGGAGCACAAGCACTCTGTATCCATGGTAGAACCGCAGATCAGCAGTACGCAGGCAAAGTCAACTGGACCATCATGAAACAGGCCAAAGAAAAAGTCCATATCCCGGTCATCGCAAACGGTGACGTCACCAGCTACACCGATGGACTTACTCTCTTAAAAAAAACCGGTTGTGACCTGGTCATGATCGGAAGAGAAGCACAACACTGCCCCTGGATATTCAACCAAGAAACAGTAGACATCAAACAACAGATCCTCCGATTCATTGATCTATATGAACAATACGAAAACAGACAATCAGCAATTGAGGTCGCTGATCATGTGTTTTGGATGCTGCGGGATTTTAAGACATCGGAAAACACAAAAAAGGTTCATTTAATTGGAACAATCTCGCGGATCAAACGATACGTGAACCGTTTACAACAAGATGAATAAAATACAGCAAACATACGATGATGAGTTGATGGAGCAGATAGATGATCAGCGAGTGTCTTCCTAAAAAACATACCCCTCGACTGATAATGAACTGTGAATGATCTTTCAATGAAAATTTTCTTTTATTGTTTTGATACAAACTATTCCCTAGAAAAACGCCGATTAACACAACACCAAACCAGGGGAGCAAGGGAAAATAATCAAGGGTGGAAAAGTGGGATGGAATAAGCCCAAGCCAGAGTAACCATGGAAAATCAACAGTCACCGTGGTTTGAAGAAAAACGCCAATGATGATACAAAGAATTCCAAGAGCGAGTGTTGGGGTACGAAACCGAACTAATGGGTACGCAAGAATAATTGAAAGGCCAATGCAGTGAAGTACACCAAAGACAATGTAACCGTCATGAGGATAGATCCAGGTGACCACCGTGATCAACAGTCCCAACCCAAAAACCCCTCCGCCTCTTTTAAGGAATTTACCCCGCATCTGCTGTGTCGAAAGCGTGCTCCGTGCTCGTGAATTGCTGAGCGTCAGAGAAATACCGACAAGCAACAGAAATGAAGTGCTAATCGGATACAAAAACAGCAGAACAGGCAGTGAATTCAAATTTGTTCTATACAGTTCGTAGTAATTCAGATCAAAAACAAGATGATACACAATCATCAAGAAGATTGCGATGCCACGGAGAAAGTCTATCTCCCAAAACCGCTCTGACGGATTTTTTTTCACAGAACCATGGGAAAAGAAATATCTATATAAATTTGGTGAAAAAAAAGAAAGTAGCGAGGAATGGATTTGAACCATTGGTCTACGGGTTATGGGCCCGTCGGGATTTCCTGACTACCCCACCTCGCTATAAACAGCAACCACCACCACTGATGGAGGAGTATCTTTCGGGAATACTGTTGCTTATACTTAAATCTAGTACATCCTCTCGTTCGCACCCCAGGGGAAACAGAAAGTTTTAATACCTTAACAGCGGAATATAATAGGAGGAGAGATGATGGAAAAAATAATTGAAACACGCTTGATAAAACGCCATTCGCAATTTCCCACCGTGTGTATTTACTGCAATAAACAAATCCTTCCAAATGACCTTCATTATGTCGAAGAAGGCGCCACCGGACATATCCATTCTCTTATCGCACGGAAATATTGCGACGCGTGCTACTACAAGTACGGGGAACAATTGCTTTTACATGAACTGCCGAAGTAAAAACCCCTTAAGCAGAAATTGAGTTCCCTTTACAAACATTTTTCAGTAGGATATTATATTAGCGGTATGCAGAAATGCAGGGGTACCCGAGCTTGGTCCAAGGGGCAGGGCTTAGGAGTGCTTGGAGGCATAGAATCGTGAATAGAATCTCAACAATAGCAAAAAAGAACAAAGATGTTGCAGCTGCAATAATTGTTCAAGCAATAATTGATGAAGGTGCTATTGGAGCAGATGGGTCTATTACGATTACGTACACCAGTAAGAAAAACGCTGTTTATCTCTGGGAAATAGCCCATGCCTGGGATTTCGTCCATCCACTACGAAAAAAAGAATATTCAAACCATACGAAGTGGTGTATTAGTTTTCGAGCGGATAAACGAAAAGAATTGTATAATTTAGTTGGGCCATTACCTGATCCTCGCCACGACAAGATGTTCCGTCACATTTTAAGGAACCATATTGGCGGTCCACATAAAAACGGAAGAGGAGAATCAGAAAGAATGATATTGGAACTGTTGAAAAAGAAAGTTAAAACCGTTCGTCAAATAGCGTATGATCTTGATCTTTCAGCATCGTCTGTTAGAAAACATCTGAGAATTCTCCGAAATAAAAAGAAAGTAGTCGTAAGTGGCTGTGATAAACAGGCGATATATAAAAACCAGCGAACAGCGGAAATCTGGGCGTACTGTACGCTTTAGCACTGAGAGACCCTGTTGCGTAGGCACACGAGCGTTCAAATCGCTCCCCCTGCACTCATTATTATCAAAAGAAGGGAGAACCAATGAAAATCATCGCGTTCACCGGCATGCCTGCCTCAGGAAAATCAGAAGCAGTTCAACTCGCAAAAGACAAAGGAATCCCGGTTATCCGAATGGGTGATATGGTCTGGGAGGAAACCAAACGACAAGGAAAACCACTCGATGACAAAAACGTCGGAGACGTCGCACACAGCATGCGTGAGAAACACGGCATGAACATCTGGGCGAAACGAACCGTAGAAAAAATTCGCTCCTTGAAAAAATCACCTCTTCTCGTTATCGATGGCGTACGAAACATGGAGGAAATCGAATATTTTAAAAAAGAACTTGGGATGGAGTTCCTAGTAATTGCGATTGATGCACCAGATGAGTTACGAAGAAAAAGAGCGATTTCTCGAGGAAGAACCGATGACAGCAAGAATCTCAAAGATTTAGAGGAGCGGGATAAACGGGAGATCCGCTGGGGCCTGCAAAAGGTCATTGCCAACGCAGATATCATCATCCCGAACAACGGAAGTCTTGAAGATTTTAAAAAACAGGTTTTAACAGTGTTTAAAAAACTCTGAGGAACGATACTTTAATCTATCTATTTTCAGATTAGGCGACGCGATCCTATGTTCGAAGCCAAAGTAACCATCCAACTCAAGAAAGGCATCTCAGACCCAGAGGGTGTTAACACCCTAAAAGCGATCCATCTCCTTGGTTTTCCGAAAGTAAAGAACGCGAAAACCATCAGGACTTTTGATCTCACTGTCGATGGAACAGACAAAAACCAGGTGAAAAAAGACGTCGAACAGATTTGCCAGCGGTTACTCACCAACCCGGTGATTCATGACTATGAGATAACAATTGAAGAAAAATAAGAAGGGGAGTTGTTGTGCAATTAGACAGCTTATTCAAAAAACTCAGAGCAGATATTGAAACCTATGAAATACAACTGCAAGCTGCCTCTGACAAAGAGTTACTCGAAATCAGCAACCGGATGGGGCTCGCGTTAGCACTTCCCGAGATGAAACGAATCAAAGAGTACTTCGGAAAACAGGGACGGAATCCGACCGATATTGAACTCCAAGCTCTTGGACAAGCATGGTCTGAGCATTGCTGTTATAAATCATCAAAAGTACCATTGAAAAAATATGTTTTTAATGTTGACGAAAACCAGATCATTGCCCGTGAAGACGCTGGTGTCATGGAATTTGACAAGGATCATTACTATTGTGTCGCGCTTGAATCCCACAACCATCCTTCTGCGATCGAGCCGTACGGTGGTGCCGCAACCGGTGTTGGTGGTATTGTGCGAGACGTCCTCTGCATGGGCGCCCAGCCGATCGCGTACATTGATCCGTTGTTCTTCGGACCATTGGATTATCCACTGGAGAAACTTCCGAAAGGAGTCAAACACCCGGTTTACCTTTTCAAAGGTGTCGTGGATGGTATCCGTGACTACGGCAACCGTATCGGCATCCCTACTCTTGCAGGGCAGGTGTATTTCCATGAGGGATACACAGGCAACTGTCTCGTGAACGTCGGCTGTATCGGTATCATGAAAAAAGAGGAACTTGTGCACAGCTGGGCGAAAGCACCAGGAAACGTGTACATCTATGTGGGTGGAAAAACCGGTCGAGACGGGATCCATGGCGTTAATTTTGCTTCTGCTGAGCTTACTGATGAAAGTGAGGAAAGCAGCAGATCAGCAGTACAAGTCGGAGACCCGATTACCAAAGAACCAGTGATTCATGCCTGCCTGGAATGCAACAGGAAAAGACTGCTTGAGGGATTCAAAGATTTCGGTGGCGGAGGACTCTCGTGTGTCTCCGGGGAGCTTGCGTACTCCGCGAACATGGGCGCAGAAATTCATCTGGATAACGTGCCGTTGAAAGAAGAAGGACTCAAGCCATGGGAGATCTGGGTATCGGAAAGCCAGGAACGTATGATGATGCTGGTTGCACCAGAAAACGTCGAAAAAGTTCTGCATATCTGCAAACAATGGGATGTCACGGCAGCGGTGGTTGGAACCGTCATAAGAGAACAGATCATCCGCGTGTTTTACAAAGGACAGAAACTCCTTGAGATGGACCTGGAGTTCATGACCGGTGGCCCGGTCTATGATTGTGATATGCGGCCGTTTCGTATTAAAAAACAAAATCAAACCGATAAAGACTTCCCTCTGCCTGATTTGAATAATTCATTGAAGAATGTATTATCATCACCGAATATTGCCTCGAAAGAATGGGTCATCCGGCAGTATGACCATGAGGTAAGAGGAAACACGGTCATTAAACCATTGCAGGGTAAACTTGGGTTGGAGACCCATGGTGACGCGACCGTGCTGAAACCTTTAGAGGAATCCTGGAAAGGGCTTGCGGTCACCGCGGATGTGAACCCACGGTTCATGGAACGTGACCCGTACTGGGGTGCATGTTCAGCGGTTGATGAAGCCTGCCGCAATCTTGTTTCTGTCGGTGCGACACCTGATTCGCTGCTTGATTGTCTGAACTTTGGGAACCCGGAAAAACCGGAGCGGATGGGTGAGTTCTATGAAGCCTGTCGAGGGCTTGGCGACATGGGCAGAGCACTTTATTTACCGTATGTCTCAGGCAATGTTAGTTTGTATAATGAATCTACGAAAACCGCGGTTCCTCCCACACCAGAGATATTTGGAGTAGGAATCGTCGAAGACATCAGGACCTGCATCACAAGTGATTTCAAGACCGAAGGAAACCTGGTGTACCTCATCGGTAAAAAAACCGAGAAAGAACTCGGCGGCTCTGAATACTACAAGCTCATGAACGTAGAAGGCGGAGTTGTTCCAAAAACAGATCCAGTGATCCTCCAGCATAGCATGAAAGGACTCTTAGCTTGCATCAAAAAAGGATACATCTCTGCATGTCACGATGTCAGCGAAGGTGGCATTGCTGCATGTCTTTCGGAAATGGCGATCGGCGGGGATAGGGGAACAGCCATCGACGTCTCAGAGATTAGTAACGAACTACGTACTGACTTCAAATTGTTTTCAGAATCAAACACCAGATGGATTGCAGAAGTAAAAAAAGACAAGCAAACCGAGTTTGAAAAACTGCTGAAAAAAGAACACGCCACGTTTACGCTGCTTGGAAAAACCAAAGGAAAACATCTCGTAATTCAGGATAAGAAAAAAACAGTCATTGACCTTGGTGTCGATGTTCTGAGGGAATGTTGGAGAAAACCGATTTGGGACTTCATGGGATAAAAAGTAAAATATTCTGTTAAATGGTTTTCTTTTTTTTAGTATGATAAGAAGCTATGCTGATTGTATTGCTCTCATTCCACCATCAAACGCTTTCTTATTGACGTTTTTGTATTTCTCAGGGAGATCCTCAAGAATTGTCTCTAACAGAACCTCGGCTTTAAACGGAAGAACACCACTTGCAGCAAGAGCTCCTAGCATTACCGTATTTTTTGTAATGACTGCACCTGCTTCTTTTGCTATCTTATTTGCATCTATTTTGTACAACTCTGCGTGAGTTTGTATTTCTTTGAACAAGTCATCAAGCTTTGGGTATTGCTCCCCACCAACAGCGACGGTAAATGGAATTACTGGGTTGATGTCGGTAATTACTTTTGTTTTCTTATTTACATAACAGATATTTCGGAGCGCCTCAACCGGTTCTGTGCTAAGCAGTACATCAGCGGTGCCACTGGGAAGCAACGGGCTGGAGACATCACCCATCCGTACGGTACAGACGACCGCGCCACCGCGTTGTGCCATCCCATGAATCTCAGAGACAAACACCCCGGTTTTTGCTTTCACCGCAGCCTTCCCCAGAATATTTGCAGCAGTAATTACTCCTTGACCACCCACACCAGTAAGAACAATGCTGATCTTCTTACTCATGTGCTTCCCTCCGCTGAAATCGCACCAAAGGGACAGACTTGCACGCAGTTCCCGCACCCGTTGCACTGGGCTGCATCAATGTGTACGCTTCCATCCTCAGCAAAATACAACGCAGGACAGCCAAACCTGCCGATGCAGGTTTTACATCGCTTACAAATCTCCTGATTAATATGATATAACTGGATTTCTTCTGCGGCTTTCCGCTTCCGCTGAACTTCAAGCAAAATACAGGGTGATTTACTCACGACAACAGACGGACCTTTGAATTCAAGCGCTCTCTTAAACGCAGCAGTCGTCTCTTTGATCTTATTGGGATCGACTATTTCGATATGTTGGACGCCACATCCTTTCACGACATCTTCGACGTTGATGAGTGTGGCTGGTCTGCCCATACCGTCAAATGGTGTCCCTGGGTGTGGTTGATGACCGGTCATTGCGGTTGTTCGGTTATCTAGGATGGTGATGACTACATCGTGATTATGATGAACCGCATTGATGATTGGTGGGATTCCAGAGTGGAAGAAGGTAGAGTCGCCCATGAAAGAGACGATTTTTTGTTGAGTCGCAACGGAAAACCCGCATGCCATTCCAGCATTGGACCCCATGCAGAGAAGCACATCAGCCATCTCCAACGGCGGAGCTTTTCCCAGCGTGTAGCACCCGATATCGGTTGGATAGATTGCTTCTTTTGGTGCTGCTTTTTTCACCGCGTAATATGTTGCTCGATGCGGACAGCCGGGGCAGAGCGAAGGTGGTCGACTTGGGACTTTTATTTTTGAAAAAACAGGTTTTGGGAACGGGTTTTTTACCTTGAAGATTTTTGAGAACGCCTCGGCAACGATATCAGGCGTGTACTCATAGAGCCTTGAGAAATGACCGGAGGATTTCCCGTAGATCTTCACATCAGCACCACTGTCATAGGCAAGTGCCTTGAACTGGTTCTCAAGAAACGGCTCTAACTCTTCGACCATGATGAGAGTTGAACATGATTTCATGAATTTTTCACACATGGTCCGTGGAATCGGATGAGTCATGCCGAGTTTGAGGATTCTGACATTGAGATGAAGTTCCTCTGCCATTTCTTTCACGTAGGTGTAGGAGACACCAGAGGCGATAATTCCGATGTCTTTTGGTTTTCCTATCGTGATTATTTCATTGAATGGTGATTTTTCCGAGAGTTTTTCTGCTTCTTCGAGCTGTCTGAGAAGAACCGGGTGTTTTGCTCGTGCAGTGGACGGAACAGTGACTAGTAAAGGATCTTTGGTGAAATATCCTTTCTTGCGTGGTTTCTGCAACACATTCAGGATGATTGGTCCCCGTGCATGGTTGAGGCGCGTGGTGGTTCTCAAAAGCAGGGGTAGGTGGAGCTGCTCTGAAATATCAAAACCAATCCGAGTCATCTCCTTTGCTTCCTGCGGTGTTGTTGGTTCAAGCATCGGTGCACCGCCGAACAACGCAAAGTACCGATTGTCTTGCTCGTTTTGCGACGAATGACAATACGGGTCGTCCGCAGAAACAATAATATGACCGCCACGACAACCCACGTACATATATGTCATGAATGTGTCACTGGCGACATTCAGACCAACGTGTTTCATACAAGTAAGCGACCGTAACCCGCAGAAGGACGCAGCAGCAGCGACCTCCAAGGCAACTTTTTCATTGACAGAATATTGAAAATAAAAACCTGGATCTTTTTTCTGCCGGGTTGCTTCTTTTGCGATCATAGAAAACGTATCAGCAATCTCCGATGAAGGTGTCCCTGGGTAGGTTGTTGCGACATCAACACCTGCCTCAAGAGCACCGCGTGTGATCGCTTCATTTCCTAAGAGCAGTATTTGCTTTCCTGGTTTATCCTCGGTGATTTCTATCATAATCAATACCATAGAGGTAAAAGATGTACAGTTCCCCAGGAAGTGGTAAAAAAAAAGAGCATATAAATCTAACCCTACTCGGAGCTGCCAGGAGAGTGATCTATCTGTGGTGCCGCACCTGCATAACTAATTGCATATTCGTCTACAAACAAGGTACTTAAGACAGTGGCTATTTCTTTGGTCTGGAAGGAATTAAGCTGGTAGTTGTAGAGTGCATCCCATCCCTCCTAGTGAGACCAGCGTCCTTCCCTTTTTTATTATAAAAATTTTTTTTCTTGCCATGACTACGCATGGTTTTTTTGCACAAATACGAAAGTATATGTACTCAACGATGGTTACAGAAAAATTGGAGAGATAAAGTAGGAGTTATCGGGATCACTAGCACGACTACCAAGCCTGTTTGTTATCCTGATTCTTATCGATTCTTGACCATAAAAAAACACTAGAGGGAATGGACATGACAGCAAAAAATTACGTAACCATGGAGCATAAGACAATACCGAAACAAGTACCGCTTTTTGAAGAACAAGACGATGGGAATCTTATTCCGTATATCAAGGAAACGCAAACCGGTTTACCTGTTGATTAACCACGGTTAACCTCTGGTTTACCATGGTGTACTGTTGATTGCAATCGTTTTCTAAAACAAATAAAGAGAACGTTTCTTTTCAAAAAATTTCATTCTCGTCGGAAAATAATGGGGGATTTTATCAAGGAAGAATCCATATAAATCTGAACAGTATTTGACGTTTGAATGGAAAAAAAGGTTGCGTTAAGTATCGCTGGGTCTGATTCATCTGGCGGCGCCGGGATACAAGCAGATCTGAAATCTTTTTCATACCTTGGGATACACGGGGTGACAGCCATCACCTGCGTGACCGCACAAAACACGCAACAGGTCAGAAGTATCTCCAAAGTACCAGTTGATGTTATTGAACATCAAATAGAAAGCCTGTTTGATGATTGTTCAATTGCTGCAGTAAAAACCGGGATGCTGTACGATGAAGAAATCGTGAAGGTTGTTGCAAAAAAATTATCAGAGTACCATGTAAAACCGGTTGTTGACCCGGTGATGGTTGCGACCAGTGGCAATGCACTCGCCCATCATACTTTTGTTTCTTCATTGCAGCAATATCTCTTGCCTCGGTCGTTGATGATTACGGCGAACATCCCTGAAGCATGCATCCTTGCTAATATGGAAATCAAAAAACAGAAAGATGTTCAACAAGCGTGTAAAAAAATCTTTGAGTTAGGCCCAGAGTACGTATTAATAAAAGGGGGGCATTTGGAAGACGACATCGTCGTTGATATATTATTTGATGGAAAACAGTTCCATACGTTTATTCTCCCCCGTATCCCCTATAAAAAAGCACATGGGTCTGGCTGTACGCTGTCCGCTCTTATAACAGGGTTACTTGCGTTAGGAGAATCACCAGTTGATGCTGTTGAGAAAGCAAAATACATCGTCTGGAGTATGATCCAGCAGGGGTATTCTCCAGGGAAAGGTTCTGATGTTCTCAATCATTCTTCTGCAATCCAGATCCCGCCTCTCCTACGAAGTAACGAGAAGTTCTCGGTCTGGTTAGAGTTAAAGACCGCGATCGAAACGATGGTCTCTTTCCTCCCACCAGGGTGTATCCCTGAGGTCGGGATGAACTTTGTCTACGCCCGTCCCAACGCAAAAACACGAAACGACATCTGTGCAGTTGATGGGAGAATCACCAAACACAAAGAACGACCCTCTCTCTGTGGAACTATTGATTTTGGCGTCTCTAAACATGTTGCATCCATCGTTCTTGCTGCGATGTCGTTTGATACAACGATGCGATCAGCGGTGAACATTCGATATTCACAAAAAACAGTAGAGATCTGTAAAAAAATCGGTTTTGCTGTCGGTACATTTGATCGGAAAGACGAACCACCAACCGCTCCATCAACCATGGAATGGGGAACAAAACATGCAATCACCATACTTGGTCGAGTACCTGATATTATTTATGATACGGGTTCCGTGGGAAAAGAACCGATGATCCGTGTTTTAGGAAAAAATCCGAAAGACGTACTTTTTAAAATCCAGAAACTAGTGAGCGCTCCAGTTCCATAAGATATAAAATTACGAAATGTTTATAAATGATGACATCCATCGGACCGCCCATTAACCTAGGAACTACCGGAGAGGTATAGTTTATGACAGCAAAAGGAGAAGGCGAAGAAAACGTGATTTATGTAGGAAACAAACCACCAATGAGCTACGTTCTGGCAGTGGTTACGCAGTTCAACAGCGGGTCAACCGATGTGGTCATAAAGGCACGTGGCCGAGCGATTAGCAGAGCGGTCGATGCAGCAGAGATAACCAGAAATCGGTTTGTCACCGATGCAAAGATCAAAGAAATACGCATCGGAACAGAAGCGATCACCAACGAAGAAGGACGAACCTCAAACGTCTCATCGATTGAAATAACTCTGACAAAATAAACAGGAGTATTATCAGGAAATAATACTTCTTCCCTTTTTGTTTTTGAGATAACATCATAATAATATTTTAAAAAGAGAAAGATGAGCCAAGAGAATATGGCTCTTATTATCCGTGTTTTTCATTATTTTTCTGGGAGCATGTACGCGATATCATCCCAGGGGTGACGGTACAAGCCCTGTTTCAGACGCTTCTGATCAAGATAATGCCCGATCAACCCAATGCTGCGACCAAGAACGAATAACCCGTTTAACGCACCCATTTTGATATATTCGTCTGCTTCTTGTTTCGTCAGCTCTGATCGGAGTAAGTCAACAAAACAGATTCCGATGCACCCATCCACATTCAAAATGAGATTATCCCGTTTTGACGTGGTGATTTTCTCAACTTCTCGAGCATAATCAAGAAGCGGGGTACTCTTGAAATGTTTCTTCGCATAGTCACTGATGATTGTCACACGCATATCAGGGTTGTGGAGGGATTTAATGAGATGACCAATTCCTTGGATATTGACTGCTTTTACCTTCATATCCTCAACGAACTGATTTGGCGTTTTCCCTACGTCATACGCCTCAGAGAACATCTGTGCAGCGCCATCGATAGCTCCTCCAAACCGTGGTCCGATGGTAAGCATCCCTGAGACAAGAGAAGAAATTAAATCTTTTCCCGCTCGTGTTGCAACAATGGTGTTATGTGCACCAGACACAGCAGGCCCATGATCTGCAGTGACCATAATCGCCATTTCAATAAACTTCGTTGCATAGTCTGGTAATAATTTTTTAAACCATAGGATACTGAGGACACCGCCGATGCCAATATCTTTTTTAAACACCTCAGAGATCAGCATGTTCCCGTAAATCAGTTCTTCACCGCGATCATCGGAAATCGTGGAGATGAAGTTTGCTGGCCGTCTCACCAATTTTGCTTTTATCGCAGTGTTATAATCCATGGGCATCTTGAGAACTGGCGGCTCTTGTTTGGGTATGATGATTTTCTTTTTCACTAGCTCTTTGTAGACCAGTCCTATCTTCTCACCATAGTCATCAAAGGAGCTCGGAACAACCGCACCAGCTGCTTTCAGTGCAGCGTTCTTCGCATCAGCTGTCTCCGAATCTGAGCCGGCCTTTGCTCCTGCATGACCGAACTGTACCTCGGTCTTAAACGCCTTTGAACAGGTCCCGGTCACCCACATCACCAGGGGTTTGGTGATCTGTTTTTTCTTTAATGCATCAACAATCGTATATTCGTCAGACCCTCCGACCTCACCGAGACAGACCAGCATTTTAATCTCAGGGTTCTTCTCGAACCGCAACAAATGATCAAGCAATGTAGACCCGGGGTACCGGTCACCACCAATCGCGATCCCCTCATAGAGACCATCGGTGTTCTGAGAAACAATATTATACGCTTCGTTGCTCAACCCCCCTGATTTTGAGACGAAACCAACTGAACCTGGACGGTGAAGCTTTGAGTCCATGATGTTCTCAATGGTTCCTCCGGTGTTCCCGATCTTAAACGCACCTGCAACAATCCCTCCGACGGTTGCCGGGCCGATAATGATTTTGTTTAACTGTTTTGCTTTTGCGGCTAATTCCCGCATCCTGCGTTCTGGGACGCCTTCTGCGATAATCACAACGGTTCTGATCTGTGGGATTGTGAATGCCTCCTCTGTTGACGCTGCAGCAGACCGGAACGACGCAAAGTTGATCATCACGTCAACGTTCTTGTGTCGGCTCGCTGCGTTCTTCATTGACTTGTACACTGGCACCAAAATCTCTTTTGGTCCGAAGAAAAACTTCTGCAAACTATCAGACCCAGTTGGGTTGATGACCGCAGCAACAGACGGTGTTTTTCTTCCTGAGACGTAATCAAAGTCCAGCATCCGCTGCACCGCGTTGGTCTGCATGTTATAGATGAAGGCTTGGGTATCTTTATCAAATAAAATATACTCTTTTTCTGCCATGATCATTTCCCTCCTTTCAACGCCATCGAAACAATCTTTGTCATGTGTGTCTCCGGTCCGTAGACTTCAATAGGGACACCGAGTTGTTCACCAAGTTCTCGCATGACCCGAAGACCTTCTTTGTAGTTTGGTCCTCCTCGACGAACATAGATTTTAACGTTGTTTTCTCGGAGTTTCTCTTTGTATTCTTTTAACGCCCGGACAATACCTTTGAACGTGTTCGCGACATCGGTGAAGTTTGCTATACCACCGCCAATCAACAAGAATTTTCCTTTCGGGTTCTTCTTCCGCGTCATCAAATCAAGAATAGTTCGCGCATACAGATACGTGAACTCTTCGTTCGGATCACCAGAGTATTCACCGTAATTTGCCATCTCACTCATGAATCCCAGATCTGTGATCGTGTCAGCGTAGATAACTGATGCACCACCACCCGCCACCATCGTCCAGACTCTTCCCTCCGGGTTGATGATCGTAAGTTTCAACGAAGCCCCAGTCTTGGAATCCAGCTCCGCGATGTATGCTTCTTCTTTGGAAAGTATTCGCCCAAACGGCGAAGGAAACGTAATCCCACCCCATTTCTTCCCACTCACAAACTCTGCAGTATCATCGAGTTTCGCTGCTAAATCTAATGGGAAAATACGGTTATTACTCACGACGAACGGGTTGATCTCAAGATAGGTGTAATTAAGATCAGCGTAGAATTTAAACATCCCCTCAATGAAGCCAACAATCAATGAACGCCGTTCTTTTGGGACGTTTGCAAGGAGTTGTTTTTCAATGTCCCCAGCGGTTGGGTACGTGCCAATCGGTATTTTCATCCTAGCTGCTTTCGCGTCGATGTCTCCGACGTTGATACCGCCCTGATGATGGAATAAAATCTGGTCACCGTCTCGCTCTGAAAGGATCGCTAAGTAATATTCATCGGTCTCGTTGTGCGGGATGAATGGTTCTACGATAAAGTGGTCAAGGATCCCTGTCACTGTTCCAACGGTAACTGGTTTGCTCATACGTTCTTTAATCCATTTTTCCGCATCGTTCCAGTCTGCGTTCAAGAGTAAGAGTTTGCTTTTCCCTCGTCTTTTGATGAGTTGATCTGGTTTTACAACCAGTTTTTCTTTCGTGAGCCATTTGTAGGTGGCTGGGAGTGTTTTCAGATCGGTGTCTGGTCCAACCGTCACAAACGTATCATCAATCGTGTATTTTCCATTCGTATAGTCTTTCAACAAACGGGCTATCATACGTTTCCCGTCTGCTTCCCGGATAGCTTTCTGTGCCATACTTCATCCTTCATTCATTACATTTTTTTCTTCAAATGGTTTGCGATCGCGTCAATGAATTCTTCCGTGTACACTTGTTTGTTTTTCGGGCTGGATGTCGCGACTCTAAGCAGGTCACCAGTCATGATGCCATCCTCAATGGTCTCCAATGATGCAGCTTCAAGTTTCTGTGCGAATTCCACAACCTCGGGTGTCTTGTCGAGCTCTCCTCGTTTCTTCAGAGCGCCGGTCCAGGCGAAAATAAGTGCCATGGGATTTGAGGATGTTTTTTCTCCTTTTAGATATTTGTAATAGTGTTTCTGTACTGTTCCATGTGATGCTTCATATTCGAAGAATCCTTCGGGTGAAACAAGCACGGAGGTCATCATCGCAAGACTGCCGTATGCAGATCCAAGCATATCAGACATAACATCACCATCGTAACTCTTACATGCCCACAGCATGCCGCCTTCTGATTTCATAACGCGTGCGACCGCATCATCAATCAGGGTGTAGAAGTACTCGATGCCAGCGTCTTCGTATTTTTTCTTCCAGTTTTTCTCGAATTCTTCTTGGAAGATTTGTCGGAATCGTGCGTCATAGGTTTTTGAAATCGTATCTTTTGTTGCAAACCACAAGTCAACCTTGGAATCCAATGCAAATGTAAAACATGCTTTGGCAAAACTGCTGATGGATTTGTCAGTGTTGTGGATTCCCTGGATGATTCCTGGTCCTTTGAAGTCGTGAATTGTTAGTGTGACGGGTTGTCCGCCGTCAGCTGGAGTGAACAATAGTTCTCCTTTCCCAGGTCCGGGTACGCGTATCTCCTGGTTTTTGTAGACATCGCCATACGCGTGTCTGCCGATATGAATAGGTTTGGCCCAGTTTCGTACGGAAGGTGGAATGTTTTTCGCAAGAATAGGGCTGCGGAACACGGTTCCGTCAAGGATTGCTCGAATCGTCCCATTCGGGCTTGGCCATTCCTTCTTTAGAGTATATTCCTTGATTCGGTCTTTGTTCGGTGTGATCGTCGCGCATTTTACTCCGATGCCATGTTTCTTTATTGCATTTGCTGCATCTACAGTGACTTTATCGTCGGTCTCATCCCGGTGTTTCAACCCAAGGTCGTAGTATTCGAGGTTCATGTCAAGATAGGGAAAGAGAAGTTTTTCTTTAACCATCTTCCACATGACCCGGGTCATTTCATCTCCATCGATTTCCACGATGGTGTTTTTCACCTTGATTTTTTTGCCATGTTCTTGTGTTTTCTTCATGTGATTGTATCCTCCTGTCTTATTTTATGTAATTAAGCGATCCTCCCGCAAGGATGATTTTTTTATCTCGTTCTGAAAGATCAAATGTCGCTTGAAATTCCTTCTCCTTTGTTGTATCGATTACTTTTACGGCATTTCCTTTGCCTGCAAGGGTTTTTCGTATCCCAGGTATCTCAAGGTTATCTCCTTGGTCGATCATCGCATAATCGTCCTTGTTTGAGAAGATTAAGGGAATAATTCCAAAGTTGATCAGGTTTGCCTTGTGAATTCGCTCCATGCTTTTTGCGATGACTGCTTTCACGCCCATGTACATCGGACAGAGGGCAGCATGTTCACGAGAGGAGCCTTGACCGTAGCTGACGCCTGCAACGATAACATTATGGAGTCCTGATTCCTTGGTTTTTTTAGCGCGTTCATAGAACTTCGGGTCGACGACTTCGAAGAGGAACTCTGAGTATTTTGGGACGTTTGATCGATACTTCATTTTAGCTCCAGCGGGGATGATATGGTCGGTGGTGATTTCATCGCCGACTTTAATGGTGACCTCTGCTTTGATGTCCTCAGGCAACGGGGTGTTCTTTGGTGGGTCTCCGATGTTTGGTCCGCGGACGATTTTGATTTTCTCAGGGTTTGCTGGTGGGGTAATGAACATGCTGTCGTCAATGTAGAATTTTTTCGGCATGGTCATTTTTTGGTACTTGATGCCGATTTTTTCTAAGTCACGTGGGTCAGTGATTTTTCCGGTGATTACTGATGCAGCAGCCGTCTCAGGGCTCACGAGATACACTTGTGCGTCTTTGGTCCCTGACCTGCCGAGGAAGTTACGATTGCTGGTTCGTAATGAAATCGCACCTGTTTTAGGGGATTGGCTGTTCCCGATGCAGAACCCGCAGGCTGATTCAGCGAGTCGGGCACCAGCGCTAAATAGGTTTGCTAGTCCACCGTCTCCGGTGATATTTTCTAGTACTTGTTTTGATCCAGGTGCGACAACGAAACTGACGTTCGGGTGTACTTTCTTATCTTTCAGAATGTGTGCAACCGTCATCATATCAGTATATGAGGAGTTGGTGCAGCTTCCGATACAGACTTGATCAACATCGAGACCTTCGATGTCCCGGATTTTCTTGACGTTCCCAGGGCTGTGGGGTGTTGCAGCAAGTGGTTCAAGATCACTGAGGTTAATATCAACAACGCGATCGTACGAGGCATCGTCGTCTGCCTTGAGCTCAACCCAGTCTTTTTCTCGGCCTTGTGCTTTGAGGAATTGTTTGGTGATTTCATCGCTGGGAAAGACCGAGGTAGTGACCCCACATTCCGCGCCCATGTTTGTGATGGTTGCGCGATCTGGAACGGAGAGTGTTTTAACTCCGTCGCCTCCGTATTCGAAAATGCAGCTGACGTTTCCTTTTGTGGAAAAGATTTCTAAGACTTTTAGAATAACATCTTTTGCAGCAACCCATGGCTGGAGTTTCCCGGTGAGATTGATCTTGATGACTTTAGGGTAGGTGAGGTAGAACGGTCCGCCTGCCATGGCGACTGCGACATCAAGTCCTCCGGCACCCATTGCGATCATTCCAATACCACCACCGGTGGGTGTATGTGAGTCTGATCCGAGGAGTGTTTTTCCGGGTTTTCCGAATCGTTCGAGATGGACCTGGTGGCAGATTCCGTTCCCTGCACGTGAGAAGACGATGCCGTATTTTGCGGCGATGCTCTGGAGGTATTTGTGATCGTCTGCGTTTTCAAACCCGATTTGTACCGTGTTGTGGTCGACGTAGCTCACGGAGAGCTCTGTTTTTACTTTTGGAACATTCATTGCCTCGAATTGGAGGTACGCCATGGTTCCGGTGGCATCTTGGGTGAGTGTTTGGTCGATTTTGATGCCGACTTCTTTTCCTTTTTCTGGTTTTCCTTCGATAATGTGGGTAGTTAGTATTTTTTCAGTGATTGTCTTTCCCATAATCAAACCTCTCGTGTGAACTATCGGTGCGGGAATATGAAGTGATTTAATAAACTTTTTGTAGTGATTTCCTCACATAGACAATTCAAAGGCATAGATATCATATTTTAGAGTATTATTTTTAATATTATGAGCATATTGCTAAAATTTTAAAATATTTTTAGTAATATGAGAAAATTATTTATGGGTGTTTTCCATTCCGAGACTGTGAATCACCCAATTCTTACCAAGAACGAAAAGAAAGTACTCAACGGGATTTGCAGGTATCCCAACATAACAGACAGTGAACTATCTGACGTATTACAGGTGAAACTCTCGACACTTACCTCAATCAAACGACGACTCGCTGCACAAGGATATTACCGAAGTCTCTGTTTCCCCCTCCTCAACCGACTTGGCTGTGAACTCCTTGCAGTCATCTACATGCAATTCAACCCAGTCATCCCACTCAAGGAACGAGTGGAAACAACCAAACGAACCATTGAAGTCTTTGATGAAATCTTCTTTTCAGTCGGAGAAGAAGAAAAAGGATTCTCGATTAGTCTGTCCCAAAACTACACGAACATCGGACGAATCAATGAGATACGAACAGAAACATTTGGTAAACTAGGGCTCCTGGAAAAAGAATATCCTCACGAGGTGATCTTTCCATTTGAAACGAGCCATATTCACAAGTTCTTTGATTTCTCTTCCGTTCTTCAGAAATTATTCGAGTTAGACGACATACAAAAAATCTCGACGACATCTGATCTATTTCGCAATGTTACCAAGATAGAATTAACGACCAAAGAAAAAAAAGTGTACAGCGCGCTCGTGGAACATCCAACTGCAACCACGCAACAAATCGGAGACCTCGTGGGGCTGTCACGACATACGGTTGCCCGCATGAAAAAACAATTCTTCGAAGACGGATTACTACAGGTTCTCATCTTGCCAAATCTCAAGACATTAGGCGTGGATATCCTTACGTTTTATCACATCAGTTTTAATCCAAATAAAGCACCCAGCACGCATGAGCTTTCACTATTGAATTCTCCATCAACCGTTTTTTTCGCTAGCAGGAAGTTTGAAGCAGTTCTCCTCTCAGCCTATCCGACCTACCAGGAGTATAAAGAAGATGAAATGAATAAAATCAGGTTCCTGAAAGAAAATAATTTACTCTCTCATCCGCCTTTTATCAGCACCTATATGTTCGAGCGTATGGAACTCATAAAAGAGTTTGATTTCGCACCACTTGTCCGCAAAATTCTGGGGGTTAGTTCATAGGCGTTTTAAAAGGAGATTTTTAAAAAAAGATATGAAAAACTTCTTATACTACAACTCTGTTGCGGCACATCCCTAATACCGGATAGGGAACGGCTTTGAGGATCATCGTTCCGAGGGTCTTTTTAAGCTACAGACATTAGATATATATAATAATATGAATAAATAGATGAAGAAACCGGGAGATGTTTAAACATGACTGACGAAAACATATCTGTCCTGATGGACGAAAAACGGGTTTTTAAACCAACAAAAGAATTTGTGAATAGCACGAATGTGAAGCAGTGGATGGACAAACACAACATAAAAACAATCGACGACCTGTACAAAAAAGCTGACAACTGGGAATGGTTCTGGGAAGAAGTTTCTAAAGATGTTGTCGAATGGTACACACCTCCAAAAAAAACCGTTGAATGGGAAGCACCCTGGGCGAAATGGTTTGTCGGCGCGAAATACAACATCGTCCATGACGCAGTTGATAAACATGTGAAAACCTGGCGGAAAAACAAGGTCGCCTTTATTTTTGAAGGAGAACCAGGAGATGTACGCAAACTCACCTATAATGATTTATACATCGAAGTAAACAAACTTGCAAATGCATTACGGAAAATGGGGATTAAGAAAGCAGACCGTGTTGGTATCTATCTCCCGATGATCCCTGAATTACCGATTGCAATGCTTGCCTGTGCAAAGATCGGCGCGATTCACTCCGTGGTGTTTTCTGGTTTCAGTGCAGCTGCATTCCGTGACCGGATGAACGATTGTGAAGCAAAAGCAGTGATTACCTGTGATAGTTTCTGGCGACGTGGTAAAAAAATTCCCTTGAAGAATCAGACTGATGAAGCAGTCAAGGAAGCACCCAGCGTGAAACACGTCATTGTCTACAAGAGAACCGGGGATGAAGTCAACTGGAACCAAAGCAAAGACTTCTGGTGGCATGAAATCACCAAAGATATGCCTCGCGAATGTGAAACAGAGAAACTTGACGCAAACGACCCGTTATACTTCCTTTACACCTCTGGTACGACTGGGAAACCGAAAGGAATTATTCACGCCCACGCAGGATACGCCGTTGGTACCGCTCTCACCCTAAAATGGGTCTTTGACATTAAAGACGAGGACGTCTACTGGTGCGCTGCTGATATCGGTTGGGTCACTGGTCACTCCTACATTGCGTACGCACCGCTGATCCTTGGTGCAACCTCAGTAATCTATGAGGGCGCGCCGGACTGGCCACAACCTGACCGCTGGTGGGATATCATTGAACGATGCGGTGTGAGCGTATTTTACACGTCACCAACCAGTGTTCGGTTGTTCATGAAACACGGTGAGGACTGGCCGAAGAAACACGACCTCAGCAGCCTGCGATTACTCGGATCGGTCGGAGAACCGATCAACCCCGAGGCATGGATCTGGTATTACAAGAACATCGGTGGTGAACGCTGTCAGATCATGGACACCTGGTGGCAAACCGAAACCGGGCATTTCGTCATCTCACCATTACCGATTACACCCTTGAAACCAGGTTCTGCAACAAAAGCGTTACCCGGGATGGCTGCCGATGTATACAACGAGCAAGGTCAACCGATTGTAAACGGTGGTGGAAATCTGGTGTTACTCCATCCATGGCCTGGTATGCTCCAAGGCATCCATAAAAACCCTGAGCGATACAAAGAAACCTACTGGGGAAAATACAAAGGCATCTACCTCGCTGGCGATGTCACTCGCAGAGATAGCGATGGATACTTCTGGATCCAGGGACGAGCAGATGATGTGCTCAAAATTTCTGGTCACCGGATCGGTAACTCCGAAGTCGAGTCCGCTCTTGTCAGTCATCCGATGGTTGCAGAAGCCGCAGTCATCGGTAAACCACATGAAGAAAAAGGAGAATCTATCACCTCGTATGTTGTTCTGAAGAAAGGCATAGAAGCAACCGAGGATCTGAAGAAAATACTCCGAGAGCACGTGGCAAAAGAGATGGGAAAACTAGCCCGACCTGATGAGATCTGGTTTGTCTCTGATGTCCCAAAAACTAGAAGTGGAAAGATTATGCGACGTGTTATCCGAGCAAAAGCACTCGGGCAAGACGTCGGGGATACTTCGACTCTCGCAAACCCTGAATCAGTTGATGAGATTGGAAAGGGGCGGTAAACCCGCTTTCTTCTTTTTTTATTTTTTCTTTTTTTTGTATGCAAAAACCTTATTCGTTCAATGTGATATGGTTCTGTTGAGTTCTCATGGATACAAAAAATATTGAAGAGGGCCTTCTGCGGTTGATTTTAAAAGCTGAAACGGAGATCCCCTCAGATGTCATCGCTGCCATGAAACGGGCGTATCTGGTGGAGGGTGGGGCTGCAAAAATGCAACTGGAAGCAATGCTTGCAAATGCGGAGCTAGCCAAGAAGAAACGATGCCCGATGTGTCAAGATACCGGTATTCTAACGTTTTTTGTGCAGGTGGGCACTGATTATCCTGCGATTGGGATACTTAAAGAAGTTATTGAGCATGCGGTTGCCCGGGCTACCCTGGAAATCCCGCTTCGTCCGAACACGGTTGATCCGATGACGAGTAAAAATCACGGTGATAATCTCGGGTCGTATATGCCACATATCCTGTGGGATTTCGAACCTGGCGAGAGTGTTCATATCGTGGTGTTGCCGAAAGGCAGCGGCAGCGAGAATATGAGTGCACTAGGAATGCTTTCTCCGAGTGCTGGACTTGAGGGAGTCAAACAGTTTGTCATTGAGACCGTGAAAAAAGCTGGTGGGCGCCCCTGTCCGCCGATTGTTGTTGGTATCGGTGTTGGTGGGAGTGCTGATCTAGCGATGAACCTGGGGAAACGGGCGTTGCTACGTCCGGTTGGCACCCGTCATCCTGAGAGACTCATTGCTACCCTGGAAGAGCAGTTATTGGATCTGATTAATAAGACCGGTATTGGTCCGATGGGCCTGGGTGGGAAGGTCACTGCACTTGATGTTCATGTGGAGGTTGCGCATCGTCACCCGGCAAGCCTTCCTGTTGGTGTGGTGATTCAATGTTGGGCTGATCGCCGGGCACACATGATTGTTCATAAGGATGGGAGTTGGGAGGTGAAATAACATGGAGTATCATGTGAGTCTTCCGATTCCTCTGGAGGATATAAAAAAATTACGGGTCAATGATGTCTTATATGTCACCGGGAGTGTTTTTACTGCACGCGATAGCGCGCATGTAAAGATGCGGGGGATGAAACCAAAGGATCTTCCGTTTGACCCGTCAGCTATGGCGTTGTATCATTGCGGGCCGTTGATGAAGAAAGAAAACGGGCGATGGATTGCGGTGTCTGCTGGTCCGACGACCAGCAGTCGCATGGAAGAATTTGAAGACATCCTCCTGGATCGTTTCGATATTCATCTGATTATTGGGAAGGGCGGTATGGGAGAGCGGACCGGAAAAGCGCTAAAGAAAACCGGGTCGGTGTACGCCGCGTTCCCTGGAGGAGCAGGGGTGCTCGCTGCAGAGAAAATCACTGGTGTTTCCCAGGTGTTTTGGCTCGAGGAGCTTGGGATGCCTGAGGCAGTCTGGATCCTTGAGGTAAAAGAGTTTGGTCCGCTTGTTGTTGCGATGGATTCTCTCGGGCAATCGCTCTATCGACATTTATAAGACGGAGCGGTTTTTCTTGGTTTTTTTCCGTTTTGTTTTTTTGTCATCAGGAGAGGAAGAAAAAAATCGGTACTAGTTGTACAACAAGAATTAAATAGGGGATTTTAGGATTTTAATTGATAAGCGTTCTGCAATTAACTCTTATGACGTATCATGCTGGTTTTCTTTTTTCCGGTAACAGGTGTAAAGAACCCGGGTACTGCGTGTACAATAAGACGTTTTAAAGAAAAGGAACAGAATAGATAATAGGGTGTCATAATGATGAACACAAAAAAGAGCGAGATTAACAAGCTTTACGAGGATGCCGCGTCGCTGCATCGGATCCGTACCGAGCATACTTTTCAACGGGATCGTTTCCTGAATTACTGGGAACATCCTGATCGTATCAACTAAACATCCTTTCTGTTCTGTTTTTTGTAGACGTATTTCTTTTATAGCTGATGATGGTTTTCTTTTATTAGGAGTTATGACAAAACAAGGTTTTGTTCTTGGTGTGTTGCTGGTTGTTTTTGTTCTGGTAGCTGGGTGTGCTGAACAGGTCTTGAAGCGATCATATACGAATAATGTGTATGGGTTTTCCTTGAATCCTCCAGTAGGATGGCATAGTGTTGAAAACGAGTCTTCAGATGTTGCAGTGCGCTTCTATCCAATGAATTATTCGAATGTGTCGTTACGGATTACCCCACCGTTTTCTTTAAGCGAAGGTCGCGCGTTGAGTACATTTGCTGATGAGATAGAAGAAAACCTCTCTGAAAGCGGAATGAATTATACGATTGTGTACCGGGAGTGGAGAGCAATGGATGGGGCGAATGCATATGAGATTGTCTATTCGTATGAACAGGATGGTGCTGTTCAGCGGATTAAACAGGTGGCGGTGCTTAAGACACGGACTGTGTTTTTGATTACGTTTACCGCTCCGAGTAATCTCTATCTTCAATACATTACTGGTGTTGACCTTTGTATTGATTCGTTTCGCTAGATGCCCAGTTATTGTAGTTTCGGATTAGCGAAAAAGGGCTGAGATTGACATGTCGTTTGTTTTTTAGGAGAATTCCTCCTGATATTTTTTGTTTTCATTTTGACATTTTGTCATGAAAGGTTTATATACTATGGATGACAAAGTATACCGTGATAATATATAACAATGAAGGATGGTGAGAAAGATATGGAAACAATAATAATTGGTGTAATTGCAGGCGCAGTAGCTGCTGGTGTCTTTCCCCTTCAGGGCGTCTTTCCCAAGTTATTTTAATACATTCATAAAAGATTGATAAGTTATTTGGGCGAGATGGGTTGTTGGAATGCATTCATCCAACAATTACACCTTTGTAAAAATAAACATTTTTGTAATTTTTATTTTGATGTAATTCATTCTGATTAAACAAACTTAAATTGATAATAATTAGAAAAAATGTAAACATTTAAAATTCTGGAAGCCAGCGCTCCTTATGATATTGTGTTGCTATCATAAGATTTTGTTTTTTTATTGCATTTGGATATTTAGAAGAGATTTGATCCATGATTTGCGTTAACTCACTTACATCTTTTAAAATGACTTCCAATGTTAAATCCGTCCAACCTATTGCCACGTCTATATATTCCAATGATGGTAAATTCTGTAGATAATTAATTAAGGAATTTTTTTGTTTTGGCTCCCTGAGAAATACATTAAGCACAAATTTTTCTAGACCTAGTTTCGAGATATCTATACCCACGCGAAATGCCTGAATGGCGCCATTTTGCATAAGAGTTTTAATTCTATAGTTAATCGTCTGTGAGGAACAACCGAGTTTCTCAGCAAGTCCAACCAATGGAGCACGAGCATTGACTGCAATTTCATTTAAAAGTTGATAATCGATCTTATCTATTTCAATAGATTCTCCACCGCATGTTGTTTGATACAACAATCTATCTGACTTTTCAGATTTGTCTAATAATAAATATGATTTTTGATAGGCATTAACATAAACTAGAATAGAAATAGCTGAATTTGCAAAATAATCTCCATAGAGCTCGATAGTTTTTTCCCAAAAACAATAGAACTCATAAATATCCTTAACCCAAAGAATAACATTTAAATCAATTTCTCCTTTTACGGAAACAACCGCCCATGAATTTTTATGATTTACAAAATACTGAATAATTTCAATTTTTTTATCTGAACTGACAAATTGGAAATTTATGTATATTCTAAAAACATTATATCCTAGTTTAAAGGTGTTAATAGCAGTCCAAAAATTTTTAATAATACCCTCATCCTGCATCCGTTGCACTCGATATGCGACAACATCTTTTTTCAATCCAACTTTCTTTCCAATTTTGGTGAACGATTGCCGTGCATCAAGGTCTAATTGATACAGAATTTTTCGATCCTTCAAATCAATGGTTACCATATTTCCTGCAATAGGAAAGATTCTTCGGGGTATTTTATTGTTTTTATGAATGTAAAAAACACGCCTTTGAGTTAATTATAAAAGTACTTATTTGATTGATAGTCTTGGATTTGGCGATGCACGACGAGAAAAAAACTGTGTTACTTGTAGCTATGCCTTTTGCTGGGATTACGATACCGTCTATCCAGCTTCCGGTGTTAGAGGGGTACTGTCGCGAAAGAGGAATAACGATAGAGACACGCCATCTTTATCTCAAAGCAGCGGAGGTGTACGGACTGCAGAACTATCATGCTTTGATTTATCCTCCGAACGACTCGTACACCGCTCAGATGGTATTTTCTAAGTATGTGTTTCCTGAGCATTGGAAAAACAACGAGGACCGGTTTCGGGAGTTCTTTAATCAGCATTCTTTGCAAAATTCTCAGGTACCACAGTTTTCATTTGATGAATATGTTCACCGGACCGATGTGTTGTATCAGTGGATTCTTGATCATGTTGACTGGCGATCATTTGATATCATAGGGTTTACGTTAAATTATGGGCAGTTACTTCCGTCGTTAGCTATTGCGAAGAAAATCAAGGAGCTTGCTCCTGAGAAAAAAATTGTTTTTGGTGGCAGCAGAACGGTTGATACGCTCGGAATGAACGTGCTGCGGGCGTTTGAGTATGTCGATTTTATCGTCTCTGGTGACGGGGAGGACGCGTTGTTTCTTCTTGCCTCTGATTATGAGAATTACAAGTCAATTCCTCGGTTGATGTTCAGGATGGGAGACGAGGTAATCTGGAATAAGTCAGATGTGGTTGTTGATCTCAATACCGTACCAATTCCTTCCTACGACCAGTTTTATCAGGATCTTGCTTCAACATCTGTAGATGTTCAACAGTATTATCAATATTACGGGCGGCTTCCAGTGGAGATTTCGCGGGGGTGCTGGTGGAATCGATGTACGTTTTGTAATCTCAATATCCAGCATCAATGCTACCGGGAAAAAAGTGTAGATCGGATTATTCAGGAAATCCAGTTCCTATCCGAACGGTACCATATGATGGATTTCCAACTCATTGGAAACACGCTTCCGAAGACAGAGTACCGGACTTTGTTTGAAAAATTAAAACAGCTCGGCAGGGATTTTTCGTTTTTTGTAGAGGCTCGTGCAGGGCAGTTGACCAGTGACGATTATACATTGATGAAAGAAGCAGGGTTTATCACGATTCAAACCGGAATTGAGTCGTTCAGCCATAATTATCTGCGGAAGATGAACAAGGGTGTGCGGGTGATTGATAATATCGCTGTCCTTAAGTTTTGTAAAGAAAATGGGATAAAAAATAATTATAATCTCCTGGTGAGATATCCGAATGAAGAAACAGTTGATTTTGATGAGACGAAAAAGATTGTTCAAATGTTGAAAGGGTATCTGGATACTCCTCAGCTCTGTGAACTTCGAGTGATGCATGGGAGTTTGATTCAGCGCCACCCAGAACAGTTCAACATTGAACGATTGGAGCATGCACCAATCGATCTGATCATGTATCCTTTAGAGTTTTTAAAGAAGGGTTTTTCTTTTGTGTACGATTTCAATCGCAAGATCCCATCTAGAGGCCATCCGTGGGAGTCTTTAGTAGAAGAATGGAAGAAAGAACGGGAGATATTCGAGCTTGAGAGCAACACTCGGCAAACCACGATCGATCGGTTGGTTTTTTATTTTGTTGACGGGGGGAGTTTCATTAAGATTTATGACAAGCGGGATCGGCAGAACATCCGGATTGTTGTGTTAAATGAGCTGGAACGTGCGGTGTTTCTGGCATGTGTGGATGTGATGTCGTTGCAGCAGCTGCAGCAGAGGTTTACGAATGTACCCGAGTTTGAATTAATTGCGATGTTACAAAGCTTTGAGCAAAACGGACTGGTGTTTGTGGAAGATGAGCTGTTTTTGTGTTTACCGTTACGAATTTCTGTCTGTCAGCGTCATGAAATACGGACGGAATGCCAGGTGAATGTCGCGGTGTGACCTACCTTTTGTCAATGCTATTTTAGTTTTTTTTTTAAAAAAATCGTATTTGTTTAGCTTGAGGATAGACAGAGTTCTTGTCTGAGTAG
>JADBLO010000043.1 GCA_014894395.1 Thermoplasmata archaeon
GGAAAACCTACTCAGACAAGAACTCTGTCTATCCTCAAGCTAAACAAATACAAAATTTTTAATTGATGTAGAAATTGATTCATCATGAGTTTAAAAGATTACAACACCTAAATCATTCTCTGAATTTTTATATAAACGTTTATCTAGAATAATACCTGCATATGCACATGATAATGTATCTGCAGACAAGCTATTTAAGGAAAATATTTATTTGTTAGGTTAGGCACTCTCAAAAGTTGTAGGTATTAGAAACAACAAAAATGGGATGAAAATAGAAAATGTATAGGAGGGATGTGAACCAGATGGGAAAAATAACCAAAAAATTAAAAGCTGCTGATATCGGTGATATGGGTATCGGCGCGATGATTGTTTTTATCGCAATGGTCCTGGTTGCTGGTATTGCCGCTTCTGTATTGATTCAGACAGCAAACCGCTTGGAGATTCAAGCAATGAAAACTGGTCAAGAAACGATAGGTGAGGTTTCAACTGGTCTTGCCGTTACTGCTATCGCAGGACACAGGACAGACGACGCAGACGACAACCTTGATCGTATGACGATATCGATTCAACCACGTTCAGGATCATTTAGTATTGATCTCAGACAAACCTATATAGAACTCTCGGACTCCAGTAAAAAAGTTGTTCTAATGTACGATATCACTGAGTTCTATGACACTACTGATATTGATGGAGACTTATTCAATGCAGGATTTTATGATGGTTTGAGTGCAATAGAATTTGGAATAATTGTCTTAGAAGATGCAGATGGTTCATTATCCTCAGCAACACCTGTTATCAATAAAGGAGATCAAGTGATGCTAACGATTAATCTCGATTCCGTCTTCAGTGGAACAACAGGTCTTCAGACAAGAACAGATGTCTGGGGTTTGATACAACCAGAAGATGGAGCACCCGGTGTCTTTGCATTTATAACACCCGAATCATTTACTACGAATTTAATATTTAATCTCTACTGAGGAGGATGGGAAAAATGAAAAATATTAGAAGAATTTTGAAGGAAGATGACCTTGGTGACATGGGTATTGGTGCGATGATTGTATTTATTGCAATGGTTTTGGTTGCTGGTATCGCAGCTTCGGTGTTAATTCAGACAGCGAATCGCTTGGAGATTCAAGCGATGACCACTGGACAAGAAACTACTCGTGAAGTCTCGACTGGTCTGGCTGTAATAGATATCGAGGGGCTGAACTACAGCGGACGGATCTATAACCTGACCATCACTGTTCGAGCACGCGCTGGATCTGGTGATATCGATCTGAGACAAACAATTATAGAACTTACCAATGGATCAACTAAGACATTACTCACCTATAATTCTGCGGCAAGACAATTCAATCATTCCTATGATGGAACCGGAAGCGTCTTCGATACAGGATTCTGGAACATGACAAATGAACAATTTGGTATCCTTGTATTACAAGACGAAGATAGCTCGATGACTGCAAGCAATCCCGTTCTTAATCGTGGAGATCTCGCTATGCTTTGCGTGAACACTGGAGCTTGTTTTAGCGGACTAAACCCGCGAGATGACGTATGGGGCATGGTATCGCCAGAACAGGGCGCCTCTGGTATCTTCGCATTCCGTGTACCATCATCAATTACTGAGCAGGTCTATGACCTGTACTGAGGAGGATGAGAAAAAATGAGAAAAATTAGTAGAATTTTGAAGGAAGATGACCTTGGTGACATGGGTATTGGTGCGATGATTGTTTTTATCGCAATGGTCCTGGTTGCTGGTATTGCCGCTTCCGTATTGATTCAGACAGCAAACCGCTTGGAGATTCAAGCAATGAAAACCGGTCAAGAAACAACCGAGGAAGTTGCGACCGGTATCGGTGTCGAAGATATCACTGGTCAGAAAGGATCTTATAACCATAGTGGAACATGGTGGACCAATAATTCAATTCTTAATATAACAATCTGTATATCGCCACGGTCAGGATCAAGGGATGTTGATCTTTCAAATACCGTCATTGAACTTTCAGACTCAACGAATAAATATATCCTCTCGTACTTTTCCACCAATTGGTTCGCGACACCTGTGGTAGGTGGAGTATTTGCCACTACGGCGTTTGACGGAGATTCCAAGCAATTCGGCGTGATTGTCCTTGAAGACGCGGATGACTCATGTGTCGCAGCGAATCCTTTTATAAATAGAGGCGACCATGTCCTCTTAACAATATCCGCTGGAGAATGTTTTGGAGGACTTACAGAGAGAACAGACATCTGGGGAATGGTCATACCTGAAAGCGGTGCACCAGGAGTATTTGCATTTAGAACCCCCGCATCATATCCTGAGACCGTCTACGATCTTTATTAAAGCGAAAATATAAGTCAATAAAACCCTTTGGGTGTAAGACACCCAACTATCCTTTTTTTTTATTTTTTTTCTCTTGATATTTTCTCCTTTTTAAACCCCTATCAATATAAAACCCATAGTTTTTTATGCTCTTTTGTATTTCTGTATCATGTGGTGGGGGTATTTCTTAACACCCATGCAAACACGTCAGGAGGGGGGTGAAAAAGAGTTCTATGCCTTTCAAAAGACTTAAACCAGATACCAATGCGGATATCGGTATCGGTGCATTGATTATCTTTATTGCTATGATCATGGTTGCTGGCGTCACCGCTTCTGTCATGATTCAGACGATGAATAGCCTCCAACAGCAGGCAATAAAAACCAGTGAAGACACACTGAAGGATATCTCAAGTGGTCTTAAGGTCACTCATGTAAGCGGCTATATCAGTAATTCAACAATCACGCAGTTAGCACTCTTTGTGAGCACCACTGCAGCTTCCGATGATATCGATCTTACGTATGGAATTCTCTCTCTTTCCGATTCGACAAAAAAAGTTATATTAAATTATACGAGCGAGTGTTTTAGTAGTAGTGTTTCCAATGGTCTTTTTGGGACGCTTAATGCAAGTAACTTAACTTCTTCTCGATATGGTGTTCTGGTGATACGAGATATCGATGGTTCATGTAATATGTCAAAACCAGTGCTCAATGATGAAGATCTCGTCGTTCTGTTAGTAAACACGACCGCGTGTTTTTCTGGTATAGGGACACGCACGGATGTTTCAGGAGAGTTGTACCCTGAGCACGGTATTCGTGGAGTCATTGGATTTACTACCCCGAGTGTATTGATAAATACGATTGTTGATTTACAACCCTAACAAAAACTCTTTACACAAAAAAAGCGAGAACACCTTTTTAAACAATATTTTTTTACATTCCAAGATAACCCCGTAATCCTACATCCACGGCTGCTGAAGTGATTGCGACGATCCATGCAAAAGGAACAAAATAAAATAACGTAACCAAGATATGGCTGCCTCGCAGTGATCGTATCGTTAATCCCATGAGAAAAGAATGAGCAAGCAAAACAACGAAGATTAGAATGAAATTCTGCGTAAAAACCTCTGGAGGAACTGTGGTGAGGATTGATCCGACATCAACTGGTGTTCCTTCGAAAGGATGACCTGCTTTGCTGGTGATGAGAATCGAATTTAGATGTCGTGCTACAATAAAAGAAATATAGATAGAAAATGAGATCCCGAAGGTAATTCCCGCAAACAAGGCAGATGTTGTTCTTACGATTGCAAGTTTTTTCACACGAAGATCCCTAATTTTCCTCATGTTTTCAACAATCATCCGAGACACCGTGCGAGGGTTGGCAGCTGCAGCAGTCGCTTGTCGAAACATTTCACTTGATCGTTGAATGTAGTTACTCCCCGTATCCACACCGAACCATTCCCAGGCAGCATCATCGTCAATACGTGTTCGCAGTCGTCGATAGAGATCTCGCACATGTCTGGTGAGCACCCCGTAGTCCTTTTCACTAAGATAGTACACTGAATCGTTAATTTTCCCCCCACGCATAGTTGAAATTGAACCCAATGCCGGTAGAAAGCCCATGAAATTTCGTTCTTTTCGTGACATGTGCTCTTCTTCACGGAGTACTTTTATCCCAGGGATAAACAACGGTGTCAGCCCGCACGCAACAAGAATCTCAAAAGGAATCATTGAAAGAATCGGCAGCGTGAGATAGTATTTTGCAGCCAGGAGAACGACAGAAAGAACAATCGAGACGACCAACGAGGTTTTAAAGGAACGCATGAGCGAAAGCTCGATTTCTCCTTTTTCACCGGTACAATGCCACATCTCATCAGGTGGAATCATCGAACGTAACAGGTAAAGAAGCATTCCCTCTGAGGCGAGCATCATGAACGACGAAACATAAATAAACGTTCCCATGTCCTGAGACCCCATCACCATCGGCAATACGATACCTAGAGACATCACAAAGATAATGGCTATGAGCAGACTGACATATACCTCACTTAAAATCACGATGTTTTCATTACTCGCCTCATAGATTGTTTTATATTCCTGGAGGACCGCATCTTGTTCATGCTCAATGAACTCCCGATGCTCAACGCCACTATCCAGACTCTGTGAAAACCGGTCCAGGAAATCTCGGAGGATCTTACTTGGTGTTCTCTCCCCTATGAACCGAAAAGACTTTGAGATGGGAACACGCCACTGAACAGCAAGGACACTTATCTTTCGAAACTCCTCCCCAAGACTTTTATATGCTCTATTTCCTCCAAGTATGGCGATGATATCTTTTAACGTGAGATCCGAAATCGCTAATACTCTGATATGAGTGATGAAAAAATGCATTTTCCCGTTGATATCGGACTCCCTGTTTTTCCAGCTGATGTATGGGTAAAAAATACCAAGAAGAATCGGTATAATCCCACCAATAATAAAAGTTGCAGGATTATACTGCAACGGGGCAGACACAAAGAGTTGAAGAAGAAAAGGCAGACACATAACGAGTGCGCCCAGGATGATCAACGGAAGTAGAATTGATCTGGTAAATTTCTTCCGATCATCAAGACTTCGAAACGCGATCTTCAGATCTTTAAATGATTCTTTCTTCTCTTTTCGCTCTTTTCTTGATTTTTTATCCTTTTTTAGTTCCTCTTTGGCCATTCTGTCCTCATACGGTAATCGGTAACCCTTTCTCACCCTCTCTGTAGAAACCCCAGATACACTGGACTACCTCATAATAATCCATGATATCTTCTTCCACCATGCGATCCAGGATATGTTTACGTCGTTCATGCTCATCATAAATCTGCGCAGTATCAAAGTACCCCGCATTTTTCGCGATTTTTTCTTCTAAAACAAAACTGTTTCTGTTCGCTTTAAACACATGCACATCCTCATCAGCTTTCCATTCAAACGCTTTCCGAGACATAATCCCATCAACCTCCCTATTATATCCTTCTATTTCATCAATAGCGGTACATCTGCGTATCATTCTTCCATTCCGTTCAATCGCAAGCTGTATCACCACAAAGTCAAGGTTATCCATAAACGTTTTCGGCACATTAATCGGGTCACCGGTAAACCGCTGGATTACCTGGGTGATACTCCCTGCATGGAACGTAGTCATGCACGGATGCCCTGTTTGCATCGCCTGGAAAACAATATTTCCTTCAGCACCTCTGACTTCACCAGGGATAATATAATCAGGTCGTGACCGTAATGCGGCCTTTAAGAGGTCAAACAGGTCAACCTGCCCTTCTTTTGGTCCGGTTGTCTTGGTTAATAGTCGTTGCCATACGGTATGGGGGACCTGCAATTCAGGGGTTCCTTCTGCGGTAAAAATCTTTTTTTCAGGAGGAACGAATGGAATAATCGAGTTCATCGTTGTTGTTTTTCCACAGGCGGTTCCCCCGCAAAGGAAAAAACTCCGTCCATACTGCAGACACAACCAAAGATACGCTGCGATACTAGAGTTTATCGTTCCCCATTTGATTAATTGCGTAACACTAATCGGAGTCTCGGTAAACCGCCGAATCGTCATACTTGGTCCTTTGATACTCACCGCGGAACTATAGATAATGTTCCCTCGACTCCCATCAGGCAATACACCATCGACAATCGGTCGCCCTTCACTTACCGGTGATCCCATTTTTTCACTAATAGACCGGGTAAACGCTGGTGCTTCTTTCTCCCCAACCAGCACATTTGTCTTAATCATCCCAAATATTTTATGAATAAGATGTATCTTTTCATTGGCGACAAAATGAATATCCTCAAGATACGGATCCCTCATAAACGCCTCAAGAGGGCCACCACCGACAAGTGTTTTAATAATAAAATATTGGAGAACGCTCTTTTGAAATGAGGTGACTTTTACCTTCTCTTGTTTTGTCATTTTTCCTTTCTTTTTCGCTGCCTGGAGTTTTATTGCTCTCTCATCGATAATCGTGATTTCATCAATAAGCTCCTTTAAGACCTCTTTCATCTCCCCGTCAGTAATAACACTTTTTTTCTCAGGGGCTTTCTTTACAATTAATTTAAGGATTACATCAAGTTTTTCTTGTATTACGTCGTCCACTATCGGTTCAATGACGTGGTATTCTAGCTCATCCATATCCTTTGTGCGGTAGATGTGGATAAACACTACCCCTTTGGTAGGGTAAATTAAATTAGGATATGATTCATCTCTGACTTCGCGAGGAACTTTACTATAAAAAACAGGATTACCTATTTTGTGTCTAATTGTCTCTAAATATCCTTTCAGGTGAGGATTCTCGTTTAAGAGTTGTGCTACTTCTGCTTTTTCCATCATTGTCATAGTATTCTCACCCCTCATCGATGTTATTCTAGCCTAGGTTTTTCCCCATTTTTATTTATTTTTTTTTAATCCCTATTATATCGAAATAGGTAACGATTTTATCCCCTCTCGATAAAATGTCCAGATGAATTGAACAACTTCATAATAATCAAAGATTTTCTCCTCAACCATGCGCTCAAGGATATGTTTTCTGCGGTCAAATTCGTCATAGATCTGCATGACATCGGTTAATCCTGCCATTTTCGCGATTCGGGATTCTAAAATGAAGCTGTTTCTATTCGCTTTGAAGGTGTGGGTATCATCGACAGCGTTCCATTCAAAGGCCTTCCGTGACATGATCCCATCGACCTCTTTATTGTACCCTTCTATTTCGTCAACAGAAAGTACCCTTCGGATACGTTTTCCTTTCCGTTCAACTGCCATTTGAATTAAAACCACGTCAAGGTTATCCATAAATGGTTTTGGAATATTTATCGGATGGCCCGTAAATCGCTGAATGACCTTCGTAACGCTGCCCGCATGAAACGTCGTGATAACAGGGTGTCCTGTTTGCATTGCCTGAAAGACGACGCGCCCCTCTATCCCTCTGGTCTCACCAGGGATGATATAATCCGGTCTTGATCGAAGACCAGCCCGAAGGAGATCTTCTAGTTCGATATGTCCTTCCTTTGGCCCGGTGGATTTCGTCAACAACTGTTGCCACACTGCATGGGGGACCTGCACCTCAGGCGTGTTTTCCACAGAGAAAATTTTCTTCTCAGGGGGGATAAACGGGATGATCGCATTCGCTGTCGTGGTTTTACCAGAAGCGGTTTCACCACACACAAACAAACTTCTCCCATACTGAAGACATAACCATAAATAAGCGCCAACACCAGCATCGAACGTCCCCCAGTTTATCAGCTGAGTGATACTGATAGGAGTCTCACTGAATTTTCTAATTGTCATCGTCGGTCCTTTCAAACTCACGTCTTTACTGTGAATAATATTCACTCTACTCCCATCGGGAAGCGTTCCATCAGCGATTGGTTGCCCTTCACTCACCGGACTACCGATCTTCTCGCTAAACTCTTGAGAAAAGGTGTTCGCCCAGGCTTTATCGATAAAAATATTTGTCTTAATCATGTCAAACACTTTATGGATGAGATGAACGTTTTCTCCAGTGATAATATGGATATCCTCAAGATACGGGTCTCGCATGAACGGCTCAAGCGGGCCACCACCAATAATGTTTTTTGTAATATCATATTCAATATTCAACTTTTCAACAGATGTTAACCTAAGTTTTCCCCCAGATAATTTTATCACTCCTGCAGATCGTTCATCAATGACGGTGAGCTGGTCCATCAACGCCCGAATCGCTTCTTTTATTTCATCATCAGTCTTAACTGTTTTCCAGGAGGGCGTCTTCTCATACAGTAATACAAGCATCTGATCGCGTTTTACTTTTCCATTTTCGTCAAGACTTGGCTCAATCGCATGATACTCTTTACCTTCCATGTCTTTCGTTCGAATAATATGAACAAACACAGACCCTTTCGTTGGATAGATAAGGTTTGGGTACTTTTCTTCCCTTAAATCACGAGGTAATTTACTATAGAAGATAGGCCGCTCCATTTTACTTTGTAGGTCGTCAAGGTATTTTTGGAGGTGAGGGTTTTCTTTAATGATTTTTTCTTCCTCTTTTTTTTCCATCTTTGTTATACCCTTCGCCTCCTTTAAAACGCGACGCCGCTTGATTCAATAGTGAGACCAACACCAGGTCGAACCGAGAAACGTGTAATCGGGTCGTATTTATACCGTGCGCCGTTGAATTTCTCCAGATACATGTTGTAGACAATCCCAATACCGGGTGCTGACTCACGTGCTGTTCGAAAATGAATGGTTGTAACCATCCGGAATGTGTTATGGATTTCTTCAGACCATTCAGTTGGATTTGCGGTGACGAAGATGATTTTTCCAGATCCGGTTAACCGATTAAAGAAACTAGTAAGATCCGTTAAATTCTCTCTATTGAGACTTTCTTTGAGTAGCGTGGACAGAGAATCAATAAAAATGATCTCAGGATCGAATAGTTTTCTCCCCGTGAGTAACCCTTCAAGGAATGTTTTTCGCGGGAGTGTTTCTGCAAGTGTTACCTCTGTAGAAATAAAAAGGAACTTGCCAGTCATGAGATACTTTCTGATATCATATCCAACTGATGCTGTTTGCCGTAAAAAACTCTTAATAGTAAATTGCGTCGACACATACGAACATGAACATTCATTTTTTAACAAACTGTAACAGAAGCGTTGACAAAAAATACTTTTTCCAGTTCCTTCTTTTCCTTCGATGAATATCAAGGAGCCATTTGGGATAACTTTCCCAAATCTTTCAGCAAACCCATCTTTTTCTCCTTTTCGTTCTAAGACGATGGATTTAAATCCTTCCATATTTCCTCATTCTCTTTTTTTTTATTTTATAAAGGTAAAGTCATTGTCAACCGCTTGTGGTCCAACGACTCGTAACGTATGATCACCTGTTGTAAGCGTTGTGTTGACGTACAGATTTGTGACCGCCTCTGCAGGGATTGAAGTAATCCCAAAGTAATAGTTTGCAATCGCGATGAGTTCGCCGTCAATAAAGACCTGAAATGTCTGATTGGTGGTGGTGAGTTTTGCTCCTCCAATGTTTTTCAGATAAAAGATATAATATGCTCCTGTTATGGGGATTGTGTTTGGATCATTAATGATCGCAAAGTCGGTGTCCAGTTGTTCTTTTACTCGATCTCCACGATCGGAGAGACTTGTCGTGACGTTCATCGTTACCGCAATAAAAACACCTGATACCATTCCTGCGACAATGACTGCTGCGATGAAGAAGATCACATGTGTTCCGGTTAAACTAAATCCCATATTTTTCCCTCATGATATATAGGCATAGTAGTCTGCTATGCCGTTATTAGAGATGACTTTTATTCGTTTAGCTTCAGCACCTGCCACGTCGGCAACACGGAAATACACGGTGTTTTCAGGGTGTAGATACCTGTGAGAACAAGTGAATGCATACCCAGTTCCGTTTATTAAAATCATAAAATCTTCTGTGTAAAGGGTGACACTCCCCGTGTTCTGTACCGAGATATTATAATCATAATTCGCTCCATTAACTGACCGAGAAACAACGGAAATGTTGATATCGGTTTGTAGTTGATCATGCAGTCTATCTTTCATGTCACCATAGGAATCATTAATAGTCTCGATAGTGGGCAGAACATCACTGGTGATGATCTCCGCTGCCATGAACACAGTAAAGCCTAGAATTGCAGCTGCTGCAATCAGTGAGAACCCCATCTTTTTTACCCTCCAAGTGTGTTCTATGGATGTGCATCCAGAGAATCAGATAACGTACCTGTAATATGAAACAAATCTAATAAAGTTTATTCCCCATCGAAACATTATTTCAGCTGGTATCCTTCAAGGCTTTTTACCATCTTCTCCATATCCCGCTCTATTTTACTAAGGAACCGCTCATCCAGTTGTAATCCTTTCAGTTTCTGGATGAATAGTAAGGATTGGAGATGATCTCGAGTCGGGAGATGTGACGATTGTGTACCTACCTGTGCTGGTTCTCCTGTTATCCCCTTTGAATAGCTAATCAAATCTAATCGTACATCATCAGAAATCCAACCAATATCAACATAGTACCCAAGGACATCAGGAAGGTTGTTTTTCCCTATCTTTTCGACAAGATATTGCAACCATTTCATGATTACAACGATGCTTTCTGGGTCACTGGGGATATGTTCTAACGGTTGCATATCCTCTCCGAGGATATCTGTTGGCTCAAAGGTTTTTATGTCCTTTGTTTTAACAAGTTTACCGGTAACTCCTTTGACTCCATCAATTCGATTTTCTTCGATCACCTTTATACGTTCGTTCAGTTGTTCAACCGCCTCTACAAGTGTCTTCATATCAGTGGTCTGTACGGCGGTGCTATTCCAGGGTTTTTTCTCCTCTTTTACGGGGGTTAATGTTTCCGCTTTCTTTGGTTGTTCAGGCTGACTTGATGTGGATAATGTGTAGGTACGCAGTGCGCTTTGTATTTTTTCAACTAATTTATAAAGTTGATCCTTAGAAACTTTTATGTTTTTTTCTTTTAATTTTTCTCCGATTTTTTGTATGATGCTCACAGGGAGCATATTTCGTTCGACGATGGTGGTTAGTTCTGCACCTATCTCAAACTCTTCGAGAAGTTTCTCTCCTTTGTTTTGGTCTCCTTCGCTCATTCACCTGCTCCTATCTATGAACGGATTTCCTTTATTTTAAACTTATGAAAAATTCATTGATTATGGTATCGATATTTTGCTCAATCAGTAATGATTCTAACGATTTACTGAGGAGCTCATCTATTTCTTTCTCTGATATGTTTTCCCCCGCTGTTGGCTGCATCATCCTTGGTACTGGCATGACCGGTGTAACGCTTTGTACTAGCGGAGTCTGTGGTCTGGTTTTAACTTCATTAGTTGATTTTACAGCAGATGGGGTAATGCTTCCTCCTATAGCGACGCCAGTTTTTTCGAGCACAGATTCGAGATCACCGATTCGCGTTTTCACACCGTCTACCTCTTTAGTGAAGTTCTCCAATGCATCTAATCTCTTTTTAGTGACTTTTGATAGTCCGACAAAAGGGTTCATCTGTTCTGACACGATTTCGTATAAACTGACGAGATCATCAAGATCTTTAGAAAGGTTCTCCACTTTCTCTAATAAATTGGTTACGTCCTCCTTGTTTTTTTTGATTTGGAAATCAAAATCTTTCATGTTTTGAAGTATAGTTCGTCGTTGTTCCAGATCTTCTCTTGCCGCATCTACTGATGCTCCGGGGGTTTTATCACCGACGATTTTTGTAACATCAGGGATACTTCCCATTTTTAGTGCATCTGGTTTTTTTGTTTCCGGCGTCATTTTTTTCTTTGGTTCCTGGGGAAGCGCTTCTTCTTTTTTGTTTTCGGCAGGTTTCTCTGGTGTATCGAATTTAATGATTTTTCGTTCAGGCTCTGGTTTTTTCTCAGGTTTGGGTTGTTCTTTTACTTCGGGAATCTTCTCAGCAGTACCCGGTGAATCGTCCTTAGAAGGTGTAGGTTCATCTTTCCCTAATTTTAACTTTATCTGTACCCCTCCGTATATTCCAAACCTCTAGTTGAATCCCAAGGATATCAACAATAATCGTATATTTATACTTTTATGTATTTGATTGTACGGACGTGTTGGTTCTCTCGTATAATTTATGGTTTTTCTGTTGGTTGCAACGAATGGGTTACGTGATTGACTAGGATACAAAAGATCTCAAATTTTTAGCTATACGGAGAACATTTTTTTCTTGGGCATTCTCCTTCACTATGTACATATTATGAATAACTAAAAAAACCATCCCGATGGTCGAGAAAATGCTATAAAACCATAAATTTCTTTTTTTGTATTTGTTTAGCTGGCCACCCTTCTTTTTAATAAACCGAAAAATCCATGCAGTAGTTCCCCTATTACTTAAGT
>JADBLO010000056.1 GCA_014894395.1 Thermoplasmata archaeon
AATAACTAAACAATTAGAATAACTGATAAGTAAACAACACCAATTATCATTATAAGAAAGACTTCTTTGATTTCCTCTCAATAATCTCCATATGATATCTAAACATTTTTGATTATGAAATTGTCGAGTTACCAACTTTTGAGCTTGCTCAACATTCATCCCTTTCGGTAACAACCCATACTTGTTTAGTTCTACTACTGCTTCCTTGAAGATAGGAACCGCTTCCTCCCTCGTTGTCGTCTGATTCAATCGTGACCTGAAATCAACCAGATACTGCTCCAGATTCTGGTACTGTTGTCTGGTGAGTTTCACCGTGGTGTTTCCATATCCTTTGATGCCACATGCCTCGGTGGTTACTTCAACAAGGTCGTTGTCATTGGATGCTTTGACAACAGTGAAGTTGATGCTTGGTGCTATTGTGACACCAACGAACAAGAGGATAACCGAGACAACCAATCCTTTCTTCACCCAGATATTTTTCATTCAATATCAACCTCCGATATCATATGGTTCTTGTGCGGGATGCCAATCGAAGTAAAGCCAAGGAAGTGCTAAAAATCCTTCTTCCCCAGTAAACGGGTCATCGTAAATATGTATATTTAGAGTCCCAGGTATTATTTTTAATCCTATAAGAATCAAGCCCCAGTAATTCCCTTTAATTTTATTTGTCTTTAATGCTAACAATCGTATTGTAAACAATGCATTCGGATTATTTCTCATTATGTTATTTTTTTCAATAACAATATTATCAGAAAAAGATATTGTAATTCCAACATCATGATTATCTGAAATATGATTATTAAAAATATTCATATCAGAACATACTGATAAACTCATACCAATATTATTACTTGAAATGACATTTCGTGTAATATTATTTGATTCTGAGTAAAGAAAACCAATTCCGGTTTCACATTTGCTGATAAAATTTTGTTCAATAGAAGTACTTTTAGCTGCTATTCTAAAACCAAGACTAGAGCAGTTAGATACAACATTGTTAAAAACATAATTATTTGACCCATCCAGACGTACCCCCCACCATGTAGAACCTGTTACATTATTTCGTATAATTTCGTTATAATTTGAAGATTCTATAGATATTCCTATTCTGCTGTTAATAACGACATTATCAATAATTTTATTGTTGTTTGATGAGGATAAACAAATTCCTGGTTGCTTACTTTGATTTTGTACAGTATTGTTGGAAATAATGTTTCTATTTGATGAGGAAAGAATAATCCCACCTCTACCACCATTAATCATATTTCCTGAAATAAAATTATCATGTGATTGTGATAGTTGAATTGCTGCAGGACCTGCAGATATTGTATTATCTGTGATTGAATTGTACGATGAAGAGAATAGTACTATTCCATGTTCAGCGCCGATAAAATTAAAATTTTTAATAGAAAAATACGAACAATTGATTAGGATTACTTGACCAGTATCGGCTGGTACAGTAATTCCGTTCTGATTGAGATAATATCGAAGAGGTTTTCCATCCACGAGATTGTCTATAAAAATATTGGAACATAATTCTTCAAGCGTTCCAGAAACAAGAACACCATCACCTGTAAACAAATTCCGTAACACAGAAGTGTTTTTAGATGATTTGATTACAAGTCCTTCATAATTTCCCGAAATATTATTTTCTTCAATGATGTTGAAAGGAGATTGTTCGATTTCTATTGCGGGATTATGTGTACATCGGTGGACATAATTATGATAAAATCTGTTGTTGGTTGAATTGTCTGAAAATAATATTTCATGATTATCATGGTCATGAAGATTATTGTTGAATATTGAATTGTTACATGAAGAATATAAACCGATAGCTCTCGCTCCACCATCCTTAATTTCATTATCATAGATAAAATTACCACATGATGAAGAAAGATAGACTCCTGAACCTGTATTATAAATGGTACAATTCTTAATCGTGTTATAATCCGATAGTATGTGAATTGCTTTTTGTAAAAATCCAGCAGGTCCGTTCCGAACAATGAAACTTTCAAAAGAACAAGAATCATTGTTTATTGTAACTGTCGTATGGTCGTCTCCACCATTAATTATAGGAAAATCTTGACCATCAAGCTTAACTCCTCTCATAAAAAGTTGTTTATTCATATTTATTGCTTCATAATATGAACCGCTGTATACGATAATTGTATCCCCATTAGAAGAAGCATCGATTGCATCTTGAATCCTTGTGTAGTTCCCAGGCCCACTCCCACCAACATACAACCAATCACTTCTTGATGCCGGTAATGGTTTCTTGATATCTTGTGCAATCGCTGGGATGATACAGGTTCCAACGAACAAGAGAATGATTCCGACCGCCAAACATTTCCTTTTCATTTGATTTTCCTTGCCTATGATTTTATATTAAGGATATCTTGCTCACTCATTATGTGGATTTGAAGTTAGGTATTTTTATTCCTATTGAGATTCTAGTGAGCAGGGAGGAGCTGCCATTGATGGTCCATTTGTGTAGAAAATATAAATCACTGTAATTATGATTATAACACCTATTAAAAAATACATGATAAAACATCCAGGTAACCAACATATTGTTGGTTGATAGTTAGAATATGTTATAATATTATCATCTAAATCTTTGTCAACTACAATGTTCTGTGTATTTTTTCTTATCTGGCGAAGTCCTTTTATGAAATCATTAACATCAACATTCTTGAGATTGTTTTTATGATTGATTTGATTTACAGCAAAATCAATAAACCTGTTGAATGTAACATCATCCATTGTTCTGATTCTATCTATGAACTTCTGAATCATTTCTGTATCAGTATCTCGTAAAGGAAATGATAATGCATTTATTCCCTTACCAAGATATTGTGAAGTGAGTGTATTTTGTTGTTGATTGTTCTCTCGTTGTGTTCTTGTTCTAAATAAAGGAGAATCAGATAGAACAGTTGATTTCACAGACTGATACCCAACCACATTACTCAACGAACCAAGAACAAGAAGAACCACAGCACAGATACAAACTCCAATCAGAGGTTTCTTATCCACTTACTTTCCCCCTTCATCATATTTTATAACAATGTTCTCCTATAAGAAGGTTATTAATGAAGGAAATCCCCTTGAATCATTATACTTTGACAATTGAGGCATATATCCATAGAGGAAGTCATCTGGTAATTCTGAACCACAGATATTACAAATCATTTTTCCTTCTTTTCAAAAATCAAGGAGTTTTTTACTTGCCTTCACTTGCGTTAAAATATCTGTATTTCCGTAACTCTTATATGATAAAAGCAGATATGCATATGCAAGTACATATGCAACAGGATGGGATGAAACTAAGAAAGTTTCTCATAGTGATAATTGTAATGTTACTTTTTACAAACTGCGTACGCTTTTTCGTCCCTTTCGAGAATTGTAAAGCAGATACACCGCCAACACTCTACGTTGGACCAGGAGAAACATACACCCGTATCCAAGATGCTATTAATAACGCAACAGATGGGTATCGAATCTTTGTGTATAATGGTACATACTATGAGAATTTGACTATCAATTATCGAATAGACTTATTTGGAGAGGATCGAAGTATCACCATTATTAATGGAAATGGAACTGATACCACCATCACAGTCAACGCAAACAATGTCAATATCAGTCATTTTACTATCACGAATAACGGATCAACTAGAAATGGTAGCAACATCCAAGTGAACAGAGGGAGATCTATTATTACTGATAATATCATCTCCAATGGATACCATGGAGTGTATCTCAACAACTCCGATGGTCATCTTATCTACGATAACATCATTGAGGAGAACACCGGTGACGGTATCCGGTTGAATCAGTCTGATAGTAACACCAACATCAGTTACAATACAATCAAAGGAAACGGGAATGGATTGTACCTTTATTCCTCTGGGGGGAACAAAATTTACAACAATGTGATTCAATACAACGACGCAAACGGTGTGTTCCTCAACAGCACCTGCAATGATAACTATATTGTCAACAACAACTGCTCTTACAACAACCACTCTGGCATTTATTTAAATGATTATAGTAACTATTCCACGATATCCAATAACCAGATCAACAGAAATAACGACTCAGGGCTTGTCTTGGAAAATTGTAGCTGGGCAATAATTGCTAACGGAAATGCGATTCGAAGAAACACGAATTATGGCCTCATGATCATCGGTTCTAGCAATACAATACAGGGGAACACCATTGCCTACAATAAAAAAGATGGGATGTATTTCAGCGCTGATGACAACAACACCATCTCCAGTAACTCCATTGGATTTAACACCCTTGCAGGAATCCGACTCTATAACTCTACAGCTGATTATATCTACTCCAACGAAATCAACAACAACAGCCAATATGGCATCTACCTTGATTTTTTTACTATTGATAATTCTATTTACAATAACTATCTCCATGACAATACCGTGAATGCTGCAGATAAAAGCTTACGTCGTAACTCCTGGAATATAACGAAAACAGATGGACTTAACATCATCGGAGGGACTAAACTCAGTGGCAATTATTGGGATAATTACGATGAAATCAGTGAAGGGGCAAATGATAATGACGGTGATGGGATTGCAGATAGTCCGTACACCATCTACGCTTCAAATACGGATAGTGGACCACTTCTCGATACGATAAAACCTCATATTGAAACCCCTCAAGCATCTCCAAGTTCACAGACCCTGGGGAAATACACCAACATCTCAGTGACCATCACCGATAACACAAAAATTAAGGCTGTGTACCTGAACATTACAAATCCAAATGGACAACGAAACAATTTCAGCATTGTCCAAAATAAAACAGGGAATACGTACTATTGTAATAAACGATTTTCACCCACCGGTAATTACACCTATTATATTATAGCAAAGGACCCACGAAATTGGAATCATTCGGTGAATCGCACGTTTTCTATCCGCCCGGGGGACCCACCAACCATAAAAGATAATTCTCCGACTTCTGGTGCACCCTCTATGAATTTCACCTTTAATGTCACAGTGACATCCAAAGATGCAATTGCTTCTGATCTTCAGGTCTATGTTGTCTGGAGTCATGGCAATACCTTGAACAATTCGACGATGGCGATTTCCCATGGCAACTATTTTGTTAAGACAGCACTCCTTGCACATAGCATCGCAAACCTCACCTATCATTTCTATGCAACCGATAAATGGGGGAACCATGCTGTCACAGAAAATAAAAAAGTTAAAATTACGGATACGCGACGACCGGTGATACGGATTAACCGTTATGGACCTTCCTTTGAAGATCTCCCCAATAGTTATACGTTTGGTGTTACCGTCACTGATGATTCCATAGTGTCAAATGTTACTATCGAATATTGGTACAACAACAGCAATAAAATGACAGCCAACATGGACTCAATGGGAAACAATTACTATAAAAAAGTGATTGTACCAGAGGGAAGTCCTGAAAAAGTATTCTGTGTTATCAACGCTACTGATGTCGCAGGAAATACGAATGACACAAAAAAACCGGTAGCATGTCATGGTGGGCCATATAGCGGGTTTGTACTCGAGGAAATCAGGTTTAACGGATCGAGAAGTTATGATCTTGACGGAACAATTAACAGCTACGCTTGGAATTTCGGAGATGGAACTATAGGGAATGGGAGTAGACCAACCCATACCTATTATTCAAATGGTTCGTATACCGTATCCTTAACAGTGACAGATAACGAAGGAAAAAATGGGACGAATAGGACCAGCATATATATTGTCACTTTAGCGATGCATAAGATACCAGCTCCACAACTGACACTACTCAATGCTCGATTTAATCTGACGTTGAGTGAGCAATTCTTCTGCTATGACTCTGATGGTAACGGGGTCGTCGATACGTTTGTTGACCCGAATCATATACTCACCGCAGTCCATAATCGCCCAATAACTCTCAGCGACAATATCTGTTTTCTCCTTTCCATAGGAGATGATCCAGTTCCGGAGTTCTTTTGGAATACGACGACCGACCGGATTTTTTCAATCGGACATACCATTGGTATTGTACAAAACATGGTGATTGATGATGCAAACGAACAAGCAATAATGGATGTGACCGTTGATAAAGAACAGTGGATTTACATCGAAGTCAATGATCAATACCCTAATTCACCAGTGTCAATTACAACTAAGAATAGAATAATTTCTTCTGACAAATTCTGGCGAGAAAATCAAAAGATCTACGTATTTGATGACCCGGAGACCGAATATCAATTTACATTCGATAATATTTTCCCAATACTTACAGTGACGTTTTCACCACCAGATGGAGGAGTCATCAACGGAGACAATCCAACGATAAAAATAACCTATAACGTACCGGTGACCATTATCTCTGCGACATTTAACTCTATTAACATAGAATCTAATCTACTAAGCTTAGATGACAAGAGCTATACGTATACACCTTCAGGGTATCTAGAAAATGGAACCTACCCCCTAGAAATCAACGCTCAGGCATTACAAGGTAAGGGATTTCTATCTTCCTCAGCGATGTACTTCTACTTTGCCTATGAGATCCCGCCTCAAAAAAGTTTTTTAGAGAAAAATTGGCTGGGGATGGTTCTAGGTGGATGTATCGGTGCAATAGGAGGATTACTGATTTTCTTTAGGTTAAAAAACGTCTCTATTGACGGATTTATATACATGAAAAACAGGAAGATTGTACCATTCTTCAAATCAATCATCGTTGGACCAGTCAGTGTTCGAATCCCTGATGAACATCTCAGCAAAGCAGAGTTCTACGTTGATGGCGTATTGAAAGATGAGACAACAACATTCCCGGCATTATGGCAATGGAACGAAAAAGCGTTCATGAAACACACACTCGAAACAAAAGTCTACGACGTAGATGGTAACAGTGCCTCCAGCGGAGAAATGGAATTCTATATTTTTAACCTCTCAAAAAGTAAAGAAAATTAAGCGGGAGATTTAATCTTTTTCTCGTTTTCCTTTTCCGAGAGAAATGCGATGCCTTCTTCAGTTAGCTCGATTTCATTAAACGACACGTAATGAAGGAGTTCACTTTGAAGTAGTTTGCGGACTATGTGTTCAAACTCGATTTTCGAAACATGCAGAACCACCGTTGCTGTCTCCGCATCCATGTCCTGTGAATAGAGAATATTGAGAAGTGCGATTTCTTTTTCGGTCAGCGCAATATCTTCTTGGTATTGGCCTGATGGGTCTTCGTATTCCTCAGTGAGATTCGTGACATAACTTTCAATGATTGTATCAAGATTCAGCCGATCAAGCTCTTTTCCCTCTTTGGTATAGAGAACACAGGTTTTTTGCAGAGGATCATATTTCCAGGATCCCACGTTTTTCCAGCTATAGCCGAGAAGACTTACGTCATCCTGAAGCTTCCCTGAATCACCATCGCTTTTACTTGCATGTGCTTGTTGTTTTTTCTTTCGGTGCTGTCGATGTATATATCGTTGTTCTGTTTGGAGGAGCGCGAGGTCAACACCGTAGTTCCTCAGCTCTGTAATAATTTGTTCCCCGGCTAGTTCTTTTAATTCTTTCATAAAGAATAAACCTGTTTTTCCTACTAGGTCCATGTAGACGATCCGGATTATCGCCTCAACCGCTGTCCCAATTTTGGATGGATCAACGGAATCTATTTCAGGAGAGATGTTGATGATAACATCGGTGTTCCCGTACTCAAGGCTTTCAATGTGCACGTATCTCAAAAACTCGTAGTTTTGCTCAAGTGTTTTTATGATAGCGCCAATAACGGTTGTTGCGAAACTTTGGGTGGTACGTCGGCTTGCAACTGCATATAGCGCACGCAAGATGCTGCCAATAACATCTGAATTTTTGACATCAGTCATTCTTCATCACGTTTTAAAATCAACCGTCATTTTATAGATATAGGGGAGTTGAATCACAAATCGACTTCCTTTCCCAACCTCACTTTCCGCCCAGATTATCCCATTATGTTTTTTCACAATTTCCTTTGAAATAAACAACCCTAACCCAGTCCCTTCATTGTTGCGATCTTCACCCGTGTACGCCTGATAGAATTTTGTGAAAATCTTCTTTACCTCATTATTTGAAATCCCAATGCCAGTGTCGACAACAGCAATGAGAAGGTGATTGTCTTTCGTTTCAACTTCTAGAGCAATAAAGCCGCAATCAGTGAATTTAAGGGAATTGCCGATAAGATTTTTCAACACTTGCGATAGACGATTTTTATCACCAATGATATGCGGGAGTGGTGTCGGAATGTTAACACGGAATTCGAGTTTTTTATTTGTTATCGCAGGCCGCATGTCTTCCACGATTTCATTAATGAGTTCAACAGGGTCTATTTTCTCCATATCAAACCGCATCGTATCGCTATCAAGACGCGCAACATCCAGGATATCATTGACAAGTTTCAAGAGTCGCTCAGCGTTTCGTAGACTAATTTTCGCCCAATTTTTAATCTTCGCATTACTCTCATTATCATGAATAATAAGGTCTAGATACCCTTTGATAGGCGTGACGGGGGACCGAAGTTCATGAGCTGCGATATTCATAAACTCTGTCTTTAGACGCTCATTTTTCTTTAACTCATCTTCGATTTCTCTGCGTTGTGTGATATCACGGACTGTACAAACCACACCACTAAATTCGGCTTCCTTCTTCAATGGTGCAATGTTCGCTTCAATTGGGGTGATACCGCCATCACCAGCAACAAGCTCTAATTCAACATTCTCAATTTTTTCATTCTTCTTTCGAGCATCAATGAAAATCTGTTGGAAAAAGTAAATTGAATCTTCAAGCAGATAATTCCGGAACGGTGTTCCAAGAATCTGGCTCTTCCGTCGCCCACACAATTTTTCAAATGATGGATTAACATAGGTAAGGCGACCAAGCGCATCTGTCGTAAACACTCCATCGGCAGATGTTTCCGCAAGGATACGATATTTCTCTTCTGATTTAACGAGTTCATCCCAGACCTTTTTCCGGTCCGTGATATCCTCAATGGTCCCAACGATAGTAATCGGTTCATTTTTCTCATCAAAGATCGCAGAGCAGGTATCACTTATCCACCGATACCCAAATACTTTGTGTCTGATACGATACTCGATTGCTTGAACAGCATCTTTTCTTTTTTGATAGTTTGTTATCGTCTTTAAATGTTGATTCCATCGATTGCTATCCTCAGGATGGATTAACTCTTCTATCTGTTTTAAAGTAAAGGACATCATTTCCTCAGAAGTATACCCAACGATTTTTACCGAAGAAGGACTGACATAATCACATGTTTCTTTCTTTATATTCAACTGATAAATCATGTCAAGAGAATTTTCTAGAACCACTTGGAATTTCTTTTCACTTTCACTTAATGCGTTTACCGCCTTTTTATATCTCGTGATATCAACAAAGCAGCCCATCATACAAATCGGTTTGGTCGATTTATCATTGATCATATTCGCAGAAAGCTGCACCTGAAACGTGGAGTGGTCTTTCCGCATACCAGTAAGTTCTCCGATCCACTCTCCTGTACCCATGAGTGTATCCATGACTTCAATATATTTGCCCTTCATTTTCCAGAACTGCACCATAGGTTTTCCGAGCACATCTTTGTCTTTGGAATACCCCCACATGCGGAGAAAAGATTTGTTCACATATGTAATATTCCCTTCAAGATCAGTAAGCGTAATTGCATTGATTGAGGAGGTAATTGCGCTGTCTTTGATTCGCATTGCCTCCTCCATGTGTTTTCGTTCAGTTATATCGGAGATTACCATGAGATCAGCGATGATTTCCTTCTGCTCATCTCTTAAGGGCGTTGTATAAACGACGCCCACCCGTTTTTCACCGCTTTTGGTAAGTATCTCAATTTCATAAGGAGGAATTGTCTTGTCCAACATCCTCTTAGAAAAATTCTTTTTCACAGTTTTCTTTGATTCTTTTGTGAAAAATGGTACGCTAAAAAGATTTGCCTCAAGTATCTCACTTGGTTTGTAACCTAGCCATTCCTTAATCCGTTCGTTTACGTCTAAAATTTTACCGTGCTTATCGATGAGTAAAATCGTTTGAGGAAAGAACTCAAACATGGTCCGGAACTTTTTTTCTTTTTCCACCAGCAGCTGTTCTGCTTTTTTATTCTCAGTAATGTCTTTTGAAACCACTAAGACCGCAGTTGTACGAGCAGCAATCGAATCTTTGATTGGACTTAAAGTTCTTAAAAACCAGTTCCCTTCTCTGCAATGTTCATCTTTGAGAGGTCGCCCATGTTCAAACACCCAGGTCAGCTTCTGAGTAAAATCCTTGGTTTCCGGGGGGGAATGAAAATCATTAAATGTTTTTCCCAGCACCTCTTCGCGGGAACAACCAAGCCGCGACAAGAGCTCATTGTTTACCATGAGATACTGACAACGATTATCCAACAAATAGATAGAATCATCTGCATATTCGATGATGGAATTAAACCGATGTTCTGCTTGTTTTTGCTCTGAAATATTTTTGATGATATATAGAGAACCAAAACTTTTACCTTCGTTATTTTTCAAAACACACAGTGAGACAGCAACATCCAATGATTCGTTATGTTTTGTAATAATCTTGGTTTCAATTTGATGATGAAGCCTTGGTTTTTTATTCGAGTATGATTCTTTTTTTATTAATTCATCAGGTGGAAGGAGAGACTTGATTGATTTCAGAAAGAGCTCTAAATTAGTTTTTCCCAAGAGCATTTCAGCGTAGGTATTCCATGAGATAATCCTACCCTGTATATCAACAACTAGAAAAGCGACCATGGATGTCTCAAGGACGGTTCTGTAAATCGGCTCAAGAAGATCCTGGTCAAGGTTATTAAGAGATTGTTTTTGATTAGGTGTAACCATCATAAGGATATCATGCGATGCATCAAACGAGGCATCCTCAGGGATCTGGACGTTGCCACAGCTACCTGATGATTTCATCTGAAACTTCCGCAATCGTTCTTCTTGCCGCAAGATTTTTACGATTTCGGGTTCCTTTCGCATGATTCTCTTCCTAGCGGTACCTTCAATTTGTTATTGCATCCCGGTGTTTACATCCCATAATAGAGGAATAATCCTGAAGTTACTTTTAACTTTTTAATATTTTGTCGACCCGTTGTAAGAGTGTCTCCTTATCAAACGGTTTCATGATATAATCAGCCAATCCTTCGTCAATCAAGACTTGTTTCCGTTTGTCAGAAATATCTAAGACACTCATAAACGCAACCTTGATTTCTTTGTTTTTCTTTTTAATCCTATTAAAGACATCCCAGCCGCTCATTCCAGGCATCATAATATCAAGGAGAACCAAATCGACCTTCTCTTTCTCAAGTTTCCGTAGAGCTTCTTCACCACTGTAGGATGGTACGACTGTATAGCCACCAAGTTCTAATACGGTTCTCGTCAGATCAACAATATCTGGTTCGTTATCCACAACCATGATTCTTTTCATGTTATAGTCTCCTCATCCACGTTCGTAAGTCTGGTTTGACTATAAGAAGATATCGTTTAAACGTTTATTATAATTCATCTTTTTTACTATTCAAATACTCTAGTTGTAAGAAAAAGAAAAGTATAAATTCTCATAGACTATATTATTTTCTATCTACCCTGATGGGAGCACCATGAAGAAAAACGAGAATATCTTTATTTCATTGCAAATACAAAAGGATCTGGAATCGAAAAGACTATTGCTCAGTGTTCAATTTGATAAAAACGCTCCTAATTTCTCAACAGAAAGCGATACTACCTTTTGGTGTCCAACCTGTGATGAAATAGATTTTATCGCTGAAGCATTTGAACTAATCGGAGGCGCCGAATGTCCGGAGAAGGTCGAGGAAGAACCACAAAACACTAGAATTCCTTCTGAGGAGATTACCATGGATTATTCACACCGTTCTTCTGAAATTCGAATCCCTCCTTTAGAAGATGACATGGCTATTGAAGTAACAGCGGGCTTAGGGTCATCACGTATAAGGAATAAAGAAAATGACGAAAAAATATTTGTTCAAGCCGATGAGAAAAAAATCGATGAAATATTGAAACGTAAAAAACCTGTTGCTAAAGAGGATTACGTTACAGACTCTGGTGAAAAAACACTCATTGATCGGATGTTGAAGCAAAAAAAGAAAAAATGAAATAAGGGCTGCGCCCTTATAATCCCCCGTTCCGCCTCGTTTCCTCG
>JADBLO010000140.1 GCA_014894395.1 Thermoplasmata archaeon
TGCAGTTGTTCCATCCCAACCGCAGCAAGCTGCGGGGTATTCAAATAAAATAAAAGATAGAGACGGGTGAACATGTTTTCTTAGGAGATCATAGGGTCGAACGCGTCTCGATTTTCAGACGATGTAGAAGGTTCCCGTCCGTTTAATCTTTTTGCGATAAGATGTAAAAAGTTTTTTTCAACGGTTTCAACTTGTCGTTTGCTCAGGTTTGTTTTTCGGATCAATATTTCTCCTTTTTCGTTGATGACTTCGATGATACCTCGCTCCGGGTCTGAAATAACCTTGAAGATTTTTCCTTTTGTTTGGAGCCAGGCCCAGATGTGTTCACTTGTCATAACAATTCCTTTTTTTATATATTTTTAAGTTAATTTAACAGTATATAAACATTGCGACAAAAACAGGAGAAAAAAGAGGAAATTGAAACAGTGCTCAATCATAGAAAGGGATTTTTTCACTCTGATAGTTTATCACCGTACTTTTATATAGTATTACTAAGAGAATTAGATTTGGTAGTAGGTAAAGAGATGGAACAGGATGAGAAAATGATACTTGGAAAAGGGATAGTAGCGTTCGTTATGAGTATGCTTATAGTTTGCTTAGTCGGAAATCTTTTTCTAATTGAGAATTGCCCTGCTGCTGGAACAACCATTTATGTTAGAGCTAATGCAAACCCGGGTGGAGATGGAACACAAGACTTCCCATATAAGACTATCCGTGATGGGAATGCTACAGCAAGAGCTGGTGATATTATTTTTGTATTCAATGGAACATATACTGAGAATGTAGTCATCACCAAGAATTTAACAATCATAGGGGAAAGTAAAGATTCAACCTTTATCGATGGTGGAGGGAATGGCCACGTCCTCTATGCATATGGAACCGAATCGAGTGATATCTCCGTGAATGTATCGGGGTTTACTCTCAGAAACGCTGGTGGTATTCGATATAATACCATCGCATTTTCTTATATCGCGAATGGTGAAATCTCTCAGAATAAAATAACAGTTGTTGATCAAAGCGGAGGGATACAACTGTACCACGGTCATGGCGTAACCATTCAGAATAACCTGATTTCGGAAAAAGAAGTCGCAGGAATTTATCTGATTGAATCAGAAGAAAACATTATTCAAAATAATATCATTCAACAGAGCCAAGAAGGAATTCAATTTTCATACTTTTCAACTAACAACCAAGTCCTTGGGAACACAATACGTAATAATCGAGATTGTGGTATTTATGTCACACAATCATCCAGTAACATGTTCTCAGACAATGATTTTACCGGGAATGGAAAGAATGCACAAGATTCATCAATAAATTCATGGAGCTCAAATGGCCAGGGGAACTACTGGGAGGATTATAACAAATATGATAACAATAGCGATGGTATTGGAGACACGCCGTATGCTATTCCAGGGGGAAACAACATCGATGAGTACCCACTTGGATATTTCAAGCAACCTGAACAATCGGGTGGTGGAAACCAACAACCAATTGCGGTATCGCTTTCGATTTCAAAAACCTCAGCAAATTTTGGGGATTTAATTTCCTTTACAGGACAAGGAATTGATTTAGACGGGTCTATAGTTGGTTTTAAATGGCGATCAAACCTAATCGGAATACTCAGCATAGAGCAATCATTTAGCACGTCAACTCTCTCAATTGGGACACATACGATTTATTTCAAAGTGATGGATAATGCAAGTGTTTGGTCAAATGAAAAAACAGCGAGTATTACCATTAATTCCCCAGTAAATCATGCACCAATAGCATACATTGACGAGATTACACCAAATCCAGCAAAACAACGAGAAGCAGTGGTGTTCCGTGGTCATGGAACAGATGAAGACGGCTCTATCATTGCGTATAAATGGCTCTCGAGCAAAGATGGTGTAATTAGTACAGCATCATCGTTTAGTAAAACAAACTTATCACTTGGAACGCATACTATTTATTTCCAGGTTAAAGACAATACGGAATGGTCATCGCAAGCCATACGCACGCTAGTGGTTGAAAAGAATTCTTCGTCAGGCAATCCAGATAATCAAGTACCCATAGCAGATGTTGGAGGACCATATCAAGGAATTGTCAATGGTGTGATCATGTTTGACGGGTCTGGAAGTTATGATGAAGAAGGAGCAATCGTTGGGTACTGGAATTTTGGTGACAACAGCTCTGGAACCGGACTTTCACCAACCCACGTGTATACAGTCCCAGGAACATACACCGTGACACTCACAGTGACAGATGAGGATGGTGATAGTAAAACCGCCTCGACATCAGTTGCCATTATTCAATCAATCTCACAGGGAAATAATGCTGAAGGATTCTCTGTCTTTGATCTTGAAATTCCATTCCCGATTATCATTATCGTTGTATTTCTTTCAGTGTTGGGAGTTATTATTGGCTTTATTCTGAGAATGAAACGAGGGTAGGAAAACAGTCATGTATGCAGAAGAATCTAAAAACAAGGGGAAAGAAAAAATATAAGTGATGGAAATAGGTTATGGAAGTGGTTGGAGAGATGAAACACAGAAAATTTGGGACGCACAATCAGGCGGTTGCAGGAGTAATAGAAGCATTGCTGATGGTCGCGCTTGTTTCGGTTGTCATATCAATGATTCAGTTAATTTACATCCCCCAGATCATGGAGCAGAAAGAAGCAGAACATATGGATCTTGTATCTAATCAGTTTTCAATGATGAAATCCATGATTGATATCCAAGCGATGACACGATCTTCTGCACCAATCTCCTCGATGATAACCCTAGGGAGTAGAGAGCTGCCATATTTTATCACCTCCGGATCATTTGGGGAAGTACGTACACAAGAAAGTATTACATCAAAGATTGATGTCGATCAAGGTAGTTTATTTGTTCAACCCTTGACATCGATAATCTATCAGTCACAAAATGCATACTTTGTAGATCAGACATATATACTCGAAGGCGGTGGTATCATAGTGAAACAGTCGACCGGGGAACCAGTGATGAGAGCAGATCCTTCTATTCAGGTCGTAAATGGATCATGGATACAGATCAATTTTAGTTTTCCAATAATTCGAGGAGTCTTTGGAAAAAATTTGACATCCGGCGAGGGAAAATGTTTCATCCGTACTAATTGGTCACAAGGAGACACTTTTAAATTTCCTCCTATTGGTAGTGGTACGATTAACAGTATAAATATTTCAACACAATATCCAAACGCCTGGAATGAATCACTCTCAGGAATGTTAGAAAATAATGTCTATTATAAGGAAGGGTTATCTTACGTAAAAATCACTAGAAAGGATAAGGATATCCATCTCAGGATTGACTACTATTACATTTTAACACAGATAGGTCAAGGATGGATTAAATAGAGCGCGCTGAGTTTTCATAGTTCCCACTATTGAGAGAGTAACCTATGGTTGATAAAACCGATAAAAAAAAAGAAGAAGAACCGGTATTGAAAACCCGCATTCCTGGGTTTGATGAGTTGTTCGCAGAGGGTGGCATTCCAAAGCGAAACTCGGTGTTAGTCGCCGGTGGGACGGGGACGGGGAAGAGCACGTTTTGTAGACAGATCTGTTATAATCTGGTGACTCAGGGAAAGCATTGCATGTACGTGAGTTTTGAAGAGGGTATCGAGAAGATCGAGCGGAGTATGCACGTATTTGGGTGGGATGCCAAGAAATACATTGATTCCGGACATTTGCTTGTTCAGAAGATTAACCCGCTTGATATTTTGCGGATGAAGTTTGGGTCGGTCAGTGGGTCTGGGTCGGCGACAGAGTTATCGTATAAGATTAAACCGTTGATTATCCCGAAGGATTTTAATCCTGAGATAATAGTAGTTGATTCGCTGACCGCTGTTATCTCTGCGTCGATTAGTAAAGAGAAGAACTATAGAGTCTATCTGCAGCAACTGTTCAATTTCTTTGAAGAGACTGGTGCCACGTCATTTCTGATTACCGAGACCGAGCCGATTCCAACCCGGTTTAGTGATACTGGGATCGAGGAGTTTTTGGCAGATGGAATTCTTGTATTGTATAATATTCAACGGGGTGATCGGCGGGAGAACGCAATTGAAGTCTTGAAGATGCGGTATTCGAATCATCAGAAAAAAGTGTTTTCTTTGGAGATTTCCGGTCAAGGGATAAAAGTGTATCCAGAGCGACAGGTGATGCTTCCCGTTTACAAATAAGTAAATGGTTCTTTATGGTCATCAATTCGTTTGAGGTTGTAGGTCGCAAAAATGAGTTCGATGGTTTTGACTTGTTGTTTTGAAAGTCCAGTTCGTCGCAGGATGATGTTGTCACATTCGTCGTAGATGGTTAGAGTGCCTGCCTCTTTGTTTGATATGGCCTTGAGTATTCTGTTGTGTTGCACCCAGATCCAGATTTTAACGTCTTTCGTGTTCATGTCATTCATTCTCATTCATCTGCATGATATATTTCAATTTATAAATATATAAATATTTTCATAAATATTAATATACTATGAAAAAACCATGTCAATAATAATCATGCAAGATGGGAAGCAAAACGACAAAATAATTATATACGCACACATATACAGTTTCGAGGGTGGATCATGGCACTCATCCAAACGGATAATATAGCTACAGTGGGAAAAATAGAACGAGTCAAAACAGGCATCAAAGGACTTGATGAACTTCTATCGGGTGGAATCCCTAAAGAAAGCATCACGCTAGTTTCAGGTCCACCAGGCAGCGGAAAATCTATCTTCTGCTACCAATTCATCGCCAAAGGAGTTCAAGAAGGGAATAAATGCCTCTACCTGACTCTCGATAAAAAAATCGAAGGGCTCCTCCTCCAAGCAGGAGAATTGGGCATGAATTTTCAGCCAGCCATCGAGAGCGGACAAGTAAAATTCTTATTCCTCAACATTAACAAAAAACTCATCTATGAAACCATGGTCAACGAAATTCTTTCTGGTAATTACGACCGTGTCGTTCTAGATTCTATTACCCCCCTTTCTGAAATGCCTATCTACATCAACAATCCTGAGTTTACCGGCGAAGCGGACAACATTGATCATGATGAGATCTCGACCGGTACTTTTCCTGTTCGGCGATTACACCTGCATTACATCATGAACGCATTAGAAACATCAAAGTGTACAGCAGTTGTCACCTCAGAGCTACCATCTGGTTCTACGAATTACTCCCGTGACGGACTATCTGAGTTCCTGGCAGACGGCGTCATCATTCTCAGCCTTGATCCGACCATGGATCGACGGAAGCTTGCAGTCATGAAAATGAGAAGCACCAAGCACACACTCAAGCCACAAAATATCGAGATTGGCAAAGGTGGCATTCAAATTATTTAAGAGCCATGTTCCACTACAAGCTGCCCAAAGAACTCCGAGCGTTGTTCATTGTACACTATGCACCATTACTTCTTATCATCCTCATCGGACCACTCACCGCATATTATGGTGTCTGGGAAATTCCATTACCTAAATTAATAATCGTTATTCTGGGAATTATTATTTTTCTTCTTGGTGCCTTCGTCTATTTTAAATGGGAGATTTTCTGGCATAAAACGTATAAAGGACAACTTGTCACTGGTGGGATTTTTCAATACATCAGACACCCTCATTACACATCCCTGCTCATCGTCGGGTTTGGCCTTGCGTTGTTCTTCTATTCCGTGTTCGCACTTATTATCGCTGCTATCGCAATCCCTATAATGATTTGGAGTATTATCGATGAAGAAAAACTTTTAATAAAACAGTACGGTGAACCTTATAAAGAGTATATGAAAAAGGTTCCGTGGAGAATAATACCAAAGTTCTATTAATGGCTTTGGTACCATTCTCGTGCGGTTTTTAACATTCACTTTTTGGAGGTAACCATTCTTTTTTCTTGAACAAGAGGTACATCAGATAGGTGCAAATAATAGTCGATAAAATTAATATGGTAATGATCCAAGGCCAGTCAATAAGATCATTTATTTTTCCGATACCGAAAATTGTTGCTAAAGTATTTGGTACCAATCCTGCCGTTGCCAGGACGGCAAGCCATGTAGCAATAAATGCTAAACGATTGTTCAACATTTGTAATTGATTATTATAGATGGTCTGCAACACTTCTAATCCGGATGCGAGTACCTCACTCATGTGTTCGCTTAGAGCAATCTGTCTGTTAATGTCATCTCCCAGTATTCCGATCCGCTGTAGGAGTTTCGGGTTATCCGTTATCGTCTCTGCATCCCCATATCGTAAAGAGTTAATCACATCCCATGATGCCCAAAGCGTATTAAGATAGGTAATTAAAGCATGTTTCATTTTATAGATGTCGTTACCAATTTCAGTTCGTGGTGCCTTTGGCATCGCCATGAATTTTCCAAGTTCATCGCCCTCTTCTTCGATCATCCGAAGGCCGTTGAAATTTTTCTGATTGTTCTCATCAATGATTCGAGTCAGCAGAATCGTGAGTTTATCCATCCAGTGAAGGTCCTGACGGATTTTCTTCATGAAGATGTCGGCATATCGATAAATTTTCGCTAGTCGTACAACTTCCTTTGGATGAATGGTGATAATCAGGTTTTTACGAATCAAGATAAGCAGTGAATAGACCTTGACATCGAATCGTTCAACGCGAACTGCAGGTAACATAAGCCCAAGTTCTGAGTCCAAATCCTCATAGGAAGAATACCGTTCAGAAAGCACGCTGGCGACCAGTTGAAGGCTAAATTTTAATGAGGTCGCTATGAAAAAGCTATCCTCATTGATGTTTTCAACCGTGAAATCCATCCATTCCAACGCATCTTCTTTTAAGAGACCGACGATTTCAGAGACGTTATCGCTCTCAACCTTTGTAGTGACTCCATCTTTTGAAAGTGAGACGTAAAAAGCACTCTTTTGTATCTTCTCGGCTTCCCCCATAATCACTCACCTCAATTGAAATTTCGTTGGAGAATGTCCCTACATCAATATGTTGCATATAAAGCTACGGTTTTTTAATTTTGAATGAAGGAAAAAATTGTTCTCATTTCACACTATTTTATAAATTAACCAAGAAATGTAAGGAGGAGAAGAAATCAACTCTCGCCAGTCCATTCTTTTTTTAGAAAGATATTGTTGAAACAAGCGGACCTGTCGGGATTTGAACCCGAGTCAGAGGCTCCGGAGGCCTCTGTGATATCCAAGCTACACTACAGGCCCAAGACTATCTGGCTAATCTGCTGAAGAATTAATAGGTTTTCCTTCTTGCCAGTTATTCGTTCATATCACATATGATATAGAATTAGATGAAGGTGAAAAAAAGCTGCATCGATATCATCATAAGAATATATAGTAAAAAAAAATGCATGAGAATGAACAGTACTGGCGAATTATGCTTTGGGTTTCTCTTCTTCCGGTTTCTTTGCTTTGAACTCAGTGTACCCGCATTTCCCGCAGCTTAATCTATCCTTATGATCTGCGAGGAACACACCGTCACCACATTTCGGACAGTTTTTCCGCTGCCGAACAATTTTATCGCCTTCAACCTTAAACACTTCTCGTTTCATCATGATTTATTCCTTCTTTGCTTCTGCAGGTTTCTCCACCGGTTGTGCTTTTGGCTCAGCTTTCTGAGGTTTTTCCTTTGGTGCTTCTTTCTTCTCTTCACCTTCTTTTGGGGCTTCCTTCTTTGGTTTCTTCTTCGTCCCCAGGCCATTACGCTTCAAAATAGGGTCTGCTTCACCTGCTTTTGCATCTTCAATAGACTTGTAAATCTTCGCATAACCGACTGTTTTTCGAGCGCCAAAAGAAGATCGCATAAAATCAACCATGATAGTTTCTTTCTTCGCATTCAGTTTCTCAGCAAGCTCACTTCGCACCAGATCCCGCTTCGGAGTACCTTCACCCTCATGAAGAATAACAAAACGCACTTCTGTTCTTCCAAGCAAGAGGTTATCGGTTTTTGATTGAATCTCAATTTCCATAGGACATCACATTCTATCTAATACTTCTTTTACTTTCTGTTTATGGGCCGTGGTTGCTTTCACGACTATGACCCCCTTATTCGGCAATCCATATATTACTGTTACGCCTCCAGGAGCAAGGTAGATTGCGGCCAACGAAGCAAGATCTTCCTCTCCTTCCACCTCGATACAAACAGGGCTTTTCCTTAGGTTTTTAAAAACGGTTTTAATCGCATCCCACAATTCATCGGTAATAGTTCCAGGAGGATTCTTTATCTGAAGACGAATCGTACTAAAACTTTGGATAAATGCTTTCATCTCCGAGGGGTACGGTTTCCGCTCTAGCTTATAATCAACAATACAAAGAATAGGAGTAATACCGTGCTTTAGCAAGGTGTACGTTACTTTATCCCCTACAGAAACAATGTATTTTTCTTTTTTAAGGAGTTTTAAAAGTCCTGGCTCATCCACCAGATCCCCGATATACCCTTTCAACGTATCCTTCAAATCATCAGGTAACACATACATCCTTAACTAACCTTCAAGGCATACTTACCAGGCTTTAGGATTTTCATCTTCTTTGCAACCTGGGAATGCTCAGGGTCACGAACTATCACGTACCCGCGCCATCGATTCACGGTCTGCTCAGAACAATTCGGACAACGATCCTTTTCCGTCAAGAAATGGCAATTTTTACAAGCCTTTAAACTCTTCATTTCCGCCCCCTCCGATCATCCCGCTTTTCCTTTCGGTCTTCTCGTTTTTTTTCGTCCCGCTTCTCATCTTTTGGTTCGGTCAGCCATTCATGGGTACCAAGTGCAGGCTGCCGCATGGTAAGACCGATCTTGCTTTCCCGCGCAGACAACTCGTTTAAGCTCACTGCGACAATACGCGCGCGAAGCGCGTCACCAACTTTGAGTATCCGCTTTGTTTCTTTTCCCTGAATCCGTCCGCTTTCTGCGTCAACATCAACGTAATCATTCATTATCTGACTCATATGCAACAGGGCATCAAGAGGACCAATATGGCAAAATGCACCGAACTCAACGATTTCACAGACAAGACCATCGATGACCTCTTGTAATATCGGATTGAAGGTAAGTGCTTCGAATTCCACTTTCTGATACATGCCGCCATCACCATGAATCACAATACCGTCACCTAAGGGTGTGATGTTATCAACAATTACAATTAACCCATGGTTCCGCCGGATGGTTCCTTCAAATGTTTTTTGAACGATATCTCGTATTGCTTCGTTTAAATCTTCACCAAATCGCTCCGGAGGCACTCGAACCGTATCATTTATTTTTGTTAAGGTGTACATTCTCTCACGTTTTTATCCATGATTAAAGTTCGAACTGGAATGGTCTTATCCCTTAAATTCTTTTTGAGTGTTTAAAGATAACGAAAAACAGGGTAGAAACCCTGTGAAAACCCGCAGAACAACATAGTGGTTCTCTGTTAAGGAGAAGATTTATAATCTTCTGCCTATGTTAAACGTAAGACTATTAAAGGGAACTTTGTTTCATTTTCATAATGAATAATGAGAAAATCATCGAGAAATATGCAATTCATCGGCTCACCATTAACAGAGTTAAACCTTCAACGGTAAGGACGGACAAAATAATATTGTTTACCTTAGCTAAGAAGATAAAAAATGGACTGAACCCCTCTGAGTAGACAGAGAGTTAAGCAATACTATTTAAATTCGCCTCCTGCTCGAAATCGATAGGTGAGCGATATTCGAGTGAAGAATGCAGTCTTTTTCTATTGTATACCTCATCAATGAATGTGCCTATATTGTCCAATGCATCCCAGTATGTTTCGTATTCGTTCAGATACACCTCCTCCCACTTTAACGTTTTGATGAAACTTTCTACAAACGCGTTATCATATGGATTTCCTTTTCTGCTCATGCTTATCTGGATGTTGTGATCCTTCAATTGTTCTACATATTGGTTTGAAGCATATTGGACGCCTTGGTCTGAGTGGTGTATTAATCCCGTCATAGTGTCATTCCATCTGGTTTGTAATGCCATATCCAAGGCATTCAACGTAAGCTGTGTATCAATGGAACGGTTCAGACTCCAACCGATACATCTTCTACTGAACAGATCCAGGATTACTGATAGATACACGAATTCATGGGACAGCTGGATGTAAGTGATGTCCGATGCCCAAACCTGGTTGAGCTGCGTGATGTTCAGGTTCTTGATCAGGTTGCGATACACATTAAAACCATGATTTGAATCTGTTGTCACAGGTTTGAACTTCTTTTTCACACACAAAAGATTATCCTCTTTCATCAATCGGAGGATCTTCTTATGATTGACCAAGATTCCCTGTCGTTTCAACTCGATCGTGATCCTGCGATAGCCATATCCTGGAAATTCCACAGCTATCCTCTGAACCGCATCGTGCAGAACAATATTATTTGCTGAACCTGAATGTTGCTGATCCTGGTGAGAAACCCATTTGTAATAGCCACTCCTGTTCACATCGAGCAGATTAGATGCGTGGGAAAGAGAGATCGGGCCCCCTGAAGACAGATAGGTTTGAATGAACATGAATTTCATCTCCCTTGTTGGCGTTTGTGGTCTTCCGCCATTTTCGCTTCCAAGCTGCTCAATGCTTTTTTTAAAAAATCATTTTCAGCATACAACTTACCAACAAGCTGCTGAAGCTTAGCAACATCCATCTGCTCCTTATACTTTGTATTTCCATTGCCCTTGAACGCCCGTTCAGGATCCTCAGAAAATTCTTTTTTCCAACGAGCAAGAAGACATGGATGAACATCATTTCTTCTTGTTACTTCTGCGACAGATGCACCTGCCTCCAAATCCCTGAGAAGGGATATTTTGAATTCCCGGCTAAATTTCCGACGTGTTTTTCCCATTTGACACCCCTAAATGTTTGTTGCTTAACTTATTGTCTACTTTCAGGGGTTCACTCCAAAAACCATTTAGTGACGCAACAGAACAAGATATTTTCAATTACTTAGCAGACTATAAAGAAGGCACGCGAGATTCTCGAATCAACCATCTAAAGATATTTTACCGATATCTTTTCAAACTTGAAAAAGACGATCAGTTACCTGATTGTATTAGAAGGATTAGACAGACACCATATAGATTGAAGCGACAAAAAGGAGACATAGAATTATGGGAACGAAGGATAACACGCAATGAATATCAAAGATTATTGGATTGTGCAAATACAATAATGCATAAAGCAATGTTGGAAACTCTCTATCATTATGGTCCAAGGATATCGGAATTGCTTAGTATGAACGCAATCGATGTTTCTTACGATGGTGCGATTACAAAGGTAACATTTCGCGAAAGTAAAACACAGGCTCACGATGCTGTTTACAGCGGGAGACTTGAACATCTCTTGAATTGGTCAGAAAGCTACCAACCATTTAAAGGAATAAAAGACAAACCGTTATGGGTTGATTACAGAACAAATAATCGTTATGCATCGCGATCTGCATTGACACTTCTTCAAAGAATATGCAAACGTGCAGGCATATCCAAAAGGACATTACATGACTTCAGACATTCTTCTATATCCAATGACAGGGATGACGGCATACCCATAACACACATCGAAACCAACCATGGTCTTATGCATGGTTCACAGATGATGAAAATATACGACTATAATAAAACCAGCGATTACGTAGATTATTTGCTTAAAAAAAATAATGAAACCAAGCCAACATTTGAAGCCCAAGAAAAACAAATAAAAATTCTTGAAGATAAACACGAAAAAGAAATACGAGATTTAAAAATAGCAGGATCAATTCTTACTGGTGTCGTGAGACTTATGCTAGACGAAACCATGCAAGAAGTAATTAAAAATAAATACCCTCCTGATATTTACAAACAGATAATAGATTTTATAAAAAATCAACCTGAAGAATATGAATTACTAAGTAGGTCTTTAAGTTAATATTAATATGATAGGAGAACAGCATGAATTTTTATACATTTATCACACAAATGAACGATATCTCACCAAGCAAAAAAATTTAAATGATAAGTTATTTTCATTATATCAATGATGAATTATTTACCTGAAATATCAATGATCATTTTTTTTATTGGAATCGTATTATTATGCGCTAGTCCGTTAGGTATATATATAAAAATTAAAACATCAACAGAAGAGCTTGTCTGAAAAATAATTTCGTTGAACTTTTTGACTTTTCCATCATTCTA
>JADBLO010000010.1 GCA_014894395.1 Thermoplasmata archaeon
GGTCAGCTGTACTTCGACCCCGAGACAATGGAACCATTGGTAAACCAGCCAGGTATGCTCAAGGGTCTTGAGCTGTACAAGGAAATGACCAAGTTTGGCCCTCAGGGTATGGAGGCATGGGGTGTGGGTGAGATTCGCTCAGCTTTCCCGAGCACCGCTAATATCGCCATGACTATCGAGTGGGGTGGTATCCCTGGAAATTGCAATGACAAGAGTTTTGCCAATCCTGCCGTTCTAGGTGACTGTGGCTCTGCTCCGCGCCCCGGTGCCATGGAAGTATGGGATCGTGAGAACCAGAAGTGGGTTAAGTTAACAGAGCCTAATTTCGCTCCGGTCCTGAGCTTTGGCGGCTGGGTGGGTGCCATTACCAAGACCTGTAAAGACCAGGATGCTGCTTACGACTTCCTGAAGTTCATGAACAGCCCGGAGATTAGCATGCAGGATGTTATGGTAGGCGATTCCGGCTACAACGTATACCGCTACAGCCACATTAAAAACGTTCAGGCGTGGGTTGGCGCTGGCTTAACTGAACAAGACGCCAAAGAGTATTTAGCTGCCGTCCAGGCCGACCTGGAAAGCCCGAACGTACTCATTGACCTACGTATCCCAGGTAAACCGGAATATGTGGACAGTGTACTAGATCTGCATGTTAATATGGCGATTGTGGGCTTGGAGGATCCCAAATTGGCACTGCAAACAGTGTACGACGAGTGGGAGAAGATCACCGAGCGCCTGGGTCGCGATAACCAAAAGTTGATATATCGGACTATGATGGGCATGGACTAACAGATTAAGTCCTGAATGGCGCAAGCGTTACATCCCGGGGCCTTCATTCCGAAGGCCCCGCTCAAATTAGAGCCCATTTGTAGAAGGTCATTGAAGCTTGTTCACCGCTTCAGCATATTTATTATTTTATCTTAATCATTTAAAATATCATAAATCCCCTCAAGCCCTTTATAAGCACCTTTAAATGCCGGGTAGATTCTATTATATATCTTAGAATTATTCTCATCAGGAATTATATTTTCTTTAATCTTAAACATTTTATCTACAAAACCAAAGTCATCATAGACACCAACACCAACACCACCAATTAAAGCTGCTCCCATGGATGTTGCCTCATCCAGCAAATTAGGAATAACAATCGTCTTATTAAACACATCGGCCAAGATCTTTCTCCAAATAATACTCTTAGCTCCACCACCAATCAAACGGATTTTATCTATCTCCGCTCCTTGTTCAATAAAAGCATCCAGGATGATTTTTAAATTCAGAGCAACGCCTTCCATTACAGCTCGAATCATATGATTCCGTGTGTGCTTTATACTTAAACCAATAAATGCACCTTTAGCCAAAGGATTCCAATATGGACTCCTTTCTCCCATCAAATAAGGCAAATAGAGCAAATTACTTGACCCGACAGGAATTTTTGCTGCCTTCTTATCCATAATCTGGTATGGGCTGACACCCTTTTCTTCTGCTTCTTTAATCTCCGTCGGACAAAGTACATCTCTCGCCCACTGATATGAAGCACCAGCAGCCTGCATTGTACCTGTTGGACTATATAATCCAGGTACTACATGAACCCAATTAAAAGTACGCATCTGGGGATCTATGATCGGTTTTTCTGTAGCTATCCCAATCCAGGAAGATGAACCGAGATAATGGTAGGTGGTCCCCGGGGCTATCACTCCGGCACCTGTCGCAGCACAACAACCGTCCCCACCACCGATTATAATGGGAATTCCTTCCGTTAAACCTAATTCTAAAGCTACTGATTTCTTCAATTTTCCTACAATTTTAGTCGAAGGGACGGCTTCTGGTAAAATATCCTTTAATAGTCCTGCTGCCTTAATAATTTCATCAGACCAAGTCAAATTATTTATATCAAATAAATTCGTACCTGAAGCATCAGAATAATCGGTATAGAAATTACCCGTCATTCTAGCAGCTATAAAATCTTTTGCATGTAAAACCTTATATATTCTCTTAAACCTATCCGGTTCATTATCCTTTATCCACATTATCTTTGCTGCAGAGTAAGATGCACTGGGGCGATGGCCTACGGTTTGATAAATATATTCTTTTCCTAATTTAGAAGTTAACCGCTCTGCCTGTTTTACTCCCCTCTGGTCAGCCCAGATTAAAGCGTGGCCTAGGGGTTCACCATTTTTATCTACCGGTACACAACCCATCATCTGACCACTAAAGGTTAGGCAAGCTATTTCAAAAGGTTTAACCCCGCTTTTCTCCAATAACTCTTTATTGGACGAACCTACTGCCTTCCACCAGTCCTTAGGTTCCTGTTCAACCCAGGAGGTTTTCGGATAATAGGTCTTGTAACCGCTGAAAGCACTGGAAACAAGATTTCCCTCATCATCAAATATCGTCGCTTTATTCCCTGTCGTACCCAAATCATAGGCAATTATGTATCTTTTATTATTCAAAAAATCCCCTCCTCTTACAATCTTTTTTAACCTGCTTATTATAATTAGAAATGCCTAAAATAATATCTTGTTCCACAATAAATATTTATCCAGATTTAATCTAAAATTTCTTATATTAAGACTGTCAAGGGGATGGTTCTTCTGACAACCCCCTCACTGCTTCTCAGTTTACTTCAATTAATATGCCTATATTCCTTTTTGATAGAGTTGCCTTTGGGTCAGGTTTTACAACTTCACATTTTTTTTATTCTATTTTCGTTTTACATTTTGTGAACTTGTGAAGCCCTACTTCCTCCGATATCCCGCTGGCTATAGTCATTATAAGGTTTGAGCGGTTCCATATTCTTCAAATCAGATCTCTCTAACTGGGCAAAATTTTTCCTCAAGTTATTTTCTAGTTCGAGTTTACATTGGTTAAGTCCTTCATGTTGATTAGGATTGCAAACCTTCCTTATGGCCAGTATACCTAATAATGATTCTGGATAAACCTTTTTAATTTTTTCCGATATAATTAACAATCTTAGAACCTCCTACATGCAAAATAAAGCCATTTCAGCTAACACTACGCGGATAGACGAAGTTCAGCGAAGCCAAATGTACAGAAGGCCAAGCTACGAAGCGGCGCAGCGTATATCCGCTGTTAGGCGGTTTTGCGACATATCTTCATTTCAAATTACCATATGTATGGTATTAACCGATATTTTACTTTTTGGGTATATTCCCTATATCCAGGAAGTTTATCTCTAAGTATTTTTTCTTCACTTTTAATTCGAAAAATAACTAATACCGGCAATGGAAGAACAGCTAATACTGCCCAATATGAACCAAGTGCTAATGGGCTTAAAACATACATCATTAATACAGCTACATACATGGGATGGCGGATAATTGCATATGGACCTGTGGATATTACTTTCTGACCTTTTTCTACTTCAATAATTCTTGAAGCATAGGTATTTTCTTTTAACACCAAAAAGAATAGCAAATATCCTATAAAAATAAATAAATCAGCAATGA
>JADBLO010000092.1:0-27008 GCA_014894395.1 Thermoplasmata archaeon
GTCCAAGTAAATGCGAAAATTACGAAGCATAACAACCCGCGCCCGGCGTTCCGGGCAATTCGTGGAGATAGTTTATGGTACTGGATCAGTTCTATTCAATGATAGGAGTGGCGGCAGTGGCAGGACTGACGAAGAGCGGAGTTTCTACTACCAAAGAGCGTGACGTACTTCGGTATGATGTTTTCCAGGGATACCAGGACCGGGAGAAGGTTCAGTGGGATTACCGTGACAACAGCGGCAAGCTGCATTCATCCATTTGCAATGACATTGAGTCTGCAAGGATTCAGGCAGCACGTCATGGGTACATCGAGGGAGTGTCCAGAGAAGAACGGGTATAACGATAGCCGGGAGGAAGATATGAAATTATGCTCTTATAATCATGAAGAGATTTGTTTTGAAGGACGCCGGTGCCCCGTTTGCGAATTAAAAGAAGAAATTACTGCCTGGGAGAAGGAAGGCGAGGAATTAAAAGCGCGTATCGAATGTCTGAAAGATGAGATAATAGACAAGGAACAGGTATGAAAGCTCTTTTGAGAAAGATATTGTTTTGGTTTAAGTGCATAGCTGTTCGATCATCTGTTTATTATGATACATCAAAAGAAGATGTTGCAGTAAGATGCAAAGCAAAATTTGTTGATGGAATATTAGTTATAACAGAAATAAAAAAAATAAACAGGGGGCATGTATGACCATTATACTATTGATTTTATGCGTTGTGCTCGTTGGTGTGGTGATCGGGCAGCGTCTATCCATCAGTGACCATGAAAACAAGATGGAATGGATGATACAGGAGTATGATAAGCTCAAGAAGGAGTCCAATGAGGACGTGGTCCTACTTAAGGAAGTATCTGATTTTATGGATAACGAAATGGGTAAGCGGGAAATACGTTTTCCTGAAATAAAAGCTGGTAAAAACTGAGCGCATAGAATATATTTATATATGTTATGCACCAGCAAAGACCCTTGTCCAGTAAAGAATGACCGCAATGAGTGTGAATCAACAATACCCGGATACTGCGGTTATCAAAAGGAGCCAGATGCCAGCGAAAAAGAAAATGCTAATCTCAAAGACCAGTCACATTCTGTTTGTCCCTTCTGGAGAGAATCGGGTTGCATTAAACCTGGTTGAGGCCCATCTGGCAAATAGGTACGGTCGGGGCAGGATGGAGATCACCAACGCAGAGTGTATGAGTTTCTGTATAGAGACAACCGTTAAGCAGTGGTCACCAGTTAAACAGAGAGCGATACTGAGAGAGTACGGGGATTTAACTTAAACCTATTCACAAAGGCAGGAAAATGATGCGCTTGAAGGAACTTGCGACCAGCCGGAAAGATGTGTTTCTACTCCCATTGACGAAACTCCGCGAAGATAAGCAGAACCCGCGCGAAGACTATTCAAACGTACCGGATTTAGCAGTGTCGATGTTCGGCATGGGCCAGCTTACTCCACATCAACGCAATGAAGATCCAGTTGAAAATCTGGTGGTGGGCTATTCTGGACTGGTTAAATGGGAGATAAAGCCATGAGTGTCCTGAAAATTAGTTTCAGTCACAATTACCCGAAGTTTCACTGGCAGACCACCGCTCGTTTATTGTATATCGAGGTCCATAATCGTAAGGATATGTCAGGGGATTTCATAGAGTACGATACGGTGTATGAGGATGAAAGCGGAGGGGTAAAGGGATATTATCCATTTCCACCAGGGGTATATATGGTTCTGGTATTCTTTGGGAACAAATTAATCCCGTTCACTACGGCCAGACCTTGGAGTAACGAAAAGGAAAGATACTACCGAAGTCTTCTTGGGAAAACGTTCAAAATCAACATCAAGAATAAACCATGAGTGATCCACGTATCGGAACCATGCACCCTACAGACAGGTGTCCTAAATGCAGCAGTAGGATAATGCACAATGAAGCCGGGAATAAGTGGTGTATCGGAGAGGACTGCGAGTACCATGTCCGTAACGGTCAGGAAGTAACCGCATCAATGGTAAGGGAATTGGGTGATCGGTTTCCGATGATAAGAGATTGATTAAATTATGCAAAAAGGGTATATTTTATGATAACTACTATCGTAATCATCATATTGGTTTGTTGTGTGGTATTTAAACTCTACTGGAGGTAGGCTATGAGAGCATTAACACTATTCATTGCTATTCTCTTATCATGTTCAATGACATCTCCTCTTGAGCACACGACTATTATAGTCAGTTCTGCTTATTACCCTGTTCCATCCTCCTGGAGCGATTCTATTCAGATATGGGTAGATGGGTCATATAGTCATTCTTTCTCCTGTAGAGGATCATTTAATAGCACCGTGGACACGTTTAAAGCATATCCTGGATCTACGTGTGATGCTGTATACGTCATAAGCGGTAACAGGCAATCAAATACACTCACGGTATCAAGAGATTCCACTATCCGGTGGCTGATAGGTAAGTGAAATGGATAAATAGATAAAATACCTTAATTCAGGTAAAATACCCGATAACTTATAAGTGATTGAACATTATGGCTGGAAGAAAACGAATAGAAGACAGTGAAGTGATTCAGGCTAAGATGAGGTACTTTGCTACCCTATTTTGCCTGTATTCGGTAAAAAAGCCCGAAAGATCAGATTCACCACGTAGAGCCAAGTGTGCAACCATACTGGCTGCTAATGCAATGGGTCTATCGGTGGCTACAGCAGAGGATTGGATTAAGCACCCTATAGTGCGTTCTGAGATAGCCAAGCGCATTGACAGTGCTAATAAGCGTGCCGGGGGAACCGTTAATCAGCTATTGGATGAGGTATGCCTGGTAGCGTATTCTGACATTGCCAATTATTTCGAGAAGGACGGTATTGATGGGCTTAAGCTCAAACAGTTGCATGAGATGGGACCGGAGCGCAGGGCTATAAAGACAATTAAGCATGACCAGACTATACGCACTATCGGTGAGGGAGAAGGCGCCATACGTGAGGTAAACAACAAATACGAGTATCAAATGTGGGATAAAATGAAAGCCGTGGATATATTGGCTGAATTCCACAAGGTTATCCGTGGTGGTAGCGAGGGAAACAACGAGAAGCCAACGGTCATGCTGGTACTCCCTAACAATAATCGTAAACAGATCATGGCTGAAGAGGCTGAATTCACTGAGGTGGAGTAGCTAAAAACTGCCCTAAATGAAGCGGAAATACGGGAAAACACTACCATTAAGTAAAGGTGCCAGGGAAGGCAGATGAATGCCGAAAAACTGCGCGAAGTATCTCCTCAACCGGGTCCACAATACGATTTCTGTGCATCAGAAGCGAGAATAGTCATATATGGCGGAGCAGCCGGGGGAGGAAAGTCCTACGGATTGCTGATGGATGCAGCTCGGTACATTACCGATCCCACCTATAACGCGATGATATTCCGAAGGAAGTACACTGAGATTGTAATGCCCGGTGCGTTATGGGACACGTCCAAGACGCTATACGGTAAAATGGGTGGTGAGGCTGTTCGGGGAAGGACTGAGTGGACCTGGGCCGGGGGATCTAAGGTCAGGTTTCATCACTTGAACCAGGAAGAGAATGTCTACGACCATCAGGGTGGACAGTACGCCTATATCGGATTCGATGAGCTGACTGAATTCACGCAGCACCAGTTCTTCTACCTGATGACCCGCAACCGACCGCCTGAAGGATGTAATGTCCCTCCGAAGATCAGGGGAACGTGTAACCCTGATGCTGATTCATGGGTGGCTGAGTTTATTGCGTGGTGGATCAACCAGGAGACCGGATATCCTATTCCTGAGAGATCGGGCAAGCTTCAATTCTTTGTAATGGAGGACAACAAGGTAAAATGGGTTGAACCGAATTACAGGGATAGTGACGGTAACGAGCCGATAAGCGTTACGTTCATTGCTGCAAGCCTGGAGGATAACCCGGTTTTAATGCAGCGTGACCCCACATACAAGGCAAACCTGGCAGGCAAAGATCGAGTAACACGCGAGAGACTATCAAAGGGTAATTGGAAGATTACCTTTCAGGGTAATGTATTCGATCCTACATGGTTCTTATATGCTAATGAGCGCCCGAAGGGAGTGAGATTCGTTCGCTATTGGGATTTAGCTGCTACCGAGGTTAGTGAAAAGGACAAGAATGATCCCGATTGGACAGCCGGAGTATTGTGCTGCATCTACGAGAACAAATTCTACATATGCGATATTGAGACGTTTAGGACCACTCCTGGTAAGGCAGAAGCTAAGATGAGGGAGATTGCAGAGGCTGATGGCCCTGGAGTCGAACAGTGGTGGGAGGAAGAGAAGGGCGCAAGCGGCAAATGGGCCAATGAATACCTTAAACAGATATTCAATGGCTTTGAGTGCCATGCCGACCCCGTGAGTGGAAGCAAAGTGGAGAGAGCATTACCGTGGGCTGCATGGGCTGAGTTCGGTCGTGTAGTCTTGGTGAGAGGTGACTGGAACAAGCGATTACTTGGTCGTGCCGGCAAGTTCCCTGATGGGAAGAGGGATGAGATAGACGGTGGATCGGGAGCATTCAAGGCGCTGATCGGCGTGAAGAAGATATTCGACAAGTACGATTCGAGGCATTTCCAAAGGTTCCTACGGGAAAAGAACGACTTTGACAAGATACAGGTGCAGAATATCGAGGTCTATCTGTCCCTCTACCTGGATAAGACAGGGGGAGTGTACGGCGGCTGCTATGTGTGGAGTCTGGTTAATCAGCGATGCAGGCTCTACAACGAGATATTCCTGCCTCAGTTCACCCCACAGAGGTTATACGATGAGATCGTAGACAAGCTGGTGGTACCGATAACAGCTAAGAATCAAAGCATTCAGCTTATGAAAGCCATTGGTAACGATGAGTTCTTCAATGCGATCAATGAGAACGTCAGCAAGCTATTGAAGCGCAAGGGCGTGAGAATACGTCCGGTGAGGAATTACGACGAGACCGCGGCAATGCTAAAGGCAAACGAGATGTTCGGCAGGAATCAAATTATTGTGCATGAGGACTGTGCTGAGACAGACGTTCAGTTCCGGGGATGGATGTACGACGATAAGAAGCCTATGCCGGGATTCCCTATGGCGAGGGCATTGTGCCAGCTGGTGAATGATTTGAGGTCAACAGGCAGATTACTCCAATTGGTCATGCCAAAGCAGTATTCCAAGAAGAAACAGCAGATCCGTGAGCAGTTGAGGAAGGGTGGCTTGCACCAAGGTACGCAAATTATAGACAATGATAAAGGATGGAATTATTTAGTAAGATAGTGGTTGAGAAATAACGGCAATAATAGTATATTAATATGTAATCACCAATAACAAAGGAGTGTTTATGAATATCGAAGAAGCCACCAAATTTATTGAATCTTTATGTAGGTTGTATGAAGCTGGATTAATTTCTGAGGAAGAGGTGAGGGAAACCATTAAGAACAATGTTCCATTTATTTCTTTAATTACTGAATAGCACTTATTAATATGTAATCAAGGAGAGTGGATGGCTGAGAAACGTTTGGTTGCTAATAATCTTGTACCTGATGATGAAGTTTGGGTTTCTCCTAAAACGTTTGAGAATCCATTTCAGCCATCTAAAGCTAAAAACCTGGTGTGCAGTTGTGAAGATTTTTGTGAAACTCGTAAACGTGAATTATGCAATCCTGATACTTGTGGTTATATCAACCGAGATGCCTGACCGCATCGAGCATCTCGGCGAACCGTTGTATGAATAATCAAGGAGATTAAATGCAAAGCTATTCAACCTGTCCAGTATGCAAGGGATCAAAGGTCACCACTAAAATAGACCTGATACAGGCCAAGACCACACGTATGCCCTGCGGTAAGTGTCAGGGTACCGGGGAAGTGAAGGACGTTCAGACCGATGGTATACGCTGCGGTCGCAAGATAGGCGAGACGTTTTTCTGGCAGCAGCTAAAGGATGGCCATGTGGTGGCTACGCTTGAGGTCAGGGCGTGCCCGGTGTTCCTTGATGGCGTGCCTCAGTTCAAGATCAATGGGACCGCGCTGTTCAAGAAGCAGAAGAGAATGCCGCGTTTATATATTGAGATCGTCAGGATGAACACTATACCGGGATTCCAGCGTCAGGGATTGATGCGGCAACTGGTAGGCAGCGCCATAGGTGATTCGAAGATAGAGTGGGCTGAGACGAACCTGAACGACAGCTCACCAGAGGGAATCGCACTGATGAAAGACATGGGCTTCCACGAGGAAGGCAACAAGCTGATAAAGGAGATGGGACTTGAACCAGCCTAAAATAACAAAGATGACCCTAAAGGGTAATCTGAGCGGTAAGCCTATCGTAATCGATGTTGAGGTAGTGGTTGCGCTTATTAACGCATACATGCTTGTAATCCCTAATGAGAAGCGCACCCTACCTCTATCTCTTCAGGTGCTACGTTTCCACGAAGACCTAAAGGGAGTATTGGAGTCTGAGGAATCCGCTGGTATCGAAATGATAGAGAAACGAGCGTTGAAAGAGGAGGATGTATGAGTGGATTAATTGAAAGAGCGCAGAAATTGATGTATGATAAAACTAAAGGTGGGGAAAAACCTCCTTTTGTTATGGTCGTATCGAGAAAAGAAGTAGAGATAGTTTTACATGAAATTAATGCTTACGGGACGTATTTATCAGAAAAAGGTAATGAAATTGATAAGGTAATGGTAAAGGTTCCTGGTTTTGTTGGGAAAATAGGTGATGTTTATATTATCCAATCGTTCATCGACAGAGAAAAAATTAAGACAGGTGAAAAGGCAATTGAGTGTATGGAAGCACTTAAGCGGGCGACATTCGATGATAGGCTAACAGAGCAAACAAAAGGTATGATGGCTAAAGACATTGCCACCTATTACAAGGAGCATGAAGATGAGTGACGGCAGCGGAGTAGACTTCGGAGTTCCCCGGTCGAAGCCGTATGTGGGAGATTTTGTCAGGAGTGAGTACGACAGGATATTTTGGAAGAAGGAAACTGTAGGAGAGAAGATGAAGCGGCAGCAAATTAGTGAAAGCGACTATGAGAAAATGCTTGGATTTTTACCTCAAGACCATGAGCAGATGAAATGAACGATCTACTTATCTTCACTACCGCAGCAGGCCTTTACAAGGTATACGCTGATCTGTTCCGTTTTTGCTGCAATCGGGCGTATCCTGAGTATGATGTGGAGATATTAGAGTGTGACGATGAACAAACAGCGTATGAATCTGCGTGCATTAGATTTTTACTTATTCCGGTGTTTTCGAAGACGAAATACACGTACATTACCGATATCGACATGATGATATGCCCGGAAACTCCTTCATTGCTGAATTTCCACCTTAATGAGATCAAACAGACAGGATTGTGCTATTCCAATGTACCACGTTGGAAGGAGCCTATGGGTGAAAACAGAATGACAGGGCTTCATTTTGTAACTGATGATTGGTGGGACAAAACCAATAATGCACGTCATTATGAATTAAACAGGTTGCTTAATGCTGAAATTGGCTCATGTAAGTGCGAAGATGAACTCATGCTCATGCGCATCATCAAGGCTTCAGGACTGCCGGTAACAGAGCGTGGACATCTTGTAAGCCGACATCATGGAATTCACCTTGGAACGCTCCGGGACCAGCGGGATAAGACCCTACAGCAGCGCCGTAATGCAGTAAAGAGCCGCGTGAGTGTAGAGAAGGCTTTGTACTGGCTTAATCTTGTCGATACACCGGAGTACCGTGGGATATTCAAGGAGATCATCAAGCGTGACCTACAGGCGGTTTGGGAGCTTCGGGAGCTTGAGAAGTACTGCCGGCAGATTGCGGGGCGACCGTGACACTTACATTAAATTATCTTCTAGAATTAGAGGAGTATGCAAAAGGACTTACATTCGAACCAAAAAAAACACCGTGTTTGATTATGCACGCTTCAATATGGCGTAAGGCAAGGGAACAAAAATGCTGTGAGTATACTGATGAAGAATTCAATACAGCTTTAAACGGTAATGGAATTATAAAAAAGGGAATGGTGCTTGGTGCAGGTTTTATGGGTGGATGGGGTGAGGTAATGATGGTTATTGATATGCTATACCCTACTTTAGAAAACGCCAAAGAGGGAGCATTACAGATGGAGTATAAAGAAAAACTAACTCCGATTGCGGGGCGACCGTGACAATGAAAGGTAATATGAAGTTAAAAAAATGGTTAAGTAAAAGTCATCGTATACTTTCAATGAAGTATTTAGTAATTTCAATAGATTTTCGCTATGATTTTTGGAGGAATGGATTTATAATTTGGTTTGGGACTTCATGGGGTAATAGTGATGATTATAATAAGTCTAAAGGGTTAACGCATTGGTTTGATTTAACGATAATTAATTGCGGATTAAAAATTGAGATAAAAAGCAAAAAATATTATACAGCATCTTTTGGGATATACAAATTAAAAAACAAATGACATTGAAAGATTTAATTGAATTAGAAAAATATACTCAGGAACATAAGGTGGTACCTGGTGTAATAATGACAAAAACACAGGCAAAAATTTATACAAGAATTGATAAAATATTAGGTATTCATCATAAATGGAGTGTTGGAGATAAATATTATACGTTACTGTGTCACTTAACACCTGAAGAGGTAGAATGATCTACGTCCTCATTATTGGTCTTGGAGATATGAAGAAGGCTATTGCTTCAGCCTCAAAGCAGCTTGCAAAGAAGATAGTGCTCATATCTGAGGACAGCCTGACCGACCGCAAATACGCTGCAAGGAACATTTGGGACTCGCTGAACCATACCTTCAAGGGCGGCAAGGATGATGACGTAGTAGCTCTACTCGATGGTGACGATGAGCTTGTAGGGGTACACGCGCTCGATCCGATCATGAAGGCGTACCAGAATCAAAGCACTTGGCTCACCTATGGCAGCTATGAGTATGCTTCAGATCACCGCAGAGGGGCATTTAACGGCATGTATCTCCGCAAGGACATACGCAAGAGACGATGGCACGCCACGCACCTGAAGACGTTCCGGTACGGGTTATGGAGACACCTGCCGGAATCAGCCTTGAAGGGGCCTGATGGAAACTGGCTCCAGGTATGCAGCGATACCGCGGTAATGTTCCCCATGATTGAAATGGCTGGATTGGACAGAACACGGTACATCAAGCAGGTAATCTATCGGTACAACGATTTAAACCCTTTAAACGACCACAAGACCCGTGGAGCCGAGCAATTGGCTACGGATAAGTGGATACGGTCACAGAAACCATTTGAAAGGCTGGAATCGTGGTAACTTGCTCGTACTTTGGGAGATTTGGTAATAATATGTTTCAGTACGCAATGGCGCGTCTGGTCGCTATGTCAGATGGGTCCAAGATGGTGACCATGTGGAACCACAACGGTTTCATCGAAGCCAATGAGTGCTACGAAGGACACACTTACGATGGTGAAACCGTACAGATAGAGGATCTGAGGTTTGGGAATACCGCGGTTAATCCGCTGGATGGATTCGACTATTCAGGCAGGAGAGTGCATCTCAACGGATATTTTCAGGACGCGGCATTCTATAATCCTCATCGTGAGATCATCAAAGGATTCTGGCAACTGCCGAAGGTGAAAATAAATTATGATGATTTAGTAATACATCTCAGATTGACTGACTACTTCTGGTTTAGAAACAAGACCGTGATACATCCGAACTGGTATCGTGAGATCATCAAGAAAGAGCATTACAGAAAACTGTATATCGTGGTCGAACCGCACTGCACCAATGGAAAGTATCTATCGTTCTTCAACGACCTTCATCCGATAATCGTATCGCAGTCGCCTAAAGAAGATTTCATGTTTCTGATGTCGTTCGACCGTATTGTGTGCAGTAATTCGACTTTCGCATGGTGGGCGGCGTTTCTAAGCGATGCCAAGAAGATATACTTATTCAGTAAGTGGATGGGGATTAAAAGGAAGTCATGCCTGGGGCTGGTGGATATAGCAGGAGCAATCAAGGTGACCGGTAATTTTTATCGAAACAAGAAACTTGAAGCCTTGGATTGGACAGATTACTGGAACAAACCAAAGGAGTTTTTTAGATGAATCCAACTGAAAAGGCTGGTGTCCATCGTGAAGTCGTTGAGCACGATTGCTACAAGATGAAGGAATTAAAGTTTGTTCCTGATGTGATTTTCGACATAGGAGCCAACGTCGGTGTTTTTACCCGATACGCTCACGATATGTTCCCTGAAGCCGATATTATCGCAGTAGAACCTGACCAGGAGAACTTCAACACGTTCATGATGAAGGACGTATTTGGTATCACGCTACTACAAAAGGCCATAGGGCAGGGTAAAATATACCGGTTGAATAACCGTTGGGGTGGCGCCCAGGAGTGCTACCACGGGGTAATGATGGGGTATCCGGAAGCCTGTTTCGATTCCAGTACAGTATATAAACCCACTGAGGTAGAGGCCATTACCTTGGCTGATTTAGTCGATAAGTACGTCAGCGACGATCAAAAATTCATGGTAAAGATTGACTGTGAGGGAGCGGAGAATCATATTTTAGAGCACAGCCCTTCAATAGAGGCTTTAATGAAGGCTGATTATTTCAGTATTGAATTACATTATTACAGTGCGGAAGTCAGTATAATTGAAAACACTGATAATATTTTGAATATTTTTGGGTTGACACATAATTGTCAAAGGGTTACCAATATGTTTTACGCAACAAAGAAAGGCAAATAATGACCACAAGTTTCAGTGATAAAATGCCGTTTTCAGAATGGTGCGATAAGGCCAAGGGAGACCTTGAAGAGTTGAAGAATTTCAGGACAAACCTGGAGTATGCCAGCGTTATTCCAGTAAGTTATAGCCATCAAAACGGGCAATCGTTTCTTGATCGGATAAAAGAGCAGTATCCTCACCTACTAGACGGAGTATTGATTGACAAGTTTTTGCGTAAGCAGGATTTAGGTAATCCTCCGATGTTCGAGTATGAGGAGTACGGCAAGGTAGATCCGATGGTATGGCGGTTCATATTCCTCCTTGGGCGCATCGTAGAGCACCTGGGGCAGCTTGATGGGCTGTCGATATGCGAGATAGGCCCAGGCAACGGGATACTGTTTAAGATCATTACGGACGCTTACCCGGACGTTCGGTACACTATGATAGATCTCGAAGGGCCGATGTGGTTCCTACAGAAGAACGTGGAATACTACGGCAGGGAATCGAACGTAAAAAAATACCTTGGATGCCAGGAAGTCATGAGCGAGACATATCAGGGTGATGACTTCGATATGGTACTCAGTGAATGCGCGTATAACGAGTGCTACCTTGAGACGCAGAAAGTCTACATGGAGAAAATACTGAACAGATCCGCGAGAGGTAGGATACTGTGCTCTGATTCACTTTGGACCACTAACAATCGTGATGAACCGCATTGGGACCATAAGGAGATATTCGATAATATCCAGCATACGAACAAGGAAATCGTTGAGGATGGAGATACAGGTCAGGCTATTTTCTGGCATGAGGAGGAATAATGGGTAATTCTGTTGAACTGATTAAAAAGTACCTTCAGCCTATTTACGTTGAAACAGGATGCTCTGCCGGTGATGGAATACTGAAGGCATCGGAAGCTGGGGCGGAGCTGTTGTTTGGTATCGAGCCGAACACCGAAGTACATTTTACGTGTTTGAAAAAGACCAAGCACCTTAACTTCCATCATTTTGACGGCACCAGTGAGCGGCATATCAACACTGTGGTATTGGAGATCGATAAGAAGAACGAGCGGGCGATATTCTTTCTCGATGCTCATAAGGTCGGATGCTGCAAGGGAGAAACCTACCCGTTGAAATACGAACTGGCAGCGATACGGAAGGCCAGGCGGAAAGACCATATCGTAATGATCGACGATGTGAGACTGTTCGGCATGGAACTGCCGGATACCAAGGAAGAGGTAGAGGAAAGGCTTCGCAAGATCAATGTAGGGTATAAGATTGTCTGCGAGAACAGTGACACCAATGAAAAGGATATACTGGTGGCGTATTTATGATCAGTGTAGCAATACCATATCACGGTGATCGGTCGAAGTGGACGCTTCAAACAGTGGTAAATGCGTCTGCTATCAGCAAGGTAAAAGAGATCATTATTACCATTGATCCTTCAAATACCGATCCGAAGAAGCTGATTCAGTCTCTTCGGAGCTATCGCAAGGTAAAGGTATACAGGAACGATAAAAGGTTATTTGTTTTCAGGAATAAGGTAAACGCGGTGAGCAAATGTACTCAGGAATGGGTGGCATTGATCGATAGCGATAATATCGCCGGTGGTGGATATTTCGGAGCATTCAGCAAACAGCCAAAGAATAAGAGTATTCTGTACCAGCCTTCGATTGGTCATACGATGATTCATTACGAGGAGTACATAGGCGAAGATATTAACCTTAAATGGGCTGCGAAAAATATTGATGAGGTTAAAGTCAACATGATGTTGAACACGATGAACTATATGTTTCACCGTGAGACTTGGTTGAATGCTCTTAAGGGTGCAATAAAGGACGAATACGACCCTTTGACTGCCGACAGTGCATTTATAAATTACACCTGTCTTAAGGCAGGAATGATTATGAGGATTATCCCTGGCATGGAATATGTTCATACTGTTCATCCCGTAGTGGAAGACCCAGAAGTACAGAGTACTTATAGAATATACGCGCAAGACGCCGAAAGGGAATACGCCAAAATTATCAAACAGTTAAAGGAGAGTCTAAATGAGAATTCTAATGGTACCGGAAGTGTTTCTGACAAAAGACAGAACACCATACCCGAGACATCAAACTGGGCTGGGTCTGGAAGACAGGGCAGAGGAGTACTTCAGGAACCAGAAGGATGCGAAAATAAAGCGGATATTCTTTCCGATTAAGTGGACCGCATACCAGATTGAAGCGAATTACGGACATGATGAAAGGAAAATGACTAAGCTGAGAAGTTATTGCAAGGGAATATTTGCGAATGGGAACAAGTTTTTTACCGTGAAACAGGCAAGTTTAGACAAATATTTCACCATAGCGCAATACGATGATGGACCATTGGTTGAAATGGGGAAGAATTGCAGAATATTCGGAGCAGGTGGAATAGGAACCGATCCTATCCCGCTTACCACAGAGAGGCATAAGGAGCATGGGTTTAGAAAAGAAATACTGGCTTCTTTCCTTGGATCGGAAGGGACACATCCGATAAGAAAACAAATGTTCGATGCGTTGAAGAAAGAGGATTTATTTATCGTTGAGGACGTGTATACAAAAAGAGACAATACTCCTCACTTCGCAGAGGTAACGGAGAAAAGTTGTTTTACGCTATGCCCCAGGGGATACGGTAAGACTTCATTCAGGCTTTATGAGGCCATGCAGCTTGGATCGGTCCCGGTGTATATCAGCGATGTTCATTGGTTACCATACACGCAATTTGTAAATTGGAATAAGTTTTGTGTGTTGGTAAAACCTGAAGAGATAAAGGATCTTTCTAAAAGACTCAGAGTACTATATGCAAGCGGAGAGTATAAGGTAATGGCAGAAGCCGCTAAGAAAGTCTATGAGGAATATTTCTGTTTTGAGTCAATGTTTAAATGGATATTAAAAATACTTCAAGATGAAAAATGAAAACAAGAAACGAATTTGGGCAATTACTTAATCTTATGGGGTTGGTAGAAACAGCGGTAGAAGTCGGTGTTCTTGCTGCTGAGTTTTCAAAGGTTATTTATTCGGTGTGTCGGTTTAAAAAGTTCTATCTTATCGATCCTTGGAAAGTATTTGGTAAGCATAATATAGCAACACAGAGAGAGATAGATGAATGCGATGTGATGTATCAGAAAGCATTCGATGATGTTAAAATATGGGCTGATAAAAATAAGGGAATAGAGGTAATAAGGGGGATATCGCCGGATGAGGCGGGTAGATTTGAAAACGAGACCATTGATTTTGTTTATATAGATGCAAGCCATCTGTACGAAGATGTCAAAGCTGATATTTTGGCTTGGTGGCCGAAGGTAAGAAAAGGTGGGATACTCGCCGGACATGATTATTACAAGAAACCTAATTTTACCGATATTAAAAGAGCGGTAGATAAATTCATTGAAAGAGAAAATAAAACCCTTTATCTAACTACGGATGATGATCCGTATTATAGTTGGTGGACGGTAAAATGATTACCACAAAAGAAAAGCGTGACGAGTTCGTAAATTCAGGATCGGAGATTAAGGATGAATTGCTTTCCATTTTCAGTGCCGATGGCAGGATAAACATTGCTGATATAGGATCGTGCGATGGCCTTTCGAGTGTAATTTATTCCAGGATATTCCCTAAAGCGTTTCTGTTTGTATTCGAGCCACTTGATACTAATGTGAAGCAGATATACGAGAATTTCATGGAGTATGGAATTTCAGACAGGACTATTATTTATCCATATACTTTGGGGGACGTAAGGGGCACGGTTAAGTTTTATCAGTCATACGGTCAGGCTGAATGGGTAGAAGGTTGGGAAACCGGGAACAAGAGCAGTTCCCTTCTCCGACCGAAGAAACACCTACAACAGCATGTTTGGTGCAAGTTCAAGGAAAGCAAAGCAGAGGTAAGGCGATTGGATGATATAGGGTTGATGAGTCCCGTAGACTTCGCTCATATCGACGTTCAAGGGGCTGAGATTAGAGTTTTGAAGGGTGGCGCCAAGACGTTCAAAGGAACAAAGGCAATATGGCTCGAAGTGGCGAACATCGACCTTTATGATGGCCAGCCGTTGAAAGCGGATATTTGCCGGCACCTCTGCAATGATTTCAATATCGTCAAAGATACCTGCGGGAAAGATAAATCCGGTGATGTACTATTCGTGAGGAAGTGATGAAAAAAAAGAAAAAACGTGACATTCAAACAAGAATCCGCAATTTCTTTGATGAAATTGACTGGATGTTTCAATTAAACAATTTCGAAAAGTCTATTATGTTCAAAAAAGCCGATGAGGAAGAAGACGGTGGCGATAAAATAGCCCAGGTGTTTTATGAGGCTGATTACCAGCGCGTAGAAATATCAATATGGCCGGTATTCAGCAAGAAGTCGTTGACGTTTCAACGCAAGGTTCTACTGCATGAGCTATGTCACATCTTGACCATACCCTCAAAAACAGCCATGCGCGAGGCGCTCGAAGGGAACTTGGTTCACAAGAAAGAAATACAGGTTATAAACGAAACCGAAACGTCAAAGATAGAAAACATCATTGATTTATTGTTGACCGGAAACCTGAGATACGCTAAGAAAGCGTATGCAAATTATCTGAAGGATTGATGATGCAGCGTAAGCAAGTAGAGCCAGGAAGAAAGATTGAAATAGCCTTAAGGGTTATTCCACAGGCGTTTAATTACGCCACAGTACCGTATTGGCTTTCTTTCGGTGGTCTATGGGCATTAATACGGAATAATGGCATAATACCCGATGGCGACTTTGATATGTGCACTTATTACGGGCATGACTTTAAAAGGATAGAAAAAGCCTTCAGAGGGGTTCCAGGACACTACGTAATGACCAAGGCCATAGTAGATGATACCAACAAAGACAAGGCGCTGTACTGTGCCTATTCGAGCCAGGAGGGGTATCTGCATATATGCCTGAGCTTTTGGTATCTCCATGACGGTATACGGTATTATTGCCATGACCAGCACCACGAGGTTGAAGGGGTCGGGGTTCCGCAATCAGGGTACTTCTTCCGGGGAGTTCCGGCGTACTGCGTGGAGGATAATCCAAATAATTTTAGAATGGTAGAATGGCCGGGGATAAACCAGCAGTACAAAATCAGGGTTCCAAGAGCTGCCGGGGTGATGTTGGACCATCTTTATCCCGATTGGGCGTACAAGAAGCAGCATTACGAAGTAAAGCCAGGAGTTATCATTGAGGACAAGATGGTGAGCTATCATAGGGGTGGAGCTATTTCTCCTTACGAGGTCCACGTGAGCAGTATGAACGATTGGAAGAATGAAGGGCATGTTAAAAGGGAGCTTGAGAAGTCAAAGGAGAAGTGGCTAATCAGATTAAAAAACGGGAAATAGTTGTTATTTTTAGCGTATAAGTAGTATATTCATAATAGCCAAGGATGGCGAACATAGACATGGATGTCAACCCGTGCATCGTTAAAGACGCTATAAGTCTATCGGAATTACCAGATCCGATCCTTGTGGCGTCTTTTTTTTATGGAGGATTATGAAAGTCATACGCTGCAAAAACAAGTACCTTGACGAATCCGGCAGGTCGGTTGAGTGCGGAAGGATGATTGCTATACTCACTGATCTGCAGGTTGACATACTCAAAGTAGACACTGAAAAGCCTATTTTCAGGTGTCCAAAGTGTCATGCCGAGGATAAGTGGTTTGAGATTGGGTACAACGTGGAAAAGAAATTAGTGTTTGAGGTTATAGATAAACACCCCGAGTTCAGCGTAAAAGACAATATCGAATACGATGAGATCAACGTTTGCCAGCAGGTCGGGTAAAAGTGGAATATACAAAGAAAAAATTAGTCACATTCGATGAGCCGCGGTACCAGAGGGTGCGGTGGCTTCAGGACGTATTCCATCGTTATGAGACTTACTACCGGACTGAAATGTACCGGATGATAGTGAATCAGAGAATGTATTGGGGTATAAATTTCGGTCAGTGGCCGGCGTTTGCAGTTGAGAGATTGATTGCCCAGGGCCGCAGACCGTCTCAGTTTAATATCATAGCGAGAAAAATAGAGGGTCAGATTGGGAGTTATTTATCAAACGGGTTTGATATTAAGTATCGCGCCCGTAACGGTAAGAATACTCATTGGCCGGTGAGCTTGCTCGACATGATGTATTCGGAGAAGAGTAATTGTGATTGGGAGAGTTCTGAGATCGTTGCTCTTCGTGATATGCACTGCATGGTAGGGTACGAAAGAATGCTCATATCTACTAGGAATGATTCTGATTTTGGAAATATAGCATGGGAACCGTGTCCACCTACTCACATTATGATTGATCCTGAATGGCGGTCGGTTAATGCGTGGGATATAGATAATTACTTCGAGTACGGTGATTATTCAGCTTCAAAGATCATGAAATTGTTTTCAAAGGCTTCAGGAATATTAAAGGAATTGAAAGAAAGGGAAGAGCGGGACGGTGTTGATTACGGTGATTACATGGGGGGTCCGCAGCGGTACACTTCGACCGAAGAGAAATGGGGAAGTTTTCACCGCGTCATAACCTTTCACTATATCACCAAAGAAAAAAGAGAGTGGGAATACGACCTCGTAAACAGGAACCCTTTCCCGGAAACTGGTTATAAGCAGGGATCAGACGAGGAAAAGGCTATTAAGCAGGCGTATATCGAACAAAGGGGTCTACAGCCCAACGAGTATACGATGGTAACCCAGGAGCGCCGGGTAAAGCGTATAGAGGCTGTTTGTCCATCGTTGGATAATGAATTGTTCCTTATTGCCGGGAAAGACCGGATTCAGACCAATAACTGCAACATATACCCTATTGGGAATAATTTCTACGGTCAGTTTCGGGGAATGGTTGATGATCTTGCTGATATTCAGATTCAGTTCAACAAGGGTAAGATGACCATTGAAGACATCATGCAGAGATCGGCAAAGGGAGCGTTCATACTTGATAGGGCGCTTACTGGCGGAGATGATACTATCAGGCAGCAGATCGAGAGTGAATGGAATAATCCCGCTGCGAGGATGTGGGTTGATGAAGGTTCCACAGCTGATTTAGGTCAGCATGGTGGAATAATTGAACTTCCCCACGGTCAGGTTGCTCCTGAGATGTTCAGGACCAATGCTGAGAATATCGACCTTGCCGACAGACTTTCAACGATGCCTGCTGCGTTGGATTCAAGGACTGAAAACTCCGGTGAGCCTGCAAAGATGATGCAGATGAAAACGCAGCTTGGCTTAGTTTCTCAGAAATACGGAATGAAGATGTACGAGAGGCATAAGAAGGAAAAGGCCGCTGCTTTCCCGCTTCAGGCAAAGATTACCCATTCAGGGTATCCGAGAGAATTCAGAAAGAATGCCGGGAGTGATAATTTGGTGATTAACGAACCGGGAGCGGATGCTTTTGGCAGGCCGGTGATTATTAACGACATTTCGGTAATGCCTGAGATGGACGTTATTTTAACTCCCTCTCCTACGGGATCTGACTTAAGGATGGAGTTACGTTCACAGTATGCTGATGTTTTGCCGGTATTCGAGAAAGACCCTCAAGACAGGCTGGTAAAGCTGGTTTTATCAAGGGAGATTATCTCTACCCAGGATAATAGGGAAGAGAGCAAAGAGGAAATTGATAAGGCGTTTAAAGTTTTAATTACCATAGAGGCAATGAACAATGCGTTGAAGTATGCTGGTTTAAAGCAGCAATTAGACCAGCTTGCGAATCCGCAGCCTGCACCTGAAGCGCAACAGACCGCAAGTGTAGGTGAATTCGATCAGCAGAAAGCTATCCAAGGAACACCACAGGAAGCGGAATATTCACAAGTAGAGGAAGGAGCACCATCATGAACGAGAAGGGTAAGGTTGGTTCCGATATTCCGAGAAAGAGTCAGGAGCCAAAAGGTGGAAAGCAAACGTCAGGCAAGACGCAACATGCCAGGATGACCACTGCGGCAAAAGTGGAAAACCTTAACGGAATGCCAAAGTCAGTATAGCGTAAGATACGTTCTACGCTGAAAGGAAACATTATGGCGAAAGAAGCCTTAACAGCAATCAAAGACCTTACTAAAGGGGAAGTAGTAGCCAAGATGCGTTCTGGCGACCTGGTCCCTCCGAAGAAAGGCGCGGAAAGGGATGAGTTTTTCAAGTTCGTGGACATGCCAAAAGAACAGCGAGAAACATTCCTTACCGAAGGCGTACCTTCTCCCGATCCTTCTACTCCCCCTGAGAAAAAGATAGAGTTAGAGGAACCGCCGAAAGAGACTCCGAAGGAAACTCCGAAAGAGGTTTCTAACGAGGAGCCTTGGTGGAAGGCGATGGGGTACGGAGATGAGACAAAGGCACAAGAAGCCCACAAGAGTCTGCTTGATCTTACTTCGAGGCTACAGGGTACCGTAGACAAGTTGAATGCGAAGGAAGGAAAAAGCGGGAACGATATGAAGCGTCTTGCCGAGGAACGGGATAAGCTTTCAAAGGAGCTTGGTGAGCTTAAAAAGACATCAGCTCCGAAGATCGACAAACCCGAGAAGCCGGTACGACCAAAATCAGGAGATTACGAGAACGGTATGCTTGATATGAAGTATATCGAAGCCAAAGAGAAGTACGACAGCGACATGGACGTGTACTTGGAAAAAAATTCCGAGTTCATAAGGGAGTCAACGAAAAGAGAAATCTTGGAGTCTCTTCCTAAACCAGTTGTTACGGAAACTCAAACGGTTGTCGATAATGAACCCTGGAACAAATTTTTCAACGTTGATGTCCCGGAGTTCCAGAAGAAGTTCAATCTTATCACTACTGTTCCAGTTCGTAATATAAGCGACGCCTACAACGTGGTTGCCGACGATAAGGCTTCTACGCAAGACAAGACCACCGCGCAGGCTTTTTTAAAGAGTGTGCCCGAGAATGATTTAAAGGCATACGCGAACATTAAGACTGCCGTTGAAATCGCTTTCGAGTTTAATTCCGGGATTCCCCAAAGCCGGTACAAGACCATTGAAGGTGCATTATTCGACAATGGCCTAATCGGTGAGGGAAAGCAGTTTAACATTGTCAAACCCGTTCAATTGAGTGCGGAAGCTGAAAGGGCCGCGCGAGAACTGGCAAGACAAAAAAACGATCAGACAGTTTCAGCCATATCTGCCTCAGAGACGGCCGGCGCCGACAAGAAATTGTCGGAACACCAGACCGTCGATGAAAAGAAGAAGCGATATAAGGACATTCTTACCATGTACAACAATGCTCTTAATACGAGCAGCGATGCCGGCAAGCAGTTTGAGAAGACACCGGAATGGCAGGAGTACCTGACGCTTCGTAAGGAGATATTAGGCAAAGTGCCTGGTTACATGCAAAAATAACTATGAGTATCAATCATCCAGGAGTACTAGATGCAGAACTTCAGATAGAAACCTATCTGACCGATATGCGGCGGGAATATCTTCCTAACGATATTTTCGATAGCCTTTCTTCGTATTACACGAATCCGACTGCTGATGAGCCGGTATCAATGCCGAATTCAATCTACCTCAAGCTCAAAGCCGAGGTGGACAAGGGCCGTACCTGTAAGGTTTCGATGGTTAAAGACCTTTCCGGTGCGCCTACCCTTGGAGCGAACGGTGACCAGCGGCTCAACGAGGAAGACATCACGACCAAGTGGTTCCGTCAGGAATACACTGATCTGAGTCATGCCACGACCAACCAGCAGTACGGCATTTACGCCCGTGACAAAGCCCCGTATAAAGTGTTTGAGTACCGTGTTGAAGGTCTGGCACGTTATTTCAAGCAGTATTTCGGGAAAATGCGGCGTCAGGCGCTTCTTGAGATCCAGAGTGAAAACCTGGAAGATGCGCCTCACTTCAATGCGGCTGGCCTGAGTCCGAATTGGTTTGTTCCCAACCGGACCTTTGCACAGCAGGCTGATTACACCGAGAACGTTGCTGACTGGGTAGACCGTGTTGCGGCTACGATGAACGCAGCGGGAGTCGGTATCAAGGCGGCAGTGAGTCTGAATTACCTCATTAAGTTGGAAGAGTGGGCAAGGGATGAAGCCCTTATCGCTCCGATAATCTTTGAGAATGGTTCAGACGGCTATGTCGTTACCCTTCCTTCTCCTCAGATTTCGTGGCTTCTGCATGTTGTTCAGGCAGGTAATGCCGGTACCACATGGACCAGCGCAACGAGTATGCCGAAGGAAGTCCTCGACAAGTATCCGAATATGGTGGGTCAGTTCCGTGGTCTGCGGATTCTCAATGACCAGCGGTATCCGACGATCACCCTGGGCGGATCGGCTTCAAACGTAACGTACACCTCAGACAGCGGCGTTGACTACACCATTACCTGCCAGTATCCGGGTATGGGTAATGCCGACGATGGTTCAAGCGATCCCCGCGACAAGACCGCGAATGCCCGACAGGTCGGTTTCCTGATCGGTCAGGCTGCGCTTGTTGAGTGGATGCCGGAAGGTTTTCATTGGGAATGGGAATACGAGCAGTATGACAAGTACTTCGGATCAGGGATTTTCTGCTCCGTGGGTATCAAACAGCCCATTTTCAACGTGACCGACCATGATGACAGCACTGCACAGCAGTATTCATCCATAGTGCTGCCCTTTAGTCATCCGCCGGAAACGAATTATTATTCAAGTTCCACGGGTGAATAGACAAGTAAAAGGTTTCGCCCCTGCACCTTAAAGCAGGGGCACTTTATAAAGTCGAAATAAGACTAAACCAGGAGGAATTATGATCGTAGTACACTCTTCAGTACGCACAAACAAACAGTTCACCCCTGATTTCCGTAAGAATCAGGCTTTGGGTACCATTGACGAGTACGGAAATCCTTTCCGGATTATCAAACTTCGCTGGAATCGTACCCGGTTGCACAAAAATTCAGACTACACCAAGACCAAGGGCTTCGAAGATGCCATTATCAAAAGAGGGACGAAAGACGGCGGGTTTAATATCGTCTACCGGTATGGCTCGGTCCAGTGGATGCAGCTTGGCGGGGAAGGTCCATTCTACGGAGAGCTTGCACAGACTCCGAAGAACATGGAAAAGCTGGCTTCGGCGTATGGTGACAAGCTCTGGTCTATCGTTGATCCCGATATTGAACAGATCGTAAAGAAGATGTACGAAGGTCGCAGGAAGTCAATGTCTGAAGACGTAAGACAGATCAACGACTCCAGAATTCGTTTGATGCACGTATCTGAGGCCGAGAAGGGCGACATTTTGAAGGGGGCGGTACAATTACCTCCTGATGTCGAACAGGCTTCAGCGAACGAACAGAGACGTTTAAACGAGATTGAGAAACAGAACATTGAGAAGCGTAAAGCTATTCTCGATCTTAAGGAAGAGGAAGTGAACAAGAAGGCCGTTGACCTTGTAGGTGACGGAGTTGCGGCGGTAGCCTATACGAAAGACTACCTTACCGGGTTAAAGGGACTTCAACAGCTGAGAAAAATCTGCCGGGAGCTTAAGATCAAGTCAGAACTTACCGACAAAAAGCCTGATCTTGTTGATAAGATCATGAAAAAGCAGGTCGGTGAAGTAGAGGCTGCAAAAGAGCAAATGGCAGGTGTAATCGGCGGAGGACTTGACGATTAAATGCCTACAGTCCAGTACAATATTGAGAGGATTTTGGAGCGCGTCCCGGATCAGTCACCAGAGACTATCCTGGACGTGCTCAATGAAATTCAGACCATCGTATACTCTCAGAACTGCATTCAGACGCAAAAGCTGGATTCCACCGGCCTGCCGCCATTCCTTGCGACAACTGATTTGATATACGAGTACGACTGCCCTGCGGATTGCCGGCAGACTTCGGCCATATTCAGCCTTTCGAGATCAACCAAGAGATTAAACACCAGACCTGTAGGACCGAATAAAACCTATTATTTCAGGAATAGTGGGTATGCTCTCATAGCGGCGTCTTCAAGGGATGCTTACTCAGGTCAGGTAGCAAAGGTATCATTTCAAGAGAACCCAGGTACCACGACTGATGTTTACTACCACCTTTATTATATTCAGCCGACAGAATTAAGCGATGTCAGTGTTCAGCTTACCATACCCGAAGGGATGCACTGGCTATTGAGAAAAGCCGTTATAGCGATGTTTACCACAGAAGAGTACGGTGAGAGCGCAATGGATGAAAGCACCATTGAAAGAGTCGCCAAGAAGATCAGGAATTCGTTAAACAGAGGATTTCAAAGTAATTTAGGACAAACCTCGATTAGAGAAGAATATCTTTGTGATGATGCCCCTCGTTATGGGAGGCGATAATGGCTCTCAGAAATCGAAACCCCGGAGAACCGCGTAAAAGCGATAGTCCAACCAAAAGAATAGCGTCGAAGTTCATGGGAATGATAACCGGCGAACCGGATTCAAAGGTATCACCGAATTACGCCACGTTGATTGAAAACATGATCGATCGTGGAGAGTATTCTACGGTGAGGAGTGGGAGTAAACAGTATACAACACAGTTATTTGGAGATACCTTCACCGCAATTCTTCATACTGATCCAACATATCCTGACCAGATAATTTTAGGTGGTGTTGGGACAATATTTGATCGTCATACTGGAGATTGTGTTTATTTTATTGGCGATGACCTTCCAAGTCCGCTTTTAGAAAATACTCCTTATTATTGGAATGATTTAATGCCAACCGTACACACAACCAAGGAAAGCGCATACGAAAACGGTGCAGGATTAGTGCAGATACTAGATGTCGGGTCGGGTGATATGTACGTGTTTTTAGGAAAAATAAATGCTAAATGTGACCATGTAAAAGCAGGATTTATAATATTGCATTGTGGAAAAAGTGTGTATGTAGCAAATAAGTCGTTTACGTTTTATGGTTCTACTTATGCTACGCCATACGTATTTCGTCCTGTTTTGAACTTATACCATACTGAACTCGAAAATGAAGAAACAACGATAATTCCTTTTGGTGATAATGCTATTTTTATGTCTAAAACGGTGGGATTATTTAAAATATTTCTTGGTTCTGATTTTAATTACATGACTAGGATAAACGAGAATCCTCCTAATATTCTTATAACTGACATAGCAAAAACCGTGTTAAAGGTATACGGATATTTGTTTATGCAGTCTTTGGCGAGAATAACTGGAAGCGGAAACCGTGATAGAACTAGCAGTGGTGCGATTTTGGATGTTGAAACAACTACTTGTTATTTGCCTGGTACCGAAAGAGATTACGGTGAAGTCTATTATGACAGTGAAATTGGTGTTGATGTAACCGTAGATCATATTATTTGCGATAACGCCGTACTGGCTACTGTTGGGTTGGGAGTATACGGAGATCGAGCAAGAGGAATGACACACATGCCTTTATATCGAACCAAGGATATAGGGGCTGGTGGATCAAGTTCGGGATTAACAGGGGTGGGAAATCGTAGGGATCAGCCAGTATGGGATGCTGATATTCCATTGTGTAAGGCGCTGAAGGTTGATAGTTCTTCTACTCCGGGATCATTGGTAATTTCTGGTTCAAGCAATAAATGGGTGAGAGGAGACATTGGTTCAAGATGTATTGTGGTATCTGCTGCCGGAAGCGTGGGAATAGGTAGAATAACAGGATTTACAAGTGAAAACGCAGTGACAATAACAGCGTATGCGACGTACACAATACCGACAAGTACTGAGTGTTATGCGTGCATAGGTGGTTACAGGGTAATGAAGGCGTCCAGTGCAACGTATAGTGGCATTAGTTACAATTGGAATATGATAACCCCTGACGCTACGGCTAAGAATGGTGTTTTCAGTTATAATGATATTGGACGGATCATTTACGTAAGTGATGGTTCTATCAGGCATATAAAACAGATAATATCTGTAGGAGGAGTGTTGTGCGCCATCGTTGAAGAAATTGGAACAATGTCTGAGTTGTTTGGAAATATCGTCAGTACTCTTGATTTTTCCAATTTATGTATTGCAATTCAGAATGATACTAATTCGGCTTCAGTATTGGCTTATAACAGAGCATGGAACGACACTATTCCCGATAGTCCTCAAGCTGATGGTAGAGTAAGCCTTCAGGATAGAATTGATTATGGAACCGATCTTTATATTCCTCGAAGAATGTTCAGGCCGATGCCTAATGGAGATACCGGAATAATTGATAATGGATTTTTGGTTGTAGCAGAGAGAGATAAAGGAGAATACAACTACTGCCAGACCGGAGATAAGCCCTATTGTATCGGTCAGTACAAATATCCTGAACAGCGCCGGGAAGTCGTGGGAGCGATAAGTCACATTACAGGGTATCCGTTTATGGCTTTGGTGACGATGTACGACAAGACCGGAATTATAACCTTGAGCAGTTCACAGAATATCGGCCGCACGGAGATCGGTGAGAATATTTTTCAACTCCCGGAGCTTTCAGTTGTCGATGATAAACACGGGGTTATCGCGTGGAAGACCATAACGTATAAAAACAGTAACCTGATTTTTGCGCTTACCAGTGATTCCGCTTTCAGATATTTCAGCGGGACCGCGTGGAGCAAAGAGGACTTGGCTTATGTGAACGGATTGGACGCGGTTTCAAAGGAATACCTGCGTAAAATCGACCACAACAATATCAAGGGTGCGGTCTATGGAATGAACGGCGGAATAAAGATATGGTTTCAAATGTTGGTCGGTGGAGTTTTAACCGATATGTGCTTGAGGTTTTCCACTGAAACTGGAGAAGGTTACGGTTGGTCTCTGATTACCGGGACCGATTGGGTATTTCCTATCGACGAGCAGGGAGTATTCAGCATTCTCGATGATAACGACATTCAAAGGGTATTGGTCATCGATAAGAATGATTATCAAATTTATGAGATAGATACCTTTGATCGGTCTACCGTTGTAAAGGCTCCTGTTTTGGATAAAGAGGACGTTGAAGATACGGAGATTACCTGGAAGCGTCGCGGAGTAGAGCATATTGCTTCGATAGGGTCAGAGCAGAAAAGATTGATCCATGAAATGTCTTACGAGAATATTGAGCCTTCTGATAAGGCCAATCGTGGAGAAACCGGATATACGGCTACTGGTCAACGTAACGCACAGGAACTAACCTTAAAGACGTTCTTTGACGGAGAGCGTACCGATGAGTCTGCCAGGGCTGAAGACTTCCCTGAGAGCGGAGAGATCGTTTTTACAGGCAGAAAAAAGGAAGCCAACAAGATACTCATGGAGCTTTCAGGGACCGCGGGGGAGTTGAACCTTACAGGAATGACCGATGTGTTCCTAATTGAGGAGCGTGCGCCTACCAGAGACCGTAGGGTTATGACCGAGCATACCATAGCTTTGGCGCTTTTGGCGGGAAAATCGGTATATATTTGCAGGAGTGAGACCTTATATAACCGGGTTACTGCTACCGATCTTGGCGGTGGAACTGTAACGAAATTAGATGGACCTGATGGAAAAGCGGATTCAGGGTTTACGTTCACCGAAGACGTTATTTGTGATAACGCTGTCTTAGCACTTTATACGATAGTCCTATGGAGCACTGACGCCAACCTTTTCACAGGTTTGGCAGGGTGGACCACTTACGGAGCTGCGGTAGGGACGTGGCAGATGTACTACCTTACCGGGGCGAATCTTGGGGCTGCGGTGGTGATGGAAGCCGGATCGAAGTTCGATATAAGGATTTACTCAAAGGTTTTGACCGCTGCTCAGTTGGCTCTCTTGAGAGAGGATACCGTGGACTTCGAGGGAAAGATGCTTTTGCCTGGATTCATAGGTAATTAAGATGCCGTCCATTCAAACCATATATACCGGGAATAAAAAGACTGATGAATATTTGTCCAATATTTATAAAATCCTTAATGAATTAACTAAAAAAACAGATAGAGGCGCATCAAAGACTGACCTAATAGAGACAAATAAGGTATTGGATTCTCTCAGCGGAGGCGGTGGCTATGGGATAAATCATGCTTTACTTAATAATTTAAACAGCACAAATTACACTCATTTAACCGCTGCAAACCACACGGATTTAACCGATGGCGGAACAACTATCCTTCACGAGCACACGAACGACCACGCCCGCCAGCACGCATTAGACGCAACCGACGATCATACAGGTATCAGTGGTACTGAAGACAATTTCATGGGAATTAACGCTTCCGGTCTTCCGAAGGACAGTGGAAGCAAGGCGAGTGACTTTTCCGCGTCAGGTCACAATCACGATCATGCGACACTTACGAATATGGACAGCGCAACGTATACGCACCTTTCAGCGGCGAATCATACGGACCTTACTGACGGCGGGGCAACTACCCTGCATACTCACGCTTTACCAGCAAACGACCACGCCCGCCAGCAC
>JADBLO010000092.1:27018-42418 GCA_014894395.1 Thermoplasmata archaeon
GGCAACTACCCTGCATACTCACGCTTTACCAGCAAACGACCACGCCCGCCAGCACGCATTAGACGCAACCGACGATCATACAGGTATCAGTGGTACTGAAGACAATTTCATGGGAATTAACGCTTCCGGTCTTCCGAAGGACAGTGGAAGCAAGGCGAGTGACTTTTCCGCGTCAGGTCACAATCACGATCATGCGACACTTACGAATATGGACAGCGCAACGTATACGCACCTTTCAGCGGCGAATCATACGGACCTTACTGACGGCGGGGCAACTACCCTGCATACTCACGCTTTACCAGCAAACGACCACGCCCGCCAGCACTCCCTACAGTCCACGAGCGACCATACTGGAACGGGAACCGCCAACTATGTGATGAAGGCGGATGCAAACGGGTTGCCGAGTAATTCTATTATAACTGATAATGGGACTCAGGTGGGGATAGGAACGGCCACGATTACTTATAAAGTAAATATAAACGGCAATGTCGGAATTAATAATACTGCATCCTCGTCTTCGTATTTAAACCTTAAAACAGATAGCACAAATCAGTACGCTCAGTCTGGAATTTCTTTGTGGAATAATAAATCCGCAGTACCGGGTAAATTTAATTTGTTTATGGATAAGGGAACCGCTGGAGATGGAGTCGGTGTTGAACACGTTTATTTTAGGCACTATCTTCAATCTGATAGCACGTATGTGGATATTCTATACTATAACGTGGATAGCGGATATATTGGAATTAATCAAGGGAAAAGTGCATCAAGAAGTTTTGGGAATTTTTGCGTTTTTAATGGCGATGTCGGCATAGGAACGGACTCCCCCAGTGCTAAACTTGATGTTCGTGGAACTGCTATTTTCAATGATGGTGGTGGAGATTACGATTTTAGGGTTGAAGGTGATACCGACGCAAACCTTTTATTCTGCGATGCGAGCACCGATAAGATAGGGATAGGCACAACCTCGCTAGGTGCTAAACTTTGCATTTACAACGTAAAAACTTCCACGCCGAATTACCTTAATTTCGAGCTTCAGGACATGGCGCACGGGATGACCGGCATTGCGGCGACATCTGTTTTCGGTGTGATTAAGTCAATGAACGAAAGTGCGTGGACGGAAGGTGGATTATTAATTCGTGGTATTAGTATTGTTGATTGCTCGTCTTCGGTTCCTGGAATAAAGGTTGAAGGAGTGTTAGGCAATACCGATCCTGCCGATACTCGACCGGCTATTCTTTTGAGCGGGTATAAAAAATTAACTACAGGCGGACAAGTGCTCGCCGCTGCGGAGACGGTTTTGCGGGTTGATAATTACATAACAGAGATATTCAGAATGCTCGGTGATGGTAAAATAGGGATCAACAACCCCGCTTCAATTACCAATTTAGTAACGATTAAAGGGACCGGAGAATTTGACGCAATTAGATTAACGGATGATACCGATTATTGGACTATAGGTATAGGCGGATCATCTCAATCACAGTTGAACTTTAAGTATGATGGAAACACGCAATTTCAAGCCAGTGATGGTGGTGCGACGGTCCCAACGGGAAAAGTGCTCAATGTTGTCGGGAATATCTATACCGCTGATTGGGTCGATTACGCCGCATCGTCAACGATAGTCGGATGGAGTTCTAAAACAGCGCATATTTATGTTTATAAATTAGGGAAAACCGTTCATGTTGTTTATGATATCACCGGCACGTCTGACGCAACTACGGTGAGTTTTACCTTGCCTTATGTTTGTTCGTCTGGTGTTAGCAATTATAGTATAAATACGTCGGTAGATAATTCCGTCTCTTCTGTTGGACTGGTATTAATGTTCAGTTCGACAGCTACATTTTACAGTGCTGCGCCGGCGGAGGCTTGGACAGATTCGGGAACAAAGGCTATACGTGGACAATTTACCTATTTCACGGCTTAATATGAAACTCTTCATTCCATTATCCCACGGGCAATCGATACCAACAAGCGTATTGCGGTCTATCGCAGCGCAGGATGTCGATATCGTTCCGTGTTGCAAGGAAGGTGTGTTCAACAGTAACCACGATTCTATTGATGCCGATGAGAGGATGTGTAAACTTTTAGGCGAACTCCATAGCAGAAACCTTGCTGTAAGCTTTTACAACCGACATTATGCCGATGAAAAATATGTTGCCATGCAGGACCGCGACATTGTTCACCTTTTCGAGGACAATTATAAAAGGTGCATATACTTTCTCGACCAAAATGGCGATTACGATGCGGTTGCTTTGCCGTGGAAAGACTACACTGTTACTGACCATATACGGAATGCTGCGTTTGTTATTCGGGGAAACGTGTTTGGAAAAATGTATTTTAGAATAGACGAACGAAAACATATTTGTTTGACTATGCAGGAAGATATTAAAATCTGCTTTCTGCCGTCGAATAAAAAACTTATTCAAGAGGAGGTTCGTGATGGCTAAACTATTTAATATCAAATTAACGCAGAAAGATGTTGTCAGCGAAGTTACGGGTAAAGACGGCACGAACCGAACTATCCGCAGCATAGAGTTAGAAATACTTGAGACCCTTTTCCTTGTCGCGGTTAATTCGCAAAAGGATCATAAAAAAATAAATATTTGCTATGATCTGATCGAAGAAGTGAAGGGGATAAAGGACGATACCGAATCATTGAAAATTACGCCGAGTGACCTTAAGGAGCTTTTAATTCCGGCATGGGAGAAGACTATTGATGGAAGGCCGGGATATTGGTATTATGCTCGTGCGATGTTCAAATCAATGGAAAATCCCGAAGAAATAGAAGTATAGTATAAAAACTTGAAATATCGTATATTATATAATACAAAGGAGGACTTATGCCGTTCTATGTAAACACACAGAATTCAGGCCCAGAGACTATCGACATGGGCGATACCGGGAGTTCCGCTGCAAAATGCTTACTACCTGCGGTAATAGCCGTTACTCTTCGATGGAATGCAGATGGTGACGAGTGGGAATACAACCGTCATGATTTAACCGGATGGCATGTTATGACCACCGGAGATGAACATGATTGGAATCCCCCCATCAGGGTGAGAAGGATACTTCTTTCTGACGGTTCAAACGAATCCAGAAGGCTTTGCTACGATCTTGCCGGTAATGGTGAGCAGCAGGCAAGAGATGTTAAGTACAGGTATCAGAGGGCAATCAGTAATTATTTCAGGACAAACGAGATGCACGACCTTCACGTGACCAAGCTGTATCTCGATCAGATTACTCCTTCTGGAAACGATTACGCAACCTATATCGTACTCTACGGGTAAAAAATATGAACTGGTACGACTTAATGCCGCCAGAGATTTTCGGTGAAGAAAAGAAAAAGGTTCAACAGTCCGGGCCTATTGGATTCACGGGGTTCGGACCTGATGGAAAATTCCAGAAGAATAACCCGGTTTCTATGGTTCAGGCTATGGGCGGTCCTATGACACTTCATGAGGGTGAAGCAACCGTAGAGAACGAAAATGGTTCAATCACGGTGATTCCACAGCAAAAGTTGAAGCAGATGGAAAAACAGTACGGCATTAAGGGTATGGCAGAAGGTGGTACATTTACCCTACAGACCGACTCGCAGGCCGCTATAGGCGCTACGGCAGCTCCAAGCACGGTATCCCCTCAGACTTACATAAACCAGGGCATAGGGACTCTCAGCGACATAGCAGGCGGCAAGAGTGCAGTTACGGAGAGTATCGCTAATCGTGCTGCAAGCAATTTGGGTGGTGCTCAAACCGCTGCTATTGGTGCGGCAAAGCAGGAAGCTGCTCAGGCGGGATACGGTCAGCAGGCTATTGGGTCAATCGGGCAGACCGCTATGAGGAATATGGAGGGTGAGCGGTCGAAGCTTATGGGGGACATTGCCCAGGGAAGTCAGCAGCAGATGGCCGGGGCAGCTCAGAATCTTATTGGTGTGGGGCAGACCGAACGAACTTACGAGAAAAGCAACAAGGACGATGAATGGCAGCGTACTCTTACCTATACCGACCCATCTACGCCGGAAGGTCTTAAGCAGCTCCAGGACGCTTATACGAGGTTATATGGGACTGCGGCGCCGGATTTCAATACTCTCAAAGAGGAGCGGGATTATCTCAGGACTACGAGAGGCCAGTCTATTGAGTCGAACGCGCTTCAGATTGATGCTCAGAAATACGGTTTGAGTAATCAGAAGTTCAACGATATGATTTCAGCGATTAATAATGGTGCGACGTTGGACCTTGTTAATAGCACTTTTGGAATGAATCTTACCGCCGACCAGTTTAATTCAATTGGTACGAAGTATTCTCAGAGCGTAAGACTTGGGAATATGACTATTGAACAGCAACAGACCGCTATTACTGCGGCTAAACAGGCTTTAGGCGATGCCGAATATAATTCTATCGTAAGTAAGATTAATACCGGGGCTACGCTTGAACAGATCAATTCAACTTTATCAGCGGATAAAAGACTTACTCAGGATCAGTATGATTCGATGTACGGAACCACTTCAAAGTATTTTTGGGAAAAGAATTTTACCAGAGACGAAAATCGGTATAACACCGAAACCGAGTATAAAAAGAATTGGGATTCTTTCCAAGCTGCGGCACAATACGGGACCGCTGAAGATGCTGCGGCAGCTTATAAGGCAGCTACTGGTAAAGACATGAATCCTGAAGCAATTAGGAATATGAGGGCGATGAGTGAGCTTCAGTTGGATTCTCAGAAGATTGCAAATGACGCCGCGGCTTTGCAGATTGATACGTCCAAGATGACTTCTCTTGTTTATATGGTCAATCAGGGAATGGATCTTGCGACCATCAACAAGACGCTTGGAACTCAGATCGGCGTAACGGAGTTTGAGGGCATAAAAGAGAAGTATAAGCTTTCGGTCGATGCTTTGAAGACCGAGAATCTTACGGCTTCTACTCAGCTTCAGATAATGAAGGGTAAACTTGGAACTGATGCGTACAATACAATGATAGGTTATGTTGAGTCAGGTATGACTATTGAGGAAATACGTGAAATTGATTTTGACGGAGATGATCATCCAGATTTCCCGAATCTTAGTAGTTCGGTGTTTGCTTCAATCGGAAGAGAAAGAGAAATATCACTGGCAACGGCTGAGTATAACCTTGCGAAGCTCAAAAGTACAACGAATCTGACTAATTGGAATACCGCTACAGATATGGCTCGAAGCGGTATGAATGCTGCTCAGATCAAAGAAGCAACCGGATTAGAGCTTACCGATGCAGACGTTCAGAACATGAGAACGTATATCACTCCCGAAAAACAGTGGGCCGAAGCTCTTGCGTATAACGACCCTACCACACCAGAGGGAAGAGATGAACTGGCAAAGGTATGGAATTCTACTCATCCTAATACGCCAAAGACCGCGGAAGATTTCAATAATGCGGCTTTTACGACCGAATGGACGAACGCAAAGAACGAAGCCACTATGCAGGCCGGCAAAATGGTTGAGGCTCTTATCGGGGATATCGTGGACAATACCAATGAGGACATTGGAGCGATGTCTACTGCTCAGATGTATGACTCACCTACCGTAAAAAGCGCCCTTGCGAATGAGACACTCAGGCAGAATGTTTTCACGAAGTTGGGATTATCCGGTGATAAGGACAGCTGGCAGAACAGGTCAAGGGTTGATGATTACATTATGAACCAGATCAGAGAATCCTACAAGGGTGATGTTGATATTCTGGTTGAGGATTACATTCAGGCCGGGAGAATACCACAGGAATACCTTGATACTCCTGATTACCAGGGCCAGCTTAAACGGGCAATTCAGGACATGCTTAACAGCGGAGCAATCGACCGTAACGGAAATCTTATCGAAGGAGCCACGTTTGATTGGCCGTGGGAAGATCCTGACACGAGGTTTAATTACGTCGATTGGAACGGTAATGATATTGCATACGACGAGGCCGGGAATAAGCCTAAAGGTTATGATGTCAGACAAATTGGCATACCCGGAACGTCCTTAACGTATGAATCTACTTTCAGCGGAGTTAAAAGACCTGTTACGATGAGGGATATGGATTCAAAGTGGGGATCATTAACAGACTCACAGAAGCAAGGTTATATTGATGCTGGTGGTAAGTTCGATCTTGAAGGATTCATGGGTGATTATTTTGTTCAGACTGATGGGCAGAACGGTGGTACGGTTTCACATAATCTGAGTGACATAAACGATTACTTCGATACTAACCCTGATATTTTGGATACCATTATTCAGAATATAAACGGTACGGTAGATGAGGCTGGAAAGGTATCTAATCAGTTTGTTTCGAGCGGATACACCGATACCGTTGCGAAGATGATAGCTGATGCCGGAACTAATACCGAAGCATTGAATAGGGCGAATGCACTTTCTCAGCAGGAGAATCAATTTCAGTATTACGATGCAAATGGACAGTGGCAGCATCAAAGCACAGTGAGTAACAATATGCTTATCAATATTTGGCAGCAGTTCAGCCAGATGTACGGTAAGAGTGGAGTACCTTTAACTTCACAGGAATTTTCACGGTATTGGGCCGATGGTAAGGGATGGATAATCGGTGAAGACGGAATAGTGATGAATTTCAAGGAAAGTTGGCAGAAGGATAACGGAGTAACGGCAGATAATCCAGCATTAAGCGGGGAAGCTTGGACAAGTTTCTCTAATAGTTCTTCTGGTTCTTCAAGTGGCGGATCGACAAATACTCCGACAACTTATGTTTCTGGAAGTGAACTGCAAAAGATATTGGATGCTGAAAAAAAATTAAGCAGCAGCGTTTTAATAGGGAAAGAAATATTTATTCCTTCTGCGGCTGGTTCTCAGGATGGTAAGATATACAAGAAAGTATCTGACGGTAACTTTGTTTTTGTAAGAAACCAAGAATATCAATCATAAAGGAATAACATGAACGGATTATCTTCAGAATTCCCGCAAAATACGATGGTAGTGAATGGTCCCGATGGTATTCCCGATTATCTCATTGGATCGAGATTCTACTACTACGATACCGAAACCTATAACAGGCTTAACGGGCAATCGGTATACCGTCCTGCGATGTCTGCACCTATTGGGAGTCCTGTCAGTGCTTCTACTCCAGGACAGACTAACCCGCTTTCAATGGTTGGTACCGCTACGAAGTCCCCGGTGGCTCCAAAACAAAGTGCGTGGTCTGAAAAAGATGTTTATGGAAGAACGGGTCCGAGCAATATGGCTATTGGTGCTTCTATGGGAGCACAGGGAGCGGCAGAAGTTATTGGTAATGTTCAAAAGGCTAATGTGGCTCAGTACAATACCGATGTTGAATACTGGAATCAACAGGGTAAATGGTGGTTTGATAAAAACGCTGACTTCGCACCTTCGTTCGAGGATTACGCTCCTGACATGCCGAGTGCTCAGAAGGCCGTAGGAGGCGCAGGAGGAGCAATAGGAGGCGGAGCGTTGAAGGGTGGCCTTACGGGTGCCGGAGTTGGTATGATGGCAGGTGGTCCGGTAGGGGCTGCTATAGGAGCAGGGGTAGGGATTTTGGTAGGTGCCATAGAAGGAATGTTTACCCTTGGTGCCGCGAAAGAGGCTGATAGGAAGAATGCCAAGAATGCTCAGAACGAGTATAAAAAGCAGCTTAAAGAGTGGACTTATGCCATGAACGCCCGGTTGAACGAGAGAAAGAACGTATCTGAGGCAGGTCAGAAGGGGTTTATCTCCCAGGCGGGGCAGGTAGCAATCGGAAGGAAGAAGGAGAAGGCTTTGACTGCTGAACAGAAACGGCAGGCTATTTTACAGTCGATCATGGGAGCCGGGACCGTGGCCCAAGCGAAGAGACAAGAAAAACAAGCGAGGTGGTCTTGAACGCGTCCATCTTAAAATATAAAAGTCACAATAAGACTAACTATTGGAGGAACTGATGAACAAGAATATCATTATTAAAGCAGTTGGTATTTTTGGGGTGCATACTAAAAAAGGGTATGCCTTAGCAGTAGCATTGAGAGAATTTTTTGGTAAAAGGGCAAAAATAGTCGGTTTTTTGCCTAAACGGTATGAATATTATATGTGTAAGGATAAGGGAAATGTTGAGAGTAATTTTCATAAAGAATTTAACAGTAGAAAAAATAATTTTAAAATATTTAATTGTTTTCATTATGCAGATTGGCCTTACATAAATATTAAATATAATGATGCGGAACGGGTTTTGTTGGAAGAGTGTAATGAATATTATATTTTTAAAAAAAACAAAGTGTCTTTATATTTGGTAAAGGATTTGTTGGTACAAGGTTTAGTAAGTAATATAAAAGTAGATGATAATTGTATTCCGGTGGTTAAGGTTAGCAAAAAACACGTTAAATATGAAAGATTGTTTCGTAGAAGTATTATAAATTCTTCCGAAATTAAACAATAATAGGATATAGAATATGAATAAACCAATGGGCGCAGTACAGAATCCCAAATTGAACTTTTTTGCCGGTGGTGGTGTTACTAGTACCGCCGCTGATTATACCCAAAGAGCTACCGAGGCTATTCAGAAGAACCAGCAGCGCAAGGTCTTTGAAGGGCTGATGAAGTCACAGATTCAAGGAGCCAATGCCGCTTATGAAGATGCTGTAAAGGCTTTTCCAGTTGGAGAAAATGGCGAAGACATAAAAAACTGGATACCGCGACCGGAAATGTTTGTTGATGAAAAGACCGGAGCTTTCATGCCGTATAAGTATTACCAGTCTTTCGCTACTGGAGTGAAAGAATTTAAGAAACAGCAGCTTGATGTTACAAAAGCAAATAACGACGCGGCCCGTGAAGACAGAATGGCTACTCATCAGCAAACTATGGAAACCCAAGGAGCTACCAGGATCGAGCAAGGGGAACGCAGAGCGGATATAGCTGAAGCCAATACCGCTATTGGGGCACAGAGGGCAGCAGAATCAGAGAGAAAAAATCAAGCCAAGGAAGACTTTGACACAGAAAAAATGTTACAAAACGAAGCTAAAACATATAGGAGCGCAGTACAAAATGCTATTAAAATTTATGGGACTAGTTTTGATGAAAAGGTTAGAAAAGAACAATTGAATATTTATAAAAACAATATTCGTAGTTTAAGAAACGCAAATGAAAATATAATGCAAGCAAAGGCAATTAGAAGTGGTATTGAAATAAGTGATGAAGCTATAAAAGTTGCTTTAGATATTCAAGATGCAACTGATTTGCAAGATCAGTATGAATCGGCATACGGAAGGTTTTTGGAACCTGAAAGGGATGATAGAGGAGTTGCTGAGGTGCCGGAAAAGTATACCGATTTTATGACTAGTTTTGGAAATAATTTTGATTTTAAGTATGGGCACCAAGCTGTTATGTTAAGGAAAAAAGGAATTTCTCCAGAAGCGAGTAGAATAGTTCAATATGCAAAAAAAATAGGCGCTTCCAATCCTGAAAATCCTATAGATATTCCAATGGTTGAGGAATGGCTTAATAAAACCTCTATTGAAAATGTAATTCAAGGTATTTTAATCACAAGGGATCAATTAAAAAACAAATCAAAAAGTAATTCCATAGGCAGATAAATGAATTCGTTTTCTAATATAATGCAGTCGCTTGTAGGTGACGGCGTATCTGGTAGTATTGGAAAACCAAAGCCTGTTTTTATTGGTGGTGTTCCGAAGAAAATACCTGATGATGTTTTTGAGTCCTACATTGATTCTGCGAGTAAACAAACTGGAGTTCCTAAATCTTATATCAGAGCTATTCTCGAAAGGGAAAACGCTGGTCATTATGAGAACATAACCTGGAAGGGTGTGCCTGGAGTAAATTCAAGTGCTACTGGTCCAGGGCAATTGCTTGACAGCACCGCAAAAGAAGTTGGCGTAGATTCTACCAATCCAGAACAGAATATTTTAGGTACGGCGAAGTATATTAAGAAACACCTAGATTCTTTTGGTGGGGATTTTGGCAAGGCGGCTCAGAGATATATTGGCGGGACCGATGCTTTAGGAACTACACCTGGGGGTTATTCAAATGATGTTTTAGGATTGCAGAAAAAATACTCTCAGGTATATGGAGAATCCGATGATTACTCACCAGATAACACTCAGGGACCAATAGGCGGGGGAAGAACGGACATAAGAGAGCGAGTAAACAGTATTCTTGCTTCTGGAGGGAAAAGAGAGACACCAGCAAACGCCGGAATTACTCCTAATGATATTGCAACCATTTTACTATCAGGAGCACAAAAGCCCGTACAACAGCCGGAGATGGCCCAGGAACAGCCGGTAGCTCCACAGCCTGCCGCGATAGCACAGTCACAGATAGAGGCTCCTAAGCAAGATTGGACGCAGCAGAAAGGAACATACCAGCCGAAGCCCGGAGATATTAAGATAGACTTTGGCGCACAAGCTCCTTTGCCGGCAGTTGAGGAAAAACCAAAGGAAGAAGGCAAACAGAAGCCTATTATTGGAGATTTCTTAAACGCAGCAAAGGGATTTTTAAGGCAAACGCTTATAACTGTTCCGAGTCTTGTTGCAACTATGGATTTAGAGCAGGATAAAAAAGAGCTTGAATCATATACAAAGCAAGCAGAGACAGCAAAAAACGAAAAAGATAAAAAGAGATTCGAGAAGTTACGTGATGAAAAATCAAAACAGATAAACACGGCTTTATCTTTTAGGGAATTGGCTAAAACAGCAAAGACCGATAGTAAGCTAGCCGAAAAGCCTACCGAAAGACTTCCTGGATTAGGTGGCTTCGCACAAGACGTAACGGCCGGAATGACTCAGCTTGGTGGTCAGTTTGCCGCATCAGCTATTAACCCAACTATGGGGTTATACGCCATCGCTTCTCAAATTGGCGGCAACACGATGGAAGTATTGAATGAATATGATATAACAGATAAAGAAGCTATTCCGTTGGCTCTTCTAAATGTTGCCATTCAAACGCCACTTGAGCGTGTTGGTATGGGTAAAATAGCTGAGAGCTTTTTAAAGGGAAGTGTCCCGGTTATTAAGAAAATCCTTACTGGTATGGCTGGAGAGGGAAGCACTGAATTTGTTCAACAGTTGCCTGATGAGGTTTTAGGGCAAATGTGGGGAAAGACTAAAGGAAAAACCATTGGTGAAAAGATTAAATACGTTGCTAAAAATTGGAAGTCTTTATTAAAAAGCATGGGTTATGCTGGTGCGGTAGGTGCGGTTACTGGAGGTGGTGCAGCAGGAGCAGGACACCTTGGATCGAAACTTTCACCACAGGAAACTAAACCAGTTGAAGAAGTAGTCACCGAACCCGTACAGCAAATCGCGCCGGAAGTTCCAAAGCCTGTCGAGGTTAAACCTCCACGAGTAATTGAGAAGATCACCGATGCTCAGAAAAGGCAGCTTGATAAACTAAGAAAAGCGGCTGAAGAGGAAGTAAAACTACAGGCTTTCAATTTGGACAAGACAGAAGATGAGATCAGAATCGACAGGAACAATAAACTTATTGATTGGTATAAACAAAAGGGGGTAATATATGATGAAGCAACAGGACAACTCGTTAAGGCCACCTCCGGAACTGTTGAAGAGTATTGGTCTACCTTCGGACGCATCGGACTCACAGGTGCATCAGAGATTGAAAGAGTGGAGCCTTCCCCGTTCGAAATCTCAAAAACCGTCCCAAGAGGAACCCCGCCAGGAACCACTCCTACCGAAGAAGTAGTCAAAGAGACGAAAGCGGTAGCCGGGACAGAGCAGGTAGTTGAATTTGGCGGTAAAGAAGTTTCAGTGGACGATCAGGGTAGATTCTACCCTCCGGACCAGCAGGAGATCACCGCAAGAGTCTCAAGGATTGTCATGGAGGCTGGTGGCAAGATATCGACGAAGGGTGTTGTCTATCCCGGTCAGGTGCATCCTGAAGACGGCAGTATCATACAAGATCCGTCGATCATGTATAACCTTAACGACGGTAGGACTAAGTCATTGCCATTGACTGCCAGTGATAAGGAAATCAGGGAAGCTATTGAGGCGGGGAATAAGCCTGTTGAACCTCAACCAAAGGAGCCTGTCAGTGAAGAAGAAAAAGGGAAAAAAGAAGCCCTGTTAGAAACAAAGGAGCCATCGAAGGGGGTGGCTCCTGTTGTTGATGTTGTGAAAAGAACTGTTACGAAAAAGCCTGATGAAGTTGTTAAGATTATCAAGAAGAACAAAGAGCTTCACGAGGATCAGGAATTCAATAAAGCCACTTTGGGATTAGAACTTTTACGTGACATTAAAAAAGAATTCGGATTAAACAATTACGATGAGCAGTATCAGGTTTTAACAGGTAAAAAAAGCGGCAAGTTATCTGATGAGGTACAGAATTGGCTTAAGGAAAAGGCTGATAACTTTCATCGCAATGTGGTAATAGATGATCTTGTTGAAATGGGATTAGGAAACCATGTAGGGTTATTCAGTGAAGACAATCCTGTTAATGGTGATGACGTAAGAGAGTGGATAGCTAATGCTCCGAAGTCGGTAAAGGAGTTTAATGAGTTTGCCAAAGCAAAAAAGCAGACCATTGAAGATGAGAACGAACAGCAGAGAATAAAAGAGGAAGATGAAGTCAAAGCCTACAATGAAGAGCAAAAGCTGAAACAGGTTGAAGAAGAGGGCATGGGCTTTTATCGTAAGGGTGAAGAAGATACCACGGGTGACTTGTTTTCCGGTACTAATTTTGAGAAAAACGCTGAAGCGAGCAGGAAAGCCTTAGAGCGTGCAGCGGTAAAAGAAAAACAGGCAGAGGCTAAAGGTGGAGCTCCTGAACTTGCCGGACTTCCGTTATTCAGAAACAAAGAGATTGCCGGTACTGAGCAGCAGGAACTTGATTTCAAAAAAGGTAAAATTCCCGAAGAGACAACTCAGCTACCGAAAGAAGCCTATAACAAGGTTCTCAAAGGTGAGCTTAAAAGAGCTTTGAAAATACTCCCAAAGGGCACGGGCAAAAAGGTCAAGGTTACCATTACAAAGGATTTTAACATAGGTGGAAGGGGCTATAACCTTGGAGGTGGTGATAAGGCTGCTGTGCTGTTTAACAAGGCCACAGGGCTTATAAACGTGTGGTTGTCGCCTGAATTGAGTGCGGTTGAGATCGGCGAGGCCATGACTCATGAATTACCGGGGCATTACGGTCAAAGAGTGGTATTTGCGGCGAATCCCGCGATACATTCCGAAGTCAGGAAGATATTCGACAGTGAGAGAAAAGCCGGGAATCTTGCAGAGCTTGAGAAAATATACTCCAAGGATTTAAAGGAAGCGAAACCACAGGCAAAGGAAAACAAGCTATTTGATGAATGGGTAGCGGATAAAATAACTGACCATATTGAGAAACGCTCGAAGGATAATGCTGCGGTTAAAGTAGCTCGACAGGTATACAATTACGTGAGAATGGCGCTTATTAAAATGGGTGTAGCTGTGAAGAACGTCGATGATGTAATGGCTGAAATGGTCAGGAAGATGAGGAAGGCGCCAGCGAGTGAAAAAGGAACGAAGAAACCTAGTTACATGAAGGAAGAAATTAAGAGGACGGAGAAAGCCGATACATTTTTTCCCCCCACCGTGAAAGCCGTACAAGGACTGAAGCAGGAGCGTGGTACCGGCGACCAGATGTTCGCCATGATAACCAAAACCCCCGGAGTAAAGGAAGCTGAATGGAAGTGGATGGGGCTGGATGACTTCTTGAAGGGCAAGCCAAGCGTGACCAAGGGGGAAATCGAGGAGTTTGTGCGGGGGAACCAGGTGCGGGTGGAGGAGGTGGAGAAGGGAATAAAGGAAGTAGGCGAGATGTGGAATTCAAATGGTTCTTACATGGGTAATAAAAATTTAGGTATTAATCGACATAGTGATGGGAGTTACCATGTATGGGATAATGATAACAAAAAAGATTATGGGCCATATAATTCTATAGACGAAGCCAAGAATGATGTTGCTAAAAAATTAAAGCTTAAAGCCCCAAAATACGACAAAACAAAATTCTCCCAATACTCCCTACCCGGCGGCGAGAATTACCGGGAAGTGCTGCTGACTTTGCCGGGAAGAGATATTGATAGGCCATCGTTTGACAAGTTATCACAGAAGAGATTTAAAAAGGATTTTAATAGCCTTTCTTACGATGAACAAGATTTAGTATACCGAGATGCCAGTAAGTTTAATATGGAAAACCCTGTTCCAATTTATCGCTCATCCCATTGGGACGAACCCAACGTCATAGCCCACATCCGTCTTGATGACCGAACCGGGCCGAACGGTGAGCGAGTGCTGTTTGTGGAGGAGATCCAGAGCGATTGGTCTAGGGAGGCGAGAGAGAAGGGGATAGCTGGAAAAGATGACCAAAAAATAAGAGATGACAAGGACGCGGTTTTAAGAAAATATGGTAACGCTAAACAAAAGCTTATCGAATTTTTTAATAAGGAAGATCTTGGATTTGATAATGTAGGACAATTTTTAAATGCTATAGGAACTCATGAAGATTTCGCCCAACGATGGGAAGTGTCTCCAGAATTGCAACGAGCTGGCAATAACTTCAGGGAAGCACATAAAGAATATCTAATAGCAAATGAGATAAAAACACCCGAAGGAGTACCCGCCCAGCCCTTCCTCAAAAATTGGGAAGAACTCACCCTGAAGCGCGTTCTCCGCATGGCCGCTGAAGAAGGATACGACAGGGTGGCGTGGACCACTGGACAACAGCATTTTGACCGATGGGGTAGCGAACAATTTCGATGGAAAAAAGATGGTGATGGTTTTCTTGTTGACGCAAAGCAGCAGGTAGGTGGTAACGCCGGTGGCATAGACATAGAGAATGAAGCTATTGCCAGAGGTATGAATAAGGAAAATTCAAAGCGCATTACCACGGAAGCCGAACTCGCTGATGCTATCCGACCGGTATTAGAAATACCCGACAAAGCCCCATTGATGGCTAAAAAGTTATGGGAGCGGATGAAAACTGAAGATGTCGGCCAGTTTCTTCCGAGGAAAGAATTTTACGAAAACATGTACGATGGCGACATTCGTAAATTCTACGAGAAGTACGGGAAGAAATGGGGAACGAAGGTTGAGGATGTTGAAATAGGTATCCCAGGAAAAGGTTTTTACGATGTTGAATATGTCATAGAACTTGGAGAATTTAAGGTTATTAATAATGAGACTGGCGAATCAAAGGGGAGTTACCCAACTAGAAAAGACGCTGAAGAAGTAATGAATGCTCACAATGAGGAGCTAAGTAAAGAGCCACACGGTCAAATGAGCATCCCCATCACCCCTGAAATGAAGGAATCGGTACTCTATGAAGGCCAACCGATGTTCCAGAAAGAAGACCAGACCAAAACCGAAGCTTTTAAAAAGTGGTTTGGTGACAGTAAGGTAGTGGATGATAACGGGGAACCATTGGTGGTGTATCATGGGACTAAAA
>JADBLO010000092.1:42518-58582 GCA_014894395.1 Thermoplasmata archaeon
AGTAAGGTAGTGGATGATAACGGGGAACCATTGGTGGTGTATCATGGGACTAAAACTAAATTTACGGAATTTAAAGATATGGGATATACAAAAGGATTCTTTTTTAGCCCAGATATACGCCGTGCTTCTCCTTTTGCAAATAGATCTTCAAATATTATGGATGTTTATTTGAATGTGAAAAACCCCCTTATTTTGGGACGTGGTAAGAAATTTACGACCGATGAAATTATAAATCCTGAAAAGCACGGGTATGATGGCATTTTTAAATATGATGACTTTGGGAAACTTTCTACTATAATTGTTTACAAACCCACTCAGATAAAATCCGCCACCGGCAACCGCGGAACCTTTGACCCGGAGAACCCGGATATTCGTTTTATGCGTACCGAAGATACTACTCCTGAAGAAGAAGCTGAATATCAGGAGTACCTTAAAAAGTCTCGTGTATCAAAGGTATTAGGAAAGAAACAAGTTGAAGCAGCAGCAGCCTTTGAGAAGAAACCTCCTAAATACACTGAAGCTGAATACTCTGCACCGATAGCTCCTGAAGCTGAGAACGTAAAGCCTGTTGAAATGGTTCAAGACATTCAGGGTGATAAGACTTTGACGCAAAAGCTGGACTTCATGCAGGCTTCACAGAAAACCGGGAATCACATTAGCTGGAATCCTTCAGGCAAAAAGAATAACCTGGATTTTCTCAATAAAGCCGAACAGTTTTACACCGACTGGAAGGAACTGGCTTTCCCTATCCAGAAGGTACAGGACATCGCACAGAAGGAGAACATTCCGATAGCTGACGCTGAGAACATTGATTACGCCATAGATCAGGTTCGCGGGAGTCCTGCCGCTGCTAAACAGTGGATTGACGATAAGATTAAGCCTATTTTCGACGCTATTCCTTCGAAGATCAACGGTAAGAAGGCTTCCCGTGGAGCGGTATACGCCGAATCCGTTAAGTACATGGTAGCCAAGAGATCGAAAGACCTTTATGAGAACGAAGACAAGGGATACGTCGATGGCGGGTATGATAAGACCACCGCGGATAAGATGGTGGACTTCGTTGAGATCGGCGCTCACCCCTGGGCTAAAGAGATTCAAAGGATAGCTGATGAGATGTGGAATGTCACAAAAGAACTATTGCAGATAAAACTTGATGCAGGTATCATTGATGATGAATTGTTTTACGCTCTCACTGAGGAACACTATGTACCGTTTTACCGGGATATCGAGAAGGGCAGTAAAGGACCGAGATCCGGTGGCGGTGATAAGTTCACAGCGACTAGTAAAGGGATAATGAGGATTAAGGGTAGCCTGAAGGGTTCCCCTATCATAGATCCTGTTCAGGGAGTCATACAGCAGGTATACGAGACGATACAGAACGTTGCCAGGGCAAAGGTAGCAAATACCCTGGTGGACCTTGCAGAACGTTCAGAGGCCGTAGGAGAGCTGGTTAAAGAACTTCCCCCTAAATGGATCAAGGCCGGGACTATCGAGCACAGGGGAGCCGTGGACATGGTTCTAAGACCGCAGATCGAGGCGATGGCTGAAGAACTCGGAATCAAGGTTGAATACACGGCGAAGCTTGCCGGCCGTATTGGTGGTAGGATGTCGAAGTTGTTGGGAATGTTCTCCGAGGACCGCATTAAGGCGCTTGTTGGGGCCACTGAAGGGACTGTGGCTCACGAATTAGGTCATGGAATACACCGTAGCGGTAAATACGGATGGCTTGAGGGTATAGCGGAAAGAAATTCCACTGAGATGAACCTTATTGCCGATAGCCGGTACCAGGGTGAGGAAGTCCCGGTTAAATTCGTGACTTACGTGAGATCGACTAAGGAAAAAATTGCCGAGTTTATTTCTATGTACCTGACGGACAGGGCAATGTTAATGGAGATGGCGCCTAATTCTATTGCCGAACTCGAAGCAAAGATAAAGGATGACCCTGTTTTGAGTAAGATGATTGAAATGAAACCTTCCAATGTCGCCGGCATTCATTCTATTGAGGTAGCTAATTTTGTCCGCGATCGGTCGATACCCAGGGATGAGGACGTTATCTCGGTTCTCAGGGGTGGGCATATCAAGTCTTACAGGGTGCCTATGGAAGTCGCGGTGGCGATAAAGAACTTGAATCCGTCGATGTTCCCTATGTGGTTCAGGGTTTTGATGCTTCCGACAAAGATCGTTCGGGCTGGAGCCGTAGGGCTTAACATTGACTTTATGATACCGAACGTATTCAGGGACCAGATGGACGCTGCGATAAACGCAAAGACTATTCCTGGTATTGATTGGTTCTTAGGGTTCAAGTCTTACGTCTCTCATGACGATTATTACCGGCAGTATAACCTCATGGGTGGTGGAATGGAATCTTCGGAAGCCGGAATCGGTGGAGGTAAGGCAAAGGCTTCTGAGCTTCAATACGGTGGTAAGTCTTTCATGGACCCCTATTACTGGCAGACCCACGGAGTATTCCACGGTTTGACTCAGGCTTCATGGTATGCGTTTAAAACACCGTTTAGGGCGCTCTACGGGCTAGCTGAGATATCTGAGATGTCTTCAAGGCTTGGAACGTTCAGAAGGGCAAGGAAGGGCTTGCCGCTTGGTATAAAGCTTCGTGGAGGCGGTGCGATGAGTCTCGAAGCTGCTATTCACGTCGCAAGGCAGGCGACATTGGATTTTCAGAGATTCGGCAGATACGGTAAGGGAGCAAATGAGATCATTCCTTTCATAAATGCAGGTTTCGAGGGAATAGACAAGATGGTGCGGACGTTTAAGGACGATCCCAAGAGGGCTATTTTAAAGTCAATGGTATACGCCATGCTCCCGATGATTGGATTTTATCTGTGGAACCGTAAGGACGAAAGATACAAAGCAGTTCCTTTAAAGGATAAGATTCTCAATTGGATTATCATGAAAGAAGACGGTGGGTACTGGAAGATACCCAAGGGTCACATTACCAAGTGGGTTATTAATCCTATTCAGATACCGTTAGAGATCGCAATGGGTGATATCATTGACGATAATAAGCCAATGGTAGTTTATAAAGTAGCAAGAGACTTAAGCCCGGTTGATTACAACAGCCTTATTCCTCCCGTGATAAAGCTGATTGTCGAACCGATAGCTAATTATGACCTGTACTGGCAGACTGAAATCGAGAAGCCTTCGATAAAGGCTATTCCTATACCTGGATTAAGGTGGGATGCCAGGACTTCGGGAGCACTGAAGTACATAGGAAAGTCGTTAAATATCTCCCCTATCATGATGCAGCATGAACTTGAGACTTTGGGAGCGGGGTTCACCAAGAATGTTCTTTGGGTTGCTGATGTCGCTTCGTTGAAAACCACTAAAGAAGAAATGAAGATCCAGAGTATCCCGGTAGTGCGTAGATTCGCCGGCCAACTGAATGAATGGAATACCGACATTGACAGGAATATCAGGGAAATAAATAAACAGTTATCCGAGATGAACGAATTATCAATGAGAAAGATGATAAGGAGTTACGGTCACAAGCCAAAGGATATTCAAGAACTGAGAAAGCGTAACTCTGAATTTCGTTATAAACTGGAGCGTAAGAGATACGAGCTTACCAAAGCCAAAGATGAAATTAAGTATCTTCTGAGTAAAGAAAAATGAAGTATATTTAACTATAAGGGACGCCAATGACTACTGAAAAAAGAAACAAGATCGTTGTATTTTTAAAGAAGCTTGGTATTGGTTCAGGAATTACGATAGTAGGCATTACTGGCGGTATATGGTGGTCATTGGCCCAGGGAGTTGAGAAGGTATTAGATCCTCATATAGTCAGGGTTGCTTGTCGTGTTGATAGTATCAGCCTTATACCGATTAAAGAAGAAATAATTAAAAATAAAAAAGAAATCAAAGGCCAGGACACTACTCTTAGGGTAATTAGGAGTTTACTGGAAGTAATAGCAACAAACGATCAGAAAACTGAAGCCTATAATTTAAGAAATAGTGGGATATACCGGTAATTATGAGCCTTATTAACGAGCAAGCCATTTTCCTACGGCAGATGTGTAATCTTATTGATTATGCAGAGCAGCATTACGCAACTACCGGAGGGGAGCTTGAACGAACGCAAGCGCAACACGACGCAAACGTGAAGGCCGGGCGGTCGAAAGCGACAAGGAGTCGCCACATGGACAGGTGTGCAATCGACCTGCATTTTTATCAGCTTAACGATGGAAAATTTATTGAGGTAACAGATAAGGCACGTCTACAAAATCTCGGAAATTATTGGAAATCTCTTGATCCTAAAAACCGCTGGGGTGGAGACTGGAAAAATCCATTCGATCCCTGGCACTTCGAAAGGGGTGTAGTATGAAGCGTAACATTGGTATCATTGCTCTTTTAATTATTCAGGCTATGAAAGCAGCCGGTATTGACATGAATATCGGTCAAACTGAGATGGACACGATAGGAAGCGGTGCAGCTATTATTCTACAAGCAATAGGCACACTGCACGATCTTTACAGAAAATGGCGCGAGAAGAAGGTTAAGAAATGAAAAAGATATCTCGGTACCTTTTAAATGTCGCCATCGGCTTTGACCAGCTTGGAAATACTTTGTGGGGTGGGCAACCTGACGAAACCATTTCCTCCCGTATCGGTAGGATAAAGAAAGCAAACGGTGGCAAAATTCCGTGGAATAGGCCAGTCATACGGATAATTGACGCCGGGCTGGAGAAAATCGATAAGGGGCATAGTATCGATGCGATAGAAGTTGACGAGCTTGACCAGACGCATCGAGAATCAGTTATTGACGGGCATATAGGAACTGAAGAAAAGAAATGACCATTCGTTCAATAACAACTACCGCGGCTATTATGGCTTGCATATTGGCGCTGGCGATGTTCTGCCTATCCCAGTGCGAGCCGGTCGCGCAGGAGGTACCGCAGGAGGTCCGGGTGGATACCGTGTTGCACCCGTACCAGACACCGGCGAGCGCGTGGATCGACAGCGTGGCGCGGGTGGATAGTCTGAAGGCGGAACGAGGACTGACAACCAGCGATAGCGCGTTTCTACGGCGAGGGCGTCGTAGCTTGCAGGAGATCGACAGTTTAAGCCGTGAGGGGTTGAAAAGGATAAAAAATGATTAAAAAACTACTGACAATGATAATCCTGCTCGCCTGCGGGTGGGCGTGGGGTTCGTGGACCGCAGACACCGTTAAACGCCATGAGGTAACATGGTATTTTTCTTCAAATAAAACAGTAGATACTTTTCCAAATGGCGATCCATGGGTTTTATCTCCTGTGACGATTGATAGTATTCATCCAACGTATTCTAATGGAAAAAACGGATGGATGGTTGATCCTATATATGATGGCGATCAATCTTTTTGTGACTCTTGTAAGGGCGTTGAATATGATGTTGCATTACAACCATCACTTCCATATACCTATAGTGGGGATACAATTGTTTCGGTATGTAAATCTATTTGGAATACTGGTAATTTTAATAGATGCCTTTCTACAGTCGAAGTCTTAACCGTTTGTTCTAACGCTCCCCCTGGTAATGGCAGTACCGTTTTTCGTCCTCCTTATTGTGGCACTGAAAAAACATGGTATTATTTATCCGACATTCAACTTGACAGTTTGCCGGCAGTTGCAAGTTTTGGCACGGCTTTAACGTTCGACTCAATTCATAATAAATTTGAACGTCTATGGATGTATTTAAAGGATGGTGCTATAGGAAGAGCGATGCGCCCTACACTAACGATGGAGGGACATTCACCGGCTAATTGTGCCGATCAAACAGGAGCCATAGTAAGGTTTTTGACTTCTGACACCGCCGGAATAATGCCAGCATTGATAAATTATTTACAAAATGGTATTGATAAAATGCACACAGTATATTTAGGGCAACAGTTTGTTGGTGGTGATGGACATGAAGTAGGGCATCAGGTCGTATGTTCATTTACTGCCGTTATGCTAAATAACGCTCGAATGAAAACTGAATTAGATACGGCCACATATTTCCATGCCAATCGTTTTTTTAGATTGGGAGATAACGGGAAACTCTTTTGGGGGAATCCAACATCTACAGAAGCATTATACTGGGGCTACATAATGACTGGCGGAGGAAGTCGATCAGAAAGTGATCCCTATGGAATGATTGACGGGAGTACATTAAATGCTGTAACGTATCAAGTGATTACATCGCAGAGCCATAAAGGTGAGATTCTTTGCGCGGGATTAATGCCATCACTGCTTACCGCATGGAGGGACACATTTTATTATACCATGGAAAATTATGTTGACCGATGGACCAATATAGGGGTATGGTCTTTACCCGATCCATACGCTCCATATGATGGTATTCCAGGTAATTACGGTATAACATTTGGACCAGATGGTGGCGATGATGGAATAAAAGGTTCTGGACGATATGTGACATATCACAGTTCTCACCGCAATGGTGGACAATATCACGTCGCTTTTATTGATTCTATGTGGACTCATCATAGACCGTCTTTTTTTGATGCCACTAACGATACCCCCATGGTTTCACTTAACTATGATATTGATGGAGATACAATAACAGATAGTATATCATTTTCATTTACGACCTATGCGATACATGGAATTGACTCAATTTACTATACGGTAGGGAGTGATAAAAATACAATTTCTTCATCAAGCGCATGCGTATATAACGTTAAATATGAAACACCAGAATATGGTGAAAATAATATTGTCATTTCGGTGGTTGATGATGAAAGCAATAAAACCAGTGTTTTGTTTTCAGTATTTAAAGATGGGGGAGAAGATATACCAAGTAAAATAGGTAAAGCATGGATAAAATAATAAAAATATCAAAAGAGAGGATTGTTATGAATAAAAAAATTTTGTTGTTTGCACTACTTTTTTGTTCGGTAATTTTTTCAGAAACGTGGTACGTTAATCCTGTAACCGGAGACGATGATAACGATGGAATTGCATTAATCACCCCATTTAAAACGGTACAGGTTGGACTTGATTCTGTAAATGCTGCCGATACATTGCTCTTAGTAGTTGGGGCTAATGGGGATACTATCACCGCAACAGATTCATGTGATATGAATGGTGGTTTACATGCAAGCGCCGTTAGTTCCACCCCGATTTATGTTTTGGCATGCAATGGCTCAGGAACTGTTTATACGGATACGACTAATTTCATAATAACAACAAAAAGCACACTTGCGGAAGGTCTATTTGGAATATTAGTAGCTGCTGATTATATAGTATTTCAAAACATAACCTTTGATGGAGGAGGAGTTGGAAAGAGTGAGTATGGGGTTTTATGTCAAGCTGATGGCGCAGAAGGAATAAAATTCAAAAGATGCAGATTTATAAATAATGATAATCATGGGGTATTTTATAGGGTATCCGCAGCAACACCATTAACAAAATGGTTGTTTTACCTCTGCGAAGCATATGGTAACGGTCTTGGTGGAGCTGGCGGGGGAATAGTCCCAACAGCGGCGAGAGGAAACGCTGATTTTATCGGTTGTAATGCTCATGATAATGTTGGTGTTGGCATCGGACTTGGAAGTTCTTATGGTTCAAACGCATTATTTAATAATGTATACGATAACGATTCGGTCGGAATATGGGTATCAAATCTCGCAAGTCTTGGCCATATAAATATAATCGGAAATGTTTGTTATGGAAATAATGATGGAATACGATTAATACAAAACCAAGCGCGAATAACCATTTTAAATAACGTAATGGCTGCTAATACTCGATACGGATTACATACTCTAAATACAACCGATTTGGATTATCTTAATGGCGTTTCGTACAATTGTTATTATAATAATGGCACTGCTGCTATTGATGTAAATAGTGGCACTCCACCAGGAGAAGGTAATGTTACGGGTGATCCAAAATTTACTTCGGTTGTTGATGGGAGTGAAGACTTTTCTTTTTCTGATACAACGTCCTCCTTATATAAAACAGGATTACGAAATATAATGTACATAAAATCGGGGAAATAAAATGAAAAAATACCTACTGTTTTTTGTTTTAGCTATTCCAGTTATAGCTGGAATAGGTTCATGGCCTGGGCATATTGGTTCATGGCAAGAACTTAATCCCGCTATTAGTACAATTTCCATTGATTCCTTATCTCCCGATACATGTTATTGGGGCGAACGTTTTTACGTTTATGGTAATTTTATTGGACACACATCTATTGATTCTTTGCATGTTGAAGATAGCACTTGTGATTCATCCACCATATCAAGTACCATGTTATCAGCGTTAATGCCACATTTGCCGATAGGGTGGTACGCTGATACGTTTATAGTTAGTGATGGCGCGATAAATGACACCTTGTTCACTGATTCAATTTATTGTGCTGGATCAGGTATTAATCAATTTACACTTACCATATCAAATGATGGTCATGGTTTAGCGACACCGGACGGAGTGAATATTGTGGATTCGGGGGTTACGACAGCAATTACGCATACAGTTGTTGACGAAAGTTATTCTTTTTCTCACTGGCACGTACTGGCAGGAACTCCGGTTTTTAATGTTGATTCAACGACCGTTGTCTGCAACGGGGATGTAAGTATAAGAGCAGATTTTATTTTTAAACAATTCACCATCACCATCATAGCCGCCCACGGCACCACCTCACCATCAGAGGGCGATACGGTGGTGGACTCTGCTGGCACGTTTACCCTGTCCACGCCCACTATTGATGCGGGATGGGAGTATGCGGTGCCGAAATACACTATAACGGCAGGCACGTTTAACGGTGATTCCACGACCTATACCGCGAGTGCTAATGCTACGATCACGGTGAATTATACGGAGAAGCAGTTTCACCTGATAGTCAGTGCATACCCGGATAATGGAACGATCGTTCCGGCCAAAGGAGATACTCTGGTTGACTCAAACAGTACCATAGCAATAAGCCAAGTCCCGGATGCAGGATATACTTTTACGGTGTGGTCGGTATCTGGAGGAGCTACGCTTGCAGTAGATAGTTCCACAGTGACAGTAAGGGCACCAGGCACTCTCATGGCTAATTATTCAAGTCCGGCATCGGCCAATAGTGATAATCAGCGGTCTCGTATCATGTGCAGGCGCCGTGACGTTTCAGTTGAAATACCATTAACTCAATAAGGAGGTTGTATGTTTAAGTCTATTTTGGTTTTATTGGCACTTGCGGGGCTCTTGGTTGCAGGATCAAGGGATGGGGTAGTAATACCTAACAATACCAATTCGGCTCAGAACCTTAACGAATCCACGCGGTCTTCGGCTGACTGGAAGGACTCTGAGGAACTTAACGTCAGTGGAACCCAGGAAGACACTCTTTGGATGGATACCCTGTATAGCACTACGACGTACTATGCCAGGGTGAAGTGCTTTCTGAATAACTCTGGATCGGTAGCCGTGGTAAAGGTTATCAATGCGTGGAGCGGGAATTACGTTAATTATAAGATGCCGGCTTACGGAACCACAGGGAAGATTCCTTACGTGAGAGCGGTAATCGTCTCAGGTACTTCAGATTCCCTTATTCCTTTATGGCAGGCTGAATACAAATAGCTCATCTACCAGTAGTGTAGAAGGAGTTCTGTGCCGTTCCTCACGGGGCGGCACTTGCTATTTATAGTAAGATATAGTATCTTTAAGGTACACCATAGCTCTGATAGGGTTTCGCTTAGCGATTCCCGAAATACCGGTTCAGGGCTGATACGATAGCGGCCAGCCCAGTAGCACTGGCCGGAGCCGGGTAGGGTGAAAACTCTATCCGGCAATTTTTTATTTGCATTTTAGCCGATCTTGGTATATATTTAAGACAGGTTCTTTTACATAAATGGTTTTAGCATGTCTTCCAGCGTGCGATAAAAGCGGGACTTCTTACTAGTTTTTCTTCCCTCTACTCGTCTGGAAGCGTGTAGAGTGGAGTGAAAAAAGATCAGTGGGGAGTCCCGCTTTGTTTTTATATGCTCTGCTCAGTTAAAGAACAACGCTTGGGCAGTGCGTATAAACTAGTGGAAATGTTTGGGGTCTTTTCCACGGGTACCGGGGTATCAAGTTTCATTTCCGTGTCCCTCAAAACTCTCTTGCTCCTTGATAATCTTAAGGGGGTAAAGGGGTTTTGGGTGGTCCGTAGGAAATCAGTTTCATTTTCAGTAAAATAAAGACTAGTATTAATTAAAGGAGATGGTATGCGTTATACAGTAAAATTTATAGGCAAGGGAATATACGCGGTAATAGACAATGAAGCACCAAAAGCAATAAGGGGAAAACAAAAATACGGGCACGTATTATTGTCATCAAGGAATGGTTCTCAAGTATGCTATATAGCGGCTAAAGCTTTAAACAATAGGATAGAAGGTCAGCCGTCATTGTCTGATGGTGAATGGAAAACAATGTGTTGTAAATTAAAAATAGGATCGGAATTCACGCATTGCCCTAAATGCGGTACTTTTTTATGGTAGAACATTCAACAACTTACAACTATTTTTAAATAAATAAAAATAATTGTAGTTATTTTGTAGAAAATTGTGTATATTTATACTTGAAAGGAGAAACGATATGAAATACTCATCTATCAGCTTGCCGGATCAAATGGCAAAGAAGATTAGGAAGATGCACAAGGCTTACGAGCCTATGATGCTTCTCAGTGGGTTTATGAATGACATGATCGAGTTGTACCTGAAGACTCACTGCCCTGAGTGTAACTGCGGATTAAAGACCATAATCGAATCCTGTCCATGCAAATCACCTGAAAGGGAGTAGTATGGGTATCATTCAATTATCCATGCGGCAAAAGTTTCGTAAGGGCGATGTTTACAAAAAGCCTGAATGGAAGAGCTGGCGTAAAATTAAAAATGATTGGTATTTTGGCAAATTGGTTTCTTTTGGTTTGAGGAAATATATTTATGGACGCCCGTCAAAGGAGATAGTATGAAACACGACCATCTTAAATGCGATTGCGATCAGAAGGTCAGGCGAATGGTTGAGCTTTCCCATAAAACGGAAACCACCCTGTTCGAGCGCAACGAAATGAAGTTCTTGCAGTATTGTCTTGATAAGGACAGAGTGTGCGTATGAATGCCGCAGACTTTGATATTGTCGAAGACATCACCTGCCCTGCTTGCGGAGGTGATGGTGGAGTAGACGGACACCGGTGCTATGCTTGTAAGGGTACTGGTACGGTACCGGGGTTTACCGGAAGCTGCACGATGCCTGACATTGATGAAACCATTTTCAAGGAGAAGGTATGAAACACATTTGTCCCGAGCTTAATTGTCCGCGCAGAGAAGCCTGTAAGGAGTCACCGAAGAGCCACGCGAACCCGCACGACCACAACAGGTTTTGTGATACGGGATGCGAACTGCAATCAGAAGGAGGCAGGAATTTTAAAAAACACCCGTGCGTAAAACGATAACCATTTTCAAGGAGAAGGTATGAACGACATGCAAATAGCTCTTGATACTACCATCAGGACAGAGGTAGACGAGCTTTCACAGAAAACCATTGTGATTCGGTCTCAGGAGGACCGTGAGGCTATTTCCACTGATGTGAAGAGTGCCAGGTATATCCGCTCAAGGGTGGAGACCTTTTTCAAGTCTATGAAGGACAATGCCTACAAGACTTGGAAAGGCATTGTCTCTATGGAAAAGAGCTATACTGACCGGTGCAACGACTTCGAGGTCGCCGCGAATGAGGCAATCCTTGTATATGATAAAGCAGTAAAAAAAGAGCAGAATAGACTTGCTGAAGAAGCCGAAGCCAAGCGTCAGGCAGAAGAGAAGGCACGCCAGGACGCAGAAGCCGCAAGGTCTCTCGCTGAAGACGCTGAAGACGAATCTACCTCAGAAGCACGTCAGGAAGCCGTACAAGAGGCTGAAGCGGCAGAGCGCAAAGCAGCCGCAGCAAGGGAAGGGGCCGCACTTATCGAGCGTGAAAGAGCTGCTATGGCTGTCAGGAAGCAGACTGGTGAATCTGTCCGGATTACGTGGAAGGCCAGAGTAATCGATGCCAACGCGGTCCCCCGGCAGTATCTCATGGTAAACGAGAAGATGCTGGACGCAGTGGCGAAGACCAACAAGGACCAGATTGCAGCAGGTCAGTTCTCAATACCCGGAGTTGGGTTCTACAAAGACGAAAGTATTGTCAGGAAATCAGGTTATTAACCCTTTCAAGGAGTGATTATGTCAGAAGAATTGAAAGACGAAGCGATCTGCATAGCGCACAGCAGTATTAAATGCGATGAGAGGAGTAACCGTACTTATGAACCTCCTCGCGCATGCAAGCTTGTACTTACCGAAGATGATCGGCCCTACAAGTCTCATTGTCCATTCAGGTTGGTGATTAAGGCTCCAGCGCCTGCCATCGAACCGAAGAAACCGGAACCTGTCGTGTTACCAGCAACAGAATCTGACGAACTACCCTTTTAAGGAGAGTGATTATGGAAAAGATCAGACGTTCGGAGTCAATCAAGTCCTATGTCGTAGCCATGATAAAGGTTCAGGGAGTCATGGGTAAGGCCACGAGAAGTTCCGATAACCCATTTTTTAGCTCAAAGTACGCCGATCTGGAGACCGTAAACGATTGCATTCACGCAGCGATGACCGAGGCAAAGTCATTGTTTCTTATCCAACAGTACCCTACCGTTGCTTATATCGAAGAAAAACAGCACGTTACCGTTACTACAAGGGTAACCGACCCTTCCTCTGGAGAGTGGGAGGAGTTTGACATTGAGTGTATCCCGGTAAAACAAGACCCTCAAGCCGTTGGTTCTGCAATAACTTATCTCAGAAGGTACGGTCTTATGTCGATGTTTAACATAAGCCCGGAAGATGATGATGGCAATGCAGGATCAAAACCTGACCCCATGGACCAGCGTCAACCGGAAGAACGCCATACCTCCAACGGGGCACCAAGGAGCCAGCCTAATCCGAGACCACCCGCAGCACGTCCACCAGCAAGACCTGCCAGCCAGCCCCAGGCGTCGAAGCAACAGGGGCAACCTATCCCCACCACCGGACAGTTGAACCAGGAGCTTAAAACCATACCCAAGGAGAGGGTAGACGATCTTACCGAGGCTTGCGTGAAGAACCGTATTTCTTCAGCTGAGTGGAAAAAGTGGCTACAGGGCGTCTACGGGTACACCGCGGCGAACAAAATCCTTATGACTCAGTACGCGGGAATCATGCTGATTGCCTCAAAGAAGCCCGAGATCATTAAGGTATACGGTATGGACCCGGCAGTTGTACGGACTCCCCCTTTACCGGATATGCCGGAGCCGTTACGCGAAGACGAGATGCCAACAGATTTGCCATTTGATTGAGAGGGAAATTATGGATTTATACGAGGCAATCGATATAATTGATGAGTCTAAAACAAGGCCAGTGTCTCAGATAAATATGTGTGAAGCTATTGAAACAATTTCCGAAGAATCCAAGAGACGCAATTGTTCTCACAAGTATATTCGCACTTCAACTCACGTATCAAAATGTAGCAAGTGTGGTCATTGCAAATTACAATAGCACATTATATTAACCATTCAAAGGAGTAATTATGAATATTAAATATTTGTTTAACGGTCAAGCTGTCAATGTCTGCGAAAAGGTGGAGTCTGGCTTTTTAGTACAAGATGTTTATGATGCAGATGATGAGACAATGGTAGATGAACGCATTTACTTGGTTGATATCGTATACGACAATGCGCCTACCGTAAAAATGGATGAACGCATTGCTGAGCTTGATAAAAAAATTGAAAACCTTGAACAAAGAAGGTCAGAGTTAAATCGCCAAATTGTTGAAATAAACAAAACAGAGAAAACGAGAATAGATAAGTATAAAAAATATGAACAGCTAAAAAATCTTGACGCATTCATTGATGGAAAAATTACGCATCTTTTAATGACTGATTACAGAATAGAAATTATTGAATGGGGTTCAAAAGAGAGCAAGTGCGATTACGACCATAAGGATTTAAAATTATGTGTGTTGTTTGGGTGTTCTAATGGTAATTTAGAATGGCGCATTAATGCCTACCATGACGGATCGGGCAGTTATAAAACATTTGTTCCTTGCTGTTCATATGAAGAGGCCGTTCAAAAAGCTCAAGAGTATGTTGATTTATGTTCAAAAGAAGAAAAAAAATCATCATATATGGCTGGAAATCTAATCGAAGCGGCCAAAAAATATCCTATAACTATACCTAAAGAAATGTCGGAATGGTACTACAAAGAAACGGGAATAAACCTCAATAAGCAGCTTGTAGAAATACAATGTAGCTTAGACAAAAAGCGTTCTGAGATAAAACAACTAACAGAGATCGTTTTTTAATGACCACCCCCAAATCAAAGGAGCAATCATGAATCAGGTAACTATCATAGGCAGGTGCGGAAGTGACCCCGACGTAAGGGCGATCGGAACCAACGGAACACTGTTGGCGGAATTCAATGTAGCGACCTCAAAGCCACCTAAAAACAAGGGTGACCAGTGGCCCACCACGTGGCACAAGATTAAGCTGTGGAATAAAGCCGCTGAGAAGGCCCAGGGAAGACTCCGTAAGGGAGACCTGGTTTGTGTGGTCGGTGAGATCAAAACCGAATCATGGGAAGATAAGGACGGTAACAAGAAGTATAAGACGGTCATTGAAACCTCGTGGCGTGACAACGTTGTGGTCGAGCCGAAGGAAGAAGCCAGCAACGAAGGCCGTGAGACTTCAGGACAGGATAACGGAGCACAGGCTGGATACAACGATAATCCTAACGACGATAATTGCCCATTTTGAGAACCATAGTAACAACTGAGAGGGACCGCGAATCTTTCATAGAGAAGGTTCGCGCCTTCCCTCTTGGGAAAAAACAGTTCGTGGCTGAATTCAAGGTATATCGAAAGGTCCGAAGCCTTAAGGCCAATAAATTATACTGGCTATGGTTGCGCTGCATAAAAGATGAAACCGGGAATGATGAAGAGACCCTTCACACATATTTTAAAAACAACCACCTTTCCTGGTCACTGAAGACAGTCTTTGATAAAGAGGTTACCATGACACCCTCCACGAAGAACCTTGATTCAAAGCAGTTCAGCGAGTACCTTGAGAAGGTTAAAATTGAAATGCTGGAGCAGGGCATCTTTCTCCCTAATCCAGACGATAAAGGATGGGATGAATTTTACACACGGTACGGATTAAATTGAAATTAAATGAAAATAAACTTGCGTACAATTAAATTTTAATATATATTACTACTAAGTATGAAAAGCAAAATCAAAAAGACTGTAGACGATCATGATCTTGTTGAAACATGTATTAAGATCACCCCATGCTTGAAACGCGCTTTTTTACGATACTCTGCCGAAAAGGGAAAGAACAGCAATAATATGGCGTCGCTTGCTCATGGGATAAGGATGGCTGGAGCTGCACTGTTAAAGAGATACGGAATTGCGACTCCAGAAAACATAAGCGTTAATTATCAATGAGTTGAGTATTATATACTACAACATTGAAGTAGTTGCACGCAATAGGCCGCTTGAAGAAAGGATTTTTATATGCGCGACATAACAAGATACAGCCTTTGGCACGGGATATTGATTACGTCTCCAAGTAATAATGGTAAATGGGTTCGGTGGGTAGATGTCGCGCCTTACATTAAGGAAGCGCGGCCTACTGTCCGGGCGAAGCGCCCCGTGCAACAACGCAAGGCAAAAAGTTTACTTTGCGCGTACTTGGGGGTTTGTGCTTGTAAAACTGGCGATGGTAAATGTAACAACAGTCGGGAATGTAAGTGGCAGCGTAAACCTTCTGCCATTGCGTAACCGTTGCACGCAATTAGAAATGGCTTTTGTACTGTATGTTCGCTAAATGCAAAGTGTACTCACCTGTCGCCAGCGGCTTAAGTCGTCCGCGCTTCGGAGTGAGCCTTTTTCAACCATACCGCGATTTACACTATGGAAGCCATTTCAACTGCGCGCAACAAACCAAGTGCGGCGCAAAGCCTAAATCGTGAAGCACGACTTCGCACTTGGTCAACCGTTGGTTGCAATTTTGCTCTTAAATTTATTATAGGAGTTTGCCATGACTAATGA
>JADBLO010000081.1 GCA_014894395.1 Thermoplasmata archaeon
ATGGGGTACTAGGGACCCCCCGCCCTTTCTCTTTTTTTTCTTTCGTTCACCGTTTAATCTTATTTTTAATGATGTGTAGGAATTTTTAAAATAAGAAACAGCTCACTATAAGAGAATTACCAGTTGGATCGTATTTCGTGGGAAAAACGTGTTATATAAACTCGAGTAACCAGGAATTCATAGCGCTATAATATTACAAATGTAATAAAAATTTTAAAAAATAAAAATTATTTTTATTACAAATGTTATAATAAATCATAGAAAATTATAAATATACGTTGAGGTTTTATTTTGCTTGGAAAAGGAGGAAAGGTTGTACCTTTCATATTATCCCCAAATACTTTCCCTTTCCCCCAATTTCAAGAAAGAAAAAAAATGCATTAGTAGTATACAGGGAGGCATGAAAAAAATGAAAAGAAAAAATACGTTGAACATAGCAGTTTGTTTGCTTGTCTCAGTAGTGATATTTTTATCCTCAACTGCTGTGACGGCAAATACGGAAATTACTCCAACAGCGAAAGATCCGCAAACAACTAAAATAGGGTCAACCTACATCCAAGGAATCATCACATCACTACGACTCGAGAATGGTGGAGCAATGTTTTCGTTTCGATGTATTTTAGTCCATTACTACTCCCGAGGTATTGGTGTGAGGGAGTATGGTACATTGAGCCTGTTTCAGAGGCTGATCGTACCGAATGATTACCAAGGGATCCTCGGCAACCACCTCATCCTGGCTCGATTCCCTGAATATCTGTCCTTTTAAAGAGCACCTTCACCCCCCTTTTTTTTAATAAAGGGAAAAATATCTTTTTAAAACCCCGAAGATCACTTTCAATCGATTCAAAAACGAATCGATAAATAAGAAAAACCATCCAAGAACATGAAGCCTCAGACCGCTGATGTAACCACTAGATTTTTTCGCTCCTTTTCACGAGCCACTCGTAGATTTTTGGGTAGACTTCCTCACGTGCATGAACCCCTAAATTAAGATCAAGATGCCCGTAGTCAGCACGATACCCAGCTTCTTTGGAAAACTCCAGATACGTCACATCCGTACTACTTACATGGTCCTTCACATACAGCATATCTGCCTTCGACGCCATCTTATCCTGACCACCAGCGATCACCAGCAACGGAGCAGAAAAACGATACAGATGATTTTTGTAGCTATACGGAGCCACCAGTTTTTCAACCCCAGGAACCCGCCCGAAGATATCATACAACCAGGGATACCGCGGGTACCGACAAAACGTCATATGTTTAAAGAACAAGGAAAATTGAGAGAGAACCTTCGATGAAAGAACACCATTCAGTCCCACGCTCAAATATTTTCTTAACACCGCAGGGTCAACATTCTCAAGGTTCACCCCAAGTCTTCTAAACTGATCACCAAGCTCAGGTGATTTCTCCACCAACTCGGTGATTCGAATCGGGATCGACACGTTCCGTGGGGTGATCCTTGCGATAAATTCAAGGAACACGCCGCTCTTCCCAAAGACCACTGGAGACCCAAGCGTGACAACACCCTTCAAGTTCCTTTGGCCTGCGTCCGTCTCACCATAGGCGTATGCAATCATCCCACCCATGCTTTTCCCAACCCAAAACACTGGAGGCGTACACTGTTTGTGGTTCCAATACCACTGCTTGACACAATCAATTATGGCTGGGACATCCGCATCAATATAATCATCAACACACCAGCGATATTTCTCAGGTTGTTTCCGAGGATCAAATGTTGGTTGTCCGCCTCCCCGAAGCTCAGGAACCCACACATCAAAAACAGGTTCATCATTGGTTCGTTCCTTCAAAAGGTACGCCGCTAAACTATATCGTTCCCATTCAGCTGAACCCATCTCCCCGAAATCACAACTATGTTTATTTGCCGCAAGACCATGGCAAAGGATAACAGGAAATCGAGCTACATTTCCCTTCAAAGGAAGATAATGAAAGATCCGTAAATCCCACCCATCTGAAGTTCTTGCTGTGACGATTTCCTGAGAAAGACTCGCCGTTTCCATACCTACTCCTTCGAGACCATAATTTCAAAGAAATGGAAAGGAACCATCTCATCATGCCGCAACGGCCAAGGAAAAGACATCATACTTACGATCAGGAAAACGTGAAGAATGGTTTAAGAGTATCGAGAAATCCCAATCATCACTCTTTTCACAAATCATTTTCACTACGAAGTTAAATCTTATATGACAGCTTCACAGTAGAAACATTTAAATCAATCCAACAGATATCAAGGAAAATACAGTGAAGTGAGGTGTGAATAGATGAAAATATGGAACTCAAATGAGTTAATTGGAAAAGAAGTTTTTGACGCAACCGGTAACGCAATCGGATGGGTTGATAAAACATGGAACAGCTGGAACGAAGACTATCCCGGGTATTTCTTTGGGATAAAAATGAATGACTTCGCGAGGAACACGTATTTTAGAGGCGCAAATAAACTGTTCCCAGTCTACAATGACTACATCCGGACCGTCGGTAATACGGTGACGTTAACCAAGACAATGGATGATCTGACCAGATACTGGAATAAAACGATTCCTTGTGGTCCGACCACCTGCCCTGTTGAGGAATTAATTGAGATGACGGTGTATGATAAGTTTCACTCCCGAGTTGGAACATTCACGACATGGGTGGAAAGTAACGGACAGATCAGCAACCTCGGTATTTTGCTTGACCCCTACATCTGCGAGACATGGCATCTTCCATATAACACAACGTTCCCCATAGAGCCGACGCATATCACCACTGCAAAAAACACCATTACCTTAGACCAAGCATTACATGAGTTAAAGGAATACTGGCAGAAAACACGAAAATACTAAAGAAAAATCATCACTCTAACGGTAGGAGATTACGAATCTCTTACTGTCCTTTTTTATTTTGAACCTTTTTTTATACTGTTTTTTCTATCGGATATAAGAAGTATCACTTTCTGCGTCATCATTTTTTTTATTAAATGTTTTTTCGGTGATTTCTATAATTTTTTGAAATTTCTCTCCATGCAAATTCAGGAGAGCTTCTTCGAAACTTATCTTTAAAGAGCTCTTCATCGAAGCAAGAACAAGGATGTATCTCACAAGCCATAATGCAAGTTGTTGTGTAAATTCTGGGTCGTTTCCCTTTGATAATTCCTTAAAGATACTTGTCTGCAATAGGTCATCAATTGCCTTTTTAATTGAAACGCTTTCTTGATTGGCCATATTAACCATCCCGTCGTTTCTGTTTGTTTCAGATTATTTTTAATACTTATATATTATATATTATAGTAAATAATATTTAAACTTATGGTTTCTACAAGGTAAAAAGACCTACAACTATCCATTACCTGAGATCATACAGTCACTCAGTATAATGCAAAAAAAATCAGGTGCAATTAAACAATGATTTAATGGTATAATAAAAAAACAAAGATTTTTTGGAAATCTTTTTAAGGAAACAGTAATTCTTCGCTCGTAAATTTGGGGACAGAAAGAATGGAAAAACAAACGATATTATTTGGAATTATTGCGACACTCGCATGTACATTTCTCATGGTAAGTGGTTGTACCCAACAAAACAATTCACCGTCACCTGAATCACTCCAAACAATTCTCGAAAAAGCTGCAATAATTGAATCAGTATATTATGAACTCAATACATCTACTACGATATCTGACTCGGTAGAACAAATCATGACAATGAAGATATGGCAAAAAACACCGTATCTGAAAGAAGAGGTGAACAGCACCACCGGTGGTATCACAACCACACTTACAGTTATGAAACGTCCCGAGGGAATCTATCGCTATGACGCCATGCTAAATACCTATGAGCTTGATCCACTGATTGTCATCCCCCAACTCTCCACCGCAGATGTGGTAGAAGATCTTCTGAACAACCAGACCATAACAATTCTGGGAACAGAAACCACCAATGGAAACACAACGACCGTTATTCAATACATACCGAGCCAAGCTGAGAACTCAACGACAATAAAAATATGGATCTGGAACGAAAAAGGAGTCCCATTAAAAGCACGTTCCATAACGAAAAACGAGGAGACCGTTATAACGATGGACTATACATACAGTAACTATTCTTTCTCAGATATCCCTGATAGCATATTCAGTGTGGAATAATCAAGCGAGACGTGCGCATTTATATCTTTGTGATTTTTCCTTTTTTCATTTAAGGAAAAAAGTAAATGCTCTACCGCTTGTTTATCCCTTAGCAAAATACGTCTTTAGCTTTTCCCAGTACCATTCTTTCCACCCCTGGGCAATATCATCATACAACATTTCAGGTATATCGGTCTGGGTAAAATCTAAACGAGTCCCACGGTCAACTTTTTTCAATTCAAGGGTAATTACTGAATAATGTCCCTCAGGCCAATCAGCGCCCCGCCATTGCTGTACGATCTTCTTATCAGGAATTAATTCAACATTTGAGCCGGTAGCCCAGTCATCCCAGACGCTAAAGCGATCCCCAACATGTCTACCGATCTTTGCTTTCGCTCCAGTAAATGCTGTATGTTTTTTGGAATCCATTAGCGCCTCATATACCTCATGAGGATCGGTCTCAAATACAACTGATTGATGAAGGGTTTTTGTTTTCATATACTCTCACCAAGATGGTTATTGAATAATGGTTTTCTATATAAAAAGGTATCAAGGAGAGAGTTTTTCCCTCGATGAAGGTTTTACTCATTGCACATTATTTACCGATGTTGCAAACCCAATTTCGAACAGCATCTACCAAAAAATCGGCTATCGCTATCTGTGCGATTATACATATTATATTTTTATAGGATAATCGTTGACAACAAATAAAAAAAGAAAAAAAAGAGGGGTGTTGTACCCGGTTACGCCTTATGGATAGTGATTTGCCCACCGCTCATTACTGTACTTGGGTTCTGATCATCTGGCGCTCCAAGGTTGTTGTCGAAAACAATCAGATCGTTGTTGTCCGTATCCCAGATTTTAATACGGAATTTATCGATGCTACCGTCTCTGTTGATCTTTCCATCGATTGCGGTGAGTCTGAACCCATAATGACCTACTCCATTAATTGTACCTTCTCCCTTGTATGTCGCTTTTGCTCCAGAAATCAACAGCCACTCGTACGTGTGTGAATGGAAATTCAGACTTCCCAATTGGAATTGAAACTCGGTATTACCCTCGGGTGTGTTATGTCCTTTTTTGTATTTTGAGACAAACCCGAAATTACACCGACCAGTCAAATCTGGATTTGCAGGATAAGACCCTGGCAGTGCAATGATCCATCCACCACCGGTGACGAACCCACAGTTCGGATCGTAAACCACGACGTAAGTATCGATGCTCTTTGCATCAGAACCACCGTCATCGTCGGTCACAGTAAGGGTGATTATATACACACCAGCACTCGCGTACGTATGACTTTGATTGACCTGATATACTCCAGCGGAAAGATTCACGGTTGTTGTCTGTGTATCACCCCATTGAATGAGTGCAATATGGCTGTCTAGAACACCTGGATCGGTGAATACTCCAACGAGGTATATCGCATTCCCAAGACGGATTGGATCAGTTGGTGGACCTGACATTGATTCAATAGTTGGTGCAACGTTATTGACTGTTACTATCGCACTGTCTGATTCCCATTCTTTACCTTCGTTGAATGCTGTTACGAGAACAGTATAGACACCGTTATCACAATAAAGGTGTTGTAAATCAAACGTATTTCCCAGGTTTAGTAGAAGTTCTTGAGCTCCTGTTCCATCCCCATAATCAACCTGTGCAGTATACGTACCGCTATCATCAGCAAGGAAACCAACACTGACAAACATCGATCCTTCATCGATGACACCATCTGGTCCAGCTTCGACCAGTGCCAAATCGCCGTCAACATTAATCTTCCATATTGCACTTGCTTCGCCCCCATTATCGTCAACAATAGTTATATTGATTTGATATGCACCCGCTTCAGTGTACACATGAGTTCCGCTGAAATTGAACTCATTTACTCCTAAAGAAAATTCTGTCGAGCTTCCATCACCCCAGGAAAACGTTGCTGTATACGTATCTAAGGAAGCTATCATACCCCGTGGATCTGGCAAGCCATCAAAAAAATTCACCATTAAAGACATCTCTACGTCCACATCAACATCCGTCGGCCCCGTGACGTTTAAAATCACCGGTGGTACGTTCAATACTAGGACCACTGCAGTATCTAGTGCAGTCAGATCCCCATCAGAGACTTCGAGAGTTATTTCACCTGAAAAGTCATCCAACCACGTCCATTCTAAATAAGTATAATTCGCATTATCATACCAAGACCCCTCAATATTCCAGCGATACGTCAAGGGATCGCTATCAGGGTCAGATGAACCTGATGCATTCAATAACATCGAAGTACATTCCTCGCCCGTATAAGGTCCACCAGCGTCGGCAATTGGTGGTTCACCTGTCCCACTCACATTTGCTGTCATACCAACAAATGTCGTAAGCACCAGCATGATACCTATTCCAACTGCTCTTTTTCTCTTTTGAATAAACATCTCTACCTACCTCCGCCATTTATTCCATATACTCTTTTGTTTAATGTTGTATATAAAAATGTCTTTATAAAATAACAAAATGAAAAATTTCTTAATTGTAAATTTGTCATATTAAAGAAAGAGAAACATCCGTAACACTGCATTTTTTGTATCCAGATTCAAAAAACAATTTAAGCTCCGTTCCTTTTAACATCACTTGTGAACACAAAACGCATTGGTGTTGTAACGATACTACTCGCCAGCATCATGTGGGCGATAGAACCGATACTCGCAAAACTTTCCTATGAAAACTCAGATTTTCTCCATACCTCAGCAATACGAGCGATTGTTGCTGCACTCACCGCGTTCCTCTACATTGTGCTCACAAGGAAATCCCCCTTAAAAGTGACAAGACAGCAGCTTTCACCCCTCGTCTACATCGCAATCGTCGGAACCCTTGTTGCAGATTTCATGTACTTCTTCGCCTTATCGCAAGTTCCGGTGATCAACGCAGTCATCCTTGGGCACATGCAACCGATCTTCATCATCGCCCTTGGATTTTTTCTGCTGAAGTCAGACACTCTCACAAAATTCGACTACCTCGGCATCTCCCTGATGATCATCGCAGGATTACTCGTCACAACCAGAACCATTGAGAACCTGTTCGCTTTCAGGTTCGGAACCATTGGAGATCTCATCGTTCTGTCTGCAACCATCGCCTGGGCAACCTCTGCAATCGTGATGAAAAAATACCTCACCGCGATGAACGCAGGGGTGATCACGTTCTACCGCTTTTTCTTTGCAGCGCTCATTTTTGCAATGTATTTAGGCGTGACGTCTTCACTTATCATCACAAATATCTACCAGGTTCTCATCGGCGTCATCATCGGTATTGGGACGATTCTCTATTACGAGGGATTAAAACGATTGAAAGCAGCACAGGTGTCTGGCCTTGAGCTGTCAACTCCTTTCTTCGCAGCAATACTAGCATTCCTCGTTCTCAACGAGTTCATCACAAGTATGCAAATCGTTGGAATTGCATTGCTCTTTGTCGGCGTCTACTTTATATCAAAAAAAGAAAAGGGACCTGGAGACACCATATAGAGCATTCATAATTGTGTTTTTTAATCAACGATGAGAAGATGTTCTTTTCTCTTCAAATCTCTCACCTTCAAAAAAAATTTTGATTTATTTTTACTTCAATTATTCAGGCATCATGAATGAATCGAACACTGTACCATCAGGTTTTATCGCCTCAAATGTTAACAATGATGAAGTAACGGTGAGAAGACAATAATGATAGGTTTTTTCAGAATACATGGTCCAGGGACTGTGTCCCACATCATACAGCGGAGCACCCCCACCACCAGTAACAACATACGTGATACCACCAACAACACTGCGTTCGTAATCATGGTCATGTCCATTGAACACGATATCGACAGTAAAGTGTTCAAAAATTGGTTTCCAGATCATACGCAGAAGCGTAGCATTTCCATGGGGTCCTGAGCTATACAGGGGATGGTGAAAAAAAACGATGGTAAATGGCTGGCTGTTTGTTCGTAAATCATGTACAAGCCAGACGAGTTGCACCAATCGATACGCATTTCTCGGGTTCGAATCAAGGCCGATGAAATGAACAGGTCCGTTATCAAAGGAATACCAGCGCTCATGAAAAGGAAGCGAAAAATAGGTGAAATACAGCGTACTATAGCGCTCATGATTCCCTAGCACTGGGTAAAAGGTGCTGTTATGAACAAAGGGTGATGCGGTGAAAAAATCAACCCAGTCATCTGCATTGGCCCCGTCATCGACGAGATCCCCGGTACTGATGACTAACGGCGGACGTGTGACCTCAATTGCTTGTGCAACGATTTTTGTACTCACCCAATTATCCCAACCTCCCCGGCTGTCACCGTACACCACGAATCGCATGTCATCGTCCTTTTGAAAAGAAGTACAAAACGTATACGTAGCACTCTCAGCATCATCAGAGACAACCTTATAGTAATACTGTGTCGAGGCAGTCAGCGCCTCCAATGTGACCGTATGAAGGGTATGCGCAAAGAGGTTTTTTTCAACGGTGATGTTGCCAAGATCTACTGTAAGCCCCCACTGCACTTCGTTTCGTGTTGTTTGTATCTTTGTTTCCCAGGAAACAATGATAGAATTCTTCTGTGACCGTTGGGTGTACGGGCCAATAACAAGAGAGGAATTCCGATGGATGAATTGATTCTGAAAGATGATGTGTTCTCCTGTTCTTTCAGGAAAAATTTTCTTCGATTGTCCAAAAGTATCACTCATTCCGAAAACGATGCTGGTTCCAACACATAATAAGACAATCCCGACAATCACTCCTAATGTTACTAGCGAATGTTTCATTTTTTATTTCCTACTCCGATGAACATCTTCTTATACACGCTATATTTATATAAATGCTTTGTAAATAAAAAAGCGATACACTATATAATTTTTCGCAGGGCCCGTGCAAAACCAAGGACATCTTCTTTTTTCGTCGTAAACGAACACATCAACCGCACCTCACAGGTCCGTTCATTGAACCGATGGAAATAATAGTGCTTCTGCAACGCAGTAATACAATGATTTGGGATGACCGCATACACCATATTTGCCTCTACCTTTTGCGTAATCTTCAACCCAGGAATACGTTCGAGTTCCTTGGCGAGAAGCTGCGCCATTGCATTGGCATGCTGTGCATTTTGCAACCATAAATCAGCGGAGAGAAACGCGGAAAACTGTGCGGAGATGTACCGCATTTTGCTTGTGAGCTGCATTCCTTGTTTGCGGATAAACTCAAAATTCTTCGACAACTCCTTATCGAAAAACACCACTGCTTCCCCAAACATCATCCCATTTTTCGTCCCACCAAACGACAAGACATCCACACCAACCTTCCCGCATATCTCATTTAAATCCACCTTCAAAAACGCTGCAGCGTTACATAACCGGGCACCATCCATGTGAAGCAGCATGTCATTTGCATGAGCAAAATCAGCAAGTTTTTGTATCTCCTTTGGACGATACACGGTCCCCCGCTCTGTCGCCTGCGTCAGAGAGATAACGTGTGGTTGAGCCATATGCGGATCACCAATTCCAATAACATACGGCTGGATCAAATCAACCGTGAGTTTCCCATCGTTCGTGGGAATATTCACCAGCTTGCATCCGATAAAATTCTCAGGACCACAACATTCATGGACAGTCAGATGAGCACTCTCTGCACAAAAAATGGAATGAAACGAATCAGTGACGTTTTTTAATCCAAGGATATTCGCCGCGGTCCCATTATACACAAAAAACACTGCAGCTTGTTTTCCAAAAATTTTCTTCAATTGGTCAACAGCACGCTTGGTATAGTCATCCAATCCGTATGCAATCGTATACCCTTCATTAACGTCTCTAAGAGCCTTGAGAATATCAGGATGCACACCGGAATGATTATCGCTTCCAAACCCCGCAAACGATGACATACATGTATCAAGCAGCAATTGTTATAAAAAATCTTCTATACCGTTGGTAGAATCTTTCAATTGATGAAGTAGCAAGAAAGCCCCTTCGGGGAAATATAACGAACGTCATCTAAAGCACATATAATTCCAATCAAGAATTTGAGTCCCAAACACATTCTTTGGCGGTGGTTCATTCTTCCAATACATCACAAATTCCATGACATGACCACAAACAGGACACTTCACACTACGATTTCTAGGAAAATCATTCAATTTCGATTGTGTTATACTTCCCTGCAGGTAAAAAGCAAACGATGCTTTCCATTTGCGAGCATAGGCACCATAGTACCGAATCATCTTAAATTGACGATCTGGAATATGCTGAATCAGAGTTCCAATGAACTCAAACACATCCATGGTGACCACATGTTTTACTCCATCGTTATCCTTATACCAAAAGGTAACTGTTTTACCATCATAACCACAGATCCTGGTGTTCGCGATAGCAGGATGACGAACATACCTGGCGACATACTTCCCGATCATCCTCTTTGAAGCAATCCTGCTCTTCTCAGGCAAATACACATAGAATCCCTCAGGGTATTCCTTGAACAGCCTGTCAATAAACATTGCATACCCTGGGTACGGGGAAGCACCTGTTTAAAACGGGTGAGAACTTGATACTGCCAGGTCATCCTCATTGCCCTGGCAGGAATATATTTCTTCCCGATGAATCGCCCCTGGTTATCAAAACCACCTTCGGTGACCAAAATATGAATATGCGGTTTAAAGGAAATATCCCGGGAAAACGGATGAAGCACAACAATAACCCCTGCCATCACATTCTTTCTCAAGCAATAGGATAACGTATCATTAACCGCCTGGATAGCAACATCCATGAGAACCTTCAACAACTCCCTGTGTTCTCTAATCACCAACCATAACCTATCAGGAACACTCATCACCATATGACGATGAGGAACATCAAACATAGCCCGTTGTAAAGACTGCGCCCATCTCTCCGTATACCTCTTTCCACAACAGGAACACACCCTGCTGTTACAACCAAAATACACAATACGAGACTCATTACAACAAGGACAATAATACACAAAGAAACCCTTATCACCCTCCTTACAAGAGAGCATTTTCTCCACTTCAACACGCTCAACCTCACGAATGCTACCCCGATTCTGATGACAATAGACATCCCAATTATGATTATCTAAAAAGATATCCTTGACTGTAATCAAAGGAACATATTTATTATCCTGAGAAACAATCAGTTGTTGCATGTGTTAAATTCCAACATGCAAACAGTGCATGTCCTAATTAGGATGTGCACTGTTTAACAAAAAGAGAGAAACATATACTTTCTATACAGAGCTTGTCTGAGAATTATTTCCAGAAATTTTAGGTAAATTATTTGAAGAAAA
>JADBLO010000122.1 GCA_014894395.1 Thermoplasmata archaeon
GGTCCTGGAACGATTTTTTAATGTTTAATTATGCGCCATAAATTAGGACAATACCTGATTTTCCATTCTTTTTCCAAAGAGAGACATCCCTTCTCATGAACTCCAAATAATCGATATCTCCCCGAAGATACGGCATGATAGAACGTTCATTGGTTGTCCCAAAGTGTTCATGAATGTATCGCCAGGAACTCACTGTATCAAGGAGAACGCCATCCATATCAAAAAAAACGAGTTTGATAGTGTCTCTCTTTTTTCTCATGAGATGAGATGGTTCTTTGTGTGTGCGGTAACATGGATAATTGCAGGCCGATTTCATTCGGGCAAATCATGCAACAGCCCCTATAAATACGTTTATCCTCATAGAAAAATCGACCGTATACGTCTTAATGATTTTTCAATAGAATTTAGCTCTTGTTCAGAAGAGTTAAGTTTATGATAGTCTCATGAATACACCCGGTTTATGAAAAATCTTGCGGTTGGCATCTTCCATGACGAAGAGCTCGGTCGAGAGTTAGGGAAAAAAGGAACAGAAAGCGATATTGCGATGTTCAATAGAAAGACCGAGGAATATATTTTCACGTTTCTTTCTGCAGTGGTGGATAAATTGGCAGCAAAAAGTCAAATTATGTCAAGTATTGATGTCGCGCTCCTGTCAGTTCAGAAAATGACTCCTGAAGTAGGTGAGACAATTCTGATGCTTGACTCGTTTGGCATTTCTCAAGGTATCGTGATCGTTCCTCCATACACAGATCTAAACCCAATAAAAGCCCTTATGAAAGGTACATCGCTTGCATCATTTCTTATCAAAGAACGGGATTGCTCAAGCATCCTAGGCTTTTTAAATGAAATTACTCCCCAACGAAAACCTACCGCTCTTCCAATGGTGACCGTTGACCACTCATTCAGCGTAAAAGGAGTAGGTGAAGTCGCCCTAGGATTTGTCAAAAAAGGCATCCTACGGAAACACGACAGCCTTCTCCTGCTACCCGCAAATAAAGAAGTTGTTGTACGTTCGATTCAAATACAAGATAAAGAAGTTGAGGAAGCAGAAGCAGGATCCCGGGTCGGCCTTGCCATTAAAGGAGCTACTGCTGAAGAAATGAAACGAGGCTCACTCCTTTGTCCAGCAGCGAGCGCGACTCTTACAACAACCATCTCTCTTTCATTTACACACAACCGGTTTTATACCGAACGCATCAAAGAAGGCCTCTTTCATGTCACCGTTGGAATGCAGACCGTTCCCGTGAACGTAACCAATATTCACAATGGTTCAATTACATTGGAATCAGAAAAGCCTTTAGTGTACACCCCCGATGATACGTTCCTGCTTATGAATCTCAATGCAAAGAAGCTACATATTATAGGACATGGAAAAGCAATAACACCGTCGTAAGATATCCCTTCTGTTTTTTATTCTCCAAGGCTAAACATTTATTAAGTACAATATATACTATATAGAGGGAAGAAGTCTATGAAGAAACTCTATAATATAGTAGGTACGAAATTGCTTGTTATCCTAATAGTCGGATTTGGGTTCATTTTGGGTCCATCAATCACTGCACAAATGTCTCTTACTCAGGATAATATAATGAGTAAAAAAAATGTTCATTTGGTTGAAAACATAAGCCCATCTGTCTATGATCTACTGATTATTGCTCCACAAAAATTTGTCAACGCATTACAACCGCTTATCATCCATAAGAACAACGTTGGAATTCGAACACGTCTCGTCACCCTTGATGAGGTGTATCATCAAATGTTCTGGCAGGGAAGAGACCAGCAAGAGAAAATCAAGTATTTTATTAAAACAGCAAAAGAAGCATGGGGAATCACCTACGTCATGCTTGTCGGGGATTTCCAGACCATACCAATTCGATATGTCTATAACGCTGATAATAACACTGGTTGGAATGAACCGTGTTTTATTTCCGAGCTTTACTATGCTGATCTCTACGATAAGAACGGGGACTTCTCAAGTTGGGATACTAGTAATAACGGTATTTATGGCGAATGGTACGGTGATACCGCAAAAGATCCAGATATCGATTTGTACCCTGATGTGTATGTTGGACGGCTTGCGTGTCGCAATATAGCAGAAGTAAAGGACATGGTCCGTAAGATTATCCGCTATGAAACAACAACGTATGGACAGGAGTGGTTCCATCAGATAGTTGTCGCTGGTGGAGATACGTATCCTGCTTCTGAGAACCCGAACTGGACAGCCTATGAAGGTGAAGAGAACACACTCCATGTATTAGAGAACATGTCTGGGTTTGAACCAACGAAACTCTGGACCTCCGATGGAACATTTACCGGGCCGAAAGATATGATCCGCGCGGTTCGCAAAGGATGCGGGTTCTTTTATCTTGATGGCCATGCGAATGCCTTCTCTTGGAGTACCCACCCACCGAACGATGCTCACACCTGGATCAACGGACTCAATACGATTAACATGGATCTTCTTAGAAACAAACAGATGTTCCCCATTTGCGTAGTCGGCGGCTGTCACAACATGGAGTTTGATGTCACACCCCAGACTATCATCAAAGGATTACTTGAGGAAGGTTTACGATATTTCTCCATTAAAGCCGTACCGTTTGGCTCTTTTTGGAAATACACATGGATTCCAGAATGCTGGGGATGGAAACTTACCCGAATGAGCAGTGGAGGTTCCATTGCAACCATTGGCTGTACGGGACTTGGAATGACGAAAGAGGATAAACTATCCTTCAGTGGTGCAGGGGATTACCTTGAGCCGACATTCTTCCATGAATATGGAGTGAATGGTACCACGATTCTTGGACGAGTATGGGGAAACACGATTACCGATTATTTGAATCACTATCCCATTAACTGGCAGACCCCCGCGGCAAAAGATTCCGCTATTGACGCAAAGACCGTACAACAATGGGCACTCTTAGGAGACCCAAGTCTGAAGATCGGTGGGTACCCTCCATCATAAATGTTTAGTTCCTTAAAGTAAACATTTATTAAGCCTTCAATATATTTATAAAAGGGGATATAAATGAAAACAACAGTATCTAAAAAACCAATAATGGCTGCCATTGTCTTTCTTTTCTTTGGACTTGCTTTTGGGCCGATGACAGCGGGGACACCGAGCAGCACACAAGCATCTCTCTTTGTTAAAGATCCGAGTCGGATGAATGTTGATATGTACAAACTTCTTATTATCACTCCTTCAATTTTTAAAAACGCAGTACAACCACTTATCGTCCATAAAAACGCAATGGGTCTGAGCACAAAACTTGTCACCCTTGACGAGGTCTATCACCAGATGTACTGGCATGGTCGTGATAATGCGGAGAAAGTAAAATATTTTATAAAATCTGCAATGGAAGAATGGGGAGTTCGGTATGTCCTTCTTGTTGGAGGAAGAAGCAGCCAATTTCAACCGACCTGGTATTGCCCAGTAAGATACGTCAGCATGGTTGATGATTGGGATGTTGAGTACCTTAGCGATTTGTATTTCGCTGATATTTATGATGCAGGCGGAAATTTTTCCAGCTGGGACAGCGATAATGATGGAATGTACGGGGAATGGCACAGGGCACAAAACGCCCAAGACACAAATATTGATCTGATTCCTGATGTTGCGGTTGGTCGCCTCCCCTGTCGCAGTGAAAGGGAATTAAAAATCATGGTCCAAAAGATCATCACGTATGAGACGACCGTGTTCAACCAACCATGGTTCACCACCATGCTTGTCGCTGCGGGGGATACCTACCCAGAGTCTCAAAATGCAAATTGGACAGGATATGAAGGTCAATATTACGGTGATCGTGCCATTGAAAATATGAGTGGGTTTACATCAACCCGATTATATACCTCTGATGGATCGTTCTCAAACAAAAAAGACGTGATTAGAGAATTCCGGAATGGATGGGGATTTGTGTACCTTGTCGGCCATGGCAGCCCAAAACAATGGGGGAATAATGCACCAAATGGCACAAATTTCATTCAAGGGCCAAACAGCAATGATATGTGGCGTTTTCGAAACAAAGACAAACTGCCAGTCTGTGTTGTCAGCGGTTGTCATAATAGTCAGTTTGACGTTTGTTTGAGACGTGTGTTTAACGCCTCTGCCCGATGGAAACAAGAAGGCATCCCGGAATGCTGGAGTGAACGCATACTCAGGGAACCAACAGGTGGTGCGATCGCAGCTCTTGGATGTACAGCGCTTGGTTACACAAAAGAAGATAAAACATCTTTTAAGGGTGGTATCAATGAGCTTGAAGGCGCGTTTTTCCATGCTTACGGTCAAGATCATGTGACGGTACTCGGTGATACGTGGGCTGCAGCAATTACGTGGTATACGCAAACCTATCCAGTGGATTGGAATTCATCTGCCTGGGGCGACTCATGGATTGATACGAAGGTCATGCAGTCCTGGGTATTGCTTGGGGACCCAAGTCTTAAAATCGGTGGCTATCCACTGTAATCTTACTTTTTTTCTCCAAGGGTTAAGGAATAGTTTTAAAAAGGGTGTTCTCCTTACCTTCTGCCATGTCCTTACCATTAGATGTCCTAGAAAAAGCAGTGAACCAAAAATTACTACTTCTCTTAAAGGATGGAAGACACATCGAAGGCAAGCTTTTAGGATATGACGAATATATGAACCTGGTGCTTGATGAGGTCGAAGAAACTAAGGATGAAACCAAACGCCGACTCGGGAGAATTATCCTGAGAGGTAGTAACGTTGTCAGTATTTCCTTTATATAATAGAAAAGCATATATAGGGGTTATTACTATTTATTAAATGGAAGGAATTGGGCTGGTAGTTGTTATTTTGTTAGAGTGCATCCCATCCCCTCCTAGTGAGGCCAGCCGTCCTTCCCTTTTATTCTACCTGTACTAAAGTTTTAGTATATCGTATTCTTTTTGCAGACATGAGACTATGGGACGACGTGTGAAAGCTCAACGAGGCAAGACACTTCGCTGTAAAGGATGGAAACAAGAAGCAATCTTACGAATGCTGGAAAACAACCTTGAGAACGCAGAGATACCAGAGGAACTTATTATCTACGGCGGCACTGGAAAAGCAGCGCGGAACTGGAAGTGCTACGATGCGATTGTTGACTCACTTAAAACACTGGGACACGATGAAACCCTGATGATCCAATCAGGAAAACCAGTTGCAATTTTTCAGACATGGACAACCGCCCCACGAGTACTTATTGCAAACTCAAATCTTGTACCACACTGGAGTACCTGGGAACATTTTAGAGAACTCGAACAACTTGGATTAACCATGTACGGGCAGATGACCGCGGGATCCTGGTGTTACATTGGAACCCAAGGGATTATCCAAGGAACCTATGAGACGTTTGCTGCCTGCGCACAGAAACATTTCAAGAATAACCTAAAAGGAAAAATTGTTCTTACGGGTGGTCTTGGTGGTATGGGTGGTGCGCAACCACTCGCGGTTACAATGAATCATGGTGTCTGTCTTGCTGTTGAGTGCGATGAGAAACGAATCGATCGGCGTATCAAGGCAGGGTTCTGTAATCAAAAAGTCAAAGATATCGACGAAGCAGTCGAACTTGCAACCATAGCGAAGGACGAAGAAACACCTCTCTCAGTTGGCGTTCTAGGCAACTGCGCTGATATCCTGCCAAAGCTTGTGAAAGACGGATTCAAACCAGACGTCGTCACCGATCAGACGTCTGCTCACGATGAACTAAACGGGTATGTCCCTACTGAGTACTATGGAAGTTCCCTGAAAGAAGCATTCACGTTACGGAAACAAAATCCAAAGAAATATATCCAGCAATCCATGGAGAGCATGAAACAGCATTGTAAAGCATTGCTTGATTTTCAAAAAAAAGGATCGGTTGTGTTTGATTATGGAAATAACCTGAGAGGCCAGGCGTTAAAAGCGGGATTGAAGAACGCGTTTGAATACCCCGGGTTTGTCCCTACATACATTAGACCCATGTTCTGTGTTGGCCGAGGACCATTCCGCTGGCTTGCGCTAACCGGGAACCCAGAAGATATTATGAAAACAGATAAAGCGGTCATGAAGATGTTCCCGGAAGATAAAGTCTTGACGAACTGGATTAAACTTGCAGAGAAACACCTCCCGTGGGAGGGTCTACCTGCCCGTGTCTGCTGGCTTGGATATGGAGAGCGAACACAATTTGCACTTGCTATCAATAAAATGGTACGAGATAGTGAAATCGGTCCAGTAGCAATCACGCGAGATCACCTTGACAGTGGGAGTGTCGCATCTCCCTACCGAGAAACGGAAGGAATGCGAGATAAAAGCGATGCGATTGCAGACTGGCCCCTCCTCAACGCACTCTTGAACTGTGCAGCTGGAGCCGATAGCGTCCATATCCATAATGGTGGCGGCGTTGGCATCGGTCTGTCCACGCACGCTGGCATGGTTGTTGTATGTGATGGAACAAAAGAAACTGATGAACGTATCAAACGAGTTTTTACCACTGACCCTGGGATGGGTGTCGCACGACATGCAGATGCAGGGTATAAAGAAGCAATTAATCTTGTTAAGAAAACAGATATCCGTATTCCGATGATAAAGAAATAAAGAAACGTATGGATGAGAGAAGCCCTGCTCCTTTAGTTTAAGCTCCCTACGACTTTCTCGACCTCATGCAGTATTTCACAGGATTTTACGAGTTCTTTCATTCTCGTATGATCTGGGTACAGGGGTCGGTCTTCATCTAAGAACTTCACATATTTTCTGATGACATCTTTTGCCTTGGCGGCTCCCTTGCCGAATTTGTAGTCTCGGAAGTCAAGTGCTTGTGCAGCAGCCATGAATTCAATACCAAGAATACCATATGCGTTGTCAAGTATCTGAAAATTCTTAATCGCCGTATTCATCCCCATGGAGACGAAATCTTCTTGATCAGCGGCAGCAGGAATCGATTGGATACACGCAGGAGCTGAGAGAATCCGTTGTTCCACGATGAGCATATCAGCCGTGTATTGGCTCAGCATCAGCCCAGAGAACATCCCCGCGCCTTTTGTTAAGAATGCGGGAAGCCCAACGTTCAACGCTGGGTTATTGAGCCGGTTCATTCGTCGTTCAGACATGACAGAAACCATCGTGATCGCGATACCAGCCATATCCATCGGTAATGAGACCGGTGTTCCTTGGAAGTTCGCGCCAGAAAGCTGCAGGTTTTGATCCGGGAAGAAAATCGGGTTATCACCCACTCCATTCAACTCGATTTCAACCTGAGATCGTGCGTACGCAAGAGCATCATGGGCAGTACCGATCACTTGGGGTGTCGAACGCATCGAATATGCGTCTTGTATTTTACACTTCATCTTCTCTTCAATAAGATCGCCACCTTCGATCAGTTTCTGGATAGCCTTTGCACTCCGCACCGCACCAGGGAACCCTCGAACTTCATGAATTTTCACATTGTACGGTTTCATATTCGCCTTTAATGCTTCAAGAGACATCGCTGCTGCGATCTCCGCTTGTTTCAGCCAGTTATTTGCATCATATAAGAAAATAGCACTCATGGCCGTGAGGAGATTCGAACCGTTAATGATTGCGAGGCCATCTCGTGCTTGTAAATCTGGAATAGGAATGTCTGCTTTCTTCAAGGCATCTCTTCCATCAAGCAGTTCTCCCTGATAATATGCTTTCCCTTCACCCATCATAAGCAGAGCTATTTGTGCCATCGGTGCAAGATCACCACATGCACCTACTGATCCTTTCTGGCAGACATACGGGGTGACGCCTTTATTTAACATTTCAACAAGCGTTTGCGTAATATCAGGGCGACACCCGGAGTTCCCATGCGCGTGCACATTCACCCGTGCCAGCATCGCCCCTCGGACATACTCAAGAGGAGCAGGCTCCCCGATCCCTGCCGCGTGATTATAAATAAGGTACTTCTGGAATTCTTTCATCTGATCATTATTCAGAACTACTTCAGAGAACTCACCGATACCGGTATTCACCCCGTACATTATCTCATGTGCTTTTATTTTATTCTCAAGCATCGTACGACACGCTTTAATCCGCGTAAGAGCATCAGGATGAAGTTTTATGTTCTCGTTCTGTCTTGCGACTTGAACTAGTTTTTCAATGCTTAATCCAGACCCGGTGATAACAACGGCCATCGAAAAGCCTCCTTTTTTATGTGAAAAGCAGTACGGGTATAAAATAAGTAGGTATTAAGTTTCCCGCTGATTCTCCCTTTAAACCTAGAATAATAATTTTAAGGAAGAGAAAAAGGTTACGGTATACCGGTAACTCTCAGTACAAACGGACCAAGCACAAACCCGGTTGCTTGCTTCGTCACCTGATCTGTGTTTGACGCATCTGCAATAACTGTGATGGTGATGCGACCTAACCTGAAGAATTTTGCTTTCAGTGGTACTGTCCCTTGTGTTTCCAATAAGGGAACGCTAGTTGTCGCTGTGATGTTAATAAACCCAAACAATCCACCAGTAATTCCAATCGTTGCATTCACATCAATTGCATCACTATCACCTATGTTAGTGATCTGAGCAGATATCCCGAGTCCGCCGGTGATATCGGTGATTTCTAGTACTGGTCGTGGCGCCTGTGCCATCGTAGCAAGGGTTGCAAGAATAAGCCGTGAGAATCGAGTCGAGTAGGTCAGATTCATATGAGCGATCGTGTCATCAACTGAGTGATAATAGTCATTGAAATGGAACTCATGATAGAATACTGCATCATATCCGTACTCCCAGAAATAGTAATGGTCGCTACCCCATGTTTCCCCCTGAGGAATCAGTTGAATGTCGATGTAATCATTATATAACACGCTAATGTCCTGTGTGAAATCGACAATCCATTCAGAGGCAGTATTTTCAAATATTTTTCCTTGTTTCCCATCTGAACCTGTAGCTGTATATCCTATCATGTCTGCATTCAAGACTGCAACAATTGAATCATTGTTGTTATAGGCGTCTTCAGCATAATGACGGCTTCCAATTAATCCTTGTTCTTCTCCAGAAAAAGCAACAAATCGAACCGTATGACCAAACTCGTACTTGCTCATGAGTTCTGCTGCGGCAAGAACCGCTGCGACACCAGAGCCGTCGTCATCAGCCCCTGGTCCTGCTGGGACTGTATCGTAGTGACCACAGATGATGAAGATATTCGTCGGATCGGCTCCAAATAACGTTGCCTCGATGTTGCTTCCGGATACTGCATCATCCGTATAGTTATGGTAGCGGACCGCTAAGCCGATGTTTTTTAATGTATTGTAGAGGTAATGTGCAGCTTGGTCGCAGCCTTCTGTTCCTGTTTCTCGTGGTCCAAATGCGGTAAGGTTTTCTAAATAACCCAATATGAGTGTTTCGTTTAGCTGTTGCAGTAATTCAATGATATTTACATCGGTCGTTGTGGGAACCACTGGACGACTGGGAAGGGTTCGGCGTTCGACTTCTACGTCAATGAGTTCATCTAAATTCTGAACAAACGCAGGTTTATGAGGCGTACCAATCGCCAGTGTGTTTGGTGCTCCTGCAATTGCATATCCAGGTATTACCATGAGACTGGCAACTAATAAAACGATCACAGTCTTGCTTACAACCTTCCGTCCAGCTATTAATTTTATCATAGTATTATCCCCCAATATAGTTTGGTATCTAATACCTATATATTTCGTTGCGCTATATATAAATTTTTGTATGCTCTTTTCGCGTTGTCTTTTCGCGTCTGTAAAGACCGTTATTCCAGAATATAAGCTGCTGAGAAAAAGGGGTAGTATGAAAAATTAAGAAAAAATAGGAGCCGAAAAACTAAGTCAATGGGCCTTGCTTCCAGAGGTCTTCCCGCATGGGTCGACCGGTTTTTTTCTCCCATTCTTTAATCGGAACTGAATGCTTCTCTCGAATCTTATCCCCATACCCCAGGCCATTATAGGAACAGAACGGGATAATACCCTCCTCTGTTGAATAATGAATACAACAACGCTCCAGTCGATGGAGATTCAAGTTAAACGTATCCATAAACCACATCGAGCCGACAAACAAACTTTTATAATGAAACCCTCGCAGGGAATCGTAACTCCCACCGACCGCAGCATCAATCAGGATTTTCTTTAAATCAAAATCTTTTGGTGCTTTTTCTTTATCAACAAATTTATCAACATTCTTCAGGAATGCGGCAGCAACCCGGACTTTTTTCAACGGACCTTTTATCTTCGTCTGTTCGTTGATAAACGTCATGAAACGCTCCACGTCAATGAACCTTGTGATTGGTAGAGGTTTCCCATCCTCTAAGAAAATATAGGTTGCGCCACCACAGCCAGGATGTGCAGTAAACTCTACCTGCTTTTCCCCTTTTAAGGACTCAATTAACTCGGAGATCGGATAGACAAAGGGAACAGGATAGAAATCATCGCGAGAGATCTGACCGTTGAATTCTTTCTCAATTACTTCCATCATACGGACATAATCAACACGTTGTTTCTCCCGCTTTTCATCTTTGATTTTTGTAATCCGCCCGCAGAATGATACCGGCTGGAAATTCACACCTCGGACGATATCGATGTTATCAAGGGCAAATTGGATAATTTTGCCGGTCTCGTGAAGATTCTTTTCACCGATGAGCACCGGAACAAGCACTGCTCTTAATTTTGCTTCCCGGAAGTTCTCAATTGTTTGTATTAACTGATCAATCCATGGGTTTGTCTCTTTTGTGACCCCATCAAAACTCATGTATACGGTGTTGACTTTTGCTTCTTTAAGTTTCTTACAGTAATCAACACTTTCTGCAAGTTTAATACCGTTTGAATTCAGTTGAATATGCGAAAAACCGGCTTCCCGCGTCATCCGAATAATTTCAAAGAGATCCTCACGAATCGTCGGCTCCCCACCTGTTATTTGTATTGCTTTTGAACCTAGTGGTCGTTCGTTGCGTGCCTGCTGCAGCATCTTTTTTATCTCATCTAACGGAGGCTCATAGACATAACCCGATGCTCCTGCATTCATGAAACAGTAACCGCAGCGGAGATTACACCGGTTCGTCACTAGCAGATTTGTAAGAACGCTCTGCGATCGATGTTCTGGATATAACATCGGACCATCAAATAACGTTGTTTTCACATCAGGAATCGGATCCCCACGTTTTTCGTATTTCATCCACCGCTTATACAAATTGACATCACCGAAGTAGATATCTTTAAAATCGCCATGATCGCCGCAATTTTTCGTAATCCAGACTTTTCCATCTTCCTCAATGATTTTCGCATCAATCTTATGAATTTTTCCTTCTTGGAAACATGCAGGGCATACCGAGGACGTTTTTTCTAATTCCTTCATAGCTGTCAACCTTCTCCAGAATTCAAAAGGACTATATGTCTTTTTCTTTATAGATTTAACTGAACTCGGGTAGTGTATGTAAATCATTGAATAGGCATCTTGAAAGTAAGAAGTTCTTCTAG